>CAZRFU010000012.1:0-91001 GCA_964599475.1 uncultured Thermoanaerobaculia bacterium
CGACCACCCACGCCGGCTTCGGCCGCCCTCGCCGAGCCGATCGCTCCGGTGATGCAGGAACGAACGCTCGCCGTCGAGCCAGTGGGGGCGCCGTGCCGCAGCGGCGGAGGAACGCTCGCTCCACGAACGTGACCAGGACGAGGACGACGAGCAAGCAAGAGACGAGCAGATCCACGAAGCTGGTTCCGAAGGCAAAGCGGCCGTATGTCCGAGAAGTCCAGATCCTGGGTGAATCAGAAACCGGCCGGCTTGCTGGGTCACCTCCCACACCTCTTCATCGCTGGAGCCGTTGCCCAAGTGGCAGCGTCGCCTGCGAAAGTGGTCGCACGCCGGAGCGAGCAGCGAGAGGAGCCGACTAGTTCAGTCGCACGACAATCTGGCGACCACAGGCGCTGGCATACTTGCGCAGGGTGGCGAGCGACGGGGAATGTTTGCCGGTGGCAAGCGATCGTTCGAGTCGCGCCACAGCCGGCGCCTGCGTGCCCATGCGTCGCGCGACCTCGGCCTGGCTCAGCCCGGCTTCGTGCCGTGCTCGAAGCAGCAGATCGAGCAGTTCTGGCTCGTCGCGCTCGATGCGCTCGACCTCGGCGCGGACATCTGGCCGCGCCATCAGCTCAGCGACGATTTCATCGTGGTTGCGCATCTCTCTTGACCTCCTTCAGTCGTGTCTTGGCGATCTCGATTTCGCCCAGCGGTGCCTTCTGGCCCTTCTTGATGAAGCAGTGGAGCATGACGATCCGCTTGCCAACGAGGGTGCAGTAGAAGACCCTGGCGATTCCTTCCTGGCCCCGCAGGCGCAGCTCAAAGAGCCCGCCGCCGAACGGCTCAGTGTGGGGTGCGCCGAGATTGGGCCCCAGGACCAGCATCCGGCGGGTGAGCACAACATATCTGGCCGCTAGCGTTGCCGGGAGCGCGGAGCCTGTCAACGGGTTTGAGACACGCGGCATGGCTATTTAGTGAGCCCGGACTTCTGTCGGGCCGGTCTCGGGTGGCGTAGTCGCCGCGGCTGCGGCGACGGGCGGGTTGATGTAGACGGCTGGTGCGAGTCGCGGGACAATCGGCGGGCCGTTGGGGAATCGCTCCGGGTGAGCGGCGAAGGCGGCGTCAAGGACGCTCTGGCGGCGGTCGAGGACCTCATCACTGCGGCCGAAGTGGACGTCAGCCGGGGTGAGTAGGCCGATCCCGGCGTGGCGGTGCTCGTCGTTGTACCAGGGCATCCAGGCGCGGAGGAAATCGCCAGCGTGGTCCTGACCGGCGAAGCGGTCGGGGAAGTGCGGGTGGTACTTGACGGTCTTGAACTGGGCTTCAGAGAAAGGGTTGTCGTTGCTCACTCGGGGGCGGCTCAGAGACTGGTCGACACCGAGGCCGGCGAGGAGCTGGACCGTGGTCTTGGCGACCATCGCCGGGCCTCGATCGCTATGAATGACGAGAGTCTGGGGCTCGATGCCTTGGCGATCGCAGGTCTCCTGGATGAGCCGTGTCGCAAGGCCAGCGTTCTCGCGACTGGCGACCATCCAGCCGACGACGTAGCGGCTGAAGATGTCGAGGATGACGTAGAGGTAGTAGTAGACGAAGGGTGCCGGCCCCTTTAGCTTGGTGATGTCCCACGACCAGACCTGGTTGGGGCCGGTGGCAACGAGCTCGGGCTTGCGATGTTGGGGATGGCGGGCCTGGTTGCGCCGCTCTCGCACAGGCGCACGCCCGGCGAGAAGGCGGTACATCGTGCGCTGCGAGCACAGGTAGGTGCCCTCGTCGAGCAACGTCGCATAGACCTCGGCGGGAGCACGGTCGACGAAGCGTTCGGAGTCGAGGACTGCGAGCACGCGATCGCGTTGCTCGGCGCCAAGAGCCCGGGCGGGTCGCGTTGGGGGCTGCCGATGCCCGGAAGATGGCTTGCTCCGGCGGTAGAAGGTGGCTCTGCTGACGGCCAAGGCGCGACACGCGCGCTTGATCCCGGTCACGCTGGCGAGATCGGATGCCGCGCTCATGAGCTCTTCTCTTCCGCGGGGTTCAAGCCCAGCAGCCTTGCAACTTTTCCCTGGACCTCGATGATCAGCTGCGCTTGGCGTAGCTGCTCTTGAGTCCGCTCGAGCTTGCGCTCGAGCTCGGCGACTCGTTTAGCCATCGGATCGGCGATCTTGGGCTTGCGACCGCGTTTGCGGCTCAGCTCGGCGACCTCGCCCGCCTGGCGCGCAGCGCGCCACTGCGCCAGGTGTGAGCTGTACAGGCCTTCTCGGCGCAGGATCGCACCCACGCCGCCGGGCCCTACACGATCGGCCTCACGGAGGATCCGCAGCTTGTACTCGGCCGAAAACCGCCTTCTCGAGGCTTTTTCTGGTACTTCGATCTCGCGGCTCGAGGGCTTCGGCGCAAACCGTTGCCCGGCGTTGGCTTCCTCCTCTCCGGGACCAAGGGCCTCGCTGCGCTCGCCCCTTGATCCCTCCGCGGAGGAAGCCAACGCCGCGGGGGGTGAAACACCAGCCCACGACCCAGGGCCAGCCCCTGACGAGACCTCTTCGGACTCGCGGGGTGTCGTCTTCGATCCAGACAACTGCGGTACTCTCCTGCTACGACTCAAGGGAAACTGCCTCTCTCGCCCTCTACAGTATTTTCGAGGCGCCGAGATGTCTCACCCATGTTGGCAGAAAGGGGGGACGGGAGGCGGGCAGCGCGGTCGTGGCCCCATCAGGCGCGGAGCCTGAGCATGTCAAGGAGCGCGGTCCAATCTTGATCGAAGCGAACATGGACCAGCTCGACTCCATTCAGCTTGCAGAGCTGCTCCTTTCTCTGATCTCGAGCGACGGTTTCGCGAAAGGCCGTCTCGCCGCCGAAGAAGTCGACGGGCTCAAAGTGTTGAACGCCCATGTATTCGATTCCCAGATTGAGGTCGGGCACGAAAATATCGAGGTGCTGTGGGCGGAGCCACGCCGGAGATACGCCACGCTTCACTCTGTCGCCACCCAAGATCTCGCGTACGGCTACGAAGAGCGCCTGCTCATTCTTCCACCGCTCAGACTTCGGAGAGATTCCGAGCCTGGCGCACACGCGCGCTTCCAGGTCGGAAAGGATCGCTCGTAGCCAAGCTTCAAGCTGCGAGTTCCCCGCGAGCAGTACCAGGGCGGGAATCTCTTCCAAAGCTGTCTGGCGCGACTTCCGTGCGCGACTCTGGGGCCGTGATGCGCCCAGGTATAGAGCACATCTCGACCCTGGGCCTCGTGTACGAACCTGCGAAAAGGGTCGGTACCGCTCGCCAACACGAACTCCGCCAGCGACAAAGCGGCCTCCTCGATGTATCTGTCGTGGAGGCGGTCGAACAGGAGAGACCGGGGCTCGATGAAGAAGTAGAAGTTCCGAACCAGGTCTGCCCCGGTGATCTCGATGTCGAGCGCAAGCTTCAGGTTGAAGAGGAGATCCTTCTCGTGGCTGCCGCGAAGGTACCTGGAGGTGAGTCGCTCGATAGCCTCGGCATATTGCTCAGTGGCTACAAGAATCTCCGTGATGAGGGTCTCGATCTCAAAGCGATCGCTTCGTGATGGGTCGAAAAGCGACCGAGCGCTCTCCTCTGCTTCGGCGAAGCGACCTCTCCGGGCCAAGGAGTAGCATCGCGCTAGCTGGGCCTCGCGTTCCCGACGCGCCTTGAGTCTCTCTTCGCCAAGGGCCAGAGCGCCCGCGTACTCGCTGGCTTGGACGGCGCGCGGCGCGCACGCTGGCAGCCAGGGTTCCGCTCGTGGATGCCCTTGGACCGCTTCGAACTCCAAGGTGGCCCAGCTTCCGAAAGTTGCTAGAAGCGCCTTGGTGAGGTGGGGGAAAGTCCGCATCGACGCTGAGGGGTCCGATTCATCGATCGCGGACAGCAAGGCTGCAGCGTAGACGCGGCCCACCCGCTTCGAGGGAGGACCCCAATCCGCCCAGACTAGGCGCTCCAGGGCAGTGAGAGCGCCGCCCACGTCGCCTGAGGCCAGCATGGCCCGGGCTTCAAGATCGGGCCGGTACCCGTGCCGCGCCCAGTCAATGGCCTTGGCGAACTGCCCTGTCTCCAGGTAGACCTCCGCAAGTGCGGTTGCGAGTGGCGACCTTTCACCTGATGGCCGCAGCTGCCAGTAGCGGTACGGAGCGGAAGCTCGTCGGGCGAGCCTTCGCTCTAGTCGGAGCAGGCGCTCGAGTAGGTCAGCCCGAAGCCACGAATCGGCCCCGAGCTCAGCGCTCAGGCCGATCGCCTCGCCTAAGGCGTCAGCTTCACGCTGGACATCGGCGTAGCTCTGCGGCGCGCGCCTCCTCAAAGGGCTGGTTCCGATGCCGTCGGGCGCTCCCACGGCAGGAGCCTAGCATCCGCGGTTCCACCTCCATTCCACTCCGACCAGTGCATGGTGGGTCAACTTGGTGGAGAGGGTCTTTCGGAGGACTCAGAACGGCTACGCGGGTCTTCGTCGGGCGAGCACGCAGCCGACGAAACTCGAACCGCCGATCGTCCTCATCTCCCTGATCGCGTGATCGAGCGAAAATCCCGCTCCAAGTTGCTTGTAGAAGGCCGCATATGCTGTGCGGAAGACTTCCCACGAATGCCTCTCGGTGCTTCCGACCACGAGCCAACAGTTCTCCTCCCAGCCTTTCGATGCCTCCGCCGCCAGTCCGCGCAGCGCCTCGCAGGCGGATAGGCAGAGCACAACGCCGCCCGTATTCAGGTGCCGCTCCCGGCCCGGTGCCGCGAGGAGCCTGCGCACTTGGCTCCACGTGAGGACGGACCCGTCGGTGAACTCAAGGCCCTCCAAGCCACCATGGCAGCTGAGGTGAACCACCACCGTACGGCCTGTGGCCGCCTCCCCGGAAGCGCTCTGAAGAAGGCCGCTCACTTCATCCTTGCTGCGAACCACGTACCAGTTGGTCAGGGCTCCGACCTCAGCGAGGGCGGTAGCGAAGCCAGCCACCTCCCCTTCGCCAGCGAGGATCTCAAGGCGTCTGGGCGACTCCACGAAAAGGTACCTGAGAACCTGGAAGCCTCCTCCCCCCTGGTTCCCGTGCCCTCTCGTCTGCCCCATCAATCTCGCTCCAGACTCGCCCCGCGCTCCGCGCTCAAGAAATCCTCCGACGCTCCTTGGGACGGTGGAGCTCCGACCATCCAGTTTCAGAACCTCCTGCTCGCTCATCCTGTTCGCCTCGCAATGGAGTTGAGCATCGTCGGCTTCGGTTCTGCCCGCCCTGGGACGGCTTCTAGCCTAGCTCCCGGTGGTCCTAGCCGGGATCTCGCTGAGGAGGGCGCTGTAACCCTTGGCAGTCAGCTGTGGCGCGGTGTGGAACCTGCCCACAAACCTCCTGTTGGAGTCGATGAGCTGCTGCGCCCAGTCGAGTCGCGGTACAGGCGCCAGTTGACCTTCGGTGGGTCGGAAGGAGACTAGCCAGCCCCCGGGTAGCCGGGGTTGGCGCGTTCGACTGATGACTCGCCTTTGTGCGCCTTCTGCTCGGCGAAGCTCGTACTCGACCTTCATCTCTCTGCCGTCGCCGGTCACGAACCCGTGTTCTGCCATGGTGGCGAGCAAACCACGGTGAGCACCGACCAGTCAAGGCACCTAATTCAGCTCCGGGGTTGCGGGTGCGAGGGCTCGGCGAAACCCGGCCGGACATTGCACTCCGCCCGCCGACCTGGCAGGATCCCCCCGGGGCACCCGCCCCACCTCCATCCACATCCCCCACCTCGGAGCTGCCATGGGCTTTTCGCTGCGCAACCGCCACTTCCTCACCCTCGCCGACTTCACCGGCCAGGAGCTCTTGTTCCTGCTCGATCTCGCCAAGGAGCTGAAGTCCGCCAAATACGCCGGCACGGAGCGGCCGCGCCTGCGTGGCAAGGCTATTGCCCTGATCTTCGAGAAGACCTCGACCCGCACGCGCTGTGCGTTCGAGGTGGCGGCGTACGACCAGGGGGCCCACGTGACCTACCTCGGGCCGAGTGGTTCGCAGATCGGGCACAAGGAGTCGATCAAGGACACCGCGCGGGTGCTGGGGCGGATGTACGACGGCATCGAATACCGCGGCTTCGGCCAGGAGATCGTCGAGGAGATCGCCAAGTACGCCGGGGTGCCGGTGTGGAACGGCCTGACCGACGAGGACCACCCGACCCAGATCCTCGCCGACCTGATGACGATGCGCGAGCACAGCGACAAGCCGCTGTCGCAGATCGCCTACTGCTACTTGGGCGATGCCCGCAACAACATGGGCAATTCGTTGTTGATGGGTGGCGCCAAGCTCGGCATGGACGTACGCCTGGTGGCGCCCAAGTCGTGCTGGCCCGAGGATCGGCTGGTGGCGAAGTGCCGCGAGTGGGCGGCGGCCAGCGGCGCGCGGGTGACCCTGACCGAATCGGTCGAGGAGGGCGTCAAGGGTTGCGACTTCGTGCACACCGACGTGTGGGTGTCGATGGGGGAGCCCGAGTCGAAGTGGGCCGAGCGGATCGCCCTGCTGCGCGACTACCAGGTCAACGCGCGGGTGATGGAGCTGACCGGCAATGCGCGCGCCAAGTTCATGCACTGCCTGCCCGCGTTCCACAACCGCGAGACCAAGGTCGGCGAGGAGATCTTCCAGAAGTTCGGGCTCGACGGCCTCGAGGTCACCGAAGAGGTGTTCGAATCACCGGCCTCGATCGTGTGGGACCAGGCCGAGAACCGGGTGCACACGATCAAGGCGGTGATGGTCGCGACCCTGGGAGACTGACGCGGGCGACCTGGGAGCCTTACGCCGGCTGGGGGCGGGCTTCCGCCGGCCTTCCGGCCGCTGCGGGCATCCGGCCGGCCTCTGGCACAGCCGATCCCCGGTCCCTCTCAGGTCCCTGGTTCCGGGTCCCGGGTCCCTTCCCTGGTCCCCGATCCCGGGTCCCTGGTCCCTGATCCCGGGTCCCTGGTCCCTGGTCCCCGGTACCCTACTCCCCCTTCCCGCCCGAGAAGCTCTTCACCTTGACCTTGCCGTTCAAGAACTGGATGCTGATCACCGCCTCGCCGTCGCGCCACTCGGCGGTCGAGGCCGACAGCGGGCCGACGCCGACGCTCTTCTGATCCTTGGGCTCGCCGAGGATTCTGACCACTTCTTCGTAGGTCATGCCGTCTTCGACCTTGTCGAAGTTGCTCTGGTTGATCCGCGAGCACGGCCCGGCGAGGAGGAAGGTGGCGGCGAGAGCGGAGAGGGCAAGACGCAGGGAATGGCGCATGGGGACTCCTCAACGAGGGTGTTGGGCGGGTTTGATCATCTTGACCAGGTGCCCGGCGGGAAGGGGAGTGGATTCGGCGACGCCGTTGAGCACGGCGAGCTGGGCCAGCTCGGCCGCCGCGCCTCGCGCGCGCGCCAGCTCGGCGATGGTGGTGGCGCGCTCGGTGGCGACGATCTCGAGCCGCGCCGGCATGACGTCGAGGTAACGCCGATCGTCGAGCCGGCGGAAGCTCCCGGCACCGCCGGCGAGGGCGTCGCGCCGCGCCCCCCAGGAGTCGTCGCGGGTGTAGCCGAGGATTCGGAACACGCGTCCCTGGTGGGAGAGGAACCCTGCGACACCAACCAGATACCGCCCGGTTTGCGCGTCCGGGGTGGTGCGGAACTCGATGTAGCCCGGCCGCCAGCTGCTGCCGCGTTCGATGCCCTGCTGCTGGAAGAAGGTCCTGGCGGCGTCGTCGGGGGTGGCGGCGTCGGCGAGGTCGAGTTGCACGATGGCGTCGCGGTTCGGGGCAACCAGCAACACTCGACGGGTTTCGTTGACGATGGACCAGTCGCGCGGCGCCTCGAGCTGGAAGGCGAGGCCCGGGTGGTAGAAGCGCGAACCGACGCTGTAACCCTGGCGCGGATCGGCGCCGAAGACCATCCCGTCGAGGCGACGCAGATAGCTGTCGCGTTCGATTCGGTCGCCGCGCGCGTCAGTCGGCAGCTGGGCGATCTGGTCGCGCAGGCGTTGCGCTCGACGCTCGGGGCTCGGGTGGGTCGCAGCCCATTCGGGAGTGCGTGCGCCGGCGGTCGCCGAAACCCGCTCGAGGGTGTCGAAGACTCGTGGCATCTCGCTGGTCGCCCAGCCGGCGCGGCTGACGTAGCGCAAACCGAGATCGTCGCTTTCGCGTTCGTCGTCGCGGCTGAACTTCAGGAACAACAACTGCATGCCGAGTTGGGCCGCACCGCCGTATTGGCGGAAGGATTCGCTTGCGATCATCGCCACGCCGAAACCGATGGTGGCGAGCTGGGCCTTGCTCATGCGTTCGACGCCGTGGCGGGCGGTGACGTGGCCGACCTCGTGCCCCAGCACTGCGGCGAGCTCGGCCTCCGAGCCGAAGTGGGCGAGGATCCCGCGCGAGACGTAGAGGTAGCCGCCCGGCAGTGCGAAGGCGTTGACGATCGGGTCGTCGACGACCTTGATGCTCCACGGCAACTGCGGCCGTTCGGAGACCGCAGCGAGTGCCCGGCCGACCCGTTCGACGTGCCCAGACAGCGCGGGGTCGTCGTAGATGCCCATCTCGGCGCTGATGCCGCGGTCGGCCTCGCGGCCGAGCTCGAGCTCCTGGGCTTCTCCGACGAGGTCGAGCTGGCGTTTGCCGGTCGCTTCGTTGACGGTGCAGCCGACGACGGCAAGTCCGGCAAGCACGACGAGAAGGATCGTGCGGCTCATGGCTCGGTCTCCTTGGGCAGCTCGACGGCGCCGCCCGAGCGGTGGCCGATCCGCTGGTGTAGGGCGGCTTTGGCCAGCAGGTGGGCACTGACCGGAGCGGTGAGGAAAAGGAAGCCGATGACCAGGAGCTCGTTGAGGCTGATCTGGTCCGAGTGGGTCGAAAAGTAGATCGACGAGGCCAGCAGCACGCTGCCGACGCCGAGGGTCGACGCCTTGGTCGGGCCGTGGAGGCGGCTGTAGAAGTCGGGCAGGCTCAGCAGACCGATCGAGCCCAGCAGCGCAAAGGCGGCGCCGACGAGCACGAAGAACCCGACCAGAAACGGGGCGACACTCATTCGAGGATCCTCCGTCGCAGCAGGAAGCGGCACAGGGCGACGGTGGCGACGAACCCGAGCATCGCGATCACCACCGCAGCCTCGTAGTAGACCTTGGTGCCGTGACGGATGCCGAGAATGATCAGCAGCGCCACCGCGTTGACGTTGAGGGTGTCGAGCGCGAGCAGCCGATCGACCTGTTCGGGTCCACGGACCAGGCCCCAGAAGTTCAGGGCCAGGGTGATCACCATCAGGACCATGCCGACATCGAGTGCCGAGCTCAACATTCGAAGCCCTCCCGCAGCGGCCGCTCGTAGCGTTCCTTGATCCGGGCGATGGTGACGGCGGGATCCTCGACGTCCAGGTCGTGGACCAGCAGCTGGGTGCCGTCGGCACTGAAGTTGGCGGACACGGTCCCGGGCGTGAGCGAGATGATCGACGCGAACATCACCCGGGCAAGCGGCGTCTCGAGCTCGACCGGAAGGACCACGAAGTGTGGCCGCTGGTTGGAGACCGGTCCGATGATCAGCCAGGCGACCCGGAAGTTGGCGATGACGATGTCCCACACGACGATGACGGCGAGTCGCAGCAGCGGGATCCAGCGACGCACGGGCAGGTACTCGGGCCACATGGGGGCGGTGAACCACGGAATCACCACGGCGATCAGCAGCCCGGAGAGCAGCACCGCCGGCTCGAAGCCGTTGAACGCCAGGCTCCAGGTGATCAGCAGCGCGAGGCTCATCAGGGGCTGAGGCAGGAGGCGCTTCATGGTGTGACCCCGAGGACGGCGCGCTGGTAGAGCGCGGGATCGAGGGCCTGGGTGGCGGCTGCCCCGGTGTAGGTCGAAACCGGGGCCGCCAGCACGGCGAGCGCCAGGACCAGCACCACCAGGAACGCCGCCGGCAGCAGTGAACCGACAGCGGGAGTGTGAGCGGGCGCTGCCGGGGTGTCGCGGTCGCCCATGTCCCAGAACAGCGCCATCCCGGCGCGGGCGATCGCCACCAGGTTGACCAGGCCGCCGATCAGAATCACGGTCCAGGTCCAGTGGTCCCCGGTGGTTGCGGCGAGGATCCAGGCTTTGCCGAGAAAGCCCGGCAGCGGGGGCAGGCCGGCCGCAGCGACGGCGCCCACGAGGAAGAGCACCGCCAGCAGCGGCGGTGGGCGCCAAGGTTGGGCCCGGAGCTCATCGGCCGCCTCACCGCGGGCGCGCGCCACCGTGTCGGCGAGGGCAAACAGGGCCGCGATCACCAGGGTGCTGCCGATCAGGTAGAACAGCCCGGCGCCGACACTTTCGGCCTCGAGCCGCCCCACCGCGGCGGTCATGACGCCGACCGACGCGACCAGCAGGGCGGCGGCCAGCCGACGCAGAGAGGTCGCCGCGACGGCAGCAGCGCCACCAACGACGATGGTCACCAGGGCCGCGCCGAGCAGCCACGGGGTGGCGACGTGCGCCAGGGCCCCGGCGTCGGCGCCGAAGGCCGCACCGAAGACTCGCAGCAGGGCGTACACCCCGATCTTGGTCATGATCGCAAACAGGGTCACCACCGGCACCGCAGCGGCAGTGTAGGCCGGGCGCAGCCACAGGTGCAGCGGCACCAGCGCCGCCTTGATCGAAAACACCACCGCCAGCAGCAGGCCCCCGACCTTGGCCAGAGGCAGGTCCGCAGCGGGGAGGAGCGGCAGCTTGGCGGAGAGGTCGGCCAGGTTGAGCGTGCCGACGACGCCGTAGATCACCCCGAGCGCGATCAGGAACAGGCTCGATCCGGTGAGATTGACGGCGACGTAGGTGATGCCGGCGCGCAGCCGCTCGCGGGTGGCTCCCCACAGCAGCAGGCCGTAGGAGGCGATCAACAGGATCTCGAAGAACACGAACAGGTTGAACAGGTCGCCGGTGAGGAAGGCGCCGTTGATACCGAGCAGCTGCAGCTGGAACAGGGGATGGAAAGCCGGAGCCTCGCGGTCGGCTCCGGCGGCGGCTGACCACCACACCGGCACTGCGATAGCCGCCGTCAGGGCCAACATCGCGGCACTCAGGCGGTCGAGCACCAGCACGATGCCGAAGGGTGCCGGCCAGTTGCCGAGGCGGTACACCTGCACCGAGTCGCTCGCTGCCGCCTCGAGCGCCAGCAGCGCTACCACGGCCATCGCGACGACGCCGAGGAGGCTGACGAGGCGTTTGGCAGCGAGCGAGCGCCCGTTCAGGCCAAGGCACGCCATGCCGAAGATCAGCGGCACGAGGACCGGCAGGATCGGCAGGTGCTGAGCGAGCAGGCTGGTCACGGCTCTTCCCCGTCGACGTGATCCTGCTCGAAGGCGATCGCCGAGCGGACCGCGAGGGCGATGAACAGGGCAGTCATACCGAAGCCGATCACGATGGCGGTCAAGACCAGGGCTTGGGGGAGCGGGTCGGCGATCGGCGTGGGTGCGTCGGGAACCGTCAGGGGCGGGCCGACCGCGCCGAAACGCCCCATCGACACCAGGAAGAGGTTGACGGCGTAGGACAGCATGACCAGGCCGAGGACCACCGAAAAGGTGCGTGGACGCAGCACCAGATAGACGCCACTCGCGACCAGGACCCCGATGGCGACGGCGATCAGGCTTTCCACGGATCACTCTCCCTGGGTGCCGGCGGTTCGATGGAGAGGGTCGCGCGTTCGTCGGTCAGGCGGGTCAGCAGCAGTCTGGTCGAGCCGACTACCACCAAGAACACGCCGAGATCGAATCCGAGGGCGCTGGCGACCTCGAGCTTGCCGATCACCGGGAAGTCGACGTAGCGGAAGGCCGAGGTCAGCAGGGGGTAGCCGAACCACCAGCTGGCGAGGCCCGTCGCCAGCGCGACGCCGACACCGGCGATCATCATCCCCTGGGCCGGTGGGCGCAGGCGTTTGGCGGTCCAGGTCGCGCCACTCGCCATCCGCTGCAGCACCAGGGCCACGGCGAACATCAGCCCGGCAATGAAGCCGCCGCCGGGTTGGTTGTGGCCGCGCAGCATGAGGTAGATCGCAAACACCATCGCCAGCGGCAGGAGGGCTCGCGACACCACGCGCAGGATCAGCGGGAACGGGTCGTGGGATTCGCGGCTGCGCACGGCGCTCGGCCACACCACGCCGTGGAGCAGGACTGCAACGCCAACGGCGGCGAGACACAACACGGTGATCTCGCCGAGGGTGTCGAAGCCGCGGAAGTCGACCAGGATGACGTTGACGACGTTGGTGCCACCACCCGCCGGTTTGCTCTGGGCCAGGAAGTAGTCCGAGATCGAGCGGGACTCGCGACTGGTGATCGCAAAGGTCAGCAGCGCGACGGCAGCACCGCTGATCAGGGCAATGCCGATGTCGCGCACTCGTCGCCCACGCGGCTCGCGCGCAGCCTTGGTCGGCAGCCAGGACAGCGCGATCAGGAAGAGCAGGATGGACACTACTTCGACCAGCAGCTGGGTCAGGGCGAGGTCGGGAGCCTCGAGGCGCACGAACAACAACGACACCGCCAGGCCGACGACACTGGCCCACAGCAGGGCGACGTAGCGGCTGCGGTGCAACCAGGTGGCGACCCCGGCCGAGATCACCAACATCACCACCAGGGTTGCCGCCAGCGGGTCGATCGGTGTCGCCAGCGGCCCCGCTGCGATTGCGCCCTCCAGCAGAGGGGTGGCCCCGAGTGCCAGCGTCACCACCACGACCAGGAGCAACGTCCGCTGGGTCGAGCCGGTGTCGATGGCGCCGGTGATCGCCCGGGCGAGGCTGGTCGCAGCATCGAGGACCAGCCCCCACAAGCGTTCGAAGGTGCGCCCGCCCAGCCGCTCGAGCCGGGTTCCGGGAATCAGTCGCCAGGTCGCAAAACCGACTGCGATCGCAACGGCACTCATCAGCAGCGGGAGGTTGAACCCGTGCCAGAGGCTCAGGGAGAAGGGCGGCAGAGGCTCGCGTACCGTAGCTCGCGCGGCCGCCTCGAGGAGCGGTAGCGCCAGCGCGGGGATCAGGCCCACGGCGAGTGCGATGCCGGTCAGCAGCTCGGCCGGCAGCCGCATCGGCCACGGCGGCTCGTGGGGCGGCTTCGGCAGGGTCCGGCTCGGCTCACCCCAGAAGATCGCCGCCAGCCTCAGGGAGTAGGCGACGCCGAGCAGGCCCGCGATCAGGGCTGCCAGAGCCAGAGCGCTCGATGCCCCGGCGTGGGCGATCACCTCGGTGAAGAACATCTCCTTGCTGAGGAAGCCCGACAGCGGCGGCAATCCGGCCATCGCGGCAGCGGCCAGAGCGGTCAGGGCGAACGACACCGGCATGGCGCGGCGCAGGCCCGACAGTCGCGCGAGGTCGCGCGTGCCGGTTTCGTGGTCGACGATTCCGGCCAGCATGAATAGAGCCGCCTTGAACGCGGCGTGATTCATGATGTGGAAGACCGCCACGGTCGCCGCCATCGGTGTGCCCAGGCCGAACAACGTCGTGACCAGGCCGAGATGACTGATGGTCGAGTACGCCAGCAGGCCTTTGAGATCCGAGGCAACCAAGGCGCCCCAGGCGCCGACGACCAGCGTGAGCGCACCGACGATCGGCACCCAACGCTCCCAGACCTCGCTCAGCATCAGCACCGGCCACAGCCGGGCGAGCAGGAACACCCCGGCCTTGACCATGGTGGCGGAGTGCAGGTAGGCGCTGACCGGCGTCGGCGCCGCCATCGCCCGCGGCAGCCATACATGGAACGGGAACTGGGCCGACTTGGTGAAGGCGCCGAGCAGGATCAGCGCCACTGCGACATCGAAGCGGGGATCGGCAGCGAGGGCGCTGCCGGCGGCGAGCACGTTCTCGAGGTCGTAGCTGCCGGCGATCTGCCCGAGCAGCACCATTCCCGCCAGCAGCGCGAGTCCCCCGAGACCGGTGATGGCGAGCGCCATGCCGGCGCCGCGGCGCGCGTCGGCGCGGTGCGACCAGTAACCGATCAGCAGGAACGACGACAGGCTGGTCAGCTCCCATGCCACCGCCAGCACCAGCAGGTTCGCCGACAGCACCACCCCCGCCATCGACGCCATGAACAGACCGAGGAAACAGAAGAAGCGCCCGGGTGGATCGGAGTCGGCGAGGTAGTAGCCGGCGTAGAGCACGATCAGCGTGCCGATGCCGAAGACCAGCAGGGCGAAGAGCCAAGCGAGGCCGTCGAGGTGGAGACTCAGGTCCAGGCCGAGCTCGGGCATCCAGGCAAGCGTGACGCTCCGGGTGGTGCCGGCCAGGACCGTCGGAGCCGCGGACAGCACCAACGCGAGCGCAGCGGCCGCGGGCAGTCCGAGTGCCCAGGCCGCGCGCGCACGTCCTCCCGAGCCCGTTCCCGCAGGGAGGGCCAGAAAAGCGCCGGCGAGCGGCAGGATGAGCAGCAGCCACAACATCACAGCGGTTCGTCAAAGAGACCGCGGTGACGTCGGGAGGTTCGCGCCGCCGCGGAGGGCAATCCTACCTGCTGTGGTGCGAGCTATTCGAACACCGCGGTCGAGAAGTAGCGTTCACCGCGGTCGCAGAAGGCAACGACGATGCGACCCTCGTCCATCTCTTCGGCGAGCCGTTGTGCTGCCCACAGCTGGGCTCCCGACGAGATCCCGGCGATGATGCCTTCGGTTTTGGCGATCGCCTTGGTGGTGGCGATGGCGTCCTCGCCGCGGACGCGGATGGTGCGATGGATCCGCGTTCGATCGTAGATCGGCGGCTGGTAGGCCTCTTCGCCGAACTTGAGCCCGTCGATGCCTTCGCGGCTGGAGGCCGGTTCGACGGCGACGATCTGGGCTCCAACGCCGGCGGACTGGAACGCCGAAGCCACGCCCATCAGGCAGCCCCCGGTGCCGAACCCGGTGACGAAGGCGTCGATGCGACCGCCGGTCTGCTCGACCAGCTCGCGGCCGATGCCGAGCTCGTGGGCGCGGACGTTCTCGGGGTTTTCGTTCTGGTTGATGTAGAACACCTGGTCGGGCGCATCTGCCGCCCGTTGACTCGCGCCCCAAATGTGGCTGTCGGGGTCGGCGCCCGTGGTCAGCTTGAGCTCGGCGCCCCAGAACCGCAGGAGCTTACGTCGTTCGATGGTTTTGGTCTCGAGCATGTAGAGCTCGAGGCGGTAGCCCTTGACGGCCGCGACCATTCCGAGGGCGATGCCGGTGTTGCCGGAAGTCGCCTCGACGATGGTCATCCCCGGTCGCAGCTGCCCGCTGGCCTCTGCCCGCTCGATCATGTGTTTGGCGATGCGATCCTTGAGCGACCCGGTGGGGTTGGCGAGCTCGAGCTTGGCCCAGATCTCGACTCGTGGGTTGGGGCTCGAGCGCCGAAGCCGAACCAGGGGGGTGTTGCCGATCGTCGAAAGCAGGTCCATGTCGTCTCGAATCTCCGCTGCCGCGTTGCGGCGAAGGATGTTAGCAGGTGGGGGAGGGGACCCGGTCCCTTGCTAGACTCCCCCCAATGTCGATCGCAGAGCTGCTCGCCCGTTTCGATCGTCGGGCTCGGCCGCTCCTGGTGCGTTTGCCGCCGATGCTCGCGATCGCCGCGTACTCGCGCGGTCGCCGGGCGTTCCTGGAGGCGCTCGAGGCGCCGGCGCGGGCGTTTGCGCCGCCGGCCGAGCTGTCCGTCGAGGCCTGGGGCCTCACCTTTCGCAGTCCGCTCGGCAATGCTGCGGGCCTGTTCAAACAGGGTGAAGGAGCCGCCTTGGCGGCCGCGTGGGGGGCAGGCTTCTGGACGGTCGGCACCACCACCGGTCGTCCTCGCAAGGGCAATCGGCGCCATCACGTGAGCCAGCCGTTCGCGCCCTATCCGCGGTCGGGTGCGGCGTCGAACTGGCTCGGATTACCGAACCCGGGGCATCGAGCGGTTGCGGCGCGGGTGGCTGCGACGCCGCGCACTTCGGGAGTGGTGCGGATTGCGAGCCTCGGCCTCGACCCGCTGCCCGAGGTGCCGGAAGCCGAGCGCCTGGCCGCGCTGATCGCGGGGCTCGAGCACTATCAGGAGGCTGGGATCGACGTCATCGAGATCAACGAGAGCTGCCCGAACACCGCCGAGGACGTGGCGGGCATGGAGCATCTCGAGCGGCGTCTGAGCGTGCTCGAGCGCGACTTCCTCGCCCATCGTCGTCGCCGCCTGCCGGTGCTGCTCAAGCTGTCGGTCGATGCCGATCCGAGTGCGGTCGCTGATGTCGTGGCGCTGGCGTGCCGTCACGGGCTCGACGGCCTGGTCCTCGGCAATACCTCGACCAAGTGGCAGGCACTGCGCAGCGCGATCGACCCGGCCGAGCGGCCGCTCTACGATCGGTTCGTCGACCGCTTCGGTGGGGGAGTCTCCGGCCGGCCGCTCAAGGCCGCGTCACTCGAGCTGATCCGCTGCGCCAGGCAGGCCTTGGCGACGGCTGCTCCGCGCGACGAGTTTCATCTGGTGCGGGTCGGCGGGATCGAAAGCGCCGACGATGTGCGCGTCTCCCTTCAGGCGGGCGCCACGCTGTGTCAGTGGTACACCGGTCTGTTCGAAGGATTTGCGGTGCACGGTCACCGGTTCCAGGATGTCGTGCACCAGCAGCTGGCCCAGGGTGGCCGAGGAGAGGACGAATGAGGATTTCGGTGTGGTTGATGGGTGTGTTGGTTCTGGGAGCCCCGGCAATGGCCGAGCGCTTGGATGAAGGGATGCTCGACCCGAGTTGGTTCGGCGGGGCGCCCGAGTTTCGCGAGACCGAGGAGATCGACTACCTCTGGGCGGCGCCGGGCCTCGACCTCGCGGGGGCGACGATCCGCATCGCCGAGTGGGAGGATCCAAAGTTTCTCGGCAAGGATCGCGATGCCAAGGACAAGGCCAAAGCGGTCGAGCTCACCGATCGTTGGCCGTCGTGGCTGCGGGGATCCCTGAGCGCGGTGGGGGGAATCACGACGACCAAGGAGGGCGGCGACTACGTGCTCGAGGGGCGCCTGGTCGATTGCAACGCCGGCAGCAAGGCGGCCAAGTGGCTGGTGGGCATGGGCGCAGGTTCGGCGACCGCCACCTGGGATCTCAAGCTCATGCGGGGCAACGAGCTCGTGCTGGCGCTGCACCACCGAGCGATCTCGGGGACCAACATGTCCGACATCGAGGACAAGATCGTCAAGTGGCTCGACGAAGGCCTGGTGCCGATGTTCGAGCAGGGTCCGGCGGCGGTGTATGCCTCGGGCAAGCCGGCGAGGAAGTAGGACTTTTCTTCATCCCACTCTTGGCGGCCACCGCCGCGGCAGCAGGCGCCCGAATTTCTCCCGCCAGCGCTTGACCGGGATCCACGCCCGGTCGAGAGCCGGTGAGCGTTCGAGCATGTGTTCCCACCGTGCCGCCAGGCCCTTGCTCTTCCATTGCTCCTGCAATCCCGCGACGGCATCCCCGCCGTCGCGCTGGCGCTCGAACTCCTCCCACGACTGGCGGTACTGGCCGAGTTGGGGCACCTGGTCGTAGGTCGACGCGGCGGTTTTCTGGGCGACCACGAACAGCGCCAACTGACTCGAGCCGAAGCGGCCGTAGGACAGGTGGTCGAGGCTGCCCGGAGTGTACTCCCGGACATCGCACCGTGGGGTCATCAGCCGGCCGCGATGCCAGTGGGTTTCGAGCAGACACAGCTGATTCGCCACGACATCGAAGCCGTTGGCGGCGTAGAAGTCGGCGTAGAGGGTGGGACTCGGCATGTAGAAGCCGAGGTCGACGTGGTTGTGCGACGGCACTAGGGCATGCACGATGCGACCGCCGACCTTGACCAGGCGGGCGAGGTTCGCCAGGACCTGGCGCAGATCGAAGATCTGCACGGTGGTGCCGGTCTCGAAGACCACGTCCCAGGTGCCCTCGAGCGCAGCGGGGATCGGCGTGTTGAGGTCGTGGATCAACTCGGCGCCTTCCCAGTCGGCGATGTCGAGGGCGCCGACGTGATCGAAGCCCAGCGCCTCGAACAAGGCCACGTCGCTCAGACAGCCCTGTGCCGCAAGGCGCGGATCGTGGGACCGGCGGTCGAGATCGGTTGGCTTCAGGGCGAACGCTGCACGTTTCGCCCAACGCTCGAGATCGGTGCGACGGAAGTACACGGAGCTGCGCCCGAGCTGCAACACCGAGCCTGAGAATGGCCGTGCTTTGGCCTCGCGGATCAGGAGCTCGGCGGCTCCCTGAGGAATGCCCATCGGGAGATCGTACCAGCTGATGCAGGCTCAGCGATCGCCTGTGCACGTCCGCTCGATCAGATCGGCACGCAGAAAACCTTCCACGCGCTTCGGGTCAAAGCTGGATCGTGTGACCCTCGATCAACTCGACGCAACCGACCGGCGCCGACTGGAGGCGCAGATCGGCGAGCAGGGTAGGGAGGGCATTTGCATCGCGATCGGGACGATGATGCACGGCGGCCAGGGCGCCGATGCCGGCGCGGCGGGCGATATCGGCGACCCCGGCGACGCTCGAATGGCCGGCAGCATGAGGTGTACTCGCCAGCTCGGCATCGCTCCACCACACCTCGTGGAGCAGCAGGCCGACCTTGGCGACGAAGTCCACCGTGGCTGGATCGGCGATGGTGTCGGTGACGTAGGCGAGGCGGTTGCCGACTCGCAGCCCGACCGAGCCGCCCGGGTGCGTCTGGGAGCGCACCGCGAGATCCCAGCCCAGTGGCTCGAGGTCCCCGGCGCTGCCGTAAGGCCGGATCTCGACTTCCAGAGGCCAGTCGCACGGGCGCTGGGGAAACAGTGGTGGGGCGAGCAGAGGACCGAGCGCCGCAGCGGGATCACCCTCGATCAGTGGTGGCGCCGGGGCCCAGATCCGTGCCTGCCGCCCACGCCACACGCCCGGCAGGAACGCCAGGCCGATGACGTGGTCGAGATGGTAGTGGGTGAGGACCACATCGAGCTTGGAAATCCCGGCGAGGTGGTCGGCAATTGAGGGCTCGCCGAGGCGTCCGACTCCCGAGCCCGCATCGAGCAACAACGCCCGCCGGCCGTCGATCAGCAGAAAGCTCATGGTCTGGCGCCCGAAGCTCGGGTAAAAGCCGTTGGTGCCGAGGGGGATCAGGATCACGGCATGACGTCCTTGTCGGGCGCCGACTTCGGATGCCAGAAGCGTTCACCGCCGACTCGCCGGGTGTAGGCGCGGACCCGCCGCTCGAGCTCGGTCACCCCCCCGAACAGCGGCGCGATTTGCGACTCGTAGGCGCAGATCGCTTCGATCCGGGCCGCCACCGCCTCGGCGGAAAGCTCCAGCGACCGCGACGTCAGCCCGCGGCGTCGGCGCCATCCCGCGAAGCGTTTTTCGGCGTAGGGAAACTCCTCGTAGTACACCAGCCGCTGCCTACGCCCCGCCCCTGCGAGCTCGCTGCCGCGACGGGCGTGGAGATGATCGACGTGGTCGCCGAGCCCGAGTGGCGCAAGCCACAGGTCGGCCTTGCCGAGGTCGGCCAGGGCTTGCGCGACCCGGTCCGAGACCGACAGGTCGCTTGCCACCGGGGATCGAAACAGGGCCCCTAGGGTGGTGTAGAGCGCGCGGCCCTGGGTGTCGAGGCGATGCAAAGCGTCTTCGAGCTCGAGGTGGATGACCTCGATGCCGAGGTGCTCGGCCGCCGCTCGATCTTCTGTTCGACGCCGCGCCATCGCTCCCGCCCCCCCCCACAGCCGATGGAGGTGCTCGGCGACCGCGGAGGGTGGCTCGACCGGCTCGTCGGCGGTGAAGACCGTCGCCACCAGCACCCGATGCCCCGCCCGGCTCCAGGTCCACATCGATCCACCGATCGAGAGCACGGCGTCGTCGAGGTGGGGTGAAACCACCAGGACGCTGCTCACACAATGCCCCTACGTCCGCTCTGACGAGTACCCGATACCCGATACCCGATACCTTGGTGCCCGTGCTGGAATGGTCGCATTGCAGCGAAACCGGGGTGCACCACGGCGGGCGGCATGGGGAACCTGCTCACGCACGCCACCGCATCAGTTCCTCGCGCTGCGCCAGGATCTGATCGAGGGCGCGGCGCCAGCCGGCTGCAAAGGTGGCCCGAGTGTGATGCGCGCGAGCGTGTTCCCACGCCGCGCCGGCCATCGCTTCGGCCTCGGCGGGCTCGAGGGCGGCGAACCGCTGCGCGGCCTCCTGGACGCCCGAGACCGTCGCCTCGGCGATCTCGAGTCCGTAGCTCCCATCGAGATCGACGCTGGCCGCCGGCGTGAGGATCGGCACCAGGCCCGCGTGCATCATGGTGATGGCGCTGCCGCCGCCACCTTCCGAGCAACTCGGGTAGATCAAGGCGCCGGCGCGCTCGGCGATGGTCTCGAACGCAGCACTGGTGACGTCGAGCCAGCCGACGGTGTGGATGTTGGGCAGGTGGTAGAGCTCACGGGCGTAGAGCCGCTCGAAGGCACGTTCGCGCTCGATCGGCCCGGCCACCCAGAGTTCCAGATCGGGCATCGCAGCAAAGGCTTCGAGCACCAGATCCAGACCCTTGTGCACCAGGCCACCGCTGCCGAACCACAGGAAGGTGCGCCGAGCCGTCGACCAGTCGCGCCGCGGCAGGCGGTAGAGATAGGGGCTCGAGATCGGCACGCGCCACACCGGCTTGTTGGCGAACGCGTAGCTTTCGATGGTGAACTGGTTGCCGAGGACGGTCATGGCGTCGGCGGTCTCGATCGCCCGGTTGGGTTCGAGCAGGCGGTTGGGTGCGAGCACGACCCCGCGCCGCGCCTCGAGCGCCTGGTGGCGCCTCCGTTGCTCGCGGTCGTGCACCGAACGGTGGGCGGTTTCGGCGTGGAACAGGCGCAGACAGCCGGGGTCGACCAGCGGAGCCAGACGCTCCATGTTCACGCGGACGTCGATCAGCAGGTCGTACCTGGCTCCGGCCGGCGGCTGCCAGCGAGTGTTCGACCAGTGGATCACGTCGACTCTGTAGCCGCGCTCGACCAGCGCCTTGGCCATCTCCAGCGACTCC
This sequence comes from uncultured Thermoanaerobaculia bacterium, assembly GCA_964599475.1. Classification (GTDB taxonomy): domain Bacteria; phylum Acidobacteriota; class Thermoanaerobaculia; order Multivoradales; family CAZRFU01; genus CAZRFU01. The sequence continues at coordinate 20,848 of CAZRFU010000012.1, forward strand.
CAGTCGTGGGTGTGGTCGTGCGACGGCTCGCGCCCGTCTGGGAGGAGGAAGGGGTCGATGATGAAGCTGAAGATGGCGCGACCGCGGGGCTCACCCGCGGCGGCCAAGGACACCGTGCGCAGGTCGGTTCCCGCCAGACGTCGTCGCCACTTTGCGCTGACGCGTCGGATCTCGCGCCGGACTCGGCCGACGTCCCAACGTGCGGCGGTTCCCATGGCGCTCAGCGAGCCCTGGCCTCAGGGGCCGGTCTTGCCGAAGTTCGAGGCCAGGCGCGCGAGGTCGTTGCCGTCGATCAGGCCGTCGCCGTTGGGATCGGCGGTTGCGAGGTAGCGTGCCTCACCGACTCGGGCTCCGAAGGCAAGGCCCATGCGCACCAGATCACTGCCGTCGACCCGCCCGTCCTCGTCGATGTCGCCTTCGAGGTATCTCGAGCCCTGGATCAGGAAGATCGAAACCAGTCGGTTGGTGACCTGGTTGGGTGGGTTGGCGCGGTCACGAGCGGTGATCGAAACGCGGACGGCGCCCGACAGCGGCGGCGACGGTTGCCAGGAAACCTCGGCGACCCGCGGTCCGCCGCGGACGGTGGCGGCCACTGCCTGGTCGTCGACCAGCAGCTGGATCGAGTCGAGATCGAGACCGGTGCCGAAGTCCCACAGGTCCATGAAGATCTCGCTGTTGCGCGGAACCTGGAAGGAGCCGTCGGCGGGCGTGTTGACGCCAACGACCGGCGGGACCTTGTCGACCCCGGCGTAGACATCGTGGAACAGCGCCGCGAGGCGGTCGTACCCTTTGGCGTTGGGATGACCCACGGTGTCGGTCGGGTCGGCGAGGTACTCTTCGATGAAGATCCGGGGGATCACCGAAAACACCTCGAAGGGATCGGCCAGGCCGCGGTTGGCGGAGCCGGCGAGATCGCGGATCTGCTGCGAGATGGCGGCGGTGATGCGGTTGTCGCTGTCGCGTCGTGCCGCCGGCGTGCGGGGGATCAGGGTGCCGTGGACGACGTCGAAGCCGCGGGCACCGGCGCGACGACCCATCTCCGAGATGTTGAACCGGGTGGTCTCCGGCGAGATCTCGAAGGTGATGTCGTTGGTCCCTTCCATCACGATGAAGTGGTCGCCGCCGCGACTCAGCACCGACTCGAGGCGGGCCAGGCCCTGCGGTGTGCTTTCGCCCGAGATGCCGAAGTTCTCGACCACGGCTTCGGGGTCGACACCCTGGCGTAGCAGCGCCTGCAGGCGCGGCGGATAGCCGAGCTCGGCGCGGGTGGTGTCGTCTCCGTAGCCCTCGGTGATCGAATCGCCGAACGCGATGTAGCGATCGGCCCACAGGGGCGGGGCGAGGCAGGCGAAGAGGGTGCAGGTGAGGAGCAGGCGTCGCATCGGTGTAGGGGGATCGTAGGGGGACCTGCCGATCGTGTCAACGACGGCCGAGAATCATCGCCAGGCGGCTTCCGCGGCCCGCAGGAAACCGTCCGCACGCGGCGACCAGATCAGCTCCTCCCGAGCGGCGTAGGCGCGGTCGGGAACGTACAGCGGCACGACCGGTGCGAGCTCGGTAATGCGGCGAACGGCAGCTTGCAGCGCTCGGCGGCGCGCGGTTGGGTCGAGCAAACCGCCGCTCGATCGAATCAGGGCGTCGAGCTCGGCGTCGGCGAGGCCGGTGGCATTGGCGGAGCCGAAGCCACCGGCGGCACCGCGCGAATGGAACTCGCCGTCGAGGATGTCACTGGCGTCTCCAGACGGAGCGAGCAGACCGCCGACCCAGGCGGTCGACTGCCCCTCCTGCAGGCGATCGAGCAGCTCGGGCCAGGGCATCGAGCGTTGCCGGGCGCGCACGCCGACCTCCTCCAGCTGGGCGATCAGCTCGGTGACGTCGAGGCCGTCGCGGACCTCGATCTCGACCTCGATCGGCGTGGCGCCCAGTGCTTCTTCGAGCAGTGCTCGAGCCGTGGCGAGATCGCGTGCGTGGATGCTCATGCCGGGATCGTGACCAAAGACGTGGGGCCCGGCAATTTGGCTGATCACTTGCCCCTGGCCGTGGTGCATCGCCGTCAGCAGGCGGGTGCGGTCGATGCCGAGCGCCAGAGCGCGGCGCACTCTTGGGTCGTCGAACGGGGGGCGGTCCACCCGCAGCCCGAGGTAGCTGACCATCGGTCCCGAACGCGTCGACACCCGCCAGCCCGGAAGCGCGCGGGCCGCAGCAAGGTCACGCGAGGGCAAGGCCATGTTGAGGTCGATGTCGCCTTGTCGCATCGCCTCGAGGCGGGCGTTCGCGTCCGGCAGCGCCACCATCTCGACCGTTTCGATCGCGGGCAGGCTCTGCCACCATGAATCGAAGCGGTGCAGTGGCATGCGTTCGCCGATCGGCGCGATGAGCCGATAAGGACCGGTGCCGATGGGCATGCCGAGCCTGGCGCCGGCGTCGCGCGGCAGGATCGCCACGAAGGCCAACTTGTTGAGCAGGATCGCCGATGGCGCCGTGGTGCGGATCTCCACGGTGGTGCGGTCGAGGACGCGGACCGAGGCCACGGTCGCGAGGTAACCGGCTACCAGAGAGGCGGGGTGCACGCGGGCACGCTCGAGGCTGGCGACGACATCCTCGGCTTCGAGCGGTCGGCCGTCGTGGAAGCTCGCCTCGCGCAGCCGAAAGCGCCACGTCAGATCGTCGGGGTTGTCCCAGGACGCGGCGAGCGCGGGAATCACGCGCAGGTTGCCGTCGAAGGCCGTCAGCCCTTCGAACACGTGGAACAGTACCGAATGGCTGATGCCGTCGTCCTGCAGGTGGGGATCGACGGTCGAAGGCCGGCCGAGGATCCCGACGCGAAGCGGGCGCTCACTCTCTGTACTCGGCGTCACCGCGCACCCGCTGAGCATCAGCACCAGCGCCGCTGCCCAGAGGCGGCTCGTCGTGGAGCCCCATCGGCCCGAGATCCAGACCGACCGCCGACCAGGACCGCGCAGGTTCGCCCTGCACGAGGTTGAAGCGCTCATTTGGAAGGAGTTTAGCTCCAGGTCGGTTTGGGCGCAGGCAGTGCGTCTGACGGCACGTCGAGACCATCTCGGAATTGGTAGTCTCGGCCCCGTGGCAAGGAGAGGGTTCAGGCCGCCGGCGAGTCCCACGGAGACTCTCGTGAGTGCTCCGCCAAAGGCACGAGTTGCGGATGGCGGCGCGAACGAGCTCCCGGTGTGGACGGTCGCCGCGGGTGCGCCGGACCCATCTCGTGCGAGCGCCCAGGAAGGCCCGGTCCCGCCGGGGCCCGCTTCGACACCAGCGGACATCGCGACGACGCCGGCCTTGCCGGGCCGGCGGCTCGGGCGAGCCGCCGGCCAAGCCGGCCAAGCCGCGGCAGCCGCCTACCGCCTCCTCGAGCCCATCGCCAGCGGCGGTGCGGGCGAGGTGTGGGAGGCCGAACAGGGCAGTCTGGGGCGCGTGATCGCCGTCAAGCGCCTGCGTGCGAGCTCCAGCCGACGGCCGAGCGCCTCGGCCCAAGCCGAGTTCCGCAGCGAGTCGATGATCGCAGCCAGCCTCGAGCACCCGAACATCGTGCCGGTCTACGACCTCGGCCGGGACGCGGACGGGTCGCTCCTGCTCGCGATGAAGCGGGTTCGCGGCCGTCCCTGGGACGAGCTCCTCCACGCCGACTTGAAGAGCTTGCCGCCAGAGAGCTTCTTCTCCCGGCACCTGCGCATCCTCGTCGCAGTCACCCAGGCCGTCGCCTTCGCCCACTCCCGCGGCATCGTCCATCGCGACATCAAGCCCGCGCAGGTGCTCGTCGGTGGATTCGGCGAGGTGCTCCTCACCGACTGGGGGCTCGCACTCCGGATGGGAGAGGCCATCGATCAGGAGGATGAGTCGGATCAGGCGCGGTCGTCGTGGAGGCGCTGGGCCCCCACCCCGGCCACCGCATCGAGCCCGGCGGGAACACCCGCGCTGATGGCACCCGAGCAGACCGAGGACGATGCCTCGAATCAGGGGCCATGGACCGACGTCTACCTGCTCGGCGCCACGCTCTACTACCTGCTGACCGGCACTTACCCCCACGCCGCCGAAAGCGCCGCCGCAGCGGTCGGCCAAGCGCGCACGGGTGTCATCGAGCCGCCGTCCAAGCGATCGCCGGATCGTGTCGTTCCGCCCGAGCTCGAGCAGCTCTGTCTTGCCGCCCTCGAGCCGGATCGCGGGCAACGGCTCGTTTCAGCCGAGGCCTTCCTCGAGGGAATCGAGGACTTCCAGCGCGGCACCGCGCGCAAGCAGCGGGCCGTCGCACTGTTGGCCGAGCTCGAGCACAACCTCGAGGCCGGCGCGATCGGGTACACCAGCTCCGCGGCCGCGCTCGCGACCCTCGACGAGGCGCAGCAATTGTGGCCCGAGAATCCCGCCGCGGCGCCGGTCCGCCAGCGGCTCCTCGAGCACGGCGCCCGCCTTGCGCTGGCCGAGGGTGACCTCGGCTTCGCCCGCGTCCACAACGTCGCCATGGCCCCCTCCGAGGCCCGCGACCGCCTCGAACGCGAGATCACCGACCGCCGGCATCGCCTGGAGAGGCGCCGCACCTGGTTGCGCGCGACGACCGGCATGGTGCTCGCGCTGCTGGTGCTGATCGCGACCGGTGCGGTGGCGTTTTCGGCGCGGATGCGAGCCGCCAACGAGGAGATCAGCCGACGCGCCGCCGAAGCCGAGCGAGCGCTCGCGATCGCCAAAGACCGCAGCGCCGGTGCGTTCGACATGATCCAGTTCGTGCTGGACGACCTCAAGACCGCGCTCGACAACGAGCTGTCCAACGAACGTGGCTTTACCGCGGATGGTCGCAACGAGATCGCCCACGCCGTCGCCGGAACCGTCGCGATGCCCGTGCTGCGCTACTTCGAAGACACGACCACCACCGACTGGCCGGTAGCGATGCAGCTCGAGCACGGAGAGCAGATGCGTCGAGCGGCAGAGCACTTCCGCCAATTTGCGCGCACCGACGAGGCCTTGCGCCTGTACCTTCCGGCGCTCGCCCTGCGCGAGAGCCTGCTCGGGCCCGATCACGCCGAGGTCGCCGTCGTGCTCGGCGGGCTGGCAGGCCTCCACGAGCAGGCGGGTCGGTTGGACGAGGCCGAGCCGCTGTTTCGCCGCGCGGTCGCGGTTGCGGAGTCCGCCTACGGACCGGACCATCCGGAAGTCGCCAAGCTCCTCGACAAGCTGGCGAGTTTCTGCCTGACCAGCCAGCGCCTCGACGAAGCCGAGGAGCACTACCGGCGAGCAATCGAGATCCTCGAGGTGCGCCAGCACGAAGGTCTCGATCAGGCGCTTGCGAACCTCGGCACGCTGCTCAACCGCCGCGACCGGCCCGAGGAGGCCGAGGCCGCGCTGCGTCGGGCCCTCGCCCTGCGGGAGGCGAGCCATGGTGCTGCCGATGTCGGGGTGGGCTACATCCTCGACAGCTTGGCGGCCGCACTGCGCGCCCAGAAGCGACTCGACGAGGCGGAGCCACTGCTGCGGCGTGGGGTCGCGGTGCTCGAGAACGCACTTGGACCAACACACCCGCAGGTGGGCACGACGGTCAGCAATCTCGCCGGCCTGCTGCGCCGAGCCGACCGCTTCGGCGAGTCGGAACCGCTCGCGCGTCGGGCGATTGCGATCCAAGAGGCCTCGTACGGGCCGAGTCATTTCCGTACGGCGCGCAGCGTGATGGGCCTCGGATACCTGCTCTACGACCTCGGACGTTGGCAGGAGTGTGCCGACGCCATGCGGCGGGCGACCGAGATCTTCGAGAAGGCCTTTGGGCCCGACCATCTGGAGATCGGCTGGACCCTTTCCTACGAGGGCTTCGCGTTGCAGCGGATGGGACGACGGCACGAGGCCCGGGTGGCGCTCGAGCGAGCGGTGCGGATCCTCACCGCCAGCCGCGGTCCGGAGCACAAAGAGACCATTCGAGCCCGCCAGGCCCTCGACGAGAGCAAACGCTCCTCAACTGCCTCACCTTAGGACCCGCGCAGGACAGCGGCAACCGTCCGAGTCGCCTGCGTCGGCGCCGCCGGCTCAGTCGTCTTGGTGGTGGACATATCGGGCGCAGAAATGGCCGAAATGGCCCTGTACCCCGTACCCGGTACCTCTTCGAGGTCCCCGATACCCGATACAATGACCAAGCGGAGGTGTGACCATGGATTCCAAGACGTTCGATGACGCCAAAGACAAGCTCCAGGAAACGCGCGAGAAGATCGAGAAGCGGGCTCGGGTCGTCGGCGAGAAGCTGTCCTCCGAGGTCAAGCGCGAGGCGGCGAAGGCCTCGGCGGTGGCCAAGGAAAAGTACGCCGAGGCTGTCGACCAGGTGCGGGCGGGGTATTCGCGGGTCAGCCGTGACGTGGGCAACTTGTCCGATGACGTCGGCGACTATGTTCGCGACAATCCGGCGCGTGCGGTGCTGGTGGCTGCCGGCGTCGGGTTCCTGATCGGACTGCTGCTGGGCCGGCGGCGCGGGGACGCGTGAGGGCCACTGGAGATTCGACCAGCGACGCCGTCCTGGACGAGATCTTCGGCTCGGAGGTCGACTGGCGCGAGTTGGTGGTGCGCTACCCCAAGACGGCGTTGGGCCTGGCCCTCGGCGGTGGCCTGATGTTGGGCCTGCGTCATGGGCCGACCCTGCTCGCGGCACTTTCGGACGCGCTCGGGGAGCGGACTGCCTCTGCCATCCAGGCGGCGGTGGGATCGGCGAGCGCCGAGGACGAGGACTTCTCGGACGAGGATTTCGACGACGAGGCCGAGGGGTGATCTTGCCGCCGGGGCCGACCGCGCCCGGAGGGCACGGGAGGTTCCGGTCGCAGCGCGAGGGGAGCCGGCCGTGACGACGACGATCCTGCACTGTTCGGATGTCCACTTCGGTCCGCCGCATCGGCCGAGGGCGGCCGCCGCGCTGGCCGCCATGGTCGCTGCCGAGCGGCCGACGGCGCTGGTGATCTCGGGCGACCTCACGCAGCGGGCCAAACCCGCCCAGTTCGATGCCGCACGGGCGTGGGTCGAGCGCATCGAGGTGCCGACGGTGTTGGTGCCGGGCAATCACGACGTGCCGATGTACCGCTTCTGGGAACGCTTCGGAGCGCCGTATCGCGCCTGGTCGAGGCTCGGTCGCCCGCGCGAGTCCGAGCTCAGTGTGCCCGGCGCGTGGTTTGCCGGGATCGATACGTCGCGCTCTCTGACCATCAAACACGGTCGCGTGGCCGGCTCGCGTCTGGCGGCGGTGTGTGCCGCTGCCGCAGCTGCCCCCGCCGACGCGATTCGCATCGCCGTTGCCCACCATCCGCTCGCTCCGCCGCCGCGCTTTGGCGAGCAGCGCGTCGCCGGCGGAGCCCGCGGGGCCGTGGATGCGCTGCGGCGAGCCGGGTTCGAGCTGGTCCTCGGCGGGCACGAGCACCGCTTTTGGGTCGCTCGCGCGGAGGACTACTGGGGAGGGCCGGCCGGGCTGTTGCACGTGCACTCGGGCACCTCGAGCTCGAGCCGCGGACGCGAGCCGGAGGTCGGCAGGTGCTCGGCGGTCCGACTGACCGTCACCGACGCGACGATCGAGGTGACGCGCCTGCTGTTCGATGACTCGGCCGCTCGCTTCGTCGACGACCTGAGCGCCCGTTTCCCACGCGTGCGGAGACAGCGATGAACCTGTCGCGCGGTCTCGAGAGCCGGGTCCTCGCCAACGGGCTCGAGGTGGTGGCGCTCCAACGCCCGGATTCGCCGGGGGTTTCGGTGGCTCTCTGGTATGACGTCGGATCGCGCGAGGAAACCGCAGCCGAGCTCGGAGCGGCGCACTTTCTCGAGCACATGATGTTCAAGGGCTCGGCGCGTTTCGGGCCGGGTGTCCTCGACCAGCGGACCCAGGCACTGGGTGGATCCAACAACGCCTTCACCAGCCACGATGCCACGGTCTACTGGTTCCGCGTGCCGCCCGAGGGGTGGACCGAAGTCTTGGAGATGGAGGCCGATCGGATGGCGGCTTTGTCGCTCGACCCGGCTGAGGTCGAGTCCGAGCGCGAGGTGATCGTCGAAGAGATCGCGATGTATGCGAGTGATCCGTGGGACGCGCTCGAGCAGGACGTGCTCGCGGCGCTGTGGGGCAGGCATCCCTACGCTCGCCCGATCCTCGGTACCGCAGCAAGCCTGGCGACGCTCGGGGCGGCGGAGCTCGGGGCGTTCCGGCATCGTTGGTACCAACCCGATCGGGCGCGGTTGGTGGTGGCTGGTCCCCTGTCGATCGCGGAGGTGGTCGTACGGGCCGAGAGCAGTTTCGGCGCGATTGCGGGCACGAGCGTCGGCCCCAGGGTCGAGACCCCGGCGGCCGGGCCGTCGAGGCCGCGCCGGGTCAAGCGTCGCACCGGCGAGCTGGCTCGCCTGATGGTCGCCGTCGCCGCGCCGCCGACCACCAGTCGCGAGCACGCCCACCTGCGCGTGCTGGCGGCAGTGCTCGGCAGCGGACGCAACAGTCGCCTGCATGCCCGGTTGGTCGAGCACGACCAACTCTGCAGCTTCGTGTCGGTCCACCAGGGTGACGGTGCCCTCGGGTCGGTGTTCAGTCTCACGGCGGAGCTCCACGAGGCCGCTGATCCGGCCCGGGTGGAGGCGGCGATCGGCGACGAGATTCGTCGACTCGCCGAGAGCCCGCCTGCGGGCGGCGAGCTCGACCGCGCTCGCCGACAGATCGAAAGCGACTTCGTCTTCGGGCATGAATCCGTCCACGAGCAGGGCCTCGGCGTGGGTGGGGCACTCGCCCTCGGAGAGGATTCGACCCAACCCGAACGATCGTTGTCCTGGTCGCTCGCAGCCACCGCCGAGGAGCTCGCCGTCGCTGCCCGGCAGTGGCTGTCTGCCCCGGGGCGCGTGGTTGGATGGTCGTTGCCGCGGGGGAGGCGATGAAACCCTCTGTGATCGTGGTCGAGAGCGATCGGCCGACGGTGGCGATCCGACTGCTGGCGCGGGCCGGGGCGCGCGTCGAACGTCTGCCCGGGGTGGCCTGGCTGACGGGGAGGATGCTCGGGGAAGGCACGGTTCGCGCCGACTGGTCGGCGCTCGCCGAGGAGGTCGAAAGCCGCGGTGCGAGCTTGAGCCCGTTCGGCGGTGCGGAGTCGATCGGCGTGGCGGTCGATGCTCTGGCGGCCGACTGGGAGCTCGGTCTCGGGTGGGCTCTCGAAGTGATGCTGAGCCCCCGGCTCCCGGCCGATCGTTTCGAGCTTGCCCGGCGTCTTGCAGCCTCCGAGCTCCAGTCGATCGACGACCACCCCGAGATGCGGGCGGCCTACGCCTTTCGCCGCCAGCTCTTCGGCGTGGACCATCCGCGCGGCCGGCCGCTGGCCGGTGATGCCGAGAGCCTCGGCCGTGCCGCCGTTGGGGACTGTGTGTCGTTCCATCACCAGGCGCTGGCGGGCGGTGCGCTGATCGTTGTGGTGGGCCCGGCACCCACGCTCGAGGTCGAGAAGCGGGTGGAGGATGCCTGGGCACGGCTCGGAACCGGGTACGACAACGCCGAGCCCGTCTCGCTGTGGCCGATTCTCTCGGGGCCGGAGCGCTGCGACGTCGCCTTGCCCGGCGCCGAGCAGGCATCCCTGCTGATCGGCCACCTGGGTGTGCCTCGGGCGCATCCCGATCGGCGGGCCCTCGAGCTGGCGAGCGTCGTGCTCGGAGCCGGCGCGGGGTTGAGCGGTCGTATTCCCCATCGGGTGCGCGAGCGCGAGGGCTTGGCCTATGCGGCGACCGGCTCCTTGGTCGCCGGCGCGGGTCTCGACCCTGGGCGAGTCGAGGTCAGCGTCGGGACCGGGGTCGACCACCTCGATCGAGCCGAGCTGGTGGTGCGCGAGGAGCTCGAGCGCTTCGCTCAGGACGGTCCCACCGAGCAGGAGGTCGAGGAGGCGCGGGCGTTCCTGCTCGGTACCGAAGCACTGCGCCGCGAAACCAGTCGCCAGCTCGCGGCGATCGCCGCGGACGCCGCGTTCTACGGTCTCGACGGTTCGCTGGCGGCGGCGCGGGCGAGCCTCCTCGAGCTCGACCGCGCTGCGGTGACGGCCGCAGTCCAACGTCACCTCGACCCGCAGCGACTGATGGTCACGCGCGGGATTCCGGCGTGAACGAGCCGGGCTCGGGTCCGGAGGCGACCGCCGAGCTGTTGGTGCGTCTGGCGCGGGCGATGCACGCCGCCGGGAGCCCCGCCTATCGCCTCGAGGAGGCGTTGACCAAGGTCGCCGCGAGCGAGCGGCTCGAAGCGCAGTTCTTTTCGACCCCGACGTCGATCTTTGCCGCCTTCGGCGCGGGGATCGATCAGCGCATGGTGCTTGCCCGGGTCGCCCCCGGCGACGTCGATCTCGAGCGCATGCACGAGCTCGCCGAGCTGCTGGAAGAGCTGAGCGAGGGGCGCCTCGATCGCAGCGGCGCGATCGCGCGCCTCGACGCCATCGAAAGTCGCCTGCCGCGGTACGGACCCACGCTGTCCATGGTCGCCTTCGCGGCCGTCTCGGCCGGTGCCGCGCGGTTCTTCGGCGGCGGGTGGATCGAGCTTGGTGTCGCCGCCGGCGTAGGCCTGGTGATCGGCTTGCTGGCGGCTTGGCTCGGCCCGCGGCCGGCAGGAGCGCGGGTGTTCGAGCTGGTCGCGGCGGGCACGGCCTCGTTGCTGGCGACCCTCGCTGCCGCCATGGGCGTAGGGCACAACGCCTTCCTGGTGACGCTCGCCGGCCTGATCGTGCTGGTGCCGGGCCTGACCCTGACGGTGGCCATGAACGAGCTCGCCAGCCGTCATTTGGTCGCCGGGTCGGCGCGAATGGCCGGGGCGCTGACGACCTTCGTGGTGCTCGCCTTCGGCGTCGCGATCGGCGCTCAGATCGGCTCGATCCCGGGTGTCCCCACGCCGATCGTCCCGGTGCCGACGCCGGCCTGGACCGAACCGCTGGCCTTGTTGTGCTCCGCGGCCGGCCTGACCGTACTGCTGCGCGCTCGTCCGCGAGACTTCCCGTGGGTGCTCGCCGCGGCGGTGTTGGCGGTCGTCGGCGGTCGGTTGGGAGCCGCGGCCCTCGGGCCGGAGCTCGGAGCGTTCCTCGGGGCCTTGGTGATCGGCCTGGCCGGCAACGCCTTCGCCCGCTGGACCCGGCGGCCGGCGGCGATCCTGCAGGTGCCGGGCTTGTTGCTGTTGGTGCCCGGCAGCGTCGGCTTCCGCAGCCTCGCCGCCCTGCTCGAGCGCGAAACCCTCGCGGGGATCCAGACGGCGTTTTCGATGGTGTTGGTGTCGATCGCCCTCGTCGCGGGCTTGCTGGTTGCGGGTGCGGTCCTTTCGCCCCGCCGCGCGCTCTGAAGGATCGGGAGCTCCGCCCGTCGCTTCAGGGTGCCGCGACCTCGAAAGGGAGACGCGCCGCCGGCCGCTCGGGGCCGCCGACCTCGCCTCTCGCCGGCATTTCGAAGGCGCGACCGACTTGGTTGCCCGATAGGTCCTCGAGGCCGGGCGAGACCACCAGGTTGTAACGGCCGGGTTGCCAGACGGAGTCTGGCGCGAGGCTCCAGCTGCGACCGAGCTCGTCGATCACGGCGGTGCCGGACACCGGTCGGCCGGCCGCGTCCTCGACCCAGACCAGCCGCCGCAGCAGCGCCGGGTCGGCTGAGGCGTCGAGGTCGACCGCAAGGGGGGCGCTCGGATGTGCGGGCGGCGTGATCCGCCAGCGGCCGGGATCCGGCCCGTGGCGATCAGGGGCGGTCGCGACCACCTCCGCCGACCACGGCGCCGCGAGGGGCAGGCTCGGGGAGTCTGCCCGCAGTGTCAGCTGGTAACGCCGACCGGCTTCGAGCACGGGGCCGAGGGCGGTACGTGGCCCCACCCCGGATTTGATCCGACCGGGGTGGATCAGGATCGTGGCACGGGTGCGACCGGGGTCCCACAAGCCACCGGCGACCTCGACGAAGGGCTCGGCGACGGCCGCTGCAGTCTCCGCATCGGTCAATCGCAGCAACGGGGCGAGATCGACCGGAGGCATCGGCGCCGAAAAGTGCAGATAGAAGCGCAGCAGGTTCTCCGGCCACGGCTGCGTGGCGACGGGCGAGATCGCGACCACCGTCGCGTGCGGTTCGCGGTCGAGCTCCGGCACTCGATGGGTGGCGACCAAGCTCGGGGTGCCCCGCGCGCCGACCAGCCGGTCGAAGCTCGCCCCGTCGAGATCCGCCGTCACCACCAGACCTGGGGAGATCGGGTAGCGCGGCTGGAACACCACCGATGTGCCGTCGATGCGGTAGTCACCAAACAACCCCGGGCCGGGAGGCTGGCCTGGTTCCGCGACCCCCACGGCGAGTGCGGCGCGCCACGCCGATTCGTCGGGTGCGGCGGCAGCGAGTCGTGCCAGGGTGTCCCGAGGCACCTCGAGCACCACGGTGATCAGGTCCGGCGTCTCCTCGGCTGCCTCGATCGTCAGCACCGGCGTGGCCGCGGCGATCGCCAGAGCGACCGCACCTAGCAACATCGGCCGGGCTCAGAACATGTGGGTGAAGTTGCGCGCATACAGATCGAGGGTGCCACCGGGGAGTCGCTGCACCATGACCACCCGTTCGGCATCGAGTACCTCGAGTTGCTGGATTCCGACTCCCGAACGAAACTCGAAGGGCACGCCGGCGGTGTAGGACTTCGGCTCTGCCGTGATTTCGCCTTCAAAGCTCGCCAGGGCTTCGCCGTCGACCAGCAGCAGCGGCAGGTTGCTGTTGGCGATCAGCAACTTCTCGCGCCCGGCGTGTCGCAACAACACCATGTCGAGCGGGTAGTTGCCCGAACCGAACTCGGCGATGGTGCGCCCCTTGACGTGGCCACCTGCTGCCAAACTCGCGCGCTCCAGCACCACCAACGGAGTGCACAGGTAGGCTGCAAGGAAGTGCTCGCGATCGCCGTCCCGCCACGGCACGAAAGTGCGGATCGGCGCCTGGGTTTCCCATTCGCCGTGGGCGCCGTGGAAGATCTCGATCGTGGTGGTGCCGGCCGTGCCGACAAAGGGGTACGGGACCTTCCACATCGCCGCCGCGAACTCTTCGTTGGACAGACCGGCGATCCACAGCACGCCTTGGTCGAAGAGCATCTCGGTGATGCTTTCGGCGCGCATCGAGACCCCCTGTTTCCAGCCGTGGAGCTTGGCGGGGTCGATCGGATTGGGCAGCTCGGTGCGGGTCCACTTCGCGCCCCGCAGCGTCTGTTCGCGCGGCGAGCCGTCGGCGTCGAGGCGCACCAGGATCGTGGCCCGCTCGATGTCGTTGGGCAGGGACCAGTGCGAGGCCCAGCGTCCCCGTCCCCGCGAGACCGCCAGCCAAATCGCGCCCGAGCTGGGGTTGACCGCCACATCGTGGAGCATCACCTCGTGGGCGCGAGCTCCAATCGCCGCCGCGATGCGAGTTTCGATGTCGGCAACCTGGAAGCGCGCGCCATAGGTGATGGGTGTGGTGTCCCCTGTTTCGATCGCGAGCACCGCGCCGGCCTCGCCGTCGCCGACGAAGAGAGTCCCCTCCGGCCCGAAGCCCAGAGCGTGGATCGATTGAATCGGCGGGGCCGGAAGGGGCGCCGACGGCTCCTGGGCCAACGCCGGCAGGGTGGCAACGGCGGCGATCGAAGCGACGAGGACGGGTATTCTCATGTGATTCTCCCGGAGCGATGCTGGGGTGGTCTCGGGGAGAAGTACGCAGGATCTCTCCTCGAGGTTGCCCGCGCTGCCGCCGGTCGTTGCACCCTTGTCACACGGCCGCCGCAGCGCCGTGCTCGCCGCTGTCTAAGCTCCCCCGGAACCAACAGATGGGCCCGTGCCTCGATCAGAGGAGGGCCCGGGTTCTTCCTACACGAGCGTTCACACGACCAAGGAGATGTCGACGATGCGTACGATTTCCGCAATGGTGCTCGGGGTTTTGACCCTGAGCCTCGGCGCCGCGGTGGTGACCCCGGCTCCGGCAGCAGCGCAGATCATGGGTCTGTTCTATCAAGAGGTCGAGAAAGACGGGCGGGTCTACGTGTTTGCGACCCCCAAGATCTACGAAGAGTGGAAGGCTTCCGGCGAAATGGGCAAGTCGGTGACCCTGGTGGGTCGCGGGGTCGACGGCAAGACGCTGATCGCCGAAAACGAGGTCGCCGCCGACCTGTACTTTTTCAAGCACAACCTGCCCGGTTATGAGCGGCCGATCCCGGATCCGCCGAAGCCCGCCTTCGACATCGCCTGGAAAGACGGCAAGACCACGATCAAGAGCAAGAACGCCGAGCTCACGCTGTCGAACCGCGTGCAGGTGCGCTTCACCGAGCAGGATCCGGACAACGGCGACAGCAAGGGGTCGTTTCGGATCCGCCGCGCCAAGACCAAGTTCGAGGGCTGGATCTACTCCAAGAACCTGAAGTACGAGCTGCAGCTCAACTGGCCCGGCTCGGGCAGTGCGCTCGAGGATGCCAACCTCAACTGGGATGTCAAGGGTGACAAGAGCTTCCAGATCAAGGCCGGCCAGTTCAAGGCGCCGTTTGGTCGCCAGGAGCTGACCTCCTCGGGCTCGCAGCAGTTCGTCGACCGCACGGCGGTGTCGAACGAGTTCGCCAAGGGCCGCGACATCGGTATCCAGTTCCACGGCCAACCCCTCGGCGGCAAGCTCGACTGGCGCGTCGGCGTGTTCAACGGCGCCGGCATCAACGTCAGCTCGAACGACAACGATGCCTACCAGTACACCGCCCGCCTCGGCTGGCAGCCGCTCGGCGACGTCAAGTACTCCGAGGGCGACTTCGAGTCGAGTGACAAGCCTCTGTTCGGCCTCGGCGTCAACTGGAACTCGAACGACAAGCACGGTGCCACCACCGGTGACGACATCGACCAGGAGATCGTCGGCCTCGACTTCGCCTTCAAGTTCAAGGGCTTCTCGCTGACCGGCGAGTACTTCGATGCGGAGAACGACCGCGAGACCGGCACTGACTTCGACAACGAGGGCTTCTACATCCAGGCCGGCTACTTCTTCGTTCCGAAGAAGTTCGAAACCGCCCTGCGCTACTCGGTGCTCGATCCCAACTCGGCGGTGTCGAACAACGACCGCACCGAAACCGGCATCGGCTTCAGCTACTACTTCAACAAGCACTCGCACAAGCTCCAGGCCGACTACCGAATCCTCGAAAACGACGCCACCAACGTCGAGGACAAGGAAATCCGGCTGCAGTACCAGTTCATCTTCTGAGGCGCCGCCGGCCTGCCGGCTCCGCACTTTCGCGGGAAGGCCGCGCCGCAAGGCGCGGCCTTCGTCGTTGTTTCGTGACACCACGGCAACGGCGACGTCATCACCTGCGGTCAGACTGAGATGACCACAAGGAGAGACACCGTGGACCAACAACGCCTCCTGCCCATGTTGCCGCGACTGATGGCCCTCGACCTCGCCCTGTGCCTGCGGTGGAACCTGGCCCACCATCGGCGCCTGATGCGCGCATTCTTCGCAGCGGTCAGCCGTGCGGGCGACGGACCGATGTGGTTCTCGCTGATCGTCATCTTGCCGGCTCTGTATGGGGTGGCGGGCTGGGCGACCGTCGGCGAGTTGGTGGTGGTTGCGGCGATCGCGCTGCCGGTGTCGCGGGCGCTCAAGGCGCACACCGGCCGCCCCCGTCCGTACCTGCTCGAACCCTCGATCGAGCTCGGCGCCGTGCCGCTCGATCGTTTCAGCTTTCCCTCGGGGCACACCTTGCACGCGGTGGCGCTGACCTTCACGACCTGCAGCGCCTTTCCCGCCATGGCCTGGGTGCTGGTGCCGTTTGCGGTGCTGATCGCGATGTCGCGGGTGGTGCTGGGCCTGCACTATCCGAGTGACGTGGTCGCGGGCGCCGGGATCGGCGCGAGTGTGGCGGCATTCGTTGGGCTGCTCCTTTGAGTGGTGAGAGACCTCGACTGCGGGTGCTCATGATCTCCGACGTCGCGGCGCCGCGAGTCAACGGCGTCTCGACCTCGATCCGCACCTTTCGCGATGCCTTGGCTGAGCTCGGGGTGGAGGTGCGCCTGGTGGCGCCTCGCTACGACGGAGGCCGCGACCTGTGGCGCGGAGACGGCGAGATTCGGGTGCCGGGGAGGGCGATCCCGCTCGACCCCGAGGATCGCTGGATGAACCGCCGATTGCTCGACCAGGCTGTCGGCGAGCTCGGTATCGGCTGTGATCTGGTCCACGTGCAGACGCCGTTTCGGGCCCACGATGCCGGTCGACGTTGGGCTCGCCGCCGTGGGTTGCCGCTGGTCGAGACCCACCACACCGACTTCGAGCTCTATGGCGAGCACTACCTGCCGTGGTTGCCGGCGCAAGGGCTGCGGGCGCTCGGGCGGGTGGTCCTGCGGCGCCGGTTCGCCGACGTCGATGCGGTGGTGGTGCCGTCTTCCGCGGTGCGAGCTCAGGTGGAGCGACTCGGCGTGCGAGCGCACGTCGAACGGGTCCCAACCGGGATCGTGATGCCCGAATCGGGCGCGGGCGCCGGAATCGCGTTTCGAAAGAGCCTCGAGCTCGCTGCCGACCAGCCGGTGTTGGTCCACGTCGGACGGCTGGCGCACGAGAAGAACATCGGCTTCCTGCTCGAGGTCCACGCGCGCGTGGTCCAGCAGCGGCCGCCTGCCGTGTTGGTGATCGCGGGCGAAGGCCCCGCTGCGGGTTGGCTGCGCGCGCGGGTGCAGTCCCTCGGCGTGGCGGAGTCGGTGCGGTTCGTCGGCTACCTCGACCGAACTACGACCCTGCGCGACTGTTATCGGGCCGGTGATGCCTTCATCTTCGCGTCGCGCACCGAAACCCAGGGTCTGGTCCTGCTCGAAGCGATGGCTCTCGGGGTGCCGGTGGTCTCGACGGCAGTCGGCGGGACCCGGGACGTGCTCGCCGAGTGTCCCGGAGCCTGGGTCGTCGACGAGGATGCCGAGCGCTTCGCCGACCGCTGCATCGAGCTGCTCACGGCCCCGCCAGCGGTGCGGCAGGGGCTGGGGGAGGCGGGTCGCGCGTGGGTGGCGGCCAACTGGTCGGCCCGCGCCACCGCCGAGCGCATGTTGGCGCTGTACGGTGACCTGGTGCGCCGAGGGATGGGGACCGCCGGGGCGGTCCCCATCCCCGCACCCACCACCCGGTCAACTTCGTAACCCCTGTCACTGGTCTGTCCCGCCCCGACTGCCGCTCCCCGGTCGTCCCTCGTCCCTCGTTCCCTGGTCCCCGGTCCCTGGTCCCGGTCCCACCCGTATAGGATCCAAATCGCGGCCCACTGCCGCAGGGAGAAAGCGCCGATGCCTCAGGTGACGATCGTGTATGGACTGCTTCTCGCCGCCTTGGGCGGTGGGTTCTACGTGGCGCTCGCGCCGATCAGTATGACGGCGCTGATTCCGGCGTTTTTTGCGGTACCGGTGTTGGCGTGTGGGGTGCTCGCGCGCAACGAGAAGTTCCGCAAGCACGCAATGCATGCCGCAGCGATGTTGGGAGTGTTGGGTGTCGGTGGCGGGATGCCGGGAGCGATCAAGCTGCTGCGGGCTGCCGGCGGCGCCGAGCTGGCACGGCCGGCCGCGGCGGTCGAACAGGCCCTGATGGCCGGGTTGTCGCTGGTTTTTGTGGTGTTGTGTGTTCGGTCGTTCGTGGCGGCGCGCCGGGCTCGCCGCTCGAGCTGAGCCGCGGCAAGCGTTCTGGTCATTCCCAGGAGGAGAAACGCGATGGCAGGTCGCATTCGGGTTGCTGTCAATGGTTTTGGTCGAATCGGCCGCTGTACGGTCAAGCAGATATTCGAGCGGCCGGAGCTCGAGGTCGTGGCGGTCAATGACCTCGCAGATCCGTCGGATCTCGCCTACCTCTTCAAGTACGACTCGGTTCACGGGTGGTACTCGAAGAAGGTCGAGTGCCACGACGGCAAGCTCGAGGTCGGCTCGCATTCGTTGGCCTTCTTCGCCGAAAGGGATCCGGCTGCCCTGCCGTGGCGAGATCTCGGCGTCGACGTCGTGATCGAGGCGACCGGACTGTTTCGTTCGCGAGCGAAAGCTGCCGCCCACCTTGCCGCGGGGGCACGTCGGGTGATCATCTCGGCGCCGTCGGACGACGCCGACGGCATGTTCGTGCTCGGTGTCAACGGCGACACTTTCGACCCGGCCTCGCACCAGGTGGTCTCGATGGCGTCCTGCACCACCAACTGCCTCGCGCCCGTCGCCAAGGTGCTCAACGACCGCTTCGGCGTCGAGCACTTGATGATCACGACCGTCCATGCCTACACCTCGAGCCAATCCCTGATGGACACGCCGACGCGCAAACGCCGACGCGGTCGTGCGGCGGCGTTGTCGATCGTGCCGACCTCGACCGGCGCTGCCGTGGCGACCGGGAAGGTGATTCCGGCGCTGGCAGGCCGGATGGACGGCATGGCCCTGAGGGTGCCGGTGCCAGACGGTTCGATCACCGATATCGTCGCGACCTTGCGCACCGATGTCGACGCCGAGCAGGTCAACGCTGCGTTGCGCGAGGCTGCCGGCCAGGCCCCATTGCGAGGGATCCTGAGGGTCAGTGACGAAGCGCTGGTGTCTCGCGATATCCTCGGAGATCCACACTCCTCGATCGTCGATGCCGAGAGCACCATGGTGTTGCGGGATCGTGTGGTCAAGGTGCTGTCGTGGTACGACAACGAGTGGGGGTATTCGGCTCGGCTGGTGGACTTTGCGGTGCTGGCAGGCGGGCCGGGCGGCTAGCTGAACCGGCTGAACGGCAGGTCCGGTTGGTGCCCGATCGAAAGGGGCCCTGGTGATTCGAAGGCAGGCGCAGCAGTTGAAACGGGTCACGATCGGTGGCTTGTTGCTGCTCTGCCTCGGGTGCGCCGCCGAGCCCGAAGCGGTGCAGCGAGTCGATGTCGAACGAGAGGTTCGGATCGGGCTCCAGGGTGAGCCGACGAGCCTCGACCCGCATCTTCAGGACGAGCTCTACGCTCGCACCGTGCTGGCCAACGTCTACGAGTCGTTGGTGACTTTCGACGCCAATCTGCGCCTGAGACCAGCCCTGGCGGCGAATTGGATCAATCCGGACGACTACACCTGGATTTTCGAGCTGCGGCCGGGCGCGACCTTCCACGACGGCAGGCCGGTCACGGTCGACGACATCGTCGCGAGCATCGAACGCGCGAAGAACCATCCGAGCAGCCGCGTCTCGGGCTACTTGGTCGCGGTCGACAGTGTCCGGGCGGTCGATGCCGCTCACATCGAGATCCGCACCATTCGGCCGTACCCGATCCTGCTCAACAAGTTGTCGTTCGTGGCGATCGTTCCCGCCGACGCTCCGGAGCGAATCGAGCGGCCGATCGGTAGCGGCCCGTACCGCCTCCAGGCGATCAACCTGCCCGGCCGCTACCGGCTGACGGCGGTCGACTTCGCGCCCGGACGAGTGGCTGCGGCCGATTTCCTGGTGCTGCCCGCGGCCGAACGTCGCCTCGACCTTCTCGGTCAGGGTGAGATCGATCTCGCCATGGCCCCGGGTGGAATGCGCGAGAGCGGGGACCCGGCGGTGCGCATCACGTCGCTGGCGAGTCTGTCGGTGACCTACCTGCAACTGCCCGTCGACCGGCCGCCGTTCGACGACTCGAGGGTGCGGCAGGCCTTCGACCTCGCTGTCGATCGGCGCCAGTTGGTGCTGGATCTCCACGGCGGCGCGGCGGAGCCCGCCGGGCAGCTGGTCAGCCCCCAGGTCTTCGGCTACGTTCCGGATCTGGAGCCCAGCGCGCGCGACCTGCCGCGGGCTCGGCAGCTGCTGCGCGAAGCAGGCTTTGCGGACGGTCTCGAGTTCGTTCTCGACGTCCGAGAGGGTAGGGAAGTGGGAACGCTCCTGGCACAGCTCGAGGAGGCCGGGCTGCGGGGCACCCTGCGGGTGTCGCCCTGGCCCGAGCTCTATCCGCGCCTGGCTCGTGGTGAGGTCGAGGTCTACCTCGGTGCCTGGCAGTGCAGCTCGGGTGATGCCAGCGATCTGTTCGATCACAAACTGCATTCCTACGAGCCAGGGCTCGGCTACGGTGATTCCAACGGGTACCACAACCCCGAGCTCGACGCGCAGATCGAGGCGAGCGGTGAGATCTTCACCATGGCGGAACGGCGGCGGGCGCTCGAGGACGTGATGCGGCGGGCGATGGCCGACCTTCCCCTGGTGCCGCTGATCGTGCCCTACGACGCCTGGGCGGTGCGCTCCGGGATCGACTGGCGGCCACGTCTCGGGGGTCTGATCCTGGTATCGGAGATCCGCCGGCAGGTCCGAGGGCACGCATGAACGAGCTCGCGCGGACCCAGCGCATCACCCATTCGCTCGGGATCGGCCCGTGGCACCGTGGCTGGTGGCGGTCCTTGCGGGTGCGTTTTGCGATCGCCATCTCGTCCCTGATCGCCCTGGTACTGCTCGCCAACGCATTGGTGCTCGTGTTGTCGTCCCGCTCGCAGTTGGAGCGCGAGATCGAGGCCCGCGCCCTCGGTTTCGCCGAGCTCGCGGTGCACCCGGTGTGCCAGGCCTACGAAACCTACTACTCGAGTGGCTACAGCAAGTTCCGCGAGCTCGTGCTGCAGGTGGCCGAGCTCAACCCCGACGTCGTGACGATGCTGATCCTCGACACCTCGGGCAACATCCTCTTCGACCTGCGCGAGCTCGAGTCCGAGGCCCTGCGCGCCGAAGCCGCCGTCGATCAGGCCACCGACGACGCCAGGCTGCTCGATGCGGTCAAGGGGCTCGAAGTGGTGGCCTGGCGGATCGAGCGCCCGGAAGGTGACCGCTTCGTGATCGTCGAGCCCTACGTCGAGGAGTGGGGGCGTCACCGCTACTCGGTGGTGCTCGAGATCGGGTATCGCAGCCTGTCGGCGGCGACCCGCGAGGCGGCCTGGAGGATCCTCTGGCTTGCCGGCATCTCGCTGGCCGTGGGGATGGCGATCGCCTTCGCCCTGGCCAAACAGAGCCTGGGGCCGGTCGAGCAGCTCGCGCGCGGTGCTCGGGACCTGGCCGAGGGCAAGCTGAGCCGTCGGCTGCGCATCGAAACCGGGGACGAGTTCGAGCAACTGGCGGCGACCTTCAACCAGATGGCGGCGCGTTTGACCGCGACCATCGCCGACCTCGAAGCCAGCAACCGGGCCCTGCAGCAGAGCAATGAGGAGCTCAAGGAGCTCGACCGGCTCAAGAGCGATCTGCTCGCCAACGTCTCGCACGAGCTGCGGACGCCGTTGACGGCGATCCAGGGCTACGCCGAGGCTCTCTCCGGCGAGATCCTGGGCTCGATCGGCGAGCCGCAACGCAAGGCCCTGGCGGTGGTCTCGCGCAACGTCGCGCGACTGCAGACGATGATCAACGAGCTGCTCTCCTACGCTCGACTCGAGTCGCGCCGGATCGAGCTCGAACAGCGCAGCTTCGACCTCGTTGCTCTGGCCGAACAGGTGATCGGCCAGGTGCGGGCGACCCGTGGGGGCCAGGTTGATCTCGAGCTCGAGGCGGCGGGCAACATCCCCGAGGTCGTCGGGGATCCGCAGAGGATCGGCCAAGTCCTCGAAAACCTCCTCACCAACGCGGTCAAGTTCACGCCGGTCGGCGGGCGTGTACGCGTGGAGCTGACGCCCCGCGCCCAGGCGGTCGAGGTGGCCGTGATCGACTCCGGCATCGGCATCCCGGCCGAGGCTCTGCCGCGGATCTTCGACCGCTTCTACCAGGTCGACTCGTCGTCGACCCGGCGCTACGGGGGCATCGGTCTGGGGCTCGCGATCGTCAAGGAAATCTTGCAGGCTCACGGGGTTGCGATCACGGCCACCAGCGAGGTCGGCGCCGGGACCACGTTCCGCTTCGAGCTGCCGATGGCGCGGACCGCAGCGGCCCGCGGCCCCGGGCGACGGGTGGCCCTGATCGACGACGATGCCGACTTTGCTCGCCGCCTCGGGGGGTTCTTGGTCGAGTGCGGCTTCGAGGTGCGCACCGCCGCAACCCTTGCGAGCGGCCGGACGTTGGTCGAGAGCTGGCTGCCGGACGTGGTGTTGCTGGACCGGCTGCTGCCCGATGGCGATGGGTTCGATCTCCTGGCGCAGCTCAAAGGTGCCGAGTCCACCCGCCAGATTCCGGTCCTGATGGTGTCGGTGCTCAAGGAGCGGGGCTTGTCCAATCGGCTGGGGGCCAGCGGCTACCTGCTCAAGCCGGCCACCGCGCGCGATGTCTACTCACGCATCATCGAGTTGTTGGGCAGCTCCGCCGGGTACGCGCCGCGGGTCGTCGTGGCGACCCGCGACAGCGCTCTGCGCGAGGAGCTGGCGAACCATCTCGGCCGGGATGCCATCCGCGTGTCGGTGGCCGCCGACGTGGAACAGGCGATGGCGGCGATCGCCGAGGAGATTCCCGGCCTGCTGGTCGTCGACCTGGCGCTCGGCGAGGGAGGATTGTGGAAGCGCATTCGCGCCGAGGTCGCGGTCAGCTCGATTCCTGCGATCGTTTTGGCCGCAAGCGAAGAAGGTGATGTGATCCCGGAAGAAATCGAGGTGCTCGAGCGATTGCAGCGGCCGCTCGACTTCGAGGGTCTGGCCCTCGAGATCGAACGGTTGGTCGGGCGCCGCGAGGTGGGGGAGGTACCGACGTGACGAGAGTCTTGGTGGTCGACGATGAGCCCGACGTCATCGAGCTGATCGAGATGCTGCTGTGTCGCAAGGGCTACGAGGTCCTGACCGCGGCCAACGGCATGGAGGGACTGATGCGGGCCCACGAGGAGGCGCCCGATCTGATCCTGCTCGACATCATGATGGACGAGATGGACGGCTGGGAAACGCTCAAGCTGCTCAAGCTCGAGCCGGCGACCAAGGCGATCCCGGTGGTGATGGTGTCTGCGCGCATGGAGCCGCGGGACAAGATCCGCGGTCTTCAGGAAGGGGCCGTCGACTACATCACCAAACCGTTTGCGGTGAAGGATCTGCTCGACACGGTCGCAGGTGTGCTGGGCTCTCGCGGCGAGGAGTCGGCATGACCGAGCACTCGGGTCCGTTGGACCATCGCGAGATGTTGCGGTTGCGCGCCGAGTGGCTCAAGACCAAGGGCTACGTCCACGATCCGATCACCGGCCTGCCGACGCTGCCGGCGGTGATCGAGGAGGTCCGTCGGCGCATCGAGGGCGGGGAGCGGGTCGGCGCGATCTACCTCGACATGCAAAACGAGGAGCAGCTCGAGTCGATCTACGGTTGGGAGACCTACGATGGCCTGATCCAGCAGGTGGCGACGGCGATCCAGTCTTTGTTCGGAGGGCCGCTCAAGGCTTCGGACGTCATCGCGCTGCGGGCGGTGCGATCGGACGAGTTCCTGCTGTTCTTGACCTCGGAGGGGCGCGAGCACCTCGACGAGCGGGTCCTGCGCCGCTTGCGCGACCGGATCGCCCACGAGCTCTCGATGTTGTTGCAGATCGAGGTCGGCTTCGAGGGCCCACGTGGGCTCGGGCTCCACACTGCCTGTGCGATGTTGGGCTACGACCCGACGATGCGCATCGAGCGGATCATCTACAAGACCGTCGACGAGATCAAAGACCAGTGTCGGCGCGAACGCGCCGAGCAGATCACCGCTCGCTTGGCCGAGTTGCGGCGCATCCTCTCGGCCGAGGACATCCGGGTGCGCTACCAACCGATCGTGTGGCTCGGCGATCGGCGCATCTTCGGCTTCGAGGCGCTCTCTGGCGGGCCTGCCGGCCACCTCTTCGAGAACTCGGAGATGTTGTTCTCGTTCGCCGAAAAGACCGACCAGATCCGTGAGCTCGAACGCCTCTGTCGGCTGCAGAGCCTACGCGGCGCGACCCAGCTCAGCCGCGGGCGCAAGTTGTTCCTCAACACCTCGGTTCACAGCGTCGAGGACACGGAGTTCTTCACCGGGCCGGTGGCCGACGAAGCCGAACGCATCGGCATCGTGAGGCGCGACATCGTGCTCGAGATCACCGAACGCGTCGCGGTGACCTCGTGGCAGAGCTTTCGCCGTCACCTCGCCGACCTGCGTCACAGTGGGTTCGCCGTCGCGATCGATGACATGGGGGCGGGCTACTCCTCGCTCCACACGGTGGCCGAGATCGAGCCGGACTACCTCAAGTTCGACATCTCGCTGGTGCGCGACATCCACCTCTCGCCGATCAAGCAGGACCTGCTCGGCAGCCTGGTCGATCTCGCCCGGAAGATCGACGCCAAGGTGATCGCGGAAGGCGTCGAGAAAGCGGAGGAGTACGTGACCCTGAGGGAGATGGGGGTCACCTTCGGTCAGGGCTATTACTTCGCCCGGCCCGGCACCGTGGCGCTCGACTCGCAGCATCCGGTCGAGCCGGTTGCGGCCGGATGATCGGCGGGCATCGCTGGACCATCGTCCCGCGGCTGGCGCATGCGTTGCGCGGCCACCCGAGGCCGTGGGGCGAGCCGTGGTCGGGGCAGGTCGACGATCCGCGCTGGGGTCGGCTGCGACTCACAGGACGGTGGAAGTCGAGACCGTCCTCAGGTGGTGTGGTGATCTTCGTGCACGGGCTCGGCGGCAGCATCGGCAGCCACTACGTCCACCCCGGCGTCAGCGCCTGGGCGGATGCCGGCTGGGACGTGCTGGCGCTCAACCTCCGAGGTGGCGACCGCAGCGGCGAGGACCTCTACCACGCCGGCCTGATCGACGACGTGGCGGCGGCCGCGGCGAGCCCCGAGGTCGCGGGGCGACCGCTGGTGGTATGTGGGGTGTCGCTCGGCGGCCACGTCGCCCTGCGCTACGCGGCGTTGTCGCCGGCGCCAACCCTGAGGGCTGCCGTGGCGGTCTGTTCGCCCCTCGACCTGCACGCATCGCAACGTGCGATCGATCGCCACGAGGTGATGGCCGCGATCTATCGGCGTTATCTTCTGGGCAACCTCGTCGATCATCTGGCACGGGTGCTCGCGCGGCGCGAGTTGCCGATCGAGCTCGACGAAGTGCGACGGGCAAGGACGATCCGCGAGTTCGACCGCCTGGTGGTGATCCCCCGCTTCGGCTTCGAGAGTCCGGAGGACTACTACGCCCGGATGAGCGTCGCACCGGTGTTGGATCAGTTGCGGATGCCGGCGTTGCTGGTGGCGGCGGATCAGGATCCGATCGTCACCGCCGCCGAGGTCCAGCGCGCCGCTCGGGCGCCGCTCGAGGTCGCGTGGGCCGGGCGTGGCGGTCATGCGGGCTTTCCCGCCGACCTCGATCTCGGCCTCGGGCCGAGGCCTGGTCTGTGGCAGCAGGTGCTCGCCTGGGTCGACGGCGCTTGACCCTCCGCCGGGAGCGCGAGAGACTTCAGGTGATGGAGCCTGGCGCGCCTGTGTCCCCGTCCTCGTGGCGGTTTCTGGTCCCGAATGCGCTGACCCTCGCCAATATCGCCTGTGGTTTCCTGGCGTTGGTGGCGGCGTCGGACGGGGCTTTCGATCGTGCTGCGTACCTGTTGGTGGTGGCGATCTTCCTCGACACCTTCGATGGCCGTGCTGCCAGGCTGCTGAAGGCGACGAGCCGCTTCGGCCAGCAGCTCGACAGCTTCAGCGATGCGATCAGCTTTGGCCTCGCTCCGGCCTTCCTGGTACTCCGCGCCAACCTCGGCCCTCTCGGCGACATCGGGCTCGCCGTGGTGCTGCTCTACGTCTTTGCGGGCGTGTATCGCCTGGCCCGGTTCAACCTCACTGCCGATGCCCACAGCAAGTCCAAACGGACCCTCGGTGTGCCGATTCCGATCGGGGGTGGGTATCTGATCGTGGCGGTGCTGATGCGCGATCGCTTGGGCGCCGGGGCGGCCGCGGCCGTGGTGTTGGTGATGGCGCTGTTGATGGTGTCGAGATGGCGCCTGCCCGAGCTCGCGGGCCGCAGCCTGGTGGCGGGCATGTTGCTGGTGGGGATCTGCAACTACCTCGCGGTTGTGGTGTGGCCGTCCTGGCTCACCGTCGCCTGGTGGAACGTCTGGAACGCCGTCATCCTGGTGGCGGCGTGGGCTGAGGATCGGCGCCAGCGCCCGATGGTGCCGGCCGGCTCGTGATCGCAAGCGACGGTCGGTATACTCTGCCGTCGAGGTCGTGTTCGTGAGTGAGCCGGAACAGAGTTATTACGAGATCGCACTGACCAACCGCCAGGCGCTGGTTGCCTTCGGCGTGTTGCTCGCGGTGGTGGTGGTGGCCTTTGGCGCGGGCTTCTGGGTGGCGCGTGATCCGGACGCCGTGCCGCCGACAGCCGACGCCGAGCCGGCAGGTGAGGTGGGTCAGGCGCCCTTGCGGCCCGAGCCGGCACTCGAGAAGGTGGCGCGGGCCGCCGACCCGTCGACGACGCTCGCTGAGGATGTCAGCGGCCGAGCCGTGGGCCGGCCGACCGCCACTGCCGCAGAGCCGCCGGCGACGGTTCCGGAGCTCGAGGCAGAGGAGCCGGAGGCGGCGCTGGCCCTCGCGGCCGAGCCCGAACCGATCGCGGCGCCCGTCGCTCCTTCCGCGGCACCGCCGACGCCCGCCGCAGCGGCGCCTACTCGGCCCACGCCGGCCCCGGCTGCCGCGAGCCCCGCTGCTGTCGCTCCGGGGTCGGTGGTGGTGCAGGTCTTGGCCACCGGCGATCGCCTCAAGGCGGAGGGCCTGGTCAAGCGGTTGGAAGCGGCCGGGTACGCGGCGTTCCTGTCGCCCGCCGGCAGTGGGGCCGCGACGACCTACCGTGTGCGCATCGGTCCCTTTGCCAACCGCGAGGCGGCGTTGCCGGTGCAGGCGCGCGTCGATCGCCAGTTCAAGGTCGAGTCCTGGATCACCGCGCCCTGAGCTCGCGGCTGCTTGCGGGCGCTCTTGCGACGCTCGGTGGAGCGTGTTGGGGTGCTGCGTTCGGACGTGATCCGTTCCTGCTTGCCGGGTGGTTTGCCTTGGCACCCTTCTTTGCGCTCGTGTGGTCGGGTGGGAGGCCAGTGCTGCTCGGTTGGCTCCACGGGATCGGCACCTGGCTCGTGGCGATGTCGTGGATCGTGCCGACCCTCGTCACCTACGGGGAGTTGCCGCGCGCGTTGGCATGGATCCTGATGCTGCTGCTCGCCGGATGGCTCGGGTCCTTCCACGCCCTCGCCGCGTGGCTGATCGGCCGGGGTAGGGCCCGCGGCGCCTGGGTCGCGGCGCCGAGCGCCGCGGCCGCGTGGGTGGTGGTCGAGTGGCTGCGCGGCTGGAGCTTTTCCGGATTCCCCTGGAACCTCGCCGCCTACGCTGCCCTCGACACCCCCGGTGCGCTCGCGGCCTCGGCGTGGTTTGGTCCCTGGGGGGTGTCCTTCCTGGTCGCCCTCGTCGGCGCCGGGATCGCCGACGCTTTCCGTCGGCGCAGCTGGCAGCTCGGGGCGACGGCGGCGCTGGTGCCGCTGGTGCTGCTGCCCCTTGCCGGCCGATGGGTGGCGGCACAGCCCGTCGAGGAGTCGCCGGGGCCACCGCTCGCGGTACGGGTCATCCAGCCCAACATCCCAAACCTGGTCGGCTGGCAGCCGGAGCGGGTCGAGGCTCACTATCAGCAGCTGTGGCAGCAGACCTTCGAAGCGTGTGACCGCCCCGGCATGCTGCTGGTGTGGCCCGAGAGCGCAGCGTGGCCCTACCGAGTGGGGGTCGATCCGCGTCTCGATGGCGACATCGCTGCCCTGCATGCCCGGGGTTGCAGCCTATTGGTCAACTCCGCCACCGAGGAGCAGGGGCGCTGGTACAACTCGGTGTGGCGACTGGCGCCCGGGGAGGCACCTGTGCGCGCCGACAAGCGCCACCTCGTTCCTTTTGGGGAATACGTTCCCTTCGGCGAGCTGCTGCCCTTCGTCGGCCGGCTCGCTCGCAACGCCGGCGACTTCTCGCCGGCGGAGTCCATCACCCTGCTCCCGGTCGGCCGCGAACGCTTGGGTGTGGCGGTGTGCTACGAGATCGTGTTCCCGGGTGAGGTTGCGGCGCTGGTCGAGGCCGGAGCCACCGTCCTCGTGACGGTGACCAACGACGCTTGGTACGGCGATACCGCAGCCCCCTGGCAGCACCTTGCGGCGGCACGATTCCGCGCTGCCGAGTTGCGGCGACCGCTGGTGCGTGCCGCCATCACCGGCGTCTCCGCGGTGATCGATCCGCACGGGCGGGTGCTGCGTCAGGCCGGCGTGAACGAGCGCGGCACGTTGCCGATCTCGCTGTGGGGACGTCTCGAGCAGACCCCGGCGGCGCGGTGGCCGTGGCTCGGCCCAGCGCTGATGGTCCTGCTGACCGCCGTCGGCTGGATCTCCACCCGCCGTTGATACCTCGCGTCCGCGCCCTCCGCGAGCCCCAATCGCACCCCGGAACGGGGACCGAGGACCAGCGATTCTGCCGCGAGTGAGCGGAGCGGGTCGGTGGCGGAAGCGCATGGGAATCGCACCCCGGAACGGGGACCGAGCACCAGCGATTCTGCCGCCAGTGAGCGGAGCGAACGGTGGCGGAAGCGCATGGGAATCGAACCCACCCCCGACGACGCAACCGCCGCCGGACAACGGTTTTGAAGACCGCAGGAGGCACCAGCCCCCGAGCGCTTCCATGGGGGAATCTACACGATTGGGCCGACCAGGCGTCTCGGGGTGATCGAGACGACCGCGTCACCAGGGGAGCATGGGGACCACGGTGCCGGCCTCGAAGCGCTGACCTCGGGGCAGCCGCACCAGTCCGGATGCGCGAGCGAAGGCCGAGAGGTCGTGTGAGCCCCGGGCATCGAGGGGAAGGGCGTTGCCGTCGGCGTCGAGCTCGACCGGAACGAAGCGGTCCCGTTCGCGCGCCGCCTGGGGCGTAGCTGCACCAAGGCGCACCGGGAGTGGGAGTCGCGGCGGCAGGCCGAGGAGGCGCTCGAGCGCTGCGCGGACGAACACGGTGTAGGTGACGAAGACCGAGGCGGGGTTTCCCGGTAGACCGAAGATCAGCTGGCCGCTTGGGCCCGAAGCGACGACGAGAGGTTTGCCCGGCTGGATCGCCACGGCATCGACCAGGATGCGGCAAGAGTGGTCGCTCAGCGCCGGCTCGACGAAATCGAAGGCCCCGGCGGAGACTCCCCCGCAGAGGATCAGCACGTCGTGCCGAAGCCCGGCGGCAATCGCCCGGTCGAGCACGTCGCGTCGGTCGGGCAGGATTCCGAGCCGGTGCGGGACGATGCCGAGCGCCGCCAAGCCGGCGCCGAGGAAGTCGCTGTGAGAGTCGCGCAGCTGCCCAGGCCGTGGAACGATCTCGGGGGCGACCACCTCGTCTCCCGTGGTCGCAAACGCCACCCGCGGAGGCGCCACGACCTCGACCTCGCCGATGCCGTGGCTCGCAAGCCAAGCGAGCGCGCTCGGTCGCAGGACGGTGCCGGGCTCGAGCAGCGGCTGCCCGGCGGCGATGATCTCCGCGCGTCGTCGAATGTGGGCGCCCGGTGCGACATCGCGATCGAGCGCGACGGTGGTCTCTGCGGCGCTGGTCAGCTCGATCGGCACGACCCGATCGGCGCCGACGGGAATCGGCGCGCCGGTCATGATCCGCACGACCCGCCCCGCAGCGAGCTCGAAGCCGGGCGGATCGCCGGCCGCGATGGTGCCGACGACGTCGACCGCGGCACCAAGGGGCAGGATTCCGCGGCAAGCGTAGCCGTCCATGGCCGAGACATCGACGGCGGGGACGTCGATCGCCGCGCTCAGGTGCTGGGCGAGCACACGCCCGCCTGCTGCACTGCGGTGCACGACCTCAGTGCGTCGAGGCGGCAGCGCCCGCTCCAGAATCAGCACAACCTCTTCGATGGTCTTCACGGTTTGACTCCTGTAGCTAGTAAGCATGCACTCTCGCGGATCTACGCCAATCCCCGGTACCCGGTCCCCGGTCCGCGAGCCGGTCGGTTCTCCGCGCCGGCTGGTGTAGTACCATTCGAAGCCCGGCCCGAGGGCACTCGATGGGTGCGCTTGCAACGACACGAACGAGGCAGGCTTGAGCGATTCGAGCTACCAATACCGCGGCGATCTGCGTGACACGGCGCTGCCGGAGGTGCTGTTCACCATCTACCGGCACCGGGTGCCGGGGACGGTCGAGGTGCAGCGCGGCGGTGTGGTCAAGCAGTTCTTCGTTCTCGATGGTCTGGTGATCCATGCCTCGTCGAGCGAAGAGGCCGATTCGCTCGGGGCGTACCTGAGGCGCATCGGTCGGGTCAGCGAGGAGGACTTCCAGCGGACCGACGCGATCAAGTCGGCGACCGGTCAACGTCACGGCAACATCCTGGTCGAGGAGGAGATCCTCACCCCCGGCGAATTGTACCAAGCGATCCAGGCCCATCTCGAGAGTATCCTCTACAGCGTCTTCGGGTGGGCCGATGGGCAGGTCACCTTCAGTATCGGCAAGTTCGAGGCCGCAGGAATCGTGCGCATCTCGCTGCCCTTGCGGCGGGTGATCCTCGAGGGGGTCAAGCGCTCCAGCGACGCCAAGACGCTGGTGGCGAGGATGGGTGGCAAGGATACGGTCTTCCAGCCGACGTTTTCGACCGACGACCTCATCGAGATCGCGCTCGATCGCGACGAATACGCCCTGCTGCGGGCGATCGATGGCCGCAAGACCATCTACGAATTGTGCACCGCCGGGCCGCTGGCCGCGGCCGATGCCGCCAAGCGACTGTACGCCTTTTCGGTGCTCCACCTGGTGCGCAAGCGGCCGGAATCGGCGGGAGTGGTCAAAATCCGCTACAAGCCGGGTCGCTGAGCCGCAGGAGCCGCGATGGCGGGCCCTCGGCCGGCGCCCGAGACCAAACTGGAGTCGACACGTCATGCCTTTGTACGAATACCAATGTCAAGAGTGTGGGGCGCGCTCGGAGCACCTGCAGCGGATCGACGACCCGCCCCCGGAGAGCTGCAGTGCCTGCGGCAGGAGCGGATCGCTGCGGCGGCTGCTGTCGTCACCGGCATTCCAGTTCAAGGGCTCGGGGTGGTACGTGACCGACTACGCACGCTCGAGCGGCTCCGGCGGCACCAAGGCCGAGTCGGCTGAAACCACCTCGAAGCCGGCCGCCGAGTCGAAGGCCGACACGGCGACACCGGCGTCCTCGCCGGCGCCGGCCGCGTCCTCGACTTCGGACGGTTAGTCGGCGCAGTCGCAACGGAGCAAACCTTGGGCGGCTGGTCCGCGTACCGGCATGTGACTTGCTTCGTGAGGTTTCATGCGCGCGACATCAATCTTGCTGCTGCCTTTGGTGCTGCTCCCGCCCGCGAGCGCCGCCGTCCAAGAGCCGTCTGCGGGGTCGTTTCCCCTGGATGCGATCACTCTGGCGGAGGTCGGCCCGTGGTTGTGGGGCGACGAGGTTCCCGCCTCCTGGGATCAGGTCCCCGATCCGGACCCGGCGACGGCGATCAACGAGCTGGTCGAGGGAATTGCTCGACGTCATGCAATGGCGGTGGCGGAGGGGTGGACCCCGGTCGACGATCGGTTCCGGATGTTGTTCCTGAACGGAGTGCCTCGAGCGCGTCTCCAGGTCGACTGTGCCGAGACCTTTCAACCGCTCGAGCTCTGGACCTATCCCGGCCGCACGGTGCTGCTGACCCAGCCGCGCACCCAAAAGGTGATGCGGATGTGGTTGCCGATCGACGGCAAGGCTGGGCTCTACGTTCGCGAGATGGAGTTCTGGCTGGAACAGTGGCACGACTACCCTGGGAATTTGCCTGCAGAGCGATTCGATCGGTTCCTCTGTCCGGAGAGTGAACAGGTCGATCGGCTCACCGGCACCGACGGCCTTCTCGGCTCACCCCGGTTCAAGCCCCCTCGGCCGAACGACCTGCTGCCATATCTCGCCCCTCCCGACGACCTGGTGGCGTGGGCGCGCAAGGCGAGTGCCGAAGACGTCGTTGCCGCTCCACTCCTGCCGGTGCTGTTCGAGAGCCCGAGGTACCCGCACTTGGACGGCCCGAGAATGTTGACCCAGCTGGTGTTGACGATCCCGCCGGAAGTGGTCCTGGCGACCGAAACCGATGAGGTGACCTCGAGGCAGGTGATTCGAATGGCGGTCAACGGGACGATCGAGCACCAGGGGACTGTGCTGGAGACCGTTCGCGCCCGGTTCGAGCTGCCGCTGGCGGAAGGGCCGCGGCCCGAGTTCTCGTTGGTGTTGGAACGGCAGCTGCGTCCAGGGCTCGACTACCGAGTCAGGCTCGATGTCGTCGATGCCATCGGCTCAGGCCGACGGCGTCTGGTGTTCGATCTGGCGGTGCCGAGGCAGCCCGTGCCCGAGCCCGAGCTGTCGGAGCAGGCGGCGCGGAGGGTCGAGCTGCGCGAGCGCATCGCCAGCGAGCGGGTGCAGGGGGTCGACTCGGTGCTGCTGTTGCCGCCCGCGACCGATGTGATTTTCGGCAACTGGCGGGCAGAGGCGGTGGTGACGGGCTTGCGGATTCGGCGGGTGGCGTTTCTGGTCGATGGCAAGGTCCAGTTGACCAGGCGCAGTCCTCCGTACACCGTGGACCTCGGTCTGCCGGTCGAGCCGCAGGTCACGGTGGTGAGGGCCGAAGGCTTCGATGCGGCCGGCGAGCTCGTTGCCTTCGACGAGCTGGTGCTCAATCAGCCTCGGGGTGAGCTTGCGATCACCATCACGGCGCCGGCACGAGGGGAGACGGTCAGTGGCGCCTTTACCGTTGCGGTCGACATGGTCGTGCCGGAAGAGCGCAGTGTGGACGCCGTGGACGTCACCCTCAGCGATGGAACCGCGCGCCGCCTGCAGCGACCGCCCTGGCGGGTCGAGCTGCCGATGCCTCCTGACGGAGAGCTGGTGTGGGTCACCGCAACGGCAACCCTCGACGATGGCTCGACCGCCGAGGACACGCGCTTTTTGCGGGTCCCGGCCGGCTTCGATCAAGTCGACGTGCGCCTGGTCGAGCTGTACACGACGGTCGTCGGCAACGACCGGACGTTGGTCAGAGGCCTGCAGCTCGGTGATTTCGTGGTGCGCGAGGACGGCCGAGTACAGGAGGTTTCGAAGTTCGAGCTGGTCGAGAATCTGCCCCTGACCATCGGTCTGACGCTGGATCTCTCCGGGTCGATGGCGGCTTCCCTCGGCGAAGCGCAGCGGGCGATCGACGGCTTCCTCAGGAACGTGATCGGGCCGCTCGACCGGACCTTCGCGGTCGGGTTTGCCAATCAGCCGGCATTGCTGATGGGGCTGACCTCGGACGTCGGCGCGATCGACCTCGCACTGCGCGACCTCGCGGCGGAAGGGGCAACGGCGCTGCACGACGCTGTCGTGTTCAGCCTTTACCACTTCCGCGGGGTGCTCGGTCGCAAGATTCTCGTCCTCCTCTCGGACGGTGACGACACGTCGAGTCGTCTCGATTGGGACGCGGCACTGGCCTACGCTCAGCGCAGCGGCGTGATGATCTACGCGGTCGGTCTCAAGAATCAGTCTCTGGGGCTCGGTGCGCGGCGCAAGCTCACCCAGCTGGCAGAATCGACCGGGGGGCGGGCGTTCTTCGTCGCCGAGGCGGAGGAGCTCGCCAGCGTCTATGCCCAGATCGAGGCCGAGTTCCGCAGCCAGTACCTGCTTGCCTATTCCCCGGATCGCGCGCCGTCGCCGGGGTTTCGCAAGGTCGAGGTTCAGGTCAAGCGGTCGGGTCTGACGGTGCGCACGATCCCGGGGTACGTGCCGTGATCGGCTTGCTCCTTGCGGCTGCCGTGACGGCTACCGCGCCGGCGCCGGTCGAGGTCGTCGTCGTCGGCCTCGATCGCCGTTTCGAGGGGGCGGTGGCGCCGATCCCGTTGCGTGAGAGTGGGGTCGAGGCGGTGTTGTCTCTCTCCGCAGTCGGGGCCGAGTTGCACGCACATCGACTGGAGTTGCGTCGGACTCCGTCCGGTTGTTGTGGAGCGCGAGTCGAGCTCGAGATCTCCGGGTCGGCAGCGGCGCGCCTCGAGGTGTTGGGGACGCCGCTCGAGCTCGAAGATCAGATCGTGGCGCCGCGGCAGAAGTTGCTGCTCGAGGGGCAGGTCGAGCTCGAAGTGGCCGAGACTGGTGGCGTGACCCTGACGCTGGTCGAGGGCCCCCCGGCGATCACCGCCCGGGTCGAGAGCCGGCTCGGCGATTCGCTCGGGATGATGTGTGTCCTGGCCGTCGGCAGCGGTCCCTGCGGGTCGTTGCTCCAACGTCTGACGCGGGTCGAGATTCCGGGGCCGACCGCCGGTGCGAGGCTCGAGCTCCCGTCGGGCGCTCTCGACCCGGCAACGGTGGACCGGCTGCGTCGTCTGCTGAGCTGGTAGACTGGCCGACGCCGCGCCGCCTCGAGCAGGAGCGGCTTCGAGGAGAACCCGTGAGCTCACGCCACCACAAGAAACTCTTTTACTTCACGATCGAGGACGAGGGCGCCCTGCCCGAGGCGTTCGCGAAGTTCGAGCCCGATGTCTATACGATCGCCTACAAGGTCCAGGGGACCGACGACGTGTTCGTCACCCCTCAGGCGACCCGCGAGGCGATGGATCGGCACGATTTCAACTACAACCTCCTCGCCGAGGAAAGCAGCGCCAACATCACCGTGTTGCACTCCGAGCTTTCGGCGGAGGAGCTCGGCGAGTACGAGGAGGCGCTCAAGGCTCTGGCGCTGGCATACCGCGCGATCGGGATAGCCTGCGTCGGCGTCAACGGCGATCGCGAGCTCGGTGAGGCCTTGAAGGCCGAGCCCTCGCGCTACACCTACTTCCCCGCGCCCGCCGGGCACACGTTCATCTTTCGCTTGGTTTCGAGCCGCGATGAAGCCGGCGCCTGGGCCGCCGATCGCGACGCCCGGACCCAGGAGTGGGCAGCCAACCTGCCGCTGCGCAGCGCCGACGAGCTGCGGACCTATCACTGACGTGGGCCAGTGATCCGAGCGCCGGGAGATGAGTCGATGACGATGCCCTGGGAGGCTCCCGCCGGAGCCGGCGGGCGCGACTACACCGTCAGCGAGCTCGGCGCCGACGTCGACGCCTTCGTGGGTGAGGCGTTCCGCGATCTGTGGGTGGTCGGCAGCGTGGCCCGCTTGCGGCACCACAGCAACGGGCACTGGTACTTCGAGCTGATCGAGAAGGGCCCGCGCGACCAGGTGATCGGCCGGCTCGACGCGGTCGTCTGGGCGAGAGATCGCTGGCGCGTCGAGGCGGCGCTCGGCCGCAGCCGGGTCGAGCTGGCCGACGGGATCGAGGCTCGCTGCCGGATCCAACTCGGCTATTGGGCGCCGGGTGGACGTCTGCAGGCGAGTGTCCGCGAGGTCGACCCGCTGTTTTCGCTGGGGGTGCTCGAGCGCCGGCGGCGCCAGGTCCGCGACGAGCTCGCGCGACTCGGGCTGCTCGGGGCCAACCGCGCCCTGGAGCTTTCTGCCCTGCCGCTCGACATCGGTCTCGTCGCGTCCCGCGATTCTGCGGCGTACCACGACGTGATGGCTTCGTTCGGCGCCAGCGGTCGTCCGTTTCGGGTTCGGCATGCCGATGCCCGGGTGCAGGGCGCCGCAGCCGAACGCGAGCTGGTGCGGGCGCTCGATCTGCTCGCGAACCGTGCCGGGCTCGACGCCATCGCGATCGTACGGGGCGGGGGAGCGCGGGCGGATCTAGCCGCGTTCGACGCGCTGGCGGTCGCGCGGGCAGTGGCGTCCTGTCCCGTGCCGGTGTTGACCGGGCTCGGCCACGAGACCGATTCGACGATCTGTGATGAGGTGGCGTGGCGGGCCTGCCACACGCCGACAAGGGTTGCCGAAGTTCTGGTCGGTGCAGTGGAGGATGCCGAGCGTGCCGTGATCGGCGCGGCCCGGCGCATCGGCAGCGCCGGCGATCGCGCGTTGCAGCGCGACCGAGGCCGGCTCGAGCGGGCGCGGCTGCGGCTGTTCCCGGCGGCCCGCAGGCTCGATCGCCTCGACGCCCGACTCGCCCACCACCGCGAACGACTGGTCCTCGCCGGTCGGCGGGGAATCTCGAGGGCTGCCGCGGTGCTCGGGCAAGGGGCCGTGGGGCTGACTCGGGGCGCACATCAGGTGTTGGCGGGTGGGGCGGCCCAGCTCGAGCGCCGTCGCGGGCTGCTGCCCGCAGCGGGCAGGCGCAGCCTCGAAGGCGCAGAGCGCCGGTTGTCCGCCTTGGCTCGCCTGACCCGCGAGCTCGGCCCCCAGCGCTGGCTCGATCGGGGTTTCGCGATCGCAAGGACGCAGGAGGGGGCCGTGGTGAGGGATGCCGCGAGCCTCGAGCCCGGCCAGCTGGTCACCACGGAGCTGGCCCACGGCAGCTTCGTGTCGCGGGTCGAGGGAGTGCAGGAATGAGCTCGAAGTCGTCGCCCGATCCGTCTTTTGGGACCGCCATGCAGGAGCTCGATGCGATCCTGTCGCGGATCGAACGCGAGGAGATCGATGTCGACCAGCTGGCGGTCGAGCTGGCGCGGGCGGCCCAGCTCGTCGAGCTGTGTCGGGCCAAACTGCGCCGCGCCGAGCTCGAGGTGACGCAGATCTTGGGCAATCTCGACCCCGAGGCCGGCTGAGATGGTTGGAGCGCTGCTCTACCTCGCCTTCTTCGCGGTGATGACGGCGATCTTTGCGGCGGTGGTCCTGAGCCGTCCGCCCCGGCGCTGGGTCCACGGTGTCGTTGGTGCCGTCGTGGTGCTGGTGTTCTTCATCGTCCTCGGTTGGGCGATGGTACGTTTCCTGTTCTCGGCCATGGCTCCCTGAGGGGTGTCGGCCGGTCACCCATTCGGAGGTCGCATGTTCGTACGCACGGGAGCTGTGGTTGTGCTCGGTATCGCCTGCTGGGCCTGTGGCCCCAAGACCGAGGAGTCGGCGCCGCCGGTGCGAGCCGAAAATCCGGCGCTCGGAGTGGCCGTGGCGGCGGTTCCGGCCGGGGCCGAGGTACTCAACGAGGGCGAGCGCTTCGAGCTGTCGCTTCCCCGACCCGGGGCGGAGCCGACCCGCTGTCGCATCACTGTGGGGCCGGAGGTGCGCGGGGTCAACTTGGTCGAGGAGGTGGCCACTCACAAAGGCCTGTTCGAGGCACTCGAGGGTGGCGAGGTGGTTGGCACCACCGAGCTCGGCGGCCCGCTCGGGCCGGCCTACCTGGTGCGCGGTCGTTACCTCGAGGCCGGTACGCTCAAGGAGGAGATGCGGGTCTTGACCCTGCACCCGACGGACTCCAAGACGCTGGTGCTCCACTGCACCTATGCGCGGGCCGACGACGAGGATTCCAAGGCGAGATTTGCCTCCGTCGTCGGCATTCTCGGTGAGCTCGAGGCCGTCGGCGGGGCCGGCTGAGGTGCAGGCGACCCTGCGTTGGTGTACACTCGTCGATGATCAATTCGACCTGATCTTCCGAGGGAAACGATGTCGGTGACGCTCAACCAGCTGCTCAAGGCGATGGTCGATGCCGGTGGTTCCGACCTGCACATCACCACCAATTCGCCGCCTCAGATTCGCGTCGACGGTGTGCTCAAGGCGCTCAACCATCCGCCGATGACGCCGACCGAAACCAAGAAGCTGGCGTACTCGATCCTCACCGACAACCAGAAGCATCGCCTCGAGGCCGATCTCGAGCTCGACCTCTCCTTCGGGATCAAAGGGCTCGCGCGCTTCCGTGCCAACATCTACCACCAGCGCGGTGCGGTCGCGGCCGCGTTCCGGCAGATTCCCTACGAGATTCGCACCTTCCGCGACCTCGGGCTGCCGACCGTGATCGAAAAGATCTGCGAGAAGCCGCGCGGGCTGGTGCTGGTGACTGGACCCACCGGTTCCGGGAAGTCGACGACACTCGCTGCCATGATCGACAAGATCAACCGCGAAAGGCACGAGCACATCGTCACGATCGAGGATCCGGTCGAGTACCTCCACTCGCACAAGAACTGCATCGTCAACCAGCGTGAGCTCCACGCCGACACTCTCGGCTTCGCTCCGGCGTTGCGTTCGGCGCTGCGCCAGGATCCCGACGTCGTGCTGATCGGTGAGATGCGCGATCACGAGACCGTGGAAGCGGCCCTGCGCATCGCCGAAACCGGCCACCTGACGTTCGCCACTCTGCACACGAACTCGGCCGCGCAGACCATCAACCGCATCATCGATGTTTTCCCCGCGCATCAGCAGGGGCAGATCCGAGTGCAGTTGTCGTTCGTGCTCGAGGGGATCATCTGTCAGTCGCTGTTGCCGAAGGCCACCGGCAAGGGGCGCTGCATGGCGATGGAGATCCTGATTCCCACGCCGGCCATCCGCAACCTGGTCCGCGAGGACAAGGTCCATCAGATCTACGGCATGATGCAGGCGGGCCAGGCCAAACACGGCATGCAGACCTT
The DNA here is from genome assembly GCA_964599475.1 of uncultured Thermoanaerobaculia bacterium. GTDB lineage: Bacteria > Acidobacteriota > Thermoanaerobaculia > Multivoradales > CAZRFU01 > CAZRFU01. The sequence continues at coordinate 59,017 of CAZRFU010000012.1, forward strand.
CAACCAGAGTCTCGCCGCGCTGTACTTCCGTCGCTTGATCAGTATGCAGACGGCCATGGCGCGTTCATCTCATCCCGACGAGTTGCAGGACCTCATCTCTCGTGGTCCCGCAGCCCTGAACATGCCGACCTCGGCGACTGCCTGAGACGTCTGCCCTGCAGAGGAGTCGAACGATGCCGAATTTCGTTTGGAGAGGCCGCACCCGCGCTGGACAGGTTCAGGAGGGCGTCCTGCTCGCCGACTCCCGCGACGCCGCGGTGGCATCGTTGCGCCGGCAGCAGATCCAGGTGGTGTCGATCCGTGAAAAGGGTCGCGAGATTCCGCTGCTGCCGAAGCTTCCCCAGGGCGTCAGCTCCAAGAGCCTCGCGATCTTCACGCGCCAGTTCTCGGTGATGCTCGACGCGGGCCTGCCGCTGGTGCAGTGCCTCGAGATCTTGGGCGACCAGGAGCCCAACAAGACTTTTCGCGAGATCCTGCTGAAGGTTCGCAACGATGTCGAGCAGGGCGCCTCGCTCGCCGACGCCATGCGCAAGCACCCCAAGGCCTTCGATGATCTCTACACCAACATGATCGCCGCCGGTGAGGCCGGCGGTATTCTCGACATCATCCTCCAGCGCCTGTCGACCTACATCGAGAAGGCGGTCAAGCTGAAGAGCCAGGTCAAGTCCGCGATGATCTACCCGGTCGCGGTCATCGGCATCGCGATCTTCGTGGTGTGGATCATCCTGTGGAAGGTGATTCCGGTCTTCGCACAGTTGTTCTCGGGTCTCGGCGCGTCGATGCCGTTGCCGACCAAGATCGTCGTGGGCGCCAGCAATTTCCTGGCGCGTTACTCGATCTGGGTCCTGCTTGCGATCATCGCCGGCGTGATGATGTTGATGCGAGCCCACAAAACCTATCGTGGCCGGCGCATCATCGACGGGACCTTGTTGCGCTTGCCGATCCTCGGAGATCTGCTGCGCAAGATCGCGATCGCGCGGTTCTGCAGAACCCTCTCGACCCTGACTTCCTCCGGTGTCCCGATCCTCGACGGCCTCGAGATCACCGCGAAGACCTCGGGCAACGCGATCATCGAGGACGCGGTCATGGCGGTGCGCAAGGCGGTCGAAGAAGGCCGCACCATTGCTGAACCGCTGGCCCAGACCAAGGTCTTCCCATCGATGGTGGTGCAGATGATCGCAGTCGGCGAACAGACCGGCGCCCTCGATCAGATGCTCTCCAAGATCGCCGAGTTCTACGAGGACGAGGTCGACACGGCGGTCGAAGGCCTGATGAAGCTCATCGAGCCGCTGCTGATCACCGTGCTCGGCGGCATCATCGGCTTCATCGTCGCGGCGATGTACATGCCGATGTACTCGATCCTGCAACACATCGGCTGAGCGCGGCTCGGGGTCGGACCGCGAGGGCGCGGTTCGACCCGTCTGGGCGAGGTACGATCACGACGTGGTTCTGCGCCCCCTGCGTTGGTTGATCGCGATTCGGCTGTTGCTGTTGGCCAGCCTGACGGTGCTCTATCTGTTGCTGCGCCTCCTGCCGGCCGATGCGACGGAGACCAGCAGCGGCACTGGGCTGCTGGCAGGTTTCGATCCTCAGTTCCCTTCGCTGCTGGTTGGTGCCGGGTACCTGCTGAGCCTGATCTGGATCGCGCTGTTGCGCTTCGGGGAGCGATTCGCGGCGGTACTGGCCCATGGACAGTTCCTCGGCGACCTGCTCCTGATCACGGGTTTCGTCTACTTCTTCGGCGGCATCGCCAGTCCATTTTCGATCCTCTACCTGGTCGTCATTGCGGTCGCGGCCGCAATGTTGCGCCGCCGCACCGGCCTGGTGGTGGCCGCCGAGGCCTACGTGATTTACTCGCTGCTGCTCGTCGGCCTCTATGCCGGGTGGCTTCCGCCGCCGACATCGCCATTCGCCGAGCCGGTCTCGCTCTGGCGGTTGGAGTACAACTTGGTCACACACCTGCTGGGCTTCTTCGGAGTCGCTCAACTGGTGTCTTCGCTGGCCCAGACGGCAGCTCGCGCCGAGCTCGAGCTCGAGGAGCGGCGCGACGAGATCGCCGATCTCGAGGTCGCCCAGCGCGACGTCATCCAGTCGATTCCGAGCGGTTTGATCGCGACCGATCCGGCGGGCATCGTGATGAGCGTCAACCGGGTCGGCGAGCGGATCCTGGGAGTTTCCGAACGGGCGCTGCGGGGCAAGCCGGTGGCCGCCACGGGTCTCTTCGACGAAGCTGAATGGGCGGACCTCGGGGCCGAGGGGAAGGGGCGGCGTGAAGTGGCGGTTGTCGTCCACGGCGAGGAGCGACACATCGGGTTCACGGTGACCTCCCTGTCCGACTCCCACGGAGCGCAGCGGGGCTTCATCCTGGTCTACCAGGATCTGACCGATTGGCGCCGACTCGAGGAGGAGCTCCGGCTCAAGGATCGCATGGCCGCAGTCGGGGAGATGGCGGCCGGGCTCGCGCACGAGATCGGCAATCCGCTTGCGGCGATTTCGGGGTCGGTGCAGATGCTGCAGCGGGGCGATCGTGACGAGGAGCAGCAGGCCAAGCTCCTCGGGATCGTCCTGCGCGAAAGCCAGCGGCTGGATCGCACCGTAAAGGATTTCCTGCGCTTTGCGCGGCCGCGGCCGCCGCGGCCGGTGCGCTTCGACATCGCGCGCCTGCTCGCCGACGATGTCGCACTGTTGCGCAACAGTCGCGATCTCGGCGAGCACCACGAGGTGGAGCTGATTCTCGATCCGGCGGCGGCGCCGATCGTCGCGGATCCGGACCAGGTCAGTCAGATTTTCTGGAACCTCGTTCGCAATGCACTCAAGGCGATGCCGTCCGGCGGGCGGGTCACGGTTCGAGGGCTTCTCGCCGAGGATCACTACGAGCTCGAGGTCGAGGACACTGGGCGGGGTATGGGTGAGGAGGAACAGCGACGCTTGTTCCAGCCGTTCACCTCGTTCTTCGATCAGGGGGCAGGGGTCGGGATGGCGATTGTCTACCGGATCGTGCAGGAGCATTCGGGGCGCCTCGGCGTTGTCAGTGCACCGGGTGTCGGGACCACGATCCGGGTAACGCTTCCGGTTGGCGTTGCAGAGTCGAACGCACAGGAGACGGTGGCATGAAGGGCGCGAGGGTGTTGGTCGTCGACGACGAGGCGAGCCTCGTCGAGTTTCTCGAATTGTTGCTGCGCGACGAGGGGTATGACGTGGCGACGGCGGATTCGGTCGCGCGCGCACTCGAGGTGCTCGAGCGCAAGAACGTCGATCTGATCCTGTGTGACCTGCACATGCCGAAGTCGTCGGGGCTCGACCTGCTGCGCGAATTGCGCGCTCAGCCGACGCCAACTCCCGCGGTGATCGTCATGACGGCCTACACGTCGACGGAAAGCGCCATCGAGGCGATGAAGCTCGGGGCCTATGACTACGTGTCCAAGCCCTTCGATGTCGAGGAGCTCAAGCTCCTGATCCTGCGAGCCCTCGAGCGCACCAGCCTGGCGGCTGAGAATCGCTGGCTGCGGGGCGAGCTCGAGCAACGCTGGTCGTACGGCAACATCATCGGTCGCAGTCGCGCCATGGTGCAGATCTTCGAGATGATCGAGCGGATCGCCCGCACCAACTCGACCGTCATGATCGAGGGTGAAAGCGGCACGGGCAAAGAGCTGATCGCCCGTGCGATCCACATTGCCAGCCCGCGCCAGAGCGGGCGATTCCTGTCGATCAACTGTGGCGCAATGCCGGAGAACCTGCTCGAGAGCGAGCTCTTCGGGCACGAGCGGGGGGCGTTCACGGGGGCGGTCAAGGAGAAGCGCGGCCTGTTCCAGGAGGCCGATGGCGGCAGCCTGTTCCTCGACGAGATCGGGGAGATGACCACGACGATGCAGGTCAAGCTGCTGCGGGCGCTGCAGTCGCGGACGGTGCGCAAGGTTGGGGGGTCCCGAGAGGAGACTGTCGACGTTCGGATTCTCGCCGCCACCAACCGCGACCTGGCCGAATTGGTCCGGAGCGGACGCTTTCGCGAGGACCTCTACTACCGCATCAACGTCATCCCGGTGCGGCTGCCGCCTCTGCGGCGTCGGCGCGAGGACATTCCGCTGCTCGTCGACCACTTTCTGGCCGCCAAGAGCCGCGACATGGGCATTGCTCCGAAGCGTATGTCGATCGAGGCGATGCGGATGCTCGAGGCGTATTCGTGGCCGGGTAACGTGCGCGAGCTGGAGAACTTGATCGAACGTGTCCTGGCCCTCTGCGGGGGAGACACCATCCTCGCCGAGGATCTCCCGCTCGCGGTCAGGAGCCCGGGTGCCGCCGCCACATTCGGATTCGACCTTCCCGAGGAGGGACTCGACCTCGAGGCTTGGCTCGACGAACGGCGGCGCGAGTTGATGGCGCAGGCGCTCGACCGCACCGGTGGCAATCAGACCAAGGCGGCGGAGTTGCTGGCGATGACCTTCCGATCGTTTCGCTACTACGCCAAGAAGCTTGGGCTGACCGGCGACGACGAGGAGTCCTGAGCGGAGACCCGGGACCCGACCCGGAACGAGACCCGCCGACGGGCCGGCCTTCATCCTCCGGGGTGCGCCACGTAGCGGTGCATGAGGAACTGCTCAGATTGGCGCTTTCCCAGTCGGTACCTGGTCCCCGGTACCTCTTCCGGTGCGAGCTGCGATGATCTCGGCGACGACGCCGATGGCGATTTCTCCCGGCGTATCCCCCCCGATGGGAAGGCCAATTGGGGCACGCAGCTCGAGGGCGAGGGGGTCGATGCCTTCTCGCGTCAGCTCTTCTTTGATCCGCTGGATCTTGCGCCGGCTGCCCATCAGGCCGACGTAAGCCGGCGACCATGGGGCTGCCGCCGCCACGATGCGCAGCGCCGCGAGGTCGGTTTCCCAGCAGCGCGTGACCACCGCGACCGCGGTGTCCGCATGTTGTCCCAAGGTGAGGGCGTCCGGGCCGACCAGGCGTGTGCCCTGGGGAAAGGCGGCGGGATCGAGCAGGTCGGGGCGATCATCGGAGACGCAGAGCTCGAAACCGGCCAGCGCGCCGGCTGCCGCGATCGCTCGCCCAACCGGGCCGGCTCCGAAGATCAGCAATCGTGGGGACACGCCGACAACCTCGATCAATACCTCGACGAAGCCGCCGCACACCATGCCGGTGGCTTCGCCGCGAGTGGCTTGTTCCGTCAGATAGTAGCGCTTGACCAGGGCAGCGGCCCGTCCGGCTTGGAGCAGTTGCCGGGCGTCGTGCAGTGCCAGGGCCTCGAATGCTCCACCGCCGAGGTTGCCCGCCGAGAGGCCCTGGCCGCCGACGAGGGCGCGCCAGCCCGGCTTGCCGGGTGTGGATCCTTCGCAGCGGGCAAGGGTGCACAGGGCGACGCGCTCACCCGCGGCGATACGGCGCGCGGCTTCGACCAAAATCTCGGCTGCCGAGTCTCTGGCGGTCATCGGGAGAGGTGGTACAACATCCAATAGATGACCACGCCGGTTACCGACACGTAGAGCCAGATCGGCAGAGTCCACCGGGCGATGCGGCGGTGGGCATCGAAGCGTTCCCGCAGCGCGCGGACGAGTGTGATCAGCGCGAGCACGGGGACCGCGGCTGCGAGCACCGTGTGCGACAGCAGGACGGTGAAGTAGACCGTGCGGATCGGACCTTGGCCGGTGAAACGCACCGAGCCCACTTGGGCGTGGTAGATCAGGTAGCAGGTGAGGAAGGCCGTGGAGAGGGCGACCGCTGCGAGCATGGCGAAACGATGGGCTTCCCGTCGGCCCCTCTTGATGAAGTACCACCCGAGGCACAAGCACACGGCGGCCCCGGCATTGAGGGTGGCGTTGAGGGCGGGGAAGTCGTTTACCGACAGCATCATGGTTCCTCGAGCAGGCGCCGGGCGTCGCGTGCGAGTTGGTGAATCCCGTCATCTGCGAACGGGTCGTAGTACCCGCGGATGGTGCCTTTGGCGTCGACCAAGGCAAAGCGAGTGCTGTGGGTTATCGGCTCGGCGAGAGCGCGGGGATCGTCCGTTGGCGTCCGCGCCAGGCCGAGCTTGAAACCGTCTACCATGAGGCGCTGGAGGGTCGCGTCGCTGCCTACTGCAAAAGTCCAGCTCGGCTCCGTCGCCTCGAAAGAGGCCGCGTAGCGGGCCAACACCTCGGGCGTGTCGTAGCTTGGATCGACCGACACCGAGATGCGTCGGATGCCAGGCGGCAAGAGTGGCCCCAGCGCCTTCATCTGACTGCCCATCCGCGGGCAGGGGCCGGGGCAGCGGGAGAACACGAAGTCGACGATCCAGGGACTTCCGAGAAGCTGGCTGCGATCGAGGCGGGCTCCGGTCGCAGTGATCAGCTCGAAGGGTGGCACGTCGCCGAATGTCGGCAGGGGCGGCGTCGGCCGGCATCCGGCGAGTACGAGAGCCCCGATCAAGGCGAGCAGCTGAGCCGGCCGCGATCGTTCGCGCCGACCGGCTGCTCGGGTCCGAGATCCCGGATCCCGGATCCCGGATCCCGCTCCGCCTCGCATCACAGCCGTCCGACGACCAGCAGCACCAACACCAGAGGCAGGTACAGGATCGACGCAAACAGGAGGCGCCTGGCGGTGGTGCGGTTCGGATCGATCGAAAAGGCGCCGGCTAGGCCGAGGAACGCCAGTCCCAGCAGCAGCGCGCCGACCAAGTAGACCGGGCCGGTCAGGCCAAGAGCCGTCGGCAGCAGGCTGACCGGGACGAGGGCGGTGGTGTAGAGGACGGCTTGACGTCCGGTGCGGCGCGCCCCCAAATCACCGATGGCGATGAGGGGGAATCCGCCCCGCTGGTAGTCGTCCTGGTACAGCCACGCAATGGCGAGGAAGTGGGGCATTTGCCACAGGAACAGGAGGCCGAAAAGTGCCCATGCACCGACGTCGAGGCTGCCCGTGGCTGCGGCCCAGCCGATCAGGGGAGGTGCCGCGCCCGGGAACGCGCCGACGATCGTCGACAGGGAGCTGACGCGCTTGAACGGCGTGTAGACGGCGACGTAGCCGACCAAGGTCAGCAGCGCGATCGTGGCCGCCAGGGGGGTGGCGGCCAGCGCCAGGATGGTCGTCCCGGTCACTGCAGCGAGGACACCGGCCATCAGCGCGACCTGGACCGGCATCCGCCCGGAGGGAATGGGGCGCCGCGCGGTCCGTTGCATCCGTGCATCGATATGGCGTTCGACCACTTGGTTGAGCGCCGCCGATCCGGCGGAAACCAATGCGGTGCCGAGCAGGGTCAGGGCCCACTGTAGCGGCGACACGCTCGCCGGCGCGAGCAGGATCCCGGCGGCCGTGGTGACGAGGACCATCGCGGTGATGCCGGCCTTGCCGAGCATCAAGAAGTCCCGCCAGACGAGTTTCGGCGTCGGCAGCTCGGTGGGATGGGTGTCCAGGGCAGTGGTGCGCAGGTCGTTGGGGGTCATGTTTGGAGTCTCGACGGTCGCCACGACCGAGAAGGTAGTCTACAATGGCGCGGTCCCGTTCTCGCCTTCGGGCGTTCTCTTTCCAGCAGCGCGCCTCCGGCGCGCCCGAGCCACCTCGTCGAGTGCAAACCCGCCTCGACACCTGCTGTGGGCCAGCGAGCCGTCGATCGGCGACTCGATTGGCTCGATCATGGAGGTTTTCCGGGCTTGCGTCGATGCGGTCCCTCGGCTAACGTTCGGCGGTCCGTGTCACCTTTTCGTCCTGGAAGTCACCGATGAGTCAGCTATTCCGTCCGTCCGCGAACAACTTTGCGCGCGCCAGCATCCTGGGCGGCGTGGCGCTGCTCGGAGGAATCGGTTGGGCAGTGCTCGCCTTCGAGCGCTCTCCCTACGTGACCCGCCAGGGTGTGGTCATCGAACAGCCGGTTCCCTTCTCCCACGATCACCACGTGGCGCAGGTCGGGATCGACTGTCGGTACTGCCACACCTCAGTCGAGGTTGCGGCGAGCGCCGGTATCCCGCCGACGCAGACCTGCATGAACTGCCACAACATGGTCTTCGCCAACGTCGGCATGCTCGAGCCGGTTCGTGCCAGCCTGCGCGATGAGAAGCCCCTCGAGTGGAACCGTGTGCATGACCTGCCGGACTTCGCATTCTTCGATCACAGCGTGCATCTCGCCAACGGGATGGGCTGTTCGACCTGCCACGGCAAGGTCCACGACATGCAGCTGATGTTCCGCGAGAACACGCTGCAGATGAACTGGTGCATCGATTGCCACAAGAATCCGGCGCCTCATGTGCGGCCGAAGGACAAACTCTTCGACACCACTTGGGAGCCTTCTTCGCTCTCCGACGAAGAGCGGGCCAAGCTGGTCGCCGAGTACGACCTGCAGCCCAAGTTGTCGTGTTCCACCTGTCACCGTTGATGCCGAGAGTAGAGTCTCGCGGGCACTCGCGAGGTTGAGTGAGGCGCGTACGATGAAGAAGATCCAAACTCCGCAACACAGCCCTGCACCGGTCGAGATCGGTGCTGGCGCCGCGGCGGATACCCAGACCTGGTGGCGCAGCGTGCGCGAGGCCGAAGCGCCTGCGCAGCTCGAGCAGTGGGCCAAGGAGACGTTCCCCGAGCTCGTCAACGGCGCGGTCGACAACGTCTCGCGACGCCGTTTCGTGCAGTTGATGGGCGCGTCCTTCGCGCTCGGCGCGACGGCCTGCACCAAGCAGCCGATCGAGAAATTGGTACCCTGGGTCCGCCAGCCCGAAGGTTGGGTGCCGGGGACGCCGCAGTACTTCGCCTCGGCCCTCAGCCTCGCCGGCTCGGCGATCGGCGTCTTGATCGAAAGCCACGACGGCCGCCCGATCAAGGTCGACGGCAATCCGCTCCATCCGAGCAGCCGCGGTGGTCTCGACGTGCGCAGCCAAGCGGCGATCCTCGGTCTCTACGATCCGGATCGGTCGCAGTCGGTGACTCACCTCGGACGGATCAGCTCGTGGGCCGCTTTTACCGCCGCGCTCAAGCCGGCCCTGTCGGTCCAGCAGGCGGTGGGCGGCGAGGGCCTGCACATCGTCACGGGTGCGCTCGATTCCCCCACCGAAAAGCGCATGCTTGCGGCCATTCGCGAGCGCTTCCCCGGCTTCGTCCACCACCACCACGAGCCGGCGCAAGGCGAGGCCGCCGCAAGTGGCCTGGCCGGCGTGTTCGGCCAACCCGTCCGGCCGGTCTACGACTTCTCCAAGGCCGACGTCATCGTGGCGCTCGACGCCGACTTCCTGGTCAGTGAGCCTGGAGCCGTGCGCGCCGCGCGCGACGTGATGGCCCGGCGCTCGCCCAAGCCCGGCGAGTCGATGTCGCGGTTGTACTGCATCGAGAGCTCGGCAACGGCTACTGCGGGGAGTGCCGACCATGTGGTCCGTCTCACCGGTGCCGGTGTCGAGCGCTTCGCGCTCGCGCTTGCAGCAGCGCTCGGCGTCGAGGGCGCCGCCGCTCCGGCTGGGCTCGACCAGGCTGCGCTCGAGGTCGTCAAAGCGGCCGCTGCCGACCTCGCGGCCGCCGGTGGAGCGGGGTGTGTGGTGGCCGGTGAGTACACCTCGGCCGACCTCCACGCACTGGTCGCGGGGATCAACTTGAAGATCGGGGCGATGGGCACGGTGGTGACGGTCGCCCCTGCGCCAGCAGCTGCGGCGGGCGGGTCGGCCAGCGGGATTCCGGCGCTGGTCGAGGCGATCTCCGCCGGCAAGGTCGACGTTCTCCTGTTCCTCGGTACCAACCCGCTGTTCGATGCTCCCGCGGAGCTCGGGCTCGGACCGGCGCTCGCCGCAGGCAAGGTCAAGTTCAGCGCGCATCTCGGGCTGTACGCGGACGAAACCGCCGCGTACGCCGAGTGGCACGTTCCGGCTGCCCATGTGTTCGAGGCCTGGGGTGATGCCGTTGCCCTCGACGGTACCGCAAGCGTCGTACAGCCTCTGATTCTGCCGCTGTACGAGGGCAAGTCGACGGTGGAGATGCTGGCCCTCGTCGCGGATCGCACCGACGCCGCCAGCCTCGATCTCGTGCGCGAGACCTGGGCCGAGCTGCTGCCCGGTGATGCCGAGTGGCGCCAGGCCGTGCACGATGGGGTGATCGCCGGGACCGGGACCCCGGTCGAAGCGGTTGCCGATCCGGCTGCGGTTGCTGCTGCTGCGGCTCGCCTTGGCTCGGTGGGGGAGGGGTTGGAGCTGCAGTTCCGCCCGGATCCACACCTCTTCGACGGTCGCTTTGCCAACAACGGTTGGCTGCAAGAGTGCCCACGTCCGCTCAACAAGGTCAGCTGGGACAACCCGCTGCTGCTGAGCCCGAAAACCGCCCGTGAGCAGGGCGTCGCCAATGGCGACATGGTCAAGCTCACGGTGGCCGGCCGCAGCCTTGACGTGGCCGTGTGGGTCCAGCCTGGCCAGGCCGACGGGGTCGCGACCCTGTACCTCGGCCAGGGCCGTCGCGCCGCCGGCAATGTCGGCAACGGCTGCGGCTTCGATGCGTATGCCATCCGACCGGCAGCGAGCCCGTGGCGGATCGCAGGTGCCTCGATCGCCAAGACCGGGGCCTCCTACCAGCTCGCCAGCACGCAAGAGCACCACTCGATGGAGGGGCGCCACCTGGTGCGCCAGGCCTCGCTCGAGCAGTACCACGGTCAGCCTGACTTTGCCCATCACGTTGGCCACAAGTTCCCCGACATCACCCTCTACCCACGAGTCGCCTACGAAGGCTACGCCTGGGGGATGACCATCGACCTGTCCGCCTGCACCGGCTGCAACGCCTGTGTGATCGCCTGCCAGAGCGAAAACAACATCCCGGTGGTCGGTAAGGACCAGATCGCACGTGGTCGCGAGATGCACTGGATTCGGATCGATCGGTACTACACCGGTGATCCTGACGATCCGACCGGCACGGTCCACCAGCCGGTTCCGTGCATGCAGTGCGAGAACGCTCCGTGCGAGCTGGTGTGCCCGGTGGCGGCCACGGTGCACAGCGAGGAAGGTCTGAACGACATGGTCTACAACCGCTGTGTCGGCACTCGCTACTGTTCCAACAACTGTCCCTACAAGGTGCGGCGTTTCAACTTCTACCGCTACGCCGACTACTCGACCCCGGTGCTGAAGCTGTTGCGCAATCCCGACGTCACGGTCCGCCATCGCGGCGTGATGGAGAAGTGCACCTACTGCACGCAGCGGATCTCGGGCGCTCGAGCCGCGGCGATCCGCGACGATCGCAGGATCGCCGACGGGGAGATCAAGACCGCCTGCGAGCAGGCCTGTCCCTCGGGCGCGATCGTCTTCGGTGACATCAACACCGAAGGCTCACGTGTTGCCGCGGCCAAGGCCGACCCGCGCAACTACACCTTGCTCGACGAGCTCAACACCAAGCCGCGGACGTCGTACCTCGCCCGCGTCACCAACCCCAACCCCACGCTGCCACGAGCGGTCGAAGACCACGGCGGGCACCACTGATGACGGCAATGACGACGAGATCCCAGGACGAGAGGGGCGCTCGATGGAACTGAACATGACCGGGGCCCTCGCGCCCGCTCCGAAGCCGGACAAGCCGCCGATGGTCGGCGGCAACCAAACGCCGACCTCGGTGACCGACAAGATCAGCGGCATCGTCGAAGCGCCGACGCCCAAGTGGTTCTACCCGGCCTTCGGCGTCTCCTTCATGGTGCTGATGATGCTGATGTACAGCCTCACGGTGCTGTTCTTCAAGGGCACCGGCGTCTGGGGCCTGAACGTCCCGATCGCGTGGGGCTTTGCGATCATCAACTTCGTCTGGTGGATCGGTATCGGCCACGCCGGGACGCTGATCTCGGCCATCCTGCTGCTCTTGAAGCAGGACTGGCGGACCTCGATCAACCGCTTCGCCGAGGCGATGACACTCTTCGCCGTGGCTTGCGCCGGCATCTTCCCGGTCGTGCACACCGGCCGCCCGTGGCTTGCCTACTGGCTGTTGCCCTACCCCAACACCATGGCGCTGTGGCCGAACTTCCGCAGCCCGCTGGTTTGGGACGTCTTCGCGGTGTCGACCTACGCGTCGGTTTCGGCAGTGTTCTGGTTCACCGGGCTGGTGCCCGATCTGGCCGCCCTGCGCGACCGGGCCAAGAACGCCATTCCGAAGACGATCTACGGCCTCCTGGCGCTAGGCTGGCGCGGCTCCGCACGGCATTGGCACAACTACGAGAGCGCCTATCTACTGCTCGCGGGGCTTTCGACGCCGCTGGTGCTCTCCGTCCACAGCGTCGTGAGCTTCGACTTCGCCGTTGGTCTCGTGCCCGGCTGGCACGCCACGATCTTCCCGCCCTACTTCGTCGCCGGTGCGGTGTTCGCGGGCTTCGCCATGGTGCTGACGCTGATGATCCCGCTGCGCCGGATCTTCGCGCTGCAGGACTTCATCACCCTGAGGCATCTGCAGAACATGGCAAAGGTGATGCTGGTCACGGGGCTGATCGTCACCTACGGCTACCTGATCGAGATCTTCATGGCCTGGTATAGCGCCAACCCCTACGAGGGGTACATGATGTTCAACCGCGCAACCGGGCCGTATCGCTACTACTGGTACGCTTTGTTCCTGTGCAACGCGATCGTGCCGCAGTTGCTGTGGATCAAGAAGTTCCGCACCGACACGATCTGGCTGTGGGTGATCTCGATGTTCGTCAACGTCGGGATGTGGCTCGAACGCTTCATCATCGTCGTCACCAGCCTCCATCGTGACTTCATGCCGTCGTCGTGGGGGATGTACTACCCGACCTTCTTCGACTGGAGCACCTTCATCGGCACGATGGGGCTGTTCATGTCGCTGATCTTCCTCTTCGTGCGGTTCTTGCCGATGATCGCGAGCTTCGAGATGAAGACGATCCTGCCGAGCACCAAGATCAAGGGAGGGCACTGAGCTCATGGCTGGCAAACCCGAGTTCGAGCCTGGGCTCTACGGCCTGATTGCGGAGTTCGACTCGCCGACCTCGCTCGTGCATGCAGCTCAGGCGGTGCGCGAGGCCGGCTACTCCAAGATCGACGCCTTCAGCCCGTTTCCGATCCATCAACTGTCGGGAGCGCTGGCACTCCCGAAGTCGAAGGTACCGCTGGTCTGCCTGGCCGGCGGGGTGAGCGGTGTGCTGGGTGGCTTCGGCCTCCAGTACTGGGCCTCGACGATCGCCTACCCGTTCATGATCGGCGGCCGTCCACTCAACAGCTGGGTGGCGTTCATTCCGCCGACGTTCGAGACCATGATCCTGCTCGCGGCCTTCAGCACCGTGATCGGCATGTTCGCGATCAACGGCCTGCCCGAGCCCTACCACCCCGTGTTCAATCATCCGCGGTTCGCTCGTGCCTCGCAGGATGGCTACTTTCTGGTCATCGAGGCGAATGATCCGAAGTTTGATCGGGACGAGGCGGAGCGCTTCTTGCGCCAGCTCGCTCCGATGGAGGTTGCCGAAGTTGAGCGCTAAGGGATTGAGCTCACGCGCAGCGCAGGCCGGGCTGTTGGCGAGCCTCGTCCTGACCGCCGCGTGCCGCCAGGACATGCACGATCAGCCGAAGTACAAGCCGTTTCGCGCGAGCGACTTCTACGGCGACGGTTCAGCCATGCGAGGGCAGATCGAGGGTACTGTGGCCCAGGGCCAGCTGGTGACGGACGACGCCTACAGCTACGGGCTCGACGCCGACGGCGTGCCGGTGTCACAGTTCCCCATCACCGTCGACAAGGCGGTGCTACTCCGGGGTCAGGAGCGCTACGGTATCTTCTGTGCACCCTGCCACGGCGCCCTCGGTGACGGCCAGGGTATGGTCGTCATGCGGGGCTACAAGCAGCCCCCCTCGTTTCACGAGGCGCGGCTCCGCGACACGCCGGCCGGCTACTACTTCGACGTGATGTCGAACGGGTTCGGGCAGATGCAGAGCTACGCTTCGCAGGTGCCGGTCGCGGATCGGTGGGCGATCGTTGCCTACATCCGAGTTCTTCAACTCAGCCAGGGTGCTCGAGTCGGCGACCTGTCGCCGGAGGCAGCCGCCAAGGCCACGGCTGCGGCGTCGACGAGCGAGCCGACCAAGAAGGATGAGCATGCAAACGGTCACGTATAGCGGCGTTTCGCCGTACGAGGCGCCGGCCGCAGTCGATCGACTGCGGAGGATGGCGCTGATCGCTGGGGTGGTCGGCCTGGCCGGCTTTGCCGCGGCGTATTTTTCCAACCGCGACGAGGCAATGCGGGCCTGGCTGGTGGCGGTGGTCGCCTGGGCCCAGGTGTCGCTCGGCTGCCTCGCGCTGATGATGATCCACCACATGTCCCGCGGTGCCTGGGGCATCGTGGTTCGACGAATCTTCGAGGCCGGCGCAAAGTCGTTGATCGTCGTCGCCGTGGCGTTCGTGCCGATCGCCGCGTCGCTGCCGGTGCTCTACTCGTGGGCGAAGCCAGAGGCGGCAACCGACGCGATCATCCAGCACAAGGCTGCGTGGCTGAACCCCAACGGCTTTTGGATTCGGGCGGCGATCTACTTCGCGATCTGGCTGTTCCTGGCTTTCCGCCTGGCGAAACTGTCGCGACTGCAGGACGCCACCGGCGACCAGAGCCTGTTCGGCAAGATGCAGCAGACTGCCGGTCCGGGCATCGTGATCCTGGCCGTGACCGCCACCTTCGCCTCGATCGACTGGATGATGTCGCTCGATCCGCACTGGTACTCGAGCCTCTACGGTGCGGCGTTCCTCGCCGGCATGGCGCTTTCCGGCCTCTCCTTCGCCGTGGTGATGGTGGCCTGGCTGGCGCAGCGGGAGCCGCTGAACCACGTGGTGCACGCCGGCCATCTGCACGATCTGGGCAAGTTGCTGTTCGCCTTTACGGCGTTCTGGGGGTACCTGACGGTTTCCCAGCTGATCATCATCTGGTCTGGCAACCTCCCCGAGGAGATCACCTTCTACCTGAACCGGGTCCATGGTCCCTGGAAGACCATCAGCATCGTCATGGCGGTGGCACACTTCGTGTTGCCGTTCCTGATCCTGCTCTCTCGGGACGTCAAGCGGCGGGTCAAGCTGCTGCTGCCCGTCGCGATCTGGATCGTGGTGGCGCGCTGGGTCGAGGTCGAGTGGCAGATTTCGCCGATGTTGGCCCATGGGGGGGGCGAAGCCCACCTGCCGCCGCTCTGGATCGATCTCGCGGCCTTCGTCGGCCTGGGCGGCATGTTCTTGTTCGTGTTCTTCGGCATCCTGAAGAGCGCGCCGGTGCTCGCGTACCGCGACCCGTACATCCCCGAGTACCTGGAGGGTGACCATGGCTGATCACTCGAGCTCGCCCCGCTGGGACGGCGAGATCAGCGTTCGTGCAATGTTGCTCGCTTCCGTCGGGCTGCTGGTGCTCGGCGCTCTGGCGGCAGTGTCGATGTACTTTCTGCAGGTCGGCACCCAGGACGGCCTGGTGGCGCGGGATCCGGCGCCCCGGCCCGTCCCTGCGGTTGCGGCGGATCCGCGCGTCGGTCCGCAGCTGCAGATGAACCCCGACCTCGACCTGGTGGCGATGCACCAGCGCGAACGTCGGATCGCCACCTCTTGGGGCTGGGTCGACGAGTCGCAAGGCCTCGTGCGCATGCCCGTTGAGGACGCCCTCGCCTGGGTGGCCGAAAAGGGCATCGATGCCGCCACGGCTGCAGTGTCGACCGCTCCGGTAGCCGCGGTCGAGGCCGCTTCGGCCGACGGCGAGCTGGTCTTCGAAGAGGCGACTCCGTGATCCGAGCCGTCGCCCTCGGGGCGATCTCCGCGCTTTTCGGGGCGCCGCTGCTCGGGCAGGAGCCGAGCGCCGCGAAAGTCCCGCCGCAGCTGGCCGGCGCCGGGATCGACCAGCGCATCGGCGAGTCTCTGCCGCTCGACCTCGAGCTCGTCGACGAAAGTGGGGCCACGGTGCGGCTCGGCGACTACTTCGGCACGCGGCCGGTCGTGCTCGCTCCGGTGTACTACGAGTGCCCGATGTTGTGCCAGATGGTCATCGAGGGCATGGTGCGATCGCTGCGGGTGGTCGATTTCGGTTCCGACGATGTCCAGGAGTTCGAAGTCGTCGCCTACAGCTTCGCGGTTGGCGAAACGCCGGAGCAGGCGCTCGCGAAGAAGACCCGCGCGATGGAGGATCTCGGCAAGCCGGAGACGGCGAACCGCTGGCACTTTCTCACCGGTGACGAGGCCAGCGTGACGGCGCTGAGTGAGGCGATCGGCTTTCGTTACGATTGGGACGAGAAGGTCGGTCAATACATCCACGCCGCGACGTTGGTGGTGGTGACGCCACAAGGCCAGGTGTCGCGGTACCTCTACGGCATCGACTACGCTCCGCGCGATCTGCGCCTCGCGTTGGTCGAGGCTTCCCAGAACCGGCTCGGCGGCGTCGTCGACCAGGTCCTGCTCTATTGTTTTTCCTACAACCCATTGGCGGGCCGGTACACGGCGGTGACCATGAACATCCTGCGCCTGGCGGCGATCGCAACGGTCGTCACGCTGGGCTCTTTCATCGCCCTGATGTGGCGCCGTGATCGGCGGCGCGAGACGGCGACGGAGGCGCACGCGTAACCATGCTTGATTTCCCCCTGATGCCGGAGCAGGCATCGACGGTCGCGGGCGAAGTCGACGCGATCTATTTCTTCCTGATCGCTCTGAGCGCGTTCTTCTCGGTGCTGGTCGCCGGGTTGATCCTGTTCTTTGCGGCGCGGTATCGCCGGACCCACGAGGGCCAAGTGGGCGAACCGATCCACGGATCGACGCTGCTCGAGGTCACCTGGAGCGTCATTCCGCTGGTCCTGGTGATGATCTCGTTCTTCTGGGGAGCGAACCTCTTCCTGCGGCTCAGCCGCCCGCCGGCCGACGCGGTCGAATACTGGGCGGTCGGCAAGCAGTGGATGTGGAAGTTCCAGCACCCGGACGGGCTGCGCGAGATCAACGATCTCCACGTCCCGGTGGGTGTGCCGATCAAGATCACCATGACCTCGGAAGACGTGCTCCACGATCTCTTTCTGCCCGCGTTCCGGGTCAAGGCCGACGTCGTGCCGGGTCGGTACACCACGGTGTGGTTCGAAGCGACCAAAACCGGCACCTATCACCTCTTCTGCGCGGAATACTGCGGCGTCGAGCACAGCCGGATGATCGGCAAGGTGGTGGTGATGGAACAAGACGAGTACGCCGCGTTCGTCGCCTCGGCCGGAGTTGGTGGCACCATGCGAGCCAACGGTGAACAGCTGTTCGCGCAACTCGCGTGCAACACCTGCCACGAGCTCGAGGGGACCGGCCGCGGGCCGTCGCTCCATGGCCTCTACGGTACCGAGAGTGTGACCACGACCGGACAGGCGGTGGTCGCTGACGACTCCTATCTGCGCGAGTCGATTCTGCAGCCCCAGGCGAAGATCAAGGCCGGCTACGAGCCGATCATGCCGACCTACCAGGGGCAGGTCAACGAAGAATCGATTCAGCAGCTGATCTCCTATATCAAGAGCCTGGCTCCGGTTGGGGAGGCGACGGCCGCCGCCGCTGCCCCGGCCGAAGGTCAAGCCGCGGCGGAGGCCATCTGATGAGCTCCCATTCGCATGCCGAGCCCGGCACGCACAATTACCTCAACGTCGGCTGGAGCGTGAAGTCGTGGTTGCTGACCGGCGACCACAAGCGGATCGCGATCCTCTACCTGCTCGGGGTCAGCTTCTTCTTCGGCCTCGGCGGGCTGTTCGCCGGTGCCATTCGCACCGAGCTGATCACCCCCACCGGTGACTTCGCCTCCCCGGATCAGTACAACCGCCTGTTCACCATGCATGGCATCATCATGGTGTTCTTCTTCCTGCTGCCGTCGATTCCTGCGGTCTTGGGCAACTTCCTGCTGCCGATCATGATCGGCGCCAAGGACCTGGCGTTCCCCAAGATCAACCTGCTGTCGTGGTACCTCTACATGATCGGCGGCGCGTTCGCCATGTGGGGCATCATCAATGGCGGTATCGACACCGGGTGGACCTTCTACACGCCGCTGTCGACGATGTACTCGAACACCGTGGTGGTGCCGGTCGCAATCGGCATCTTCATCAACGGCTTCTCGGGCATCCTCACCGGCTTGAACTTCATCGTCACGGTGCACCGCATGCGGGCGCCGGGAGTGCATTGGGGCAATCTTCCCCTGTTCGTCTGGGCCCACTACGCCACCAGCTTGATCCAGGTACTCGGGACCCCGGTCGTAGCGATCGCGATCGTGTTGGTCGGGCTCGAGCGGGCGCTCAACATCGGCATCTTCGATCCTGCGCTCGGCGGGGACCCGGTGTTGTTCCAGCATCTGTTCTGGTTCTACTCGCACCCGGCGGTGTACATCATGATCCTTCCGGCAATGGGGGTGATCTCGGAGATCATCTCGGCCTTCAGCCGCAAGAAGATCTTCGGCTACGGCTTCATCGCCGCCTCCTCGATGGCGATCGCCGTCCTGGGCTTCATGGTCTGGGGTCACCACATGTTCGTCAGCGGCCAGTCGGTCTACGCCGGCATGGTGTTTTCGGTGTTGACCATGTTGGTCGCGATCCCTTCCGGCATCAAGACCTTCAACTGGGCCTTCACCCTCTACAAGGGGTCGATCACCTTCGAGACGCCGATGCTCTACGCCCTGGGCTTCATCGGCCTCTTCACCATCGGCGGCCTCACTGGGATCTTCCTCGGCACGCTCGGGCTCGACGTGCACCTGCACGACACCTACTTCGTCGTGGCGCACTTCCACTACGTCATGGTGGGCGGTGCGATCATGGCCTACGTCGGTGGCCTGCACTACTGGTGGCCGAAGATGACCGGCAAGATGTACTCGGAGTTCTGGTCGAAGCTCTCGGCGCTGTTGATCTTCGTCGGTTTCAACCTGACCTTCTTTCCGCAGTTCATCCTGGGCTACATGGGCATGCCACGGCGTTACCACGTCTACCCCGAGGAGTTCCAGGTCCTGAACGTGCTGTCGACCGCAGGGGCCAGCGTCCTGGCGATCGGCTACATCATGCCGTCGTTCTACTTCATTGCATCTCTGGTGAGTGGCAAGGCGGCCGGAAACAACCCCTGGGGCGCTCGTGGGCTCGAGTGGGAGACCACCTCGCCGCCGCCGACCCTGAACTTCGATCGAACCCCGCGCGTGGAGCCGGACTTCTACGAATACCGGCCGCAGGAGAAGACCGTTGGCTGAGCACGTCGCCTCGACCCACTCCCCATATCTCCATCATCAGTTCGATGACCTGGATCAGCAGAAGGAGTCCGCGTCCCTCGGGATGTGGCTGTTCCTGGCCCAGGAGGTGATGTTCTTCGGTGGGCTGTTTGCGGCCTACACCATCTACCGGATGATGTATCCGGAGGCGTTCTCGATCGGCTCACGGCTGCTCGACGTCAAGCTCGGGTTGATCAACACCGTGGTGCTGATCGGTTCGTCGCTGACGATGGCGCTCGGCGTGTGGGCAGCCCAACACGGCAAGAAGAAACAGTTGATCATCTTCCTGCTGGCGACCCTGGCACTCGCCGGGGTGTTCCTCGGCATCAAGACCGTCGAGTACGGCGCCAAGTTCGAGCACCACCTCTTCCCCAACGACAGCTTCCAGCTCGACAGTCCCCATGCTCCGCAGGTACGGCTGTTCTTCGGCATCTACTTTGCGATGACCGGGATGCACGCGCTGCACATGATCGTTGGTGCGGGCTTGCTGATCTGGCTGATCGTGTTGGCCTACAAGGACCGGTTCGCGCCCGAGTATTACAACCCGGTCGAGAACTTCGGGCTCTACTGGCACTTCGTCGACTTGGTCTGGATCTTCCTCTTCCCCCTGCTGTACCTGCTGGGTCTCCACTGAGGGTTTGGTCGATGTCTGAGCATCATTCCGAGCACCACTCCGTTCCGCTCAAGGTCTACTTCGCGGTCTTCGGCGCCCTCATGGTGCTGAGTGCCCTGACCGTCGGCGTGGCGACCGTCCACCTCGGCAATCCGTGGAACGACGTCGTCGCCCTCGCCATCGCCACCACCAAGGCGGCGCTGGTGGTGATGTTCTTCATGCATGTGAAGTACAGCACCAAGATGACCACCGTGGTGGTGATCTCGTCGGTGCTGTTCCTGCTCTTCCTGCTCGGCTTCCTGTTGCCCGACTATCTCGGTCGTGGGCTGATGCCGGTGCTGGGCAAGTAGCGAACGGCTCGTCGGTCTGTCCAGAGCGAGACCCCGGGCTTCGATCCGGGGTCTTTCTTTTGCGCCCCGACCTTCCTCGACGCGGTACCGCGCGGTGACCCAAGAAGGGCGCGGGTCTTTGGGATCCCTGATCCCTGCTCCCACCCCCGGTTCACCCCTCCGGCACTTCGAGCTGATCGATCAGGCCCTCGATCACGGCCAGGAAGTCGTGCTCGGTGAGGATCCCGACGAGGCGCTCGCCCTCGACCACCGGCAGGCAGGCGACCCGATGGCGGCGCATCAGGCGGATGGCTTCGGCGATCGAGGCGTCGGGATGGGTGGTGACGACGTCGCGTTCCATCACGTCGCGCACGGGAGTGTTGCCGTCGCCGCGACCGCGGGCTTCGTGGGCCAGGAGGCGAATGAGGGTGCGGTGGGTGACGAGGCCCACGAGGCGGTGGGCGGAGTCTTCGACCGGCACGTGGCGGATGTGGCGCCAGTCCATCATCGAGGCGACGAGGTCGATCAGCTCGTCCTCGCCGACCGTGAAGAGATCGGTGCTCATCAGCTGGCGCACGGTGCGCCGAACGCCGGGCCGGGGCGCAGCCTTCGCCGTCGACCACTGGGCGACTGCCTCGATGCCGAGCTGATTGTCGATCATGGCAGCGACGAGGTCGCCCAGCGCCTCGTCGCGAGTGCGTCCGGCATCGCGCAGGCGGGCGTAGGACTCGATCGCCCATAGCGCCCCGGTGCGCCGCCGACGGACCCGTTCCTCGATGGTGCCGAGCAGTCGGTCGACATCGGCGCCGGCCACGCGCGCCTGGAGCAGGCCGGCGCGGGCAACCGGGAGCAGGTGATCGAGAATCAAGCGTTCGGCCGGAACGCTGCCGAGGCCGGGCCAGTCGAGGTGGGCTCCAAGGCCGAGCTGTGCCGCAGCGAGGAAGTTCTCCTGCGCGTCGCGGAAGCGCATGGTGCGCTTGGGATCTCCCAGGGCCTCGGGAAGACCCAGCATCAATCCGAGCCACAGGGCGGCGTTGGCCATTTCGTCGACGATGCTCGGGCCGGCGGGGAGGATTCGGTTTTCGATGCGCAGGTGCGGTTTGCCGTGGAGGATCCCGTAGCAGGGCCGCATCCACCGGTAGATCGTCCCATTGTGGAGGCGCAAGGCAGCGAGTTGGGGGGCGCGGCCTTGGCCGAGCACCTCGAATGGATCCTCGCCGACCTCGGCGCCGAGCAAGACCCGGTAACGGGCGATGTCCTCACGGAAGACCTCGATCACGGAGCTGTCGAGCCAACTGCGGCCGAAGCTGACCCGGCCCGCCTGCTCCCGGTAGAAGGAATCTCCGCGTCTGGTGTCCACGGACTGTTCGAACAAAGCGATGCGGGTCTCTCGCCACAGCTGCTTGCCGAACAACAGCGGGGAGTTCGCGGCCACGGCCAGGGTGGGGCCGGCAGTAGCAAGGGCGGTGTTGTAAGCGACGGCGAAATCCCGCGGGTCCACCTGCAAGTGCACCTGGAAGGAGGTGTTGCAGGCCTCGAGCATGACCGACTCGTGGCGTACCATCAGCTCGTCGACCCCGCGAATGCGAAACGAGAAGGACTCTCCCCCACGCAGACGCCGAAGCGCCTGGTCGAGCGCCAGGTAGCGCGGTCGCGGGGTCATTGCCCCGAGGCCAAGATCGGCCGGGGCGATGGTTGGCAGGATGCCGGTCATCAAGGCTCGCGCACCATGCGTGATCGCAGCTTCGCGAGCCTTCTCGAAGAGCTCGGTTGCCTGAGCCTCGAGCCGCGCGAAGCAGTCGCCGACCAGCTCCAAGGGATCCAGATTGAACTCGAGGTTGAAGAGCGCGAGCTCGGTGGTGAAATGCTCGTCGTGGAGGGCCTCGATCAACTCGGTCGCCAACAGCGCCGGGCGGCCCCGCGGATCGACGAGAAAGAGCTCCTGCTCCGCGCCGATGCGGCGAATGCCGGCCTCGATGCGGCCACCCTCGATCATCGCTTCGAGGGCGCGCAGATCGGTCAGCAGTTGTCGAGTGAAGCGGCGCAGCCGCTCCGGATCGAGCTCATCGGAGGGCTCGGCCCGCGACACCGGCGCCGGCCCTAGCCGGCCTCCTTGAGCTCGGTGACCAGGCCTTGCAGCACCTTCTTGGCGTCGCCGTAGATCATCATGGTGTTGGGGTACTCGAACAGCTCGTTCTTGACCCCGGCGAACCCAGCGCCGAGCGAGCGCTTGATCACGAAGACCGTCTTGGCGCGGAACACCTCGAGGATCGGCATGCCGTAGATCGGGCTGCCGGGAGTGGTCTGTGCCGCCGGGTTGACGACATCATTGGCGCCCACGACGACGACCGCGTCGGTGTTCTTCAGCTCGGGGTTGATGCGCTCCATTTCGATCAGCTGCTCGTACGGCACGTCGGCCTCCGCCAGCAGCACGTTCATGTGGCCGGGCATGCGGCCGGCGACCGGATGGATTGCGTAGGTTACGCGTGCGCCCCGCTTTTCGAGCAGCTCGGCGAGCTCGCGGGTGACGTGTTGGGCCTGAGCCACTGCCAGACCGTAGCCTGGGACGAACACGACACTTTCGGCACTTTCGAGCACCATGGCCGCCTCTTCGGCGCCACAGGAGCGGACGTTCACGTACTCCTGAGCCGGGCCGCCGGCTCCGGCCGCACCGTCCTCGGCACCAAAGCCGCCGAAGAGCACGTTGGCGAGCGAGCGGTTCATCGCCACACACATGATCTGCGTGAGGATCAACCCGGAAGCGCCGACGAGGGCGCCGCTGACGATCAGGACACTGTTGCCGATGACGAAGCCGGTGGCCGCAGCTGCGACGCCCGAGTAGCTGTTGAGCAGCGAGATCACCACCGGCATGTCGGCCCCGCCGATGGGAATGACCAGCAGCCAGCCCAGGACCAAGCTCGCTGCAAGCACGCCCCACGCCCACGGGCCCATCGCGACAGCTTGATCGATGCGCGCGACGAGCCACCAGCCGGCGCCGAGTGAACCCAGCAACAACAAGGCGTTGAGCACGTGCCGGCCGGGCAGCAGAATGGGGTTGCCCTTCATCGTGCCGTTGAGCTTCAGGAACGCCACGACTGAGCCGGTCAGCGTCACCCCGCCGATCAGGATGGACAGCACCAGGGTGATCGCCGAGGCGCCGCCCAGCGAGGCCATCACGGTGCCGCTCTTGTTGGGCTCGATGGTGGAATGCCACAGGGTCGACATGCCGACCAGCGCCGAGGCGGCACCACCAAAGCCGTTGAACAGGGCGACCATCTCGGGCATCGAGGTCATCGCCACGCGCACTGCGGCGATCAGGCCGACGGCAGCGCCGACGACGAAGCCGCCGACGATCCAACGGTAGTCGATCGACCCGAGAGCGATCAGGGTGGCGAGAACCGCGAGGAACATGCCCCCGGCGGAGAGGAGGTTGCCGTTTCGAGCGGTTCGGACCTTGGTCAGCCCCTTGAGGCCGAGGATGAACAGCGCCGCCGAAACCAGGTACAGCAGCTCGACCAGGTTCTGGCTCATTTCTTCTTTCCGCCGAACATACGCAGCATGCGATCGGTGACGACGAAGCCGCCGACGACGTTGATGGTTGCGAGCGCGATGGCGAGAGCGCCCAGGACGTTCGACATCGAAACCTCGGCGGTTCGGGCTGCGAGCAGGGCTCCGACGAGGGTGATGCCGGACACCGCGTTGGCTCCGGACATCAAGGGGGTGTGCAGAGTCGGCGGGATCTTGTTGATGATCTCGAAGCCGACGAAGACCGCGAGAGTGAACAAATACAGGCCGACGAGTAGCGAGCCGGTCATGGGTCCTCCAGTGCGATCCAGATCACGCGGTGGGCGCGGCGAGCAGTTGGGCGACGATCGGGTGGCGGACCTCACCCTGGTGGGTCAGCACCGCTCCGGCGAGAATCTCGTCGCCGAGATCGATGCCGAGTTGCTTGTCCTTCCACAACAGCTCGATCAGATGCAGCAGGTTGCGAGCGTAGAGGGCGCTGGCGTCGTGGGGCATCAGTGCTGGCAGGTTCGAGGGGCCAAGAATGGTCACACCGCCACTGACGACGGTCTCATCCTTCTTGGACAGGGTGCAGTTTCCGCCTTCCTCGACGGCCATGTCGACGATCACCGCACCCGGCCGCATCGACGCCACCATCTCGTCGCTGACGAGCTTGGGTGCGGGTTTGCCGGGGACCAGCGCGGTGGTGATGACGACATCGGCGCCCGCGACGTGGCGCGCCACGATCTCGCGCTGCTTGCGCAGGAACTCCTCCGACATCTGCTTGGCGTAGCCGCCGCTGCCGGCGCCGTCTTCGGCCATCGGCAGCTCGATGAAGCGCCCGCCGAGCGATTCGACTTCCTCCTTCACGGCGGGGCGGATGTCGGAGACCTCGACGATGGCACCCAGGCGTCGCGCGGTCGCGACGGCCTGCAGGCCGGCGACACCGGCGCCCATGATCACGAAGCGTGCCGGCTTGACCGTGCCGGCCGCGGTCATCAGCAGCATGGTGTAGCGATCGAGGTGCAGCGCCGAGAGCAGGACCGCCTTGTAGCCGCCGATGCTCGCCTGCGACGACAGCGCATCCATCGACTGAGCGCGGGTGATTCGGGGCACCAGCTCCACGGAAATCGAGGAGATCTTGCGTTCGGCGAGTTGGCGGACCAGCTCGAGATTCCTGAAAGGACCGAGAAAGCCGAGCACCACCGCGCCGTCGCGCAGGCTGGCCACGGCTTCGGGAGTCGGTGGTGCCACACTCAGGTGGATGTCCGCGCTGCTGCGAGCCGCGGCGCCTACGATGGTGGCACCCGCATCGGCATACGTTTGGTCCGAGAAGTGAGCTTGGGTGCCGGCGCCTTGCTCCACCGCCACCTCGAAGCCGAGCTTGACCAGCGTCCGTACGGTATCCGGGACTGCAGCGACGCGGGTTTCGCCGGGCTTGTGTTCCTTGCTGACGAACACCGTCGTCATCGTCTGGTCCTCTCTTTCGTCGTCGGTCCGTATCGTCGCGATCGTACCATTCGGTCCCTGCCTCACTCCCCGTCCGATCGGGTGGACAGCTCGTGAGCGAGCACGCGGCGATCCAGCCGAGGCTGCCACTTCAGGTCGTCCCGCACCGCGTACACCGATTCATTGATCCACAGCGGGATGATCGGCAGATCCTCCAACACGATCCGGGATGCGTCCTCGAGCATCGCTCGGCGCGAGCGTTCGTCGAGGGTGGCATTGGCCCGTTCGACCAAGGCGTCGAAGGTCGCGTTCGAGTACCCCATGAAGTTGGTGTTGCCGTAGCCGCGTGCCGCGTCGCGAGTGTGCAGGGCGGCGTCGAAGAGGTCGCTCGCGGAACCCGAGTCGCAGGCGTATCCGGCGAGGAACAGGTCGACCGTGCCGGCCGAGAGCCGCTGGTAGAGCTCGGGCCAGGGCTGCACGACCGCTTCGATCGGCAGCCCCGTCCGACTGAGGTCCCGCGCCAGCGCTCTCGCCTCGAGTTCGAGCCCGGGAGGGTGCACCAGAGCGAGCGGATGTTCGAGATCGACGCGGGTGAAGATCGTTCGCGCGCCGACGGGATCGTGGGGGCGCGGATCGAGGCCGATCGCGTGCCCGAAGACGGCGGGGCTGGTGGGCTGGTACGCAGCCCGAGCCGGCCCGGGAAGAGTCTCCCGGATCAGCGCCTCGCGATCGATGGCGGCGTCGAGCGCGCGGCGCAGAGCCGGGTCGTCGAACGGCGGACGGTCGACCCGCATGCCGAGGAAGGTGACGGCCAGTCCCGCTCGCCGCTCGATGCGCACGCCGCCGACGGCCGAGGCCGGGGCGTTCGGCACCATCGCCGCGATGTCGAAGCGCCCCTGGTGGACCCCATCGAGGCGGTCGGCTTCGTCCTCGACGAAGTCGATGTCGACGCCGGACCACGGCGTCGGTCCGAGCCAGTGGTTGTCGAAGGCCTCCAGCTCCAGCCGGTTCTCGCTCCAGCCGGAGAAGCGCCAGGGTCCGGTACCGACTGGGGTTTCGATCCGGCCGGGCATCGCCGCAGGGACGATCGCGACGAAGGAAAGCCGCGCCGCCAGCAGGGGCGCGGGCTCGTCGGTTTCGATCTCGACGGTGGTTGCATCGACGCGCCGCACGCTGCGTACCGAAACCAGGAAACCCGCAACCTGGCTCGCCGTGTGGGTGCGAGCCCGCTCGAGAGAGGCGACGACATCATCCGCACTCAGGATCCGACCATCGTGAAACTCGAGGTCGGGGCGAAGGCGAAAGCGCCACAGGGTGTCGCTCGGATTCTCCCAGCTGGCAGCGAGCATCGGCCGCAGTCGCATGCTGCCGTCGAATGCGGTCAAGGCCTCGAACACGTGAGCCAGGGTGGCCAGGGTTGCGCGCTCGTCTTGGAGGTGGGGATCGAGCGACACCGGAGCCGTCGGCAGGGCCATCCGCAATCGCGGTCGCAAATCCGCCGGCTGGTCCTCGCCGCCGCAGGCCAACGTGGTTGCCGCCAGCAGCGCCCACCATGCCTTCGAGATCGTCGCCACTGTGGCATTCTACGCGGGTGGAAGTGACGATCGCTCGTCGCGTTGGGGGCTGCTGGTGGGCGTCGTGCTGCCTGCTCAGCGCCGTCGTTGCGGCTCAGCCCTTCGGTCCCTGGGCGAGCTTCGATCGCCAGGGCAGTGGCTACGTCGACGTCGACGTAGCGCCGGCAGCCGAGCTCGAGGCCGGGTTCGCCGTCGAGGCCTGGGTCGCGGTGGCGGACGACGGCATCTGCTCGAGCCTGGCCGGAACGGGGTATCGCAGCGGCTGGTGGGTCGGCGTCTGCGGCACGACCTTGCGCAGCTTCGTCGGGGGCGTTGCCGGACGACGCGACGGGGGCAGGGTGGAGCCCGGCCGCTGGACGCATGTCGCCGTCAGCTCGGATCGGCTGACGCGGCGCCACTACGTCGACGGGGAGCTGGTCGCGAGCTTCCCCGAGGTGCCAGGGCCAGTGATCGAGCTCGGACGCCTCGAGCTCGGGAGTGACCCGGACTGGCCCTTCGAACCTGCCGGCGGGATCGCCGAGGTACGGGTGTGGTCCGAAGCGCGGTCGCTCGACCAGCTGCGGTCAGGTCTGGTCACATCCATCGATCGGCCCGTCCCCGGCCTGGTCGGAGTATGGAGCGGCCCCCAGCTGGCAACCATCGTGGGCGGCGCGACATCCCAACCCATCGGAACGTTGGCGACCACCTCGTTGCCGACGAACGGTTCGTGTGCTTCCACTGCGACCACGGCGTGCTTTGGTGACGATCGCTTCGGAGTCGAGATCGAGTGGCGCGATTTCGAGGGGCGCACCGGGGCCGCGACGGTGGCCGAGCAGTCCGCCGATTCGGCCCTGTGGTGGTTCTTCGAGCCGACGAACTGGGAGATGGTGACGAAGGTGCTCGACGGCTGCACCGTCAACGGCGCCCACTGGGTCTTTGCCGCGGCGGCGACCACAGTGCACTATCGCCTCCAGGTCGTCGACCACGAGCGTGGAGCGCAGCGGATCTACTTCAACCCGGCTGGAACCGCAGCCGTCGCCTTGACCGCTACCTCGGCGTTCGAGACCTGCCCTTAGCAGCCCGTGGAACAACTCAGCCGCGTCCGGCGGGAGTTTCTCACGGGCTGTTGGGAGCGGACATGAGGCCTTGTGTGGTCCACCCCGGTCTGATGGAAATCGAGCCGGTCGTGCCCCACCACCGAGGCATCGGGTACTGGGAAGGGAGGTAGACCCGATACCCGATACCCGATACCCAGCCCCCCTGCTTGAGCCCACTCGAGCCCTCGGATATGGTCGGCTCGTGATGATGGTCTCCCGACGATTTCCAGCACTGCTGATGGTGTTCTCGGCCCTGGCGGCGTGCCGCCCGTCGCCACCGACCGTTCCGGCAACTCGCCCGAACGTGCTGCTGCTGGTGATCGACTGCCTGCGCAGCGATCACCTCTCGAGCCACGGCTACCCCCGTCCGACGACTCCCACCCTCGATCGCCTCGCGGCCGAGGGGACGAGCTTCACGCGCGCGTATTCGCAGGCGAGTTGGACCCGGCCGTCGTTGCCGACGATCCTCTCGGGTCTGTACCCGAGCGAGCACGGGTTGCTCGGTTTCGAGCAAGACGAAGCCACGGTGTCGAGCGCGGTGGTGGCGACCGAGGTCGAGCTGGTCAGCGAGAGTTTGCAGCAGCTCGGTTGGTCGACCGCTCTGATCGGCGAGCAATATCAGCTCTCCCCGCGGTTCGGGCTCGAACAGGGCTTCGACCTCTACCGCTACAAGACCTCCGGCGCCCCCAACATCCATCGCCGCTTCTTCGAGTGGCTCGACGGCCACGCGGATCCCCAGCGGCCCTGGTTCGCCTACCTCCACTACCTCGAGATCCACTGGCCCTACTGTCCGCCCGAAGCTACGCGCGGGCGCTTTGATCCAGGCAAGAGCTCGATCGATTTCTGCTTCCAGTGGCGCAAGTTGCGCGACGATATTCACAGTGGCGCGGTGGTCCTCGGCCCCGACGATATCGAGACCATGCGAGCCCGCTATGACGAGGAGCTGGTTGCTCTGGACGAGCGGATCGCCGAGATGTTGGCCGAGCTGGCGAACCGCGGTGCCCTCGACAACACCTTGATCGTCGTCACCTCCGACCATGGCGAGGAGTTCATGGAACGGGGAGGGATCGGGCACGGCCAGAGTCTGCACGAAGAGCTGACCGCCGTGCCGCTGATCGTTCGTCCGCCGATGTCGTGGAAGGCTCCCCGCGGCCGGCAGCTCGATCACCTGGTGGAGACGCGCAACATCAAGAGCACGCTGGTGCACGCGGCGGGAGGGCAGGTTGCCCCGGGGGTCGCGCCGAGCCTGATGCCGGCGGCGTTGGGATGGCACGAGGAGCCGGTGCAGGTGCTCGCGGTGTCCGAATCCACCGATGACGTGGCGATCCGGACCGCGGACTGGACCTTGATCGCGCGTCGTGATGGTGCGTCGGCAGCACTGTACGAGCGGGCCACCGACCCGCAGGAGCGTCTCGATCTCGCGCGGGATCGCCGGCGCGAGCTCGCTGCGATGCGGGAGCTCTACGCGACCTGGCAGGCGAGTCTGCGGCCGGTGCGGGCGGGCGAAGGCCAAACCGAGCTCGACCCCGAGACCGAAGCGGCGCTGCGGGCGCTCGGCTATCTCGGCGGCGGTGACGGATCGGCGCCGGCACCCACACCTCCGGGTGCATCCGAGGAGGCGCCATGAAGATCACCCCGGGGCTTCCCCTCTTGCTGACCGGTGCCTCGTCGGGGATCGGCCATGCCCTGGCACTCGAGCTTGCCAGCCGAGGTTGCCGCGTGGCGCTGGTGGCCCGCAGCGCCGAGGCTCTGGAGGAGCTGGCCGAGGCCTGTGGCGCGGCCGGTGGTGAAGGCTTGGCGCTGCCGGTCGACGTCCGCGACGAAGTGGGCATGGCCGAGGCGGTGGAGCGTACCGTCGAACGTTTCGGCGGCTTGCGATTGGTGGTTGCCAACGCCGGCCTCGGCCGCTACGCCGAGGTGATCGGCCAGCCGGCGGAACACGTCGAGACCACGATCTCGATCAACTACGTCGGGCTGACGCGCACGGTGCGGCTGGCGCTGCCCCATCTGCTTGCCTCGGCGCCGTCCCATGTGGTCGGCATCACCTCGTCAGCCGGGCTCATCCCACATGCTCACGGGTCGGCGTATTGTGCGTCGAAGGCTGCCTCCAACCAGTATCTGGCAGCGTTGCGGCTGGAAGTCAAGGACCGCGGAGTGGGGGTCACGATGGTGTGTCCGGGTGTGGTGGCGACACCCTTCGTCGACAAGGCGGGTCTCGACACCACGGCGCACCTGCCCCGGCTCAATCGGCTGACGGTCCCCCTGCTCACCACGGACCAGGTGGTGCGCGCGACCATTCGTGGGATCGAGAACGACCGCCGGGTGGTCACGCTGCCGACGATGCTGCGGTTCTACGCCTGGACCATGCGCCTGGCGCCGGGCTTCAGCGACTGGTTGATGCGGCGCACCGGCTGAGGGCTGCGAGATGCGAATGTGGATCAAGACCATTGCCGCTGCGGCGGCTTTCGGGGCCTTCGCCTACGGTGTGTCGATCGGCCTGCTGCACCTCGAGCACAATCCCCACGTCGGCTGGTTCGAGGCCCTCGGTCTGCTGCTGGTTTTCGGGCTGCTGTACGGCGGCTGGGCAGCGGGGACCGCTGCCGTCGTGGCGCCGGTCGGGCTGTGGTGGGGCAAGCGCCGAGGTGTGGCCGAGCGGACCGCCCTGGTCTGGTCGCTGCTTGCGTTTCAGGCCCCGTTCTGGTTGGGCTTCATCCTCTACGGCCTGACCTACGACCAGGGGCCCTTCGGGCCGCTCGCGACTCGCACATCGATGCTGCTGTGGGTGGGTGCGCTGGTGCTGATGGGCCTGGTGCTGGCAGCAGTGCTCTCGGTAGTGAGCGCCCGCGTGGTCCTCGCGCTGCCGCGACCGGGCCGGGTCGTTGGTCTCGCCGCAGCCGTTGCCGTGCTGGCGGCCACCGGACTGGTCGCTTTTGCGGCGGGGCACGAGGATGCCGAGCCGGCCGTCCCCGAAGCCTTGCCGAGGCGCCTCGATACGGGTGTCAAGGTACTGATCGTGGGGCTCGACGGGGCCGGCTGGCCAACGATCGACGATCTCGTCGCCCGCGGCGAGCTGGGGCATTTTCTCGCCCTCGAGCGGCGCGGCGTGCGCGCCGATCTCGCCACCTATCCGGATTCGAACTCGGCGGTGATCTGGGCGTCGGTGTACAGCGCGAGTCTTCCCGAGGAGCACGGTGTCGGTGACTTCTACACCGTGCGCTTGCTGGGGTTCCCGGCGCCGGGGATCTTCCCGGTGCACCGGTCCTACTTCAAGGAGCTGGTCTCACCACTCGAACGCATCGGGCTCGCCCGGAGGGTCACGGTGTCGCGCTTCACCATGCGCCGGCCGCCGTTCTGGGAGGTCCTGGACCACCTCGGCGTCACCACCGGGGTGGCCGACGGGTACTACTACTCCCTTCCGGTGCAGCCGCCCAGGACCCCGGGGGCCTGGCGCCTCGGCTACACCCTCGACGAGTGGCTCGAGCGCGCGCGCGGCGATTCGGCCCTGCGCGAGCAGGCGCCGCTGTGGGTGTTTCCAACCGAGCTGGCCGACGAGCTCGACCCGTTGGTCGTTGGGGCCGGCGGAGACTTCTTCTGGCAGAGCCGCGCGTTGCTGCATCTGCTCGAGAATCGTCCGCGTCCCGAGCTGGTGACCTTCTACTGCCACCAACCGGATGCGATCAGCCATCTGGCCTGGAAGTGGTGGCAGCCGGAGCTCTTCCTCGGCGTCGACGCCGACGAGCTTGCCCGCCGGCGCGA
Organism: uncultured Thermoanaerobaculia bacterium; assembly: GCA_964599475.1. Taxonomy (GTDB): domain Bacteria; phylum Acidobacteriota; class Thermoanaerobaculia; order Multivoradales; family CAZRFU01; genus CAZRFU01. The sequence goes on from CAZRFU010000012.1 coordinate 90,432, forward strand.
GGAGATTCCCCAGATGTTTCGTCACTTCGACGACTTCTTGGCGAGCCTCGAATCACGCCTCGACCAGGACACCGTGGTGTTCGTCGTCTCCGACCACGGGCAGTCGCCGACGCTGCTCCATGCGAGCTTCTTCACGCAACATCGCCATGGACCTCCAGGGATCTTGCTGGCCGCCGGCGGTCCGGTTCTGGCGGGTGCCGAGCTCGACCAGCCCCACGTCGACGACCTGATCCCCACGGTCTACTGGTTGCTCGGGTTCCCGGTGCCGACGGATGTCCCCGGCAGGGTCTTGACCGAAGCCTTCACACCGGAGTTCGTCGCCGCCAACCCCGTGCGCCGACATGGCTCCTACCGCGGCTTCGGTGCCAAGGTCGATCGCCAAGTCGGCGAGGTGGGCTTCAACGACGAAGAGATCGAGAAGCTCAAGGCCCTCGGTTATCTCTAGTTCCCGGCTAGGACCCCTCCGTGGTGCGCCTGGCTCGATGGAGATCGAGCTGTTCGTGGTCCACTTGCAAGGTACCGGGTACCGGGTGTGCGCCAGGCAAAGCCTGGGAGGAGGAAGTCGATGGG
>CAZRFU010000013.1:0-12722 GCA_964599475.1 uncultured Thermoanaerobaculia bacterium
CAGAGTTTCGTCGACCGCCGGGTGCGCAACTTCTACTCGGTGTCGATCTCGGGGTACCACATCGCCGAGGCCGGCGCCAACCCGATCAGCCAGCTCGCCTTCACCCTCGCCAACGGCTTCACCTACGTCGAGTACTACCTCGCGCGCGGCATGAAGATCGACGATTTCGCTCCCAACCTGTCGTTCTTCTTCTCCAACGGCATGGATCCCGAGTATTCGGTGATGGGCCGCGTGGCGCGGCGGATCTGGTCGCGGGCGATGAAGTTGCGCTACGGCGGCGACGAACGCTCGCAGAAGCTCAAGTACCACATCCAGACCTCGGGTCGGTCCCTGCACGCCCAGGAGATCGCCTTCAACGACATCCGCACCACGCTGCAGGCGCTCTACGCCATCTACGACAACTGCAACTCGTTGCACACCAATGCTTACGACGAGGCGATCACCACCCCGACCGAAGAGAGCGTCCGTCGCGCGGTGGCGATCCAGCTGGTGATCAACCGCGAGCTGGGGCTCGCCAAGAACGAAAACCCGCTGCAAGGCTCTTACATCATCCAGGAGCTCACCGATCTGGTCGAAGAGGCAGTGCTGGCGGAGTTCCGTCGCCTCGACGCCCGCGGCGGGGTGCTGGGCGCGATGGAGCGCATGTATCAGCGCTCCAAGATCCAGGAAGAGTCGCTGTTCTACGAGACCAAGAAGCACACCGGCGAGCTGCCGATCATCGGCGTCAACACTTTCCTGTCGAAGGAGGGCTCGCCGACGCTCGTGCCACCCGAGGTGATCCGGTCGACTGACGACGAGAAGCAGGCCCAGCTCGACGCGCTGGTCGCGTTCCAACGGCGCAATCGCGCGTCGGCGCCCCCGGCCCTCGAGGCACTCGCTGCGGCGGCGCAGCGGGGCGAGAACACCTTCGAGACCCTCCTCGAAACCGCCAAGGCCGCGAGCTTGGGGCAGATGAGCGGAGCATTGTTCGACGTCGGAGGTCGCTACCGTCGCAACATGTGATCTGCGGTACACTGTGCACACTTGCCCATGTACCCAAGGAGGTGGCTTGTGCGCGTTGTGAACCTGGCGGTTGTCTCGACGATCTTGCTCGTGGTGAGCGCGGCCAACGCGCAAGGGCCCTCCGACACGACCGCCGAGGAGTTCGAATCCTCGCTGCGGTACCAGCGCGGGGAGGTCACGCTGGGCGACGGCCTGGCCAACCTTCACATCCCGGAGGCATTCCGCTTCCTCGGTCCGGAGGACTCGCGACGCCTCTTGGTCGATGCCTGGGGCAACCCGCCGATGAATCCGCCCCTCGGGATGTTGATCCCTTCGTCTCTGAGCCCCCTCAGCCCCGAAGGCTGGGGAGTGGTGATCACCTTCGAGGAGGACGGGTACGTCGAGGACGACGAGGCGGAGGACCTCGACTACGACGAGGTGTTGGCCGACATGCAGAAGGCCACGCGGCAGGAGAACGAGCAGCGCAGCCGGCAGGGATACCCCTCGATCGACTTGGTCGGGTGGGCGACGCCACCTCACTACGATGCTGCCACGCACAAGTTGTACTGGGCCAAGGAGCTCGCGTTCGGTGGGGAGGAAGACCACACCCTGAACTACAACGTGCGCGTGCTGGGCCGTCGTGGTGTGCTGGTCTTGAACGCCGTAGCCGGTATGGATCAGCTCGCGATGGTCGAAAAGGACATGGGATCGGTCATGGCCTTCGTCGAGTTCAACGCCGGGCATCGCTACACCGACTTCGTACCCGAGACCGACAAGCTCGCGACCTACGGAATCGGCGCTCTGGTCGCCGGCAAAGTGGCGAGCAAGGCCGGATTGTTCAAGGTACTACTCGCCGGGCTGGTGGCCGCGAAGAAGTTGGTTGCCGTGGCGGTGATAGGCATCGGAGTGGCGGTCAGGAACTTTCTCGCTCGCCGCAAGGAAGCCTGAGGGAGTCCTGCCTTCAGGTCCCTGAGGTCGACAACACCGTCCGCACCGTACGGAACAGGATCGACAGGTCGAGGCGCAGGTTCTGGTTGGCGATGTAGGCGAGGTCGTAGCGCAGCTTGTTCTCGGCGGTGGTGTGGTAGTCGCCGACCACTTGGGCCAGCCCCGTCACGCCGGGGCGAACCGCAAAGCGTTCGCCGTAGCCGGGGACGTCGGCGAGGTAACGAGCGACGAAGCCGGGCCGCTCCGGCCTGGGTCCGACGAGGCTCATGTCCCCGCGCAGGACATTGACCAGCTGCGGCAATTCGTCGAGTCTGGTGCGGCGCAGAAATGAACCGACTCGGGTGATCCGCTCGTCTCCGGCGGTGGCGAGGCGTTCGGCGCCGTCGGCTTCGGCGTCGACACTCATGGTGCGGAACTTGAGCAGCTCGAACTCGCTGCGGCCGCGTCCGACGCGGCGCTGACGGTAGATCACCGGTCCGGGCGAGCCGAGGCGCACCGCCACCGCGACCGCGGCGAAGGCGGGCAGCGAGACCAGGCCGAGCAGGCTCGCGCCGACGAGATCCAGCGCGCGCTTGAGGGGTCGATTGGGCGACCATTCCTCGCGTCGCACGACCTCGATCATGGGAATGTCGTGGACCCAGCGGTACCGCAGCCGCCCGATCAGGCTCTCGAAGGGGTCCGGGACCAACAACACGCCGGCGCGCCGCGTGCCGATGGTTGCCAGCGAGTCGATCAGCTCGGTCTTCCAGCTCGGGCTCGCCACCGCCAGGATCACCTCGTCGACCAGTCCAGCAGCAACGATACGCGGGACATCGCTCAGCTCGCCGAGCCGCGGCCCGAGAGCGCCGCGATCACCGCCGTACGATTCTGGACCTGGGCTGGGAATGTGACCGGCCACCTCGAGGCCATGCCACCCACGCGTGGCAATGGAACCGGCGAGCTCGGTGGCCAGGGCCCCATCGCCGACCACCAGCACGCGCCGGCTGCGTGGCCGCCACCACCGCCCCAGGAGCAGTCGCCACGCCGGAAGCGCCAGGGCTTGCAGCCCCACCGCCAGCAGCACCAGCGAGCGAGCGAAATCTTGATCGGTGACGAAGAGCACGGTGGCAAGGCCCGCTGCGGCACCCCACACCGCGGCTTCGATCCGCACCAGCAGGTCCAGGCGGGCGCGAGGCTCGCCGCGACCGTAGAGGCCGAGCACGTCGAGGGCGACCAGCAGGATCGCGAGACCGATCAGCGGAGCCCAGGGCGCTGCGACGACCCGTTCCGGCGGCAGCAGACCACGCGTGAACGGCAGCGGGATTTCGGTCCGGATCGCGGCGGCAAGGGGCCACGCCAGCGCCGCCAGCGCGGCGTCGCCGGCCAGCGTCACTGCGCGGAGGCCTTCGGGCCTGAGGCCGATCATGGACCCCGACCTTCGACTCGCACCGGCGTGAGGAGAAGAGACATTGCCGGGATGCTACGCGATACCTTCGTCCTCCGGTCCGGCAAATCCGTTTGCCCTCCCCCGACAGGAGTGGAACAATCGTCACGGCCGCTCCCGGCCGCGGAGACACCATGAAGGTCATCGACCACCTTGCGCAAGCGACCCGCCCGCTGATCAGTTTCGAAATCATCCCGCCCCTGCGAGGTGGCGATGTTCGCGGCCTGCTGGAGCTGATCGACCAGTTGGTGGCCTTCGAGCCGCCTTTCATCGACATCACCAGCCACGCCGCCCAGGTGGTCTACGAGGAGACCCCCGAGGGCTTGAAGAAGCGCGTCAAGCGCAAACGTCCCGGAACGCTGGGGGTGTGTGCGCTGATCCAGAACAAATACGACATCGACGCCGTGCCGCACGTCTTGTGCACCGGGTTCACCCGCGAGGAGACCGAGGACTTCCTGATCGAGTTGCGCTACCTCGGCATCGACAACGTGCTGGCGATCCGCGGCGATGAGAGCGGCTACGACAAGCCCCTGCGCGACGGGCGCACCGCCAACCGCCGGGCAGTCGACCTGGTCGAACAGATCGCGGCGATGAACCACGGCCACTACCTCGAGCAGGACCTGCTCGATGCCGATCCGACGGCCTTCTGTGTCGGGGTGGCGGGGTATCCCGAGCGCCATTTCGAGGCTCCCAACCTGCTCTCCGACGTGCGGCACACCAAGGCCAAGGTCGAGGCGGGTGCCGATTACGTCGTCACCCAGATGTTCTTCGACAACCAGCACTACTTCCGCTATCTCGATCTGTGCCGCCAACAGGGAATCACGGCGCCGATCATTCCCGGCCTCAAGATCCTCACCAGCAAGGCGCAGCTGACCTCGATCCCGCGGACCTTCTACGCCGAGATCCCAGCCGATCTCGCCGACGCGATCGTGGCGGCCAAACCGGAGCAGGTCCTGGACGTGGGGGTCGAGTGGGCGGCGCAGCAGGCGCGGGAGCTTCTCGAGGCCGGAGTCCCCTCCCTGCACTTCTACGTGATGGCCAACGCCGAGGCGGTGCGGCGGGTCCTGGAGCGCTTGGATTTGTAGACCATGGGCAACGACTTCTCGCCGGCCGATGCGATTGCCGAGCTCGCGTTCGCGTGGAAAGCCCTGACCGTCTACCCCGCTGGCCATCCCGCTGCGGCCGGGGCGACCGACGAGGCGTTACGGCAGCTGCGGGCGCTGGCGGCGGTGACCGGACGGTTCGAGTTGGTCGTTGGTCGCGACGCTTTGACCATCGGCGAGGAGCGTTTTCAGGGCAGCCATGCCCGGCGCCTGGCCGAGCGCCTGCATGAGCTCGAGGTCGCGGTGCTGCGATTTCTCGACGGCCTCCACGAGCAGGAGTTGTCGTCGTTTCTGCGCCTGCTGCAGCCGGCTCGCAGCGAGCGTGTCCCGCTGACCGAACGAATGGCAGCGGCTGGGATCAGCCGCATCGAGGTCGAGGCGATCGATCTCAGCCAGCTGCGCGCCAGCGATGACCTGGGAGCCTCGATCTCCGCCCCGGGCTCGGTGTCGTTGTGGGAGCGACTGTCGAACCGGCAGCTGCAGGGATCCACCGGAGGCGGGCCGACCGGTCCGGCCGGGGTCGTGACTCTGATCAACAGCTTTCTCGATCGGGCGCCGGGGGCAGCGGCCGGGAACGATCCCGCCGCGGGCCCGGCCGCGAGCAACGAGCTCGAGCGCCTGACACAGCAGGTCTTGGAGGCGGTGGGGGAACACGTCGCAGCCTCCCAGCAGCCGGGCTCGGTTGCCGCCATGGCTCAGGTCGCCGAGTTGGTCGGCGCAATGCCGCGCGGTCTGCGCGAGCGGGTCTTGGCGACGGCGCTGGCGCAACTCTCGGAGGAGGCGGCAGGACGCGAAGGCTTTTCCCTGCTGGCAGCGTCCGAGAGTGCACCGGCGATGGTGTCGGCGCTGCGCCGGCTGCGCGCGGAGGGACGCAGGATCGCGACCCCCGCGGTCGAGTGGCTCGGCACGATGGCGGCGTCCGGGGCGATCGGTCCAGCGACCGGAGCCGTCGCACGGCCGGAGGATCTCAAGGCACTGCTGGCCGAGCCCGACGATACCCCCGGCTGGGGGCCGGATCCGCTGCTGCTCGACCTGCCGCCGCTCGACGCTGAGCCCTGCGCTCTCGACCCGGCACTGGCGACCGAGATCAACCGCTGGGCCCAGGGGGCTGGTATCCAGGAGCAACTGGCGGTGCTCCTCGAGCTGCTCGAACGCTCCGAGCGCGCCGGCGATGCCGAGGCCGTGTCCGGCCGCCTCGAGGGACTGGTGCTGGCCCTGGTGGCGGCGGGTCGGGTGCGCCCGGCCATGGCGGTCGTCCAGCACCTCGACGGGCGGACGAGGGCGTGGGCCGAGGATGAACGAGGGCGTGCTCTGCGGCGGGCTCTCGAGCACCTGAGCGGATCATCGATGGCCGAGGCACTGATCGGTCAGATCGCGCTCGCCACCGACGCCGAGCTCGCCGAGCTGCACGAGCTGGTGGCGCAGATCGGGCCACGCCTCGCCCGCCACCTGCTCTTGGCCTTGTGCGAGGCCGAGGATCGACAGCGCCGCCGCCTGCTGCTCGAGTTCCTCCGCCGCGGCTCCGGCGACATCAGCGTGCAGGCGCGGGCCCTGCTGAGTGATGCACGGTGGTACGTGGTCAGGAACGTCGTGACTCTGTTGCAGGCCATCGGCGGCAGCGAAGCCATCGCCGATCTGCGCCGCTGCCTCGACCACGGCGATGCTCGCGTGCGGATCGAGGCTCTGCGGGCCTTGGCGGACCTCGACCGCAATCTCCCCAGGGACCAGGTCGCCCGCCTGCTCGCCGACCCTGACCCCAAGGTGGCGGAGAGGATGGCCCACGTCGCCGGCCACTTGGCTGCCGAAAGTGCCGTCGTGCCTCTCCTGGCGATCGTGACCCCACTCGATCCGTTTGGCCGCCAGCGAGCGTTGCGGATCAAGGCGCTGCTGGCGCTCGGCGAGATCGGCGATCCCCGAGTCCTGCCGCAGATCAAACGCTACTTCGGCGGTTTCAGCGTCGATGCCGTGGAGGAGCGACGCGCTGCTTTCCAATCGCTTGCCGGCTACCCGGCGGGGGCCCGGTCGGAGTGGGTGGAGAAAGGACTGTCGTCGCGCGACGCGGAGATCCGGAGCATTTGCGAACGGCTGCAGGGCCAACACCATGGCTGACGCGAGGGTGAGCCCACTGCCGACCGCGCTGGCTGCGGCGATCACGACGAGAGGCTTGTACCCCGAGTCTCATCCCCGCGTTCTGCGCACCGTCGAGCTGGTGGCCGAGGCGGCGATGGTGAGTCTGGCCGACCGCGACGAAACCACGGTGCTCGTGCTCGACGGCGAGCTGTTGGTGGACGGAGGCCGGGTCGACGCAGCAGCTCTGCACGGGCATGGCCTGACCCGGGCCCTGTCGCGGTACGGCATCGAACGCCTGACCTTTCGCCAGGGTGTCGGACCAGAAGAACTGACGGCCTTGATCGCCGGGCTCGGTGGTCATCGACGTCTCGAACCCTCCCCTCACGTCGTGCTCGGCCGCTTGATGCTGGCCGACGGCACCGGGGACGAAGCCGGCAGCGGTGGTGGCGGGCCGCGAGCCAGCGTAGCCCCGCGGACTCTCGACGCCTTGGGCGCAGGCTTTGCGCGGCTGCGCACCGACCTCGCCGGGACCTTCGCCGATCTCGATCGCACTCTCTGGCATTTGGTCGAGGCCTGCGGCCGCGAGAGCACGCCACTGATTCTCCTCGGTGAGCTGCGCACCACGCAGGAGCGGCTTTTCCGGCACTCGGTGGCGGTGTCCCTGTGGTCGTTGGCGCTGGCGCGCGCGCTCGGCATCGGCCCTCCCCACGACCACGATCTTGCCCTTGCGGGCCTCTTGCACGACATCGGCCTTGCCGAGCTCCCGGCCGAGCAGGTCTTCGGACGGCAACGCGCGGCGGCAGACCGGGCTCAGATGCGACGGCATCCGGAGTTGGGGGCCCAGAAGCTGTGCGCGAGCCGCGACATGCCGATGTTGCCGATCGTCGTCGCCTTGGAGCATCACCTGCGGGCGGACGGCGCTCCCGGTGGGTATCCCGAGCTCGGACGGCGTCCGAGCTTCGGCGCCCGCCTGGTGGCCGTTGCCGACACCTGGGACATGGTCTACTCGGCAACCGTCGGCCGACCGCGGCCGGCGCGGGTCGAATGGTCCGCCACGGTGCTGCGCCAGCGCGCGCACCAAGGGATCCTCGATCTCCCGTTGGTCGACGTGCTGCTGGAACTGGTGGGGCGGTGGCGCGAGGAGCCACCCTCGACCGCCGGACCTTGACCACTGGCCTCCCGAACGCTTAGACTCCCCGATGCATTCGGAGCGGTTCGGCTCGTCCGAGCTCGGCAACCTGGAACGGACCTCCAAGGTGCCTCGCCGATCGAAAGGTCGGCAATGCGGTCGCGGCAACGCGGCAACCACGTGTCCGGTGGGGTCGACCCGCTTCGCAATGCAGACGAGGCGGGTTTGCTGTTTTGGAACGGATCCAGGCCACCACCGCCGCCGGAGCACCGAGCGATGTCGAACCTCAATTCGCTGACCACCCCCGCAACGCAGCAGGGCTATTTCGTTCCACCCCGACCGGCCGATCTCGAGACGCGTCTGGCGGCACTCGAGGCGGCTCTGGCCGAACGGGTGCTGGTCTTGGACGGTGCCACCGGCACGGCACTCCAGGCTGCCAACCTGGTGGCCGCCGACTTCGGCGGCGAGGAGCTCGAGGGGTGCAACGAAAACCTGGTGGCGACCCGGCCCGATGTCGTCGCCGGGGTCCACCGCGCCTACCTCGAGGTGGGCTGCGACATCGTCGAAACCAACACTTTCGGCGGCACGCCGCTGGTGCTGGCCGAATACGAGCTCGGTCCGCAGGCGTTCGAGCTCAATCGCCGCGCCGCCGCGATCGCCCGCACCACCTGCGCGACCTTCGACCGGCCGGGTCGCCTCAGGTTCGTGTGTGGCTCGATTGGTCCCACGACCAAAGCGATCTCGGTCACCGGCGGTGTCACCTTCGACGAGCTCATCGCGAACTTTCGGATCCAGGCGCTCGGGCTGATGGCCGGAGGGGCGGACTATCTCCTCCTCGAAACCTGCCAGGACACCCGCAACGTCAAAGCCGGCCTGATCGGTCTCGAGCAGGCTTTCGAGCTCGCGGGCTGGCGACTTCCGGTGGCGATCTCAGCCACCATCGAGCCGACCGGGACGATGCTCGCCGGCCAAGATGCCGAAGCGCTGGCGGTCTCTGTCCAACACGCCGATCTGCTCTACCTCGGTCTGAACTGCGCCACCGGGCCGGAGTTGATGCGCGACCATGTGCGGACGCTGTCGGAGCTGGCTCGGACGCGCATCGCCTGTGTTCCCAACGCCGGGCTGCCGGACCAGGATGGGCGCTACACCGAAAGTGCCGCTCACGTCGCCGAGGTACTGCGCAGTTTCGTCGACGAGGGTTGGCTCGACCTCGTCGGTGGGTGTTGTGGCACGACCGCCGAGCACATTCGGGCACTCGTCGCTGCGGTCGAAGGCCGCCGCCCGCGCGGTCTCGGCGACCACGATCGCTGTTTCGTCTCCGGCATCGAGGCGGTCGAGCTCACCGACGACAATCGCCCGCTGTTGGTGGGCGAGCGCACCAACGTCCTCGGCAGCCGCGCCTTCAAGCAGCTGATCGCAGCGGGTGAGCACGAGCGCGCCGCCGAGGTCGGGCGAGCCCAGGTCCGCGGCGGAGCCCAGGTGCTCGATGTCTGCCTGCAGGATCCGGACCGGGACGAGGGCGCCGATCTCGAAGCCTTTCTCGACCGGCTGGTGCGTCTGGTCAAGGTGCCGCTGATGATCGACACCACCGATGCTGCGGTGATGGAGCGCGCACTCACGTGGTGCCAGGGCAAGTCCATCCTCAACTCGATCAACCTCGAGGACGGCGAGGAGCGCTTCGACAAGGTGGTGCCGCTGGCACGCCGCTACGGTGCGGCCCTGGTCGTCGGCTGTATCGACGAGACCGGCATGGCGGTGACGGTCGAGCGCAAGCTCGAAGTGGCACGGCGCAGCTACGAGATCCTCACCGAACGGTGGGGGGTGCGGCCGGAGGACATCTGGTGGGACGCGTTGGTCTTTCCGGTGGGCACCGGCGACGTCAACTACGTCGGCTCGGCGCGGGCCACGATCGACGCGGTGGCCGCGTTGACGGAGGCTTTCCCCGGCACGCTGACGGTGCTCGGCGTCTCGAACGTCTCCTTCGGTCTGCCGATCGCCGGTCGCGAGGTGCTCAACTCGGTGTTCCTCTACCGCTGCACCAAGGCTGGTCTTTCAGCCGCCATCGTCAACACCGAGAGACTGGCGCGCTACGCTGAGATTCCGGAGGAGGAACGAGCGCTGGCGGAAGCCTTGCTCGACCTGGAGGTCGGCCAGGTGGAGGCGGCGGAAGCAGCCGTCGCGGCATTCTCGGCCCACTTTCGTGACCGCGCATCGAGCGGTCCGGCACGCGCCCCGCGAGCCGACCTCCCCCTTGCAGAGCGCATCTCGCGGGCAATCGTCGAGGGCAGCAAGGAAGGGCTGGAGGACGACTTGGCGGCGGCCCTGACTGATCCGACCTGGCCCACCCCCCTCGACATCGTCAACGGGCCGCTGATGGCGGGAATGGCGGAGGTCGGCCGGCTCTTCAACGACAACCAGCTGATCGTCGCCGAGGTCCTGCAGAGCGCCGAGGTGATGAAAGCCGCCGTCTCCTACCTCGAGCCCCACATGGAGCGCGTCGAGGGCAGCTCGCGGGGCAAGGTGCTGCTGGCGACGGTCAAAGGTGACGTCCACGACATCGGCAAGAACCTGGTCGAGATCATCCTCGCCAACAACGGCTTCGAGGTCATCAATCTGGGGATCAAAGTGCCGAGCGAAGCCTTGATCCTGGCCGCGGGCGAACATCGCCCCGACCTGATCGGCCTGTCGGGCCTGTTGGTCAAGAGCGCGCAACAGATGGTGACGACCGCCGCCGACCTGCGGGAGGCGGGAGTCGACGTCCCCCTCCTGGTTGGAGGAGCAGCGCTGACGCGACTCTTCACCCATCGGCGCATCGCGCCGGAATACGGCGGACTGTGCACCTACGCCAAGGATGCCATGCACGGTCTCGACCTGGTCGAGCGCCTGCTCGATCCGCAGCGGCGTGAGGCACTGGAGCGGGAAATCGTCGCGATCCAGCTGCGCGACCGCGAGGCGGCCGAGCTCCCGCGTGCGACCGTGGCAGCCGAGGGTGCAGCAGCCCAGGGACCGCGGCGCGACCTCTCCCCTCCCACTCCACCCGACCTCGACCGGCACCGGGAGGTGCTGGCGATCGACGAGGTGTGGCCCTTCCTGAATCCGCAGATGGTCTACGCCAAACACCTCGGCTGGCGCGGATCAGTGGCCAAGGGGCTCGCCGCCGCAGACGAGAAGCTGGCGAAGCTCGTCGGTCTGGTCGAGGGCATTCGCGACGAGCTGCGGGCGGGTGCTCTCGAGGTGCGCACGGTGTGGCAGTTCTTCGCGGCGGAAGCTTCGGGCGATCGCCTGGCGCTCCGCGACCGGTCCGGCAACACGGTCGCGGAGTGGGCTTTCCCGCGCCAGGCCGGGTCAGCCGGGCTGGCGATCCCCGACTACGTTCTACCCGCCGGCGACCATGTTGCCCTGTTCGTGACGACGGTGGGACCGAGCCCGGGTGGGGTGTCGGTGCGCGACCGGGTCGAGCTGCTCAAACAGCGGGGCGAATACTTGAAGAGTCACGCCTGGGCCGCCATTGCGCTCGAGCTCGCTGAAGCCGCGGCCGAGTGCCTCCACACCCGACTCCGGGCGGCGTGGGGCTTCCCCGATGCGCCGGAGCTGGCGATGGCCGACCGGTTTTCGGCGCGGTACCGCGGCAAACGCTACTCCTTCGGCTACCCCGCCTGCCCCGATCTCGCCGGGCAGCGCGCTCTGTTTGCGGCGCTCTCGCCGGCGGACATCGGCGTCGAGCTCACCGAAGGCGACATGATGGATCCCGAGGCGAGTGTCTCGGCGCTGGTGGTGCAGCACCCCGAAGCACGCTACTTCGGGGTCTGAGGAGCCTGCCGCACCGCCACGACCCGGAGGTTCTCAGATGCGCAACATCCTCGGGAGTACGCTGCTGCGAGGCGAGCCATGACCGCGCTCGGGTCGTCCGGCGACACCGGAGGGCAGGCGCCAGCCCGGTCTTTCGGCCGCTGGGCGGCCGTCGCCCTGCTCGCGGGAGCAGTGGTCGCGGTGGCCGTCTGGGGAGATGTCGAGCAGTGGTTTGCTGCTGCGCGCGCGTGGGTCGAGACGCTCGGCCCCCTCGGCCCGCTGGTGTTCGCCGGCCTCTACGCGCTCGCCACGGTGTTTGCGGTGCCGGCCTCGGCACTGACCGTCGCCGCCGGGGCGATGTTCGGCTCGGTCGTTGGGGTCGCCGCGGTCAGCGCCGGCTCGACCCTCGGCGCCGCCGCCTCGTTCGCGATCGCCCGCTGGATTGCGCGCGACGCCATCGCCGCCCGGCTGACCAACAATGAACGCTTCGCCAAACTCGACGCCTCGACCGCCCGCCACGGCGCAATCTACGTCGCCATCACAAGGCTCGTGCCGCTGTTTCCCTTCGTGCTGCTCAACTACGGCTTCGGGCTCACCCGGGTGCCGTTTTGGACCTACCTCGGCTGGTCGTGGTTGTGTATGTTGCCGGGCACGGCGCTCTACGTCGTCAGCGGCGACGCCCTGACCCAAGGTCTCGCCGAAGGCCGCATCCCCTGGCCGCTGGTCGGCGCCTTCGTCGGGCTCATCGGCGTCGTGGCGCTTGCCGTACGGCTCGCTCGGCGGAGCCTCGCCCAGCGCGAAGATGCGGGCTCATGAGCGCTTCGACCTCGGATCGGGCTGCTGCCCCTCGGGCCCGAGCAGCCAGTCCCGGAGCCGCTTCTCGATCGCCTCGTTGCTGTCCGACGGGAACTGCCACGCAGCGCCTCGCGCCGCATCGCAACGGTCAGCTCGTACAGCTCGTCGAGGCGCCGGAAGCGCTGGATCGTCTCGTGAGGATCGGGCTGCACGCGGTCAGTGTACTGCAGCGACGTGGGAGCTCGTGCCCAATCCCGACCTCACGCAGTGGCGAATGGTCCGCGCCGCCGCGATGCTGCGCAGACACCTGCCCGTCACCATGTTGTCGGTGGCGACCGCGGTGGGCTACGAGTCCGAAAGCTCATTCGGCAAGGCCTTCAAGCGGGTGATGGGCACGTCACCAGGGGAATACCGCCAGCGCCACGGGCGCGATCGGGAAGCCGGGTCGGAGACCAGCTCGTGACCAACGGCTGGTGCACCCGCC
>CAZRFU010000013.1:12732-58968 GCA_964599475.1 uncultured Thermoanaerobaculia bacterium
CTCTGCCTTCCGAAGCAGCTCCACGATCTTCATGCTCTCGGCGGTGTACGCCCCCATGCGCCATTCGCCGTACCAGCGAGCAATCATCTCGGCTGTGTAGCCGAGTGTGTCCTTCGGCTTCGGGTCGGCTCCGGCCTTCAGGAGCAGCTCGACGATCTCCGGGGCTTGGGCCTCGGCTGCGACCATCAGCGGAGTTTGGCCCTTGTCGTCAATCGTCGTGAGGTCTGCGCCCTCATGGAGCAACGCTTGAACGCCGGCGGCATCCCGGCGACCAATCGCGTCTCGCAATGCTGAATCTGTCTGGTCTTTGGTGCGCGTCATCAGTGGAGTCCTCAAGCAGCTAGCGGATCCTCAGCTGAGCGGCAGACGGGCGAAGCCCTGTTGTCCGCTCGAGCGGTTTGTTAGGCGGGCGGCCGATTCTGTACAAGAACGACGCGGCGGCGCCAGGGAATGAAAGCGAGGAGGTTCGACCACGTCGCGAGGCTGCGCCAAGAACCGTCCTCGAGAGACACCTCAAGGCGGGAGGACACCGCTCGGCCACCGAGGTACGACTCGACGAGCCGTCCACGCCCCGAAAGTAGCGCAACGCATGCTTCAATGAATCGAGAGAAGACTTCTTCCTCCTCACAGGGAAACCACTCAACCCAGAAGTTGGAGGCACTAAGGTGAAGCTCATCGAAGTTCTGAAGATTGATTGAGACATCGAAGTCTAGGCCAACCTGGCGAGGGATCTCGACTGCAGCTTCGAGGCCACCCGAGGCCGGTACGGATTCGATTCGCAACCCAGGGAACTGCTCGCGAAGAACCGAAAGCAGGCTTGCATAGCGCCGAAAACAGTGTCTGCCGGCGGTAGGTGAAAGTTCCCTTCTTACAACAGCATAGGGCTCGGCCCATCGCACGAGGCCGACGCGCCACGCAGGTCTGCGCAATCCGGCCGGCGAATGGTCGAGGCGTCGGCGAGCGGGCTTCGCTCCACGCCGCAACGCCGAACGCCCCGACCAACGCCCAGGGACGGCCAAGCTCGTCGAGGATCGCCGCCACGCGCAGGAGCGTTTCGGTGAACGTCACCGCTTCGACCTCGGGTCCGGCTGTTGTCCCTCGGGGCCGAGCAGCCAGTCTCGGAGCCTCCGTTCGATCGCCTCATCGCTCTCGGCCGGGAACTGCCGACGCAGCACCTCGCGCCGCATCGCAACGGTCAGCTCATAGAGCTCGTCGAGGCGCCGGAAGCGCTGGATCGTCTCTTGAGGATCAGGCTGCACGCGGTCGGTGTACTGCACGGCCGCGGAGCGAGACGGGCAATCCCTTCCAACAACCAGGAGCCGCGATCACCCGCGTTCTATTAACGCACGCGGCATCTCGGCGACCAATCGCGTTTCGCAAGGCCGAATCTGTTCGGTCTTTGGTTCGCGTCATCAGTGGGGTTTCTCGAGTGGCCGTAACGACTGGTGTTGGTTTGCGGGGTCCCGGGCGCAGCGATTGCCACGTCAGCTTCGACAGCCTAGTCTAGGAGCGTCGTCTGCTGCCATGAGCGCACCACGGATGATGGTGTGAGGCCTAACGGACTATGAGTTCAGCGGCGCCACCCGGCTGAGCCGAGCGAAGCCACAGCTGTTCGACGCCAGCGCGAAGAGGCTGAAGAGATCACCCCTGGCGTCCGCTGCAACGAGGGGCTAGGCGAGCAGTCACTAGCGGTTCGAGTAGGAGGGATCTTGGACTTCGAAGAAGGCGCCATCCTCGTCGGTGAGCCATGTCGGAACCCGAGGAAGCTGTTCCGAGAGGAAAGACATGGGGTGGTTCGAGAATGCCGAGAGGATAGGGAGGTAGTCTTCGACGTTGGGCTCAGCGAAGACTGGTTTCAGCGAAAAGCCCATTATCGGGAGGTCGACAACCTGAACCTCGGTCGCGGATTCAATGATGACGTACTTCGGGAAGCGCTGCATGAGTGCGCTGCTATAGAGAAGTTGGGCGAAGAACTCGCGGATCTGGATGGGATGAAGAGCTTGACCTTCCGTCTTCGCGTAGAGGGGCAACAGCCGCTCTTGATGCAGACCATTGTCGAGCAGGCTTGCCACCACCGCCACCGGGCCAAGACGCATGCTGATGAGCAGTCGGTCAATGTCATCCGCGAGGTCGAAAGACGCCGCCGGTTCCTGATGCACGCGCGTTCGGAAAACAAAGATCGACCAGGGCTGAAAATCGACGCGGAGGTCTGGGAGACGCGCCCACTGCATGAGAGCGTGCAGGGTGAAATAGCGTTCGAGTTCCTCGGCGGGGAGTACGGTGGCGGGGTCGAGAGGATCTGAGCGCTCGCGCTTGAGCATCGTCTCGCGGACCACGATGCCGAAGAGGATCTTGCTGAGCCAGACGTGAAGGACTCGCCGATCAAGGCGAACCAAGCCGTCGTATCCCTGTGACCAAGCGCGTTGAACGGCACGCTCAATAGCCGACAGGTGTTGACCGTTGCAGATGCTGCAGCAGGGGATCTTGAGTTGGGGGTACGGAATGCTGGTGCCGTTAACGAGGGTAAGGCTCACACGCGAGAGACCGAACTCGCGCTGCACCCACTTCGGCACGATGTCCTCGTCTGTGCGGTCTTCTCGCAGGCGCTTTCCGCAGAGAAAGCACCGATGGAACGGAAACCCCTTGAGCTTCTCGAGTCTGAACAGTCGGCGAGGCATCACTGACGTTATCTTGGTCGCCTAACGGACCGAGTTCACCCGCTTCGCAAGCGCCTTGAGAGCGTACCCTG
The DNA here is from genome assembly GCA_964599475.1 of uncultured Thermoanaerobaculia bacterium. Lineage (GTDB taxonomy): Bacteria > Acidobacteriota > Thermoanaerobaculia > Multivoradales > CAZRFU01 > CAZRFU01. The sequence goes on from CAZRFU010000013.1 coordinate 15,482, forward strand.
AACGATACATCTGGCGGGGGCTTGCGAAGTCGGGTGGAACGACAAGTTAGGCGCCGCCCGGGATGAACGGTTTGGGGAAGTCTTCCAACGAGCGAGCGATGGGTAGGAAGAACGACAACTCTTCCGGCGGTGAATCAAGACGCTTTGCGACCACGGCCAACGGGAAAGTGGTGACGTCCGTTCCGGCCTTGCGAACGGCGAGATCTGTGCCGAAGGAGTCGCTGACTACGAGCCAGGCGCAGCCCCTCCGAGCCACGAGGTACTCGCCGAATGCACACCCCAAGCAATCAACGACATCTTTGGGCGTAACCTCAGCGGTGTTCGGAATGCGCCGCCACGCCTGAAACGCCTCATCCAGTTGCGGAGGATCGAGAGGCACGGAACGCTGCCGATTCAAGAGGAACGAAACGAGATCCTCCGCGGCAGAGGCGCGGCTTTTGATCCAGCAGAGTTCTGGTTCCGTCAGCTCGCGTGTCGTCTCTTCTTCGCTCATTGGCTCCTAGCGCCTGAGTTAAGCCGCGTCGCGGAGCGACGTCGGCTTGGACGATTTGTTATCCGCAGCCGCCGAGTCGCCGGCGTGCCTCGTCGACGCTTGCGGCCAGTTCCGGATCGCTGCGCCACGACGGCATGCCGATGGAGAGCCATTGCTCCGTCGCATCCACGTGCTCAATTCTCTCCACATCGTGCTGCAGATGGTCAATGACTGAGTTGCGGTCGATCCGTAGTTTGCTGACGTATTCATCGAAGGACGACGCCAGCTCAACGAAAGCCGACGCGGTGCGCAGCCCCGCCCACTCTGGCAGGCCAGCCACGAACGCGACGACTCTACCGCGCCCCTCCGGGGACAAGTCCAGGTAAACGATGGAACCCCCGCCGTCGCGGGCGAAGGGCAGCACGCCTGGCGGGACCTTTTGATATTCCCGTGCAGATCGGATCTCGCCCAAGAGAGTTTCGTCGCAGAAGTCGCCCTCGTCGGCAGAGAAAATGCCGCAGAATGAAAGCTCTTCCGACCTGCCGTCGCCGACTGGAACGTCCAGCACGTACTCAAGATAGCCACCGTTTGCGGCTTGCAGGAACTCCCGGAACGACGCCGGCAGCGATGCTCCCAGAAGACTCTCAATCGCGGCCAACTGGGCTTCCGTCGGCGCCGGTTTTGCCCGCTCGATTGCCAAATGGCGGAATTGCGTATATGTCACGCGGCCCCTCGTTACGGATAACGTCCTAGCTCAGTGGCGACACCGGGAGCGAAGCGACCGGTGTCGCCACTGAAGCGACTTGTTCGGTGGCGGCACCATCCCAGCACGCTCCTGGCTGAGACGCAGCATCAACACAATGGCCCCGAGTCTCGCCTGCTGGCCGGACTGACAGTGCCGCATGGAGCGTTGACCAGCGAAGCCCGCAGCCGCCAAGGCTACGCAACGCTAGATCGATAGCGTTCCACGCCGTCTCGTACTCTACTCCTTCCTTAAGCTGGCTCGGGAGCAGCTGCGGGCTGTCCTCGAGCGGGTCGCCCTCCTCCCCGAGCTCAACCCAGAGCTCGTCTGCCACACCAAACGTTCCGACGACCTCGCCGTTCGCAAAGTGGGTGGCGGCGCGGTAACCGACCCTTGAGTCGAACTCGAACGAGACGACCGCTCCGAACCTCGATGACAGGTTCGCGGCCAGTGCGTGCAGCTCGCGCGGTCGAAATGTCTCAGAACGCGCGGCCTGAACCTCTGCGACGCAGAAGGAGCCACCCGCTATGAAGACGCTGAGTAGAAGGTCACTTCCTGACGCCTCGATTGCTGCGCTCAATTCGAGATCGCATGCAACCACCACCACTCCCTCATAGATGTCACTCACCTCGCACGCCTTTCAGCGCTGTAAGGACACGAGTCCAGCGGCGCCACCCGGCCGGGCTGCTGAGCGAAGGCCCAGTTGTTCGACGCCAGGCGCGTAGGCGCTGGAGAGATCACCCGGGTGGCGTCCGCTGCAACGAGGGGTTGGCCCGACACCGCGCTAGACGTTGGCAAGAGGCTCTGGGGCCGATTGGGCGGCGCCGACCCGCGCGGCCCGTTGTTCGATCAACTGCTTGGACCGCGTTGACTTGAAGAACCTCTTCAGGGTGTGTGCGGGATCGGCCGCTTCGATGGCGATGGCGGCGAGAAGTACCGTTCGTGCTTCTTTGAGGAGGGAGGTGGCTTGGTCCGTGTCGCTCAGATCGATGCCCCGGAGCAAGCACAGGCGGGACACGGCGTAGAGTAGGTGGTAGGCGCCGTCGATTAAGAATAGGTCGTCGGGATCGTACGGCTGCTCTTCGCGTAGGGCCCTCTGAAGATCTGCCTTGCGCCGCAGAACGGGTTCGAAGGCAGCGAGAGCTGAGAGCAGCTTGTGGGCCGTGAGTTCGTCGTTGAATACGGAGTCGTACATGTCGCCGAAGATTCTGCCCCGATCCTTACCCGCGACCGACGGTTCACCGAGATAGTACGCAACATAGGCCTGCGCCGCTGCAAGACAGTCGATTCGCTGCGGCTTCGGTTGCTCGTAGTGCTGATTGGTCTTGCGTTCGTAGAAGTAGCCGAGACTGGCGAACTGCTCTTCGAGTTTGCGCTGCACGATGTCGTTGGCTCTGAGGTCTCTAGACCGGATGGGCGTTTGGCTGTTCGTGGATTCCGAAATGCGCAGACTCATCTCGCGGCGACGGGTTTCGTAGACGCGAACCAGCACAAGGGCGGACTTAAGACGGTCCGAGTCGATTGCCGATGCTTCGAATAGCGCGTTGCAGGTTTGCCCCCCGTTGACGATCTGAGGATTGTGAAGGCGAAGAAGGGGGCCGCGAACGCCTGGCGGGTACTCCATGGCCTCGCAGGTAATCGTGATGCCGTTATTTAGATACCAGAACTCTTGGTTAGATTCGTGAAGCGCGGACTCCAGAATGCTGCGATTGATGCGATTGCGAGTGCCGAGGTAGATGCGGACGTTCTCTTCGAAGATGCTACGGCGAACCGAGTCGGCGTTCTCAGGATCTCGGATCATCTGTACCACCTGGGAAGCTTCTACGGTTGCTACAAGGCCCCTGATGTTCCCATCAACGCGCTCGAAGTACTGATTATCGACTAGCCGCAACTCGGCATCGATGGCGGGCGCGTGTGCGGCTATGAGCAGCGAAGCGATCGAGGCGAGCGTGTGTTCCTCAACCGTGAAGTAGCGGTAGGGGCTAAGAGAGGCTTCCAAGCGCCTTCTCTCGTCGGCAACTAGCGCGGCTTGGTTGCTGACGAGATGCACCACGAAGCGGGGGGTGCCCCGCTCGAACAGATCCCAGATGTCCCGTACGCGCCCAAACAGGAGCGGATTTGCCGACTGCTCAAGGTCGCCGCTGCGCGCCAAGAGGTCCGCTACGAAACTGAGGATCTTGTCAATTTCGTTCGAAGGAAAGTTGTTCGATGCTTTATCGAAATCCGTCACGCACTTGGATTGGAAGAGGTGGACGACCGCACCCTCTTGATCCTCCTGGATGAGCACGGCGTCGATGCCGCGGTCGCGCGAGCCGTCGGTCAGGCCTTCGCTGAACTCCTCCGGGGTCACGGCTAGCAAAGTCTCGGCAACGACATGGAGGAGGGCGTGCGAGGCGGTGGTGTAGCCGTGCAGGCGGGAGTATGCGGCGATCTTGGTTTGGAGCGTGCTCCAATCAATGAGGGTCGTCATATCGATCGAACTCCGGGAGCTAGCGTTTGGAGCAGTGGAGGGTTCTGAGTGTCGCCCAACTTACATCCCACAGACCTGCGTAACTCCGCGAACGTAGCGGTCCGGGTCTGCATAACACCGCCGGCCAGCAGCTCGGAACAGTCGCAAGCGTCGTGGCACCAATCGCTTGGCGGCTTTCTAGTCACAATCGACCGCCGCGTTACACAGGTCTGTGGAATCCCGACGGCGACGGGTGGTCGAAGCCGGTGGCGCAAGGTTGGTGTTCCCATCAGTCTTCCAGCAACCGGTCCGCCGGCGAGCGGACTGCCGCCGGCCCGCGGTTGAGCACGTGGGTAGAGATCATCGTGGTGCTGAGGTCGCGGTGACCCAAGAGCTCTTGCACGGTGCGGCTGTCGCTTCCGTCCTCGAGGAGGTGGGTCGCAGTCCACAACGGGGCTGCGGGCGACGCTCGCCAGGAGCCGGCCGCGCCGCTCGGATCCGCTGATTGGGCAGGCTCGCGCCCCGGGCCAGCCATGGTCCCGGTGCGGGCACACACACGGTCGGCGAGCGGGGGCATCGCGGGCGATCTTAGTGGCTTGCAGCACACGTGTAAACCGCACCCGCTCGATCGCGGGGGGTTAGCCGCTGCGCCACACGTTGTGCCTCGCGCCCGCCCACCGGCGCAGCTGCCAGGCGCATATCCGCCGGGAGAGGTCGTTGCGGCTGAGCTGGAGCACCTCGAGCGCGTCGTCTGATCGATGATGCCGGGCCGTAGGCCCTCGCGAGACGAATCGCGGCCGTGAACCTAGGGCGTTGCCCTATGCTGCTCCCAATTCTCCTTGACCGAAGGTAGCGCCTGGGCGGAAGCGCCCGGATCATCGTCGAAGCCAAACTCGAAGCCGCAGCTGCACATCTCGAACGAAGCCGAGCCCGTCTCGAAGTATGGGCTGCAGGTAAGCTCAACACTGCCGCAGACTGGGCACGCCCAGTGCCCCGACTGGTCTACGAACATTTCCGCTGACGAGCCATCTCGCAACGTAACCGGGTGCGCCTTCATGTCTTGTGCGTGCAACGGATTCTGAGTTCAGCGGCGACGCAGGTGGCAACGACTGACGACCAGCGAACGGTCAACCCGGACCCGCAGCTGACCGAGAGCACTACTGCGGCGTCCGCTGCAACGAGGGGTCAGGCGACAGTCTGGCTGGTTGAACGAGCCGACCACGCTACCCTGCCGGCTTCTTGTGGTCGATGGTGGGGAGCTTCGGACGCTGGCCCTTCGGCCATGGAACGAACTGAGGCACACCGCCGAGGAGGCGCTTTCGCCACTGCACGACGTTCTCGAGCGACAGTGGGTAGTTCACTTCTGGACAGGACCAGTCAAGAGCCACAGTGGCGACGGACTCGCCCTCGGCGCTTTCGCCGTTCCAGTCAAAGGCACCGGAGGCCGCGAGGCAGAAGCCGATCGCACGGAGATAAAGAGGCTCGATCTGCTCGGCAAGCACGGCGTCGCAGACACTGACCAAGTGAGACGCTTCAACAGTGAATGGTTCGGCCATATCGACAATGGGGTGCAGCGTCACACCCTTCTGGCCTTTGACGAGCGAGTCGTCGAGGTCGGCAGCGAGGTCCGCGGCAGTAGCTCGACCTTCGAAGAAGCGTCTAAGGATGAGCTCGTGCATCTTGGTTCTGCCTGTCGCCTAACGGATTCTAAGTTCAGCGGCGACGCAGGTGGCAACGACTGACGACCAGCGAACGGTCAACCCGGACCCGCAGCTGACCGAGAGCACTACTGCGGCGTCCGCTGCAACGAGGGTTAGGCGGCCCTCTTGGTCAGAGATCTTGGAGATCGATGCCGGCTTGAGGGAGCACCGATGCATCGGCCGGTTCACCCGAGGAGTCCCAGTAGCGGGTTGACTTGCTTGGCACCCCACGCACGAGCATTGCGCCGCCTTGGCAATTCGTGTCGAGCCGCACTCGGGTGAGACCGAAACTGCCTTCGGCCAACAGCTGACCGTTTGGCCACCAGACGGAGAAGTCCTCGACGAGCACCTCGTACGGCTGGTCGCACGGCCCACCTGCACAACACTCGCTGTACCAGCGAATGGCGTAGGTCACCTCGGCCTTTTTTGCGCCCGACGGATAGTTGTATGACCAAGCGCCAACGCGCAAAAACTCATGCCACCGCGGAAGTCGCTGACCTTGAATCTCGGCGTGGATGAATGCGTCGTTCTCGAGCGCAGAATGCTGGCCGTAGGCCAGAATGCCATGGTTGCCGTAGAAGGTCCTGTAGCCCGGAAGAACGTCGACTGGGCGCGATTCGACCGCTGTACAGGCCACCAAGAGCAGCGCGAGTAGAGGTGAACCGAGGATCTTCATGAGGGCGACTCTGCCGGGACGCCTAACTTATATTCCACAGGCCTGCGTAACTCGGCGAACGTAGCGGTCCGGGTCTGCAACGGGGCTGTGGACGAGGATCGCCAGGAGCCGGCCGCGCCGCTCGGATCCGCTGATTGGGCAGGCTCGCGCCCCGGGCCAGCCATGGTCCCGGTGCGGGCACACGCACGGTCGGCGAGCGGGGGCATCGCGGGCGATCTTAGTGGCTTACCCCCCTGGATCTCACGCGTCTTGCGGCATTCCTCGCAGGTGCCTGCGCAAACAATTGAACGTACGAAACTTGCGCGGGTCTCCGCGGGTGTGATTTCTTCGGCCGGATCTCGTGCGACGGCGTGTTCCCGAAGCTCGAGGACCGCACCGTCAGTGGCTCGCCTGCGCTTGGTCGTGAGGTCGTGCGCTCCGCTACGCTCGGCTCAGTGGTCTCTGTCGAAGCGGCCTCGCTGCACGCGCGCGCGCCGGATCGGTGGAGGTCACCGTGCCGCTTGCGACTGCGCGACGCGCGACGCCGCTCCACGCATGACCTCACGCCTGGGCGCTCCGGCTCGTGAACCACCGCGGCCCTCCCCCACCCACGCCGTGCCGATCTCGGGCTCACCGAGCCTCGGACGGCGACACGGGACGCCGCGAAGAGGTGCGCGCGCAACATCCCCTTCTCATCGACCTCCTGCTGGTCAGCGAGCAGGGCGGTGGGTTGGGTGGGAGCTCGCGGATCGGTGGAATGAACCGCCCCATCGCAGCACCGAAACTGCCATATCCGCCCAGCAAGGCGACCCGAGCAAGCGACGCTGACGGCACCAGCGGCACGGCCATCCGCAGGACCTGCATGGAATCGACGCCCTTCACCAGCAGGGAGGGCGGGGGAGACGCTGCCACTACCGCGAAGGCTTGCCAACGATCTGAAGCGACGCGCGTCCCTCTTCTCCGAACCAAGAGTTCTTCTTCCGAGTCCGGGTCTGGGTTCCCGTTTCGGTTGCGGCCGACGCGTTGGAAACGCCCCAGGGCGGTTTTCCGAAAGTGCCCGATACCCGGTACCCGGTACCTTGCAAGTGGTGCACTGGAGGTTGGGTTTTCATCGGCCGGGGTGCACCACCGAGGGTGCATGAGGAACTGCTGGGGCTCGACGCGTTCGCCCGGAGCTGACAAGATTGGCCGACCTGCCCGAGGAGAGCCGATGCGAATCAAGGTCCCCAACACCTTCGTGCTGATCTTTCTACTCACCGCGCTGATCGCGGCGGCGACCTGGGTGGTGCCCGGGGGCTCGTATCAACGCGAGGAGCGCAACGGGCGCGAGGTCGTCGTGGCCGGAACCTTCGCCCAGACCGAAGCCGAGCCCCAGGGGCTCGGTGCGATCCTGCTCGCGCCGATCAAGGGATTCGTCGGGGCTGCCGAGATCATCGGTTTCGTCTTGCTGGTGGGCGGGACCTTCGGGATTCTCGCCAAAACCGGGGCCATCGAGGCCGGTCTACGCAGCATGGCCGCGGCGCACTCGCGCTCGGCGGTGGTACGGGCGGCGTGGATTCCACTGTTCATGACGGTGTTTTCGCTCGGCGGGGCGATCTTCGGGATGAGTGAAGAGGTGATCCCGTTCATCCTGATCTTCGTGCCGCTGGCGCTGTCTCTCGGCTACGACTCGATCGTTGGTGTTGCGGTGCCGTTCGTCGGGGCCGGTGCCGGGTTCGCCGCCGCTTTCCTCAATCCCTTCACGATCGGGGTGGCGCAGGGCATTGCCGGGCTCGAGCAGTACTCGGGGCTCGAGTACCGCCTGGTGTGCTGGGTGGTGATCACCGCAGTGGCGATCACCTGGGTGGGGGTCTACGCCCATCGCATCCGGCTCGCGCCGGAGCGATCACTGGTCTACGAGATCGATCGGCAGCGCCCGGCGCCGGTCGTCACCGACGCGCACGAGGGTCTCGGAGGGCGGCTGGGTGCGGTGTTGGTTGCTTTCGCCGTGGGGATCGCGCTCTTGGTGTGGGGCGTGCTCGAACAGGGGTGGTACATCGAGGAGATCGCCGCCCTGTTCATCGGCCTCGGCATCGTCTGCGGGATCGTCGGTCGACTCTCGAGCGAGGAGATCGTCGCCTCCTTCCTCCAGGGCGCGCGCGATCTGGTTGCCACGGCCTTGCTGATCGCCTTTGCTCGAGGCATCCTGGTGGTCGCCACCGACGGGAAGATCATCGACTCGATCCTGCATGCGCTGTCGGGCCTGATCGGCGGCCTGCATCCGATCGTGTCGGGCCAGGTGATGTTCCTGCTGCAGAGTGCGATCAACTTCCTGGTACCGTCGGGCTCGGGCCAGGCGGCGCTCACGATGCCGGTGATGGCGCCGCTCGCGGATCTGGTCGGAGTCTCGCGGCAGACCGCAGTTTTGGCGTTCCAGTTCGGCGACGGCTTCACCAATCTGATCATTCCAACCTCGGCGATCTGCATGGGAGTCCTCGCTCTCGCCGGTATCCCCTGGCCTACCTGGGTGCGCTGGATGTGGCCGCTGCAGGTGGTGTTCGTCATCGTGGGCTGCCTGCTGCTGGTTCCTGCGTACTTCCTGTGGTGAGGCACCGATGGCGGTGTGGCAGCAGGTTCGCTCGTTCCTGTTCGTGCTCGGATTGGTGGTCGCGGTGGGGGCTCTCGGGGGCTTTGCCTGGTTGACCCAGAACCCCACCGCGCCGATCGTCGAAGAGGCCACCGCGTGGCCGGTCGTCGGGCCGCTCGCGGTGTCATTTCGCCGAGCCTACGTCGGTGAGCCGCAGCCGCCGCTCGAGGTGACCGAAGTGGCCGAGGTTGAGGACGGCGATCGCCCGGTCAACGAGCCTGTGGCGTTCAGCCGCCGTGGCGGTGATCGCGAACACCGGGCCGTCGCGGCTGTCGGAGGCTCGGGGCAGGCCGGCGGGTCCGAGGTTTCACCTGGGGAGCCGCTGCTGCTGCTCCCGCCCGAGGCAATCGAGGCAGTGGAAGCGATGGAGCGAGTCGAACCGGGGGCGGCCAGACCATCCCTCGAGATCGTCGATCTGCCGCGCGTTCCGCCGCGCCCTGCGACCATCCCGGCGCTCGCGTGGCAGTGGTTTCTGCCGGGGCACCCACTGGCCGAGCGGGCCGGCGGCGAGCCGGTCGCCGAGCTGCCGTCCCTTGCCTACCTTCCGGTGCTGCTGCGTCAGCGCGGCTGGCTCGAGGTGCAGTTCGATGGTCGACGCTGGTGGCTCGACCCTTCGTGGGAGCCGGCGCACCCCCATCGAGGGGCGCGCCAGGGCGGGCTGCGGCAACGGCGCGAGCCCACCCGCAGTGCCGATTGGCGCAAGCTCGACAAGGCCAAGGAGATGTTCGGATTGCGCAAACCGAACGGGCGCCTCGGGCCGTTCGAGCTGTGGACCGACGTGACCGACGAAGAGCTGCTGCGCTTCCTCGATCAGCTGGCCCAGGTGGTCGAGCCGGCCTATTTTGCTCGGTACGGCCGCTTGCCGAGCGGCAAACCCCGTCACGCGATGGTGCTGTTTCAGAAGGAAGAGGACTACCGCCGGTTTTCTCCCGATTCGATCCTGTCGGACTCCCACGTCGGCCACGCCGGCAGCGGCGTGCTCGCCTTCTTTGCCGGCGGGAGGTCACGGATCGACCTGGCTCGGACCCTCGCGCACGAGATGACCCACCTGCTCAACGATCGGGCGCTGGCGGTGGTGCTGCCACAGTGGCTGGAAGAGGGCCTGGCTTCGGACCTGGGAGCGGTGTGGGTCGAAAGCGCCGAGGCGGACGGGCTTGGTGGCGTCGACCTGCGCAGCCACACCGACACCGGGCGTGCATTCGTCGCTCTCGAGCCCGATCTGCGAACCCTGGAGCTGGCGGGTACGCTGGCCCAAGGCCAACTGCCGGACATCGGGGTGTTTCTGACGCTCGCGCCCGAGGACTTCTACAAGACCTCGAACCTCTCGTTGTCCTACTCGTGGGGTGCGGCGTTCGTGCGCTACCTCAACTCCGGCGACGGTGGGAGGCACCGGCGGCATTGGCAGGCGTACCTCGGCGCCATCGCCGCCGGCTACGATCCGACCATTGCGCAGTTCCTCGAGCACTTCGAGATCACCGACACTGCCGGTCTCCAAGCCCTCGAGCAGGGCTTTCGGGACTGGTTGCGGCAGGAGCAGGTTGCGGCCAAGGCCCGCGTCGAACGCCACTCGGGTGTGGAGGTTGTGCCCTAGCAGCCCGGTTGCTCTCGAAGTCAGGGGCCGGATTGTCGAAAGGCCAGAGCCCAGAGCAGCAACTCGCGGTCGCGGTCGGTGTCCGCTTCGGGCAACTTCGTCGGATCCGCGATCTCGACTCCGGTAGCGGTGGTGGTCAGCACGAGCCCGACACAGGCCGCCTTGTGCGCTGAGGAGCCGGATCTGAAGGCGAGGCCACAGCGGGTGATGCGACGCGCGCTCAGCAGGCGCCGTTCGGCGCGGGCGAGCGAGTCGAAGCCGGGGATCAGGACGCTTGCGGTGATCCCCGGGACCGACAGCGGGTCGAGCCAGGCGCCAAGCGGCGGGACGAGGCCTCGCTCAAGGGGCTTGACCCAGGGTTCGGGGCTTCGGACGCGCCGAACGAAGTCACTCCGGGCGATCAGCGCGTCGGCGCGGAAGTGGGCGGCACGCCAGGGGAAGATCAGAGCGAGGCCCTTGGGCATGTCGTCGAGCAGGGCGCCCGGCATCGAGTCGAGCTGCAGAGCGCCTTCGCCGGCGACTGCCGCGGCGAGATCTCTGGCGGCTGCGAGCTGCAGCAGACCGGAGTCGACCCAGGAGCCTCCGTTCGGGTCGGCCGCTGCGGCGGCGCGAGCGAGACGGTGCCAGAGCACTTCCGTGCCGGTGGCGACGAGGGTGCCGATCAGGTAGGGATGGGACCGCGCGCCGACCGTGAGATCGACGAGAGCCGCAGCTTCCTGCTCGAGCGCGGGTGCGTCGGCGCCTGCAAGGGCGACCCAGCCCCGGGCGGCGTAGAGGCGAGCCGCGCCCATCCATCGGGTGGCATCGACGTCGGCGAGGGGCACCAGCTCGGAGCCGGGCCGGGCAATGCCTCCGACCGCCGCGATCTGTTCGGGGGTGCCGACGCCACGCTCAACCGCCCGCAGGGCGTCGCGCTCAGCCGCCGTGAGATCGAGCGCGACCGGCACCTCGAGGACTTCGGGAGGTGGCGGGAGGGACTCGGGCAAAGAGCCGAAGACCTCGACATACTCGGCTTCGGCGCGCGCCAGGATGACGTCACCCAGAGCCTTGCCGACGACGATCCGGGCAGCCAGCAGGGTGAAGAGCGCCGCGAGCACCAAGACCAGACCACGCAGCACCATCATCGCGAAAGCTCCACGAAGTCGACCCGCCCCCAGCTCGAGGGTGCCGGCAGCGGATCGGTCAGGGCGAGGTCGAGCACCAGCAAGGCGGCGGTCACCGCCGCCCAGGAGATCCACCACCGGCGACTGCGCCACCAGCGGTCGATCCACGACGTCGCAGGGGCCTCTTCGGAGATGGGCAGCCGGCTTGGCACGGCGAGGGTGAGGATCCGCTGCCGGAGCGCAGCCGGCGGCGCGGGAGGGCGAACGGGGAGGTGGTCCAGCGGCTTCATGGGTTCCTCCGAGGGGTGGCGCCGAGCAGGCGTTGGAGGCGAGCAAGACCGAGGCGGGCGCGGCTTGCCGCAGTGAAGAGAGAGACGCCGGTGATCCGGCCGATGTCGGCATAGGAGAGGTCGAGGAGGTAGCGCAGACTCACCGCCTCGCGTTGGAGCGGCGGCAGTGCCGCGAGCGCGCGGCTGGCCCGTTGTGCGTCGAGCGCGGCGTCGGGATCCGTGCTGGTGGGATCGACCAGTTGCTCGAGGTCGTTTTCGTCCAGGACTTCGAGGGTCCGCGTGCGCTGCAGATCGCGCGCAGCGTTGCGGGTGATCGCCAACAGATACGCACGCGCGTGGCGCACCGTTCGCGAGCGGGTGCGCAGGAGCCGCAGGAAGACCTCCTGGACGACCTCCTCGGCGAGCTGCCGGCCCACCAGCCACGTTGCGTAGGCGTAGAGATCCGCGCCGGCAAGGTCGTAGACGGCCTCGATGCCGCCCGCCTCACCGGCGAAGACCGCAACCAAAGCATGGCCGAGCGCTGGGCTCGAGGGTTCCATGCGCTAGGAGACGGCGGTCGTCGCCACTTTTGTCACCGCGGCGAAACACTCGACGGCAAGTTGGTGAAATCCGCCGTCCGCGGCATTGCCCGAAGGACCTGCAGCAGGCCCTCCGGAGGCGCCACCAGCCGTCGCGCCTGCAGGTCGAGCCAGCCGCCATGGCTCGTGACCGTCGCCACCGTGGTCCCGTCTGCGAGCCAGAACGTGTTGCGCAGTGCGAAGCGCGAGCCGTCGTCGGAGCAGCCGGCGAGCTCGAGGTCCACCAGGTACTGCTGGCCGAGCCGCAGCTCGCGCAGGTAGTCGACCTCGTCGCGCCGGACCACCGGCCCGAAGCCGAGGCGCGCCAGTTCCGAGCGCGGGAAGCCCTGCTGCTCGAAGAAGCCCAGACGGACGTCGACACACACGTCGAGGAACGCGGTGTTGGCCATGTGGTTGTTGCCGTCGAGATCGGACCAGCGGACGAAGGATGTGACCATGCGCAGAGGGTAGCGGATTCGGGACCAGGAACCCGGGACCCGGGACTCGAAAGATCGCAGACCCGCCCGTTGCGCCCAGTGGTCGAACCCGGATCCCGGATCCCGGCTCCCGGACTGGCGAAAATCGCGCGAAGATCCTCTTGACAAGCGGCCTCGCAATGGCGAAAATGAAGCGAAATGTTGCTCGACGCTTTCCGCCTTCCACTGTTCCTCTCCCGGCCGGAGCCCCTGCCGCGCCGAGCGCCCGTCACCGTCGATTCGATCGACCACACCACCGTCGCCATCGATCCTTGGCGCGTCGACCCCACCATCCCAACCGAGCTCTATCGGGCGGGCCTGGTGCGAGCGCTTGCCGGTGGGCTGCCGGGGATCCGAGCGCTCCGGATCGGTACCCGGAGTGAAGCCTGGGTGCAGGCCGAGTCCGGCTGCGAGCGGACCCGCACCGCTCTGGAGCTGTTGGTGCGCGCGCGACTACCCGAGTCCCTGGCGATCGAGGTGTCGAGTGCCTCGCCGCTGGTCGCGCGGGACGCAGATCTCCTCGGCCGGCTCGATCAACACCAGGTCGTGCGGGTGCGGGTGCGAGTCGGCAGCAAAGTCGCGCAATGGCTCGAAGCGGTCCGGCGCCTGGCCTCCGAGGGGCTCGAGGTCGAGGTCGCGCTCGACGTCGCGAGCGCCGACCCCTTCGCCCTGGTCGAGTCTTTCCGCCGCGCCGGAGCAACCACGATCGCCACCACGGCTCGGCGCCGGCCGCACTACGCCGCCGCCCTGCTCGCGGCTTGAGGAGGTACCGGGTACCGGGTACTGTCGGAGAGGCGCTCGGGGCGTGAGAGCAGCTGCTTTGCACTCCCGGGGCGGGAGAGACCCGGCTTCAGCGGATCCCGCCAATCCGAAGCGCGACCGGCTTGGAGCGATACCAACCTAGGGCAACGCCTGAGGTCGACGGTTCCGTGTTGCCTCCTTCGCACCGATTGCCAGGTCGACTGTGTCACCCAGGTTGCCGGCCGTCCCGTCCCTGGTCCCGGGTCCCGGGTCCCCATTCCCGGTAGGATCCCGCCATGCCGGAGCTTCCCGAAGTCGAGGTCCTACGCCGCAGTCTCGAACGGCTGCTGCCGGGGGACCGAATCCAGGTGCTGGTGGTGCACGATGGGCGGCTGCGGGAGCCGGTGGCGACTCGCGCGCTGGCGGCGGCGTGTGTCGGCGCGCGGGTCGAAGGGTTGGGGCGGCGGGCGAAGTACTTGCTGATCGAGCTCGACTCGGGCTTCACGATCCTGGTGCACCTCGGCATGAGCGGACGGCTGACGCTGGTTCCGGCCGAGGAGCCGAGTGAACGCCATGAGCATGTCTCGTGGTTGCTCGAAAGTGACCGGCGACTGCGACTGCGCGATCCGCGGCGCTTTGGTCTGGTCGCGGTGGCGCCGACAGCACGCCTCGCCGACGATCCCCATTTGCGCGGCCTCGGCCCCGAGCCGCTTGGAGAACAGTTCGATGGTCGCCATCTCGCGGCCTGGGCCAAGGGGCGCTCGCGTGCGATCAAGCTGCTGATCATGGATGCGGCGGTGGTCGTCGGCGTCGGCAACATCTACGCGAGTGAGGCGCTGTTTCGCGCCGGCATCGACCCGCGCCGCCCGGCAGGTCGGATCTCACGGCCACGCCTCGAACGGCTGGCCGAGGCGATCCGCGAGACCCTGGCGCAGGCGGTGACCGAAGGTGGGACGACGCTCAACGACTTCGCCGATGGCGAGGGCAACGCGGGCTACTTCCAGGTGTCGCTCGATGTCTACGGTCGCGAGGGCGAGCCGTGCCGGCGCTGCGGGAGCCCGGTACGCCGACAGGTGCTGGGGCAGCGCAGCACCTTCTTCTGCACCGGGTGCCAACGATGAAGGCGATCGAGCTCGTGGTGCTGGACATGGGTGGGGTGATCCTCGAGATGGGCCCGTCCGGAGGGCTTCCGTTTGGTGAGCTCGAAACCCGCGGCCGCTCGGCATTGGTGGCTGCGGCGGGGGCGACGCACGCCGAGGTCGAGACGTTGGTGTTCGAGCCCTGGAGCCACGGCTACCGGCAGCGGCGCGAGCGCGGACGCGAAGAGTCGTTCTGGCCCCACCTCGAACGGCTCGCGAGCCGATCCACGGTCGACGCGGAAACCCTGCTCCGAGCGTACTTCGAGCCGTACTCGCGGTGGCTCCAGCCCCTTCCCGGCGCCCTCGAGGCGGTGTCCGCGGTGGCCGCTGCGGGCTACCGACTCGCGATCGTCTCGAACGTGCCGATGCCCGGCGCAGGGTATCGCTGGGCGCTCTCGCGTCTCGGTATCGAGCAGTTCTTCGCGGACCTGCGCTTTTCGCATGACGAAGGCTCGCGCAAACCTGCACCGGTGATGCTGGGGCGGGTTCTCGACCGCCTCGGAGTCGACTCTTCGCGGGCGGTGATGGTCGGCGACCGTCGACGCGAGGACGTGGGCTCGGGCTTGGCCCTCGGCTGCGCGACGGTGTGGCTCGAAAGCCGCTATCACGATGGACCCGCCGCCGATGCGACGATCGCCGATCTTGCCGCCCTGCCGGCTTTGCTTGCGACCTGGAGAGGTAATGGGCCGCAGAGCTGAACCGGCAGCGGGCCGGCCGGTGCTGCTCGGGGTTGCCGGTGGCAGCGGCTCCGGCAAGACCGCGGTCGCGAGGGCGATCGTGTCGACGATCGGCGAGGGACGCCTGGCCTCGGTGGCGCAGGACGCCTACTACCGCGACATCGACTGGTCCCGCGCGCGGCCGTCGGACTACAACTTCGACCATCCCTCGACGATCGACTTCGAGCTCTTGGTCGAGCACCTGCGCGAGCTCAAGGCTGGTCGGGCGATCGAGGCACCCGTCTACGACTTCGTCACCCACCGCCGCCGTGCCGAAACCGAACGGATCGAACCCCAGCCGGTGGTGGTGGTCGACGGCATCCTGCTGTTCGCGGAGCCGGCCGTGCGAGAGCTCCTCGACCTGCGCATCTTCGTCGACACCGACGCCGACGTGCGTCTGATTCGCCGCTTGCGCCGCGACACCACCGAACGCGGCCGGTCGATCGAAAGTGTGCTCAAACAATACGAAGAGCAGGTGCGGCCGATGCACCTCGAGTTCGTCGAGCCCTCGCGCCGCTTTGCCGACGTGATCGTGCCCGAGGGTGGCATGAACCGCGTGGCGATGAGTATGGTCGTCGCCCAGGTCGAGAAGCTGCTGCGGCGACCACAGCCATGAGCGCGAAGCGAGCGGGCCGGGTCGGCAATCCCAAGTTGCCCGTGATCGGTGGTGGTGTCGCCCGGTCGAAGGCGGCGGCGTGGCGCGCCGGGGTGCTGATCGCCGTGCACCTGCTGATCGCTCTGCATTTGGTGCACTGGTTGACCAACGGTACGACGCTCACGCCGGTCGAACCGTCGGAGGCGGCGGCGCTCGGCCGCGACGGTGTGATCAACACCGGCCTGGTGTTTTTTGCTCTGATGATCCTGTCGACCGCGATCTTCGGGCGCTTCTTCTGCGGCTGGGCCTGTCATCTGGTGGCGTTGCAGGATCTGTGTGCCCACCTGCTGCAGAAGCTCGGCCTGCGCCCGCAGCCGCTGCGCTCGCGGGTGCTCGTATGGGTGCCCCTGCTCGCGGCGCTCTACATGTTCGTCTGGCCGCTGTTCTGGCGCCTGTTCATGCGCGATGGCGGCTTCGGCGAGCTTCGCACCGAGTGGACCACTCCGCACTTCTGGGCGACTTTCCCCGGGTGGATCGTCGGTGGACTGACCTTCCTGGTGTGTGGATTCGGCGTGGTGTGGTTGCTCGGCGCGAAAGGCTTCTGCACCTACGCCTGTCCCTACGGCGCGTTCTTCGGCGCGGTCGACCGGGTGGCGCCGCTGCGCATTCGCGTCACCGATGCGTGTGAAGGCTGTGGCCACTGTACCGCGGTGTGTACCTCGAACGTGCGGGTGCACGAAGAGGTGCGCGACTACGGCGCGGTGGTCGATCCCGGCTGTATGAAGTGCCTCGACTGCGTGTCGGTGTGCCCGAAAGACGCGCTCTACCTTGGCTTCGGTGCGCCCGCCGTGACGACCGCGCCGCGTCGCGAACCGCAGTCGCACCTCCGGCGCCTGCCGTGGTCGGAGGAGCTGGTCCTGGCGCTCGCATTCGTCGGGGCGTTTTTCGCTTTCCGTGGTCTGCATGCGCTGGTGCCGTTCCTGCTGGCGCTCGGAATCGCCGGCATGGTGGCGTTTGCGGGCCTACTCGGATTGCGACTGGTGCAGCGTCGAGACTACTCGTGGCGTCGATCCCGGCTGCGGCGGGCAGGGAGGCTGACCAGCGCCGGGTTGGTCGTGGCGTCGATCCTCGCGGTCGTGCTCGGCGGGACGGTCTGGGCAGGAGTGTTGCGCTGGCACGAATGGCGTGCGGACGTGGCCTTCGACGACGCGGGCGGTCATGCCTTGTACGGCGTGGGACCGGCGACCGGAGTGGTGGGCGATCTTGCCCGCGCCGAACGACACCTCCTGACGGCGCGGCGACTCGGCATCCTCGAGCACGGCGCGATCCCTGGTCGCCTGGCGCGCATCGCCTGGGTGCGCGGAGACCTCGCCAAGGCCGAGCTCGAGGCGAGTCGTGCCCTCGACGCCGGCCTCGACCCGGAACGGCCCGAGTTGCTGCTCTTGCGTGGTCGCGCGCGGCTGCGGCTCGGCAATGTGGCCGACGGCCGACGGGATCTCAGTGCTGCCCTCGAGCAGGCGCCGGAGCTCGCCGCGGGCTGGAACGATCTCGCCCTGTCGTTTGCCAATGCCGGCGAGCCGCTCGCCGCCAAACGGGTCTTCGAGCAGGCGGCGGTGCGTTTTCCGCGCGACGCATCGTTCTCCTACAACGCCGGGTATGCCGCGGCGCTCGCGGGTGACCTCGGCGGCGCCGAGAGCCTGTTTCGCGAGACCCTCGGGCGCGATCCGGGCTTTCGTGTTGCTCGCGAGAACCTCGCCGGCCTGCTGGCGAGCCAGGGTCGCACGGCAGAGGCGATCGAGCTGCTGGAGCAGGGGCTGGCGCTCGAGGACCATCCCGAGATGCGAGCGATGGTGGAGGAGCTGAGGCAGGGAACAGGGAAGGGGGAAGAGGGAAGCGGGCAAGGGGGAAGTGGAGGAGGGGAGGGCGCACAGTGATCGGGGCGCTCCTGTGGCTGGCGGCGGTGGGGCCCAACGTCGTGGTGTCGAACATCGGTTCGTTTGCCGATCCGGTGCGCGATGGCGACTTCGTCGGCTATGCCTTCGGCACCGACGCCTGCAACGTCGGCACCGAGCCGCTGTGGTGGTGCAACGAGGAGCAGGACTACTGTCGCGCCGATCAACACCCGGTGATCGCCCAGAACCTCTACCGGCTCAAGGACGGCCGCTTCGAGCAGATCGGCATGAGTTGGCTCAAACACGGCTTCGTGTCGGTGAATCGCAGCGATGCGGCGTGTGGCAACTGCGTCACGCCGTCCCACGGAGGTGATCAGCTCGGTGTCGGTTGTGCCGACTTCTACAGCTCGACCGCCAACGGGCGGCGCCCCCTGGGTCGTCGCTCGGAGGTCGACCCGCTGTCGGTGAGCTTCCCGTTCCCGCCGACCGCGGTGCCGTTCTCCGGGGCGGATCAGCTGCTGCGCGTCGCCCTCGCCGACATCGAGCCCGCGCAGAATCCGGGCGCTCGCTACTTCGCCGAAGCGCACTACCTTGCTGCCGACGACGCCGAGGCCGGCAACGACCTCGACAACGTGTCGTGGCGCGAGGTCTCGATCGACGAGTTCCTCAAGGTGCGGTGGGTCGGCGAAACGGTCCGCGCGCAGCCGGCAGTGGCGGCCTGGCCTC
Organism: uncultured Thermoanaerobaculia bacterium; assembly: GCA_964599475.1. Lineage (GTDB taxonomy): Bacteria > Acidobacteriota > Thermoanaerobaculia > Multivoradales > CAZRFU01 > CAZRFU01. The sequence goes on from CAZRFU010000013.1 coordinate 33,952, forward strand.
AGATCGACGGCAACGTGATGGTTACCACCGTCGACCGGCCCGTCGGAGGCGAGCGTGTCGGACGCTTCCATGTGGCGCAGCGGTTTGCCAAAGTGGGCGAGGGGCGCTGGCGCTACGACTACACGGTACACAACCTCAACGCGAGGCCGGGCGCGGCGGCGTTCGAGGTTCACTTCCCTGGGCCGACGACGATCTCGGGAGCGGGTTTCCGCGGCATTGCGCACCACAGTGGCGAGGTCTACCCGGCGCCTGTGTGGATCACGACCGTTGGAGCATCGGGTGTGCGCTTTCGCCCGGATCCACACGTTGCGGGAGCGGAGTTGATGCTGCTGCGCTGGGGTACGGCCTTCAGTTTCTGGTTCGAGGCGGACCGCGACCCGATGCAGGCGGAGATCGAGGTGGATCCGGTAAGTGACTTATTAGAAAGGGACTAAGGGACTCTCGGAGCGCGATCCGCAGCCCCCTCAGTCCCTGAGCTCCTTCGTCCCCTTCTGCGCCTCGCCTCTCTGGCCGTGCCGCGGCGAAGCGGTGGGCTGCCCCTTGCAGCGCGTCGACCGATGGCTATAATCAGTGCTTCCGCTCAGCTGTCCTCCCATCCCATCCCCACAGTCGAAGAGAGGTGTCCACGATGGTTCGGAAGTCGCTCGTTGCATTGGGGGCGTTGGCCCTGTCTGTTGGTGCCTGGTCGGTTCTTGCGGTCGAGCCCGAAGGAGCCGCGCCGGACGTGATCGTCGGCGTCTTGCCGGATCTTTCCAATCATGGCAGCGTCGGCTCGATCCAGGCCTATTCGGTCGGCACTACCTCCTGCAACATCGGCGACGCCGAGCTCAACTGGATCGCCGGCGACAACCGCCACCCGGTCATCGGCGGCAATCTCTACCAGATCAAGGACGGCCGGCTGCGCCAGGTCGGCTACAGCTGGCTCAAGCACGGCTTCACCGCGCTGCAGCAGAACGCCTGTGGCCTCGGGTGTCAGAGCTCGGGAACGGGAAGCCGGCTGGGCGTCGGGTGCTCGGACCCCTACACGTCGAGCCTCAACGGTGGGCGGCCGATGGGCCTCCGCCGGGAGGTCAACGCGACCCGTGGGTATTACCCGAATACCTGGCAGGAACCGAACTGCCCGGGCGGCTGCTCGACCATCGACCAGCGCCTCCAGGCCCACCGCGACGACCTCACCAGCGGCAACGGTGAGCTCTACTTCTACGAGGCCCAATACGTCACCGCCGACGACGCGATGGCCGGCAACGGCCTCAACAACGCCTCCTACCGCCCGGTGACGGTCAACGGGTCCTTCGGCATGAGCCTGACCGCGGCCACGGTGCAGGCGATGCCGGCGATCTACGCCTGGCAGGCGGCCGACTCCGGGGTGTACATCGACGAGGTGATGTTCCAGACCACTGGTGGTCCGGCGCCGGCCGGCGACGACCGCTTTCCGGGGCTTCCCGACCCGCCGGAGCTGCTGCACGTCGGCACGCGGATCCATGACGAGGGTGGTGGTCAGTACCGCTGGGAGATCGCAGTGCACAACCTGAATTCCCACCGGTCGGTGCAGTCCGTCACGGTGCCGATCCCGCCCAACGCGACGGTCTCGACCATCGGCTTCCACGATGTCGACGCCCATTCCGGTGAAGAAGCGGTGATCTCGACCACCGACTGGAGCCAGCCCGCGACCCCGGTCGTCGCCGGCGCCGGTGGCACAACGGTCACCTGGGCAACCGAGACCTTCGCCCAGAACCCCAACGCCAACGCGATCCGCTGGGGCACGACCTACTCGTTCTGGATCATCGCCGACGCCCCACCCGCACCCGGTTCGCAGATCACCCTCGGTCTCTTCCGCACGCCGGGCTCCCCAACGGAGGTCACGGCGTCGATGTTTGGCACCCTGTTCGACGATGGCTTCGAGAGCGGCAACACCTCGGCGTGGTCGGCAACCGTGCCCTGAACCCGAGGGCTCGATGGTCACCTCCTGGTTCGACGCGAACCGGCCGCCGAGCTCGGCGGCGTTGACCATCGAGCCGTTCACCGGCGTGCTGTTCGCCGACTCCTTCGAAGCCGGCGACACCTCGGCCTGGTCCGAACCCGGGCCCTGAGAGCACCCGGCGTTTCGCCCCTTCAGGGCTCGGGACGCGTTGTGGGCGACGCCCTACCCAGGGCGTCGCTTCGCTCTGCCCTGGGCTATCTCCTGGCGCCCCTTCGGGGCTTCCAGACGCCACCATCCGAAGGGCGCCCCGTTCCTCGATCTTCTCCCCCGGATACCCGATACCCGATACCCGATACCTTTGTCCCGGTACCGGTACCCGGTACTCGGTACCTTTCGCCCGGTCCCCGGTCCCCGGTCCCTTCCGCCTACCCAACCCCCTCCCGGTGATACCCCGTCCCGGTAGCGAAGCTCGAGGCGCGAAACAGCTGTTCGAGCAACACCAGGCGCGCGAGGGCGTGGGGGAGGGTGAGGGGGCCGAGTGACCAGCGTTCGTCGGCGCGGTCGAGGAACTTCGGATCGATGCCGAGGTCCGAGCCGATCACGAACGCGAGGGGGTTGGGGTTGGACTCGAGACGGGCCATCAGCCGTTCGGCCAGCTCGCGCGATCCTCGGGCCTTGCCGCGCCGGTCGAGCGCGATGACACCGGCCGAGGGCGGCAGCGCCGCCTCGATCAGCTCGGCCTCGCGGCGCAGGCGCGAGACGAGGTCCCCTTCGGCGGGGCGCAGCACGACCTCCCGCAGCGGCCAGACGTGGCCGATCCGCTCGATGTAGTCGGCGCACAGGGACTCCCAGGCGTCGCGCCGTGCGCGCCCGAGCCACACCACCACCAGCTCGCGTGCCATCAGCCGACGGTCGAAAACTCGCCCGAGTCCTCGGCGAGCACGAATTGCTCCCACTCCTCCTCGAACGACAGCGACTGCAAGTCGCGCATGCGGTCGAGGAACACCACGCCGTGGAGGTGGTCGTATTCGTGTTGGGCGATGCGCGCCGGGAACTCTGAGAGCACGCGCTCGAAGGCTTTGCCGTGGCGGTCGAGGCCGTGCAGGCGCACGCTCGGGTACCGCGGTACCAGGCCTCGCAAGTCGGGGATCGACAGGCATCCTTCCCAGTCGTACTCGAGCTGCCCGGGCAGCGGGTCGACGGTGGGGTTGACCACCACCTCCCAGGTCGGCTCGGCGTCGGCACTGTCGGCGGCGTCGTAGACGAACAGCTGCAGCGCCCGGCCGACCTGCGGTGCCGCGAGGCCCACTCCGCCCGAGTCGACCACCGTCTCGAGCATGTCGTCGATCAGTCGCTGCAGGGAGGGCAACGCAGCCGGGTCGACTGCTTCGGCCGGGGTGCGCAACACCGGATGTCCAAGCCGCACGATGGGCAAGATCGCCATGGAGAGAGTCTAGCAGTTGCTCATGCACCCCTCCGTGGTGCACCTGGCTGGACGAACGTCGACCCGTTCGTGCACCGCCACCAAGGTACCGGGTACCGGCGACTCGTCGGAACGCCGCTTGGGGCATCGCCTGAGGTCGTGGGGGTGATTCCTGAGCTCGTGCTTGCCAACTGCGGTATCGTCCCCGTATGGACCCCGCTCTGCGCGCCGACCAGGATCGCCGCCGCCGACGCCTCATCGGTGGCTTGGTGTTGGGGGCGGCGGCGGTGGGGATCCCGGCGCTGATCAACCGCTGGATCGCGAAGACCGCGCCGCCACTGGCCGAACCGTCGTGGGCGAGGCTCGACACGTACCGGTGGGGACGAGGGCTGGTGCGGTTCCGCGATCTCGGCGACGGCCCGCCGATCGTGCTGCTGCACGGCTTCGGTCTCGGCCGCGATGGCGAGGAGTGGCGCGAGGTCGCGAGGCGATTGGCGTCGCGCTTCCGCGTGGTCGTGCCGGATCTGCCGGGGTGGGGTCTGTCGGCAGACCCGCGGCTGCTGATGCGCCCCGAGGTTGGCAGTGCCTTTGTCCGCGACTTTCTGATCGACGTGGTGGCCGAGTCCGCGGTGGTGGTCGCTGCCGGCCACGCCGCCGCGGCGGCGGTCCGTGGCCTGCTCGACCACGGCGTGCCGCCGGCGGTGGGGATCGCGCTGGTGTGTCCTCACGGGATCGGTGACCTCAGGCGCCGGACCACGATCGCGGACCGGGTGCTGCAGTCGGTGTTGCCGCTGCCGATCCTGGGCGAGTCGGCGTTGAATGCGGTGACCTCGAAAGCGGCCGTCGCGCGGTCGCTCGCTCGCGACATCTACGCCTCACCCGCCCGGGTCGATGCGGCGACGGTCGACCACGCCTACCGTGCGGCCCACAGGCCAGGGGCGGCGCGGGCGTTGGGTGCCCTGTTCTCGGGCCGTCTCGACGACGAGGTCGGCGAGTTGGTCGAGCGCCTCGCCCTGCCGAGCCTGCTGCTGTGGGGGCGAGCGAGTCGCGATCCAGAGGTCGAGAACGCTGATCCGTGGCTGTCGCGGCTCGGGGCCGGGGCCGAGCTCGAGGTGTTCGAGGAGAGCGCTCTGCTCCCTCACCTGGAGGAAGCGGAGCGGTTCTCCGAGCGGTTGGGGCGGTTTGCCGACCGCTGTTGGGCCGAGTCGGGCTGAAGATTCCGTGCGCTGGGGACGACTCGCCGTCGCAGGAGGCCTGTTCGTTGGGCTTGCTGCCCTACCTGCCGCGGTAGTCGTCGACGCCTACCGTTGGCCGTCCGGCGGGGCCGTGATCGAGCCGGGGTCCTTTCCCCTCGATCCGGGGGTGGTGCACCGTACCACCGCCTTCGAGGTCGACTTCGCCGGCAACGGGCGTGGGTTGGTCAAGCTGGGGTCCGGTTGGCACCAGGCGCGTCCGCGCTCGCGGTGGTGGAGGTGGCCGAAGCTGCGCGCCGTCGGACCCCGCGCGCAGCTCTTCGTGGCGGGACCGTGGCCCGAGCCTCTCGAGCTGGTGCTGGAGGTCGAGCCGTTCCCCCATCTCGATTCCGTCCAGGAGCTGGAGACCTGGGTCGATGGCGTGATGGTCGACCGCCGCTCGCTGCGGCCGGGCCTGGAGGTCGAACGGGTGGCGCTTCTGCCGGAGGGTCTCGGGCCCGGCATCGGCACCATCGAGCTGCGCTTTGCGCGTTCGGTCGTGCCGGCTGAGGTCGGGATCGGCACCGAACGTCGCGCGAGCGCCGCACGAGTGGGTTCGGTACGCCTCGAGCCGCGGGGCGTCGAAGCGATCGGGCAGGCGACGCTGCACGATCGTACGACGCTCGAGCTCGAGGGCGACGCCACGGTCGATGTTCCCCTCCCGGCGGGTGTGGTGGCCGTGCGCCTCGATGGCGGGGTGCGGGGCGAGGGGTTGGTGGTGGCTGAAGTGCTCCGCAGCGGACGGGCCGAACGGCTCACCGAAGGTCCACCCGAGCAGGCGCTGGCGGCGACCCTGAAGCTCGGGGCGGCCTTGGTGCAGCCAAGTTGGCTGCGCCTGCGCAGCCGCGGCCTGACCTCCCAGAAGGTCGAGATCGAGATCGTCCGGGGTTCGGGTTCGAGCCCACCGGAGCGCCCGAACGTAGTCCTGCTGACGATCGACACCCTGCGCGCGGATGCCTTGACGGTGTACGGCGGCGAGCGGCCGACCTCACCGCATCTCGCGCGCCTGGCCGAGAGTGCAGTCGTGTTCGAGCGTGCGTGGAGCACCGCCCCGTGGACGGCTCCGGCGACGAAGTCGATCCACACCGGTCTCTGGCCCGAGCATCACGGCCACGTCCGCGTCGGTTCGCTCGAGGTCGAGCCGCCGCAGTTTCCCTTGGCCGAAAGGCTCGGGGCCGCTGGGTATGACACCTTTGCGATCGTGCAGAACCCGGTGGTCGGCCCGATCTACGGTTTCGATCGGGGCTTCGGGCGGATCTACCGCACCGACACCCTGCTGCGCAGCGCCAGCGAGTCCGCCGAGGTGCCGTGGTTCCTGCTTCATCATCTCGCGTCGCGCCCGGATCCGCAGCGGCCGTGGTTCGCGTCGGTCCATATCGTCGATCCCCACGAGAGTTACCTGCCGCAGGGTGAAGATCGTCGCTTTGCGCGCGAGCGGATCGGATTGCTGCGCCCGTGGCAGTACCAGCCCGGCTACTTCCAAGAGCACGGGTTGAACGACAACCGACGCGAGGTCGAGGTGTTGCGGGGCCTCTACGACGGCGAGGTGCGGCGCGCCGATCGCCAGTTCGGCCGCCTGCGCGATTTGCTCGAGTACCTCGACGAGTGGGAGGACACGCTTGTGATCGTGACTTCCGACCACGGTGAGGAGTTCGGCGAGCACGGCGTCTTTGGGCACAGTTTCACCCTCTACGAAGAATTGCTCCACGTGCCGCTGATCGTTCGTTTCCCCGGTGGGCGTGACGGCGGTCTCAGGGTTTCTCAGCGAGCCAGTGTCGTCGATGTGGCTCCCACGGTCGCCGAGGTCGTCGGACTCGAAGAAATCCCGCTCGATGGTGTTTCCCTCGCGCGGCTGCGGGAGCTACCTGAGCAGCGGGTGGTCCTGGCCGAAACCCGGCCGCACTGGGACCTCGACGATCCGCGGTCGGTGGCGCTGCAGGCGGCTGCGCGCGGGTCGATCAAGTGCATTCGCAGCCTTTCCGGCAGCGAAGGACCCGGGCTCCAAATCCCGGAGTGGCGCGTCTACGACCTCGCCCGAGATCCCGACGAGCGCCATCCGCTCGCGCCCGATTCGACCGATGCCCAGGCCTGTCGCAGCTGGCTCGAGCAGGCGTTTCCGGCGACGATTGCAGCATCCCGCCGCGGTGCCCTGTCCGCCGAGCAGGAGGCGGAGCTGCGGGCGTTGGGGTATTTGTAGGGATCGGGGACCCGGGACCCGGGACCCGATCCAGAGAGTACCCGGTACCTTCCGATACCCGATACCCGATACCCGATACCCGATACCCGGTACCTTCCGATCCCCGATCCCCGATCCCCAGTACCTCCTCCTGCTAGAGTCCTCCCCCGTCCCATAAGGAGCCGTTTCATGCGCATGACATCCGTGACCTTCGTCCTTACTCTGCTTCTCCTGCCGACGACTGCTTCGGCTCACCAGGCGGCACCTGCGGTCGAGCCCGAGATCTCGTTCAAGGCGACCGAGCTGACGCCTGGCCTGCACATGATCGAGGGGGTTGGTGGTTTTGCGGGCGGCAACGTCGGCCTGCTGACCGGGCCTGATGGGGTGGTGATGGTCGATGACAGCTTCCCGCCGTTTGCGAGCCTGCTGCTCGAGAGTGTGGCGAAGGTGGCCGGGGCACCAATCGACTTCGTCATCAACACTCACGTCCACGGCGACCACGTCGGCGGCAACCACTTGGTCGGCCAGGCCGGGGCCACCATCGTCGCTCACGACAACGTGCGTGCACGCCTGGTGCGTGACGGCATCGTCGGTGGCCCGGAGCCGGTGCCGGCGCCCAAGGAGGCGCTGCCGGTGGTGACGTTCGCCGACGCCGTGACCTTCCACTTGAACGGCCAGGAAGCCTACGTCTTCCACGTCGCCAAAGCCCACACCGACGGGGACGCGATCATCCACTTCCGCGGGGCCAACGTGATCCACGCCGGCGACGTGTTCTTCCACGGCATCTTCCCGTTCATCGATCTCGACAGCGGCGGGTCGGTCGACGGCTACATCGCGGCGCAGAAGCGAATCCTCGAGGTTGCCGACGACGCGACCAAGATCATCCCTGGCCACGGTCCGATCGCCGGCAAGGCCGATCTCCAGGCATCGGTCGCGATGCTCGAGGATGTCAAGAAGATCATCGGCGATCTGGTGGCGGCCGGGATGTCGGTCGAGGAGGTGCTCGAGAAGAAGCCGCTGGCGGCCTACGAGTCGCAGAGCTGGGCGTTCATCACCACCGAGCGCATGATCCGCCAGGTCTACCGCGGCCTCGCGGCGAACTGAGGAGCTCCACGATCACGCGTCGGGGTGCGGTGGCGGTCTCGGCGGACGCGCCGATCACATCGCTTCCCGGCGTGGGGGTGGCGCGGGCTCGAGCCTTGGCCGCAGCCGGCGTCGAAAGCGTCCGTGACCTGCTCCTGCACCTGCCGCTGCGCTTCGTCGAGCACCCGGACGCAGTGGCCCTCAGCGATCAGCCGCTGATCGAGGGGGCGGTGGCGGTGATCGGCCGCCTCGAGAATGTCCAGCAACGCAGCCCGCGCCGTCGGTTGACGCTGGTGACTGCCGAGTTGGTCGACGGCACCCGCCGATTGCCGATCGTGTGGTTCAACCAGCCATGGCGCGCCCGACTCGGGCCGGGGCCTTGGATTGCCCGCGGCGAGCTGCGGCGCAACGACTTCGGTTGGCAGCTCCAGAGCCCGGAACTGCTGGAGCCGCGGCCGGGGGTGGGCGCCGCCGCCGCCACGCCGATGTACCCGGCGCTGGCGGGCTTGCCGCCGGCGGTGCTGGCGGCGATGATCGAGGCGACGCTCGTAGCCGCAGAGCAGCTCGAGGATCCGCTACCGGCCGAGCTGGGGGAGCGGCGAGGGCTGCCGCAGCTCGGTGCGGCGCTCTTGGCCCTGCACCAGGGAGCGGGCGCGACGAGCGCGTGGCAGCGGCTGGTGTGGGGAGAGCTGCTCCAGCACCAGCTGCTGGTGTTGGCCCGCCGGGCGCGGCGCCGGGCGCGGGCGAAAGGGCATCACTACCGCATCGACGATCGTGTGCGCGCGGTGGCTCGCGAGATCCTGCCGTTTGCCTTGACCGCGGGGCAGAAGCAGGCCCTTGCCGAGATCGTCGCCGATCTGCGCGAGCCGGGCCCGATGGCGCGTCTGCTGCACGGCGAGGTTGGCAGCGGCAAGACTGTGGTCGCGGCACTCGCGATGCTCATTGCCGCCGAAAGTGGCATGCAGAGTGCCTTGTTGGCCCCGACTGAGGTGTTGGCCGAGCAACACGCCGCAGCCCTCGAGCGCCTGTTTGCCGGTCGCCATCGTGTGGCCCTGGTGACGGCCGATCGTCGCGATCCCGCTGCCCGGCGCGCCCTGGAGCGTGGCGAGGTCGCGGTTGCTGTCGGCACTCACGCTCTGCTCGGCGAGGGTGTGGCGTTTGCCCGGCTCGCCTTGGTGGTGGTCGACGAGATGCACCGCTTCGGGGTGGCCCAACGTGCGGCACTCCACGCCAAAGGCCGGCGCCCCGATCTGCTGCTGATGTCGGCCACACCCATTCCGCGCAGCCTTGCGCTCAGCGCCTTCGGCGACCTCGACGGTTCGGTGTTGGCCGAGTTGCCCGGCGGGCGCGCCGGCATCGAGACGGCGGTGTTGCACAGCGGCCGCCGCCCGGCACTCGAACGGCGGCTGCGCGAGATCCTCGACGCGGGCGAGCGGGTGTTTGTCGTGCTGCCCCGGATCGAGGCCAACGAGGACGCGGTGCCGGCCCTCGAGCGCGAGGGCCGACGTTGGCTCGAGGCCCTGGGCGCCCAGCGCTGTCGCCTAGTCCATGGCCGCATGAGCTCGGGCGAGGTGCGCGGTGCGCTCGCGGGCTTGCGCACCGGGGTGATCCAGGCATTGATTGCGACCAGTGTGATCGAAGTGGGGATCGACGTGCCGGAAGCGACCTGGATGGTGATCGACGGGGCTGAGCATTTTGGCCTCGCCCAGCTACACCAGCTCCGGGGTCGGGTCGGCCGAGGTGGCAAGCCGGGGCGTTGTGTCGCACTTCACGGCGACATCGGCGACGCCGCGCGCGCCCGCCTCGACGCCTTTGCGGCGACGATGGATGGCTTCGCCCTGGCCGACGCCGACCTCATCCAGCGCGGTCCGGGAGAGCTCCTGGGCCAGCGGCAGGCGGGTTCAGCCGCCTTCCGCTTCGCCGACCCACTGCGCGATCGCGAGTTGCTCAGCTGGGCGCACGAGGACGCCGCCACCCTTCTCGCCTCGCCCCGGGCGGCCGAGTGGGTCGCCGCCGCCCGCGCCGGGGCTTTGGCTTTCGGGCCTCCGTCGCCACCCAGCGCCGACTGAACCGTCCCCTGCGGCAGAAGCCCCTTTCGGGATCCTCGCTCGTCAACCCTCTCCAGTACCCAGTACGCCAAGTACCCTGTACCCGATACCCGATCCCTCAGTCATCCTCCCCCCGGCCGATCCCAATCCCCGACATGATCCGCCAGCCGATCAGCTTGTCGTCGATCTCGCGCAGACGTTTGGCGATCAGGCGGGAGAGCAGCTCCAGGAACTCGAGCGAAGCGCGGGTATCCATCGACAACACCTCGCGGATGGTGTCGTGATGGAGTGCAACCACGGTCGCCTTGCCCTCGTGGGCGCGAGCGTCGGCCGATCGCGGCTTGTTGTCGATCAGCGCCATCTCGCCGAAGAAGTCGCCGCGGCCGAGGATCGCGAGCGCTTCTTCGCCGCCGCCGGGGATGAACTTGCTGATGCGCACCTTGCCCTCGAGCACCACGTACATCTCGCGGCCTTCGTCGCCCTCGCGGAAGATCCATCCGCCCGAGGGGTAGGTGCGCTCCTGCGAAAAGGTGGCGAGCGCCATCAACTCTTCGCTCGACAGCCCCTGCTCGCGCAACAACAACACCTTGGTGTCGAGGTCGACGTCCTCGTCGACGCCGACGTCGACTTCGCCTCGGCGCAGCCGTGCGAGGTTTTCGGAGATGCCCTCTTCGGAGAAGAAGGTCTTGAGCTGTTCGTTGGTCAGGCGCAGCTTGAACGACAGCCCGTGCCAGAAGCTCCAGTACAGCTGCACGCCGATCTCGGGTGACTCCTGCACCAGGCGCGTCAGCGCCCGGCCGTCGAAGCGCAACAGCCGGCTGACCTTGGAGCAGGTGGCGTCGGCTGAGCGCGGCAGCCTGGTGATGAAGGCCATCTCACCGAAAATCTCGCCCGGCTTGATCAGGCCGAGCGGGATCGGGCCGTAGCCCGAGTCGCGGCTGATCGTCACTTCGCCGCTTTCGAGCAGCCACAGGTCGAAGTCGACGACGTCGGCGGCGAAGACCAACTCGCCCGCCTCCCGACTTTCCTCGCGGGCGATTTCGGTGAGCTGGAAGATCTGTTCGTCGGTGAGATGCCGCCATGCCGACAAGGCCCGCAGCCGCACCGCGAGCTCGAGCCGGCCCACCCGCGGCCGACTGACCGGTTGGGTGTCGGTGACGTTTTCGGCTTCGACCTCGGCGGCGTCTCCCTCGCGGAAACGCATGCGGTGCCACTCCAGTCGATCGAAGGAAAGCTTGAGCTCTTCCTGGCGTTGGCGGAAGAAGTCCACCAGCTCCTGGTTGCTCCAGCCGAGCGCCTTTTTGACGTGTTGCACCTGGCGCTTGAGCTCGCTGTCACCTTCGGTGCGGACCCCTTCGGGCTGCAGCAACACCGCATCGACCAGGGCCGCCAGCGCGCCGGCGAAGTCCGCCAGCTCGAAGCGGGCACGGGCCAGCAGCTCGTTGGTGCGGCGATCGAAGGGGTTGTAGGTCCGCGCCCGGACCAGCTGCGCCGCCGCTTCGGCCCACTCGTGACGGCGCATGTGGATGCGCCCGCGCAACTTGTAGGGACTCGGGTTGGCGAGATCCTTGGCCGCTGCGATCTCGAGGTACTCGAGCGCCCGATCGTCCTCGCCCTGTTCGAAGAAGAGGTGGGCGACACCGATGAAGTGTTTGGCGTCGAGCGCGTTGCGGCGCAGCTGCTCGCGCAGCGCCTCGCGCAGCCCGGTCTTGCTCGGTGCACCCGACTGTTCCCGGCCAAGGCGCCGAACCTGGGCGAGCGACAGCCGCAGGCCACGGTTGTCGGGCTCGAGCCGCAGTGCCATCTCGAACAGCTGGATCGCCTCGTCGAATTGGCGGCGGTCGGCGAACTGGCGCGCGAGCGTCGCCAGCGACTGCACCTCGAGGGTCTGGTGGGAAGGCGGGAGCTCCATGGTCGAGTTGCCTGGGCTGAGCTTACAACGCCTTGCGGCCCGTTTGAGCCGGGCCTAGGGGCGAGTCCACGTTGTCTCGCGGCAGCCGCATCTGCCCAACGATAGGATCTCTTCATGGCACTCGAACGGCTTCGCGAGGATCTCGCCCACTTTGCCGAGATCAAGGGCAAGCCGCCCTGGCGCGCGTTGGTCGAAGGGTTGCTGTTCGACAACGGCTTCCAGGCCGTGGTGATGCATCGGCTGGCCCACTGGTTGCGCTGGCACCGCATTCCGGCGCTGGGGCCAGCGGTGGCGCGGTGCAATCTGTTCCTGACCGGGGTCGACATCTCGCCGGCTGCCGACATCGGTGGTGGGCTGATCGTGGCGCACGGCGTCGGTTTGGTGATCGGGGGAGGGAGCCGCATTGGGCGCCGAGGGTTCCTGCTCCAGCAGGTGACGCTCGGGGCGCCGAGTCAAGCCCGCCTCGACCAGATGCCGACCCTGGGCGACGGGGTCTTCGTCGGTGCGGGAGCGCGAATCATCGGGCCGGTGCGGATCGGTGATCGGGCGATCATCGGCACCAATGCCGTCGTCACTCGCGACATTCCGGCGAACCATCGGGTGGTGGTCGACCAGGCGCTCAAGATCCTGCCGCGTGGTGGCGTGTCGGCGTGACCGAAGCAGTCGTGCTCGAGGTGGGCGAGCTCGCTCCGGGCGAGCTCGAGCGATTGCTCGAGCCGTGGGGAATCGAGGTGGTGTGGGTCGAGCCGGGCGAGCCGATCCCGTCGAGCTACTTCGGCGCTCCGGAGGCCGGCATCCGCGGCTCGAGCGTGTTCGTGCGCCCGGACACTCCGGTGCATTCAGCGCTGCACGAGGCCTTTCACTTGGTCTGTGCCGGTCGGGAGCGGCGGGAGACGATCGACACCGACGCCGGCGACGGCGATCTCATCGAGGAGGTGGCTGTGTGTTACCTGCAGCTGGCGGTGGCGGATGAGCTGCCGGGCTTCGGCTTCGTGCGCGCCTGCGCCGACATGGATGCCTGGGGCTATACGTTCCGGCTCGGCTCGGCACGCGGTTGGTTCGAGCACGACGCCGAAGACGCCATTGCGTGGCTCGAGGCCCGAGGCCTGCTCGATGGGTCCGGCCGAGTGGTCGTCCAGGTGACGTGATCGCGCGGCTCGGGATACAGTTACCTGTTCCATGCCGACGATCGACGCCCGCACCCTCCTCGAAAGCCTGCCGTGGTCGCTCAGGACCCGAACCATGGGTCCAGGTGGCGATCAGGTGACGATTCTCGAGGACGGTCCCGAGGGGATCGTCGCCGCCGTCAGCAACGGCAGCCGGCACGACCACGAGGTCGAGCTCGATCTGCGCGCGCTGGCGAAGCCGGGCGAGCCCCCGACGGTGGTCGCCTGGTGCCCGTGCACGGACTTCAGGCATGCCGGACGATGTGCCCATGTGACGGCGGTGCTGGCGCACCTGACCGCCGCAAGCAGTCGCCCGCCGGCGCTTCCGCCGCAGCAGCTCGTCGCCGGCAGCGGCCCGGTGTTCCCCAGCCGGCCGCCGTGGGAGAGGCGCTTACGCAGCATCGCCGGACACGCCGAACGTCTGGCCGCGAGCGCTCCCAAGCGTCCCTCGAACCTCCCCGAGGGCCGAGCCGTCGAGCTGGTGCTGGCCTTGGATGCAGCGCACACCGAACGCGAAGGAGCACCGGTGTTCGGTTTGTGGGGCAGCTGGCCCCGCGCCAACGGCACCGTGGGAACCCTGCGACGTGTGCCGATCGACGATCTCGACGACCTCGCCGGGCTGATCCCGCTCGGCATGCCGACGGCACCGTTCACGATCCTGCAGCACGCCTCCCGGCCCCCCTGGAGTGGTGGTCGACACGCCCGCACCGCGGATGCCGGGGTGCTGCGGCTGATCGTGCCGGAGCTCGCGGCCCTCGGTGCCCTGCGAATCACCCGTGGGGACAAGCGCCCCGAACAGCCGCTGCGCTGGTCGACGGGCGTCTGGCGCTTCGAGATCGTCGGCGAGGTCGAGGAGGGCCGGCTACGTCTGCGGCCGATGCTGAGCGACGGCATCAGCCGCCGGGCGCCGGCCGATGCCCTCTTTGCCACCGAGGGGTTGGTGGTGTTCGCCGATCTCTTGGCCCCTTTCGAGACCAATCCGGCCACGGTCACCTGGTTCAAGCGCGGTGGCGTGATCGAGGTGCCGGCCGAGGACGTCGAACCGGCGATCGAGCTGGCGGCCCAGATCGTCGGTCGCGCCAACCTCGCGCTTCCGGCAGGGCTCGCCTGGCCGGTCGAAACCCTCGAGCTGCGCCCGCGCTTGGTCGTGCAGCTGCAGGGAGCCCGAGTGGTGGTGCGCGGCGAGGCCCGGTACGGCGCGCTCGGCAACGCGCTCGGGGTCGGCGCCGAGCAGCTCGTCGACGAGATCGAGCGGCGGTTGATCCGGCGGGATCTGTTGGCTGAAGGCGTGCTGGCGGAACGGTTGGAGGCGCTGCTCGAGACCGCCGGTGAGCCGCTCGGCGTCGAGGCCTTGGCGGCCCTGGCCACCACTCTCGACGGCGAGGGTTGGGAGCTTTCTTTCGGCGACAAGCGCCTCCGGATCGCGCGGACGCCGCGGCTCAGCGTCGCCACCGGTGTCGACTGGTTCGATCTGGCGGTGGCGGTGTCCTTCGGCGATGACGTGAGCCTCGGCGGGGATCACGCGTTGGCCTTGGCGGGGCAGACCACGGTCGATTTGCCCGATGGTTCGGTAGGGCTGGTCACAGAGGGCCTTGCCGGGCTCCTGGGCAAGCTCGAGAAGCTCGCGCGGCCGGGTCCGGCCGGCGCCCGCCGGCTCAACGATCTCGACGTCCTGCTTCTCGACGAGCTCTCCGCCGAACGCGCCCAGCTCGAGCTCGATGGTGGTGCCCAGGCGGCGCGTGCGCGACTGCTCGAGCTCGCCAACGCCGAGCCGATGGCGGAACCGCCCGGGTTCGTTGGTGTCTTGCGGCCCTATCAGCGAGTCGGTGCGGGGTGGTTGGTTGCGCTCGAACGGGCCGGTATCGGCGGCTGTCTGGCCGACGACATGGGGCTCGGCAAGACCGTACAGGTGCTCGCCTTCCTCGCCGGACGTCAGGGGCATGCGCGCGGACCGAGCCTGGTCGTGGCGCCGCGCAGCCTGGTCGAGACCTGGCTGGCCGAGGCTCGGCGTTTCGTGCCCGAGATGGAGGCCGTCGATCTGAGCCGCGCCGATCGCGAGCAGCACCTCGAGCGCCTCGGCCCGGGCACGATCGCGATCACCACGTGGGGGGTGCTGCGCCGCGATGCCCCGCAGTGGGCGAACGAGCACTTCGATGTCGTGGTGTTCGACGAGGCCCAGGCTGCCAAGAACCGCGATGCCGTCAGCTCGAAGGCAGGTCGAGCGCTGGACGCCGGCGTGCGAATTGCTCTTACCGGCACGCCGATCGAAAATCATCTGGGCGAGCTTGGTGCGATCGTGGAACTGGTCAATCCGGGCATGGTCGGGCGCTTCGAGTCTCTGGCCTTGCTCGCCGGTGCTCGACGTGAGGCGGACAGTGACGAGCTCGCCGCCCTCTCGCGTGCGCTGCGGCCGATCCTGCTGCGCCGGCGCAAGGACGACGTCCTTCCAGAGCTGCCGCCGCGCACCGAGCAGGTGCTGCTGTGCGAGCTCAGTGGCCGGCAGGAGCGCCTCTACCGAGCGCTGCTCGCGCGCACGCGGCGCGAAGTGCTCGAGCGGGTCAAGAGCCAGGGAATGGGGCGTTCGGCGTTTCACGTGCTGGAGGCGCTGTTGCGGCTGCGTCAGGCCGCCTGTCATCCGGGCCTGATCGATCCGACCCATGCCGCCGAAGGTGGCGGCAAGCTCGAGCTGCTGCTCGAGAGGCTCGCCGAGCTCGCCGAAGAAGGGCACAAGGCGCTGGTTTTCTCGCAGTTCACGTCGTTGCTCGACCTGGTCGAGCCGCGCCTCGAGCATGCTCACATCGGCTTTACTCGCCTCGATGGCCGAACCCGTGATCGCGAGGCGCGAATCCGCCGTTTCCGCGAAGACCCCGAGTGTGTCGTCTTCCTCGTGAGTCTCAAGGCCGGCGGCGTGGGCCTGACCTTGACCGAGGCCAGTTACGTGTTCCTGCTCGACCCGTGGTGGAACCCCGCGGCCGAGGCCCAGGCGATCGACCGCACCCACCGGATCGGCCAGGAACGGCCGGTCTTCGCCTACCGGCTGGTCGCGCGCGACACCATCGAAGAGCGGATCCTGGCGCTGCAGGATCAGAAGCGGGCGCTGGCCGACGCCGTGCTCGCAGGCGACCGTGGCCCGCTCGCGTCGCTCGGTATCGACGAGCTCGAGGCCCTCCTGGCCTGAGGTCGGGCAGGTGCTCGCACAGCGACTGGGATCTTCCGGGGAGGGGCTACCGTTCGGCTCGATTGCCTGCTAGTATGCTCCGATCGAGCAAAGGCCGTTGGCCGCTTTCCGTTCTCGAGGAGGAGCTGTATGAGGAGAGTTCTGGTCCCGTTGGTTTCCACTGCCTTGGTTGGGTTCGGCGCATTGCAGCTGTTCGCTGCCGTCACCGAATCGAGCACCAATGTCCCGCTGGCGATTCCCGACAATGGGAACGTCAACAGCACGTTGAACTTCAGCGTCAATGGGACGATCAGCGACGTGAACTTGGCCGTCAACATCACCCACACCTGGAATGACGACATCGAGCTTCGGCTGACCAGTCCCAGTGTGGCGGTCCAGCTGCTGTGGCAGGACTGCGGCGGCAGCGGCGACAATCTGGACATGACCCTCGACCAGGATGCGGCTGCTCTCAGCACCTGCCCGACCACCGGGCCGATCACCGGGAGCTTGCGTCCCACAGACGGCACGGGTGCCGGCCCGGTCGCCGCCAGCGGCAGCTTCGATGCGTTCGATGGCTCCTCTTCCGGCGGTGTGTGGACCCTCAACGTCACCGACGACTCGGCGATCTGCACCGGCACCCTCAATGCGTGGTCGCTGACCATCGACGGCTCGCCGCCGCTGCCGGTCGAGCTGATGAACTTCCAGATCGACTGATCGAGATCGTGGACGGTTCGAGAGGCCTCCGGCAGTCGTCGGAGGCCTCTTTCGTTTGGCTAAGAAATGCCGTGATTGGCCTGACTCTTCGAAGGCTCGCCATCCTGGGCTTGGTCGGGGGTCTTCAGACCGGGTGTGCCGCGCCGGCGGCGCGGCCCAACATCCTGCTGATCTCGGTCGACACGCTGCGCCCGGATCGGCTCGGGTGTTACGGCGCGACGACCGTCGAGACCCCGGCGATCGACCACCTGGCCGCCAGCGGAGTGCGTTTTGCCAACGCCTTCACTCCGGCCCCGTTGACCCTCCCCGCTCACGCAACCCTGCTGACCGGGGTCGAGCCGTGGCGCCACGGCATCGTCGACAACGGTATACCCGCGTCCGAAGCGTTTCCGCGGACGCTGGCCGAGCGGCTGTCCGAGCGTGGCTATGACACCGCCGCCTTCGTCTCCGCCTATGTGCTGCACTCGACCTTCGGCCTGAACCGGGGCTTTGACCGCTACGACGATGGAGTCGCCGCGGACGGCGCCCTGGATCAGCTCTTCCATGCCACGGCGCCGGCGGACGAACGCGTCGAACAGGCCCTGCGCTGGCTGCGGACCCGCGATCGGGGCGAGGACTCGCCGTTCTTCGTGTGGCTTCACCTGTTCGATCCTCACGCGCCGTACCAGCCCCCGCAGTCGTTCTCGCGGCGTTACGCCGGTCGCCCGTACGACGGCGAGGTCGCGTTCGTCGACAGCCAAATCGGCCGGCTCATGCGCGGCTTGCAGTCGCTCCAGCTCGACGAGAACACGGTGGTGGTGCTCACCGCCGATCACGGTGAGAGTCTTGGGGAACATGGCGAGCAGACCCACGGCGTTTTGCTGTACGACGCCACGCTCCGGGTACCCTTGATCGTGCGCCCGGTCGGCGGCCATCGTGGGGGTGAGGTGCACCTGGGAGACGTCACACTGGCGGATGTCGCCCCGACGCTGCTCGGGCTGGTGGGGCTCGATCTCCAAGGTCAGGTGGACGGCATCGACCTGCTCGCTCGGCCGATGGCGGGGCCAAGGGCTCTGGGAGCGATCTCCGAGGGCCCGCGGCGAAGAATGGGTTGGGCGTCGCTGGTCGCGGTGCGTCACCACCCGTGGAAGTACATTCACGGACCGCGTCCGGAGCTCTTCGATCTCGCGGCGGATCCACGAGAGCTGTCGCCGCAGATCGACGGCCGTGAGTCGGAGAGACGCCGCTTGGCATGGTCTGCGGCGACGATCCGCAAGGAGCTCGATTCCCTCGTGGTGGCTCCTCTCGGGGCGGTCGAGCGGGCCGAGCTTGCCGCTCTCGGGTACGTCTCGTCCGGCAGCGGGCATGCGCCGAGAGAGCACATCGATCCCAAGGACGCGATCACCAGCCTGGCCGGTCTCGATCGAGCCTACCAGCTGTTCGCCGAGGGTGATCTCGAGGCGGCCAGGGCGGCCTTCGACGGGATTCTCGGTCGCTCCGAGGGAGTCGGAACCTCGGCTCTCGAAGGTTTGGCGCGCCTGGCTCGGGTGCAGGGTCGCGCCGAGGAGGCCGAACGGCTGTATGCGCAGCTCGTAGGGCTGGATCCGGTAGCGGTCGGCGCGAGAGCGCAACTGGTGGTCTTGGCGACTGAAAGCGGTCAGGCCGAGCTTGCCGTCGACCGGGCGCGGGACTTGCAGCGACTGGCGCCGCGAGACCCGGCGGTTGCACGACTCCTGGCCCGAGCGCTCGACGCCGCGGGCCGATCGGAGGAGGCCGAGGCCGAATGGCTGAGTGGCCTCGAAACGACCCCTCAGGCGCCATGGTTGCGGTTGACCTACGCCGACTTCTTGGCCGACGCCGGTCGACACCGCGAGGCCGAGCAGCAGCTCACGATTCTCACCTCAATCGATCCGCTTCCCGCACCGGTGAAGGCGGCGGCTCAGGAACTGCAGGCGCGCTTGCGCTGATGGCCGCGGGAGCTGGGAGCGATCGCAGCAACGCGCTGATTTCGGCAGAGTCGGGACGGCGGCGTCGAGCCGCCTCCAGGTGTCGCCTCGCCGCTTCGGTGTCGCCTCGCTGCATGGCGGCCCAGCCCGAGAGCAACAGGACCTCGGAGTGGTGGGGTCGAAGCTCGAAGGCTCGCTCCAAAGCCGGCTGAGCCTGGTCCGGGCTGCCGGTCGCGAGCGCAGCAGCTGCTTCGCGGATGTGCGCCTCGAACGACCGTGCGGCAAGCGCACTCGGCAGTCGGAGAGCCGCGCCGACCGCCACGACCAGGAGGAACACGGCGCCGGCTCGAGAAGCAGGCCACTCGGGCCGCTGAGCCGGCGGCGAGTCGTGACGCAACAGCACCACGCCCGCCGCGACGGCTGCGAGGGGAAGACCGGCCCAGAGCGGCCCTCGGCTCAGGAGCACCTGGCTGGTGGTGGTCGCCAGGAGGATAGCTGTGGCCACTGCCGGGAAAGTCCTCAGCTGCTCACGTCCCAAGGCAGGCCACGGACTCTGCTCGCGGCTCATGGTTGTGGCAGCCAGCAGGGCGGCAGGGATGCCGATATGGGCTAGGTCGAAGCCGGAAAGGACCAGGGCAGACCGGGAAGTCGACAGGTGGCCGACCATGTGGAGCGGGAAGATCGCCAGGCTGAGCAGCCGTGGCAGCAGGGGCGTCGAACGCCGCCGTCGCCACAGCTCGAACGGCAGGATGAAGTCGAAGGCGATGAAGCCCCAGTCGATGATGGCAATGGCTGGGAAGACCAGCGGCCCGTTGTCGTTGTCTGCCAGAGACCACGACCACCAGCCGCCGAGGACCGCTGCGGTTTCGACCGCGAGACACAGCGGGGCAATCAGCACTGCGGCGGCGAGGGCAGTTCGGTACGGATCGGTCGGGAGGCGCAGGACGCGCAGCACGCGGTCGGCGAAGTAGGACGACAGCCCGGCGACGATCGTCCAGCCAGCCAACTCCTGAGCCGGAACCCCCGCTATCGTCAAGAGTGGAGCTGTGAGGCGATAAGGGGCGCCGCCGAGGTGGGCCTCGGAGATCCCGTGCACGACCACGGAACGAGCCAGCCCGTAGATCGTTGCGGCTGCCGCGAACGCGGCCGTGGCGCGCCATCCGAGATTGGCTCGCCGGTGGTCGAGGATCAGCAGCAGGGCGGCCGCGGAAAGCGCGGCAAGCGCGGGCGCCGGAACGACGACGGCGGGATCGCTCACCTCAGCCTTCCGGAAGCAGGAGCTCGAGCTTCGATGCAGCGATTAGTTCCGACTGGATCTCTGCGACTCCGGCGCGAACCTTCTCCTTCACCAAGGCTTGCTCGATGGCAGGGCGGGCAAGCTCGAGCGGCTTCGGAGTGATGCTGCGAAGCCTGAGGAACGCGACGCCCGGGTGTTGCGTGCTGCAATCGTTCTCGGGGAAAGAAATCGGCTCGGCCAGATAGGTCGCCCCCGAAACCTCACCGTCCTGGAGGTTCAGCAGGACCTTGCGCAGCCGCAGCGACAGGCGTCCGAGAGTCTCGAGGTCGAGGCCCTGGAGCTCGCGGCACACGACAGCTTGCGACGGCGGCGCAGCGAGCAGGGCGTCGAAGGCCACTCCTTCGCGCAGCTGGGCGACGATGGTCTCGCCCAAGCGATACGCGGCAGCCGGATCGTCACCGATCTGGGGCATCAGCAGCAAGTCGAAAACGTAGGCAGTGAGGAATGGGGTGTTCGCCGACCGCTCACGGTAGAACTGCTCGACCTCTTGATCCGTCGGCTGCGAATCGATTCCATCGATCAGCGTGCCCCGGTAGGACTCGATCAAGGCCTGGCGCCGTGCTTCGTCGACGAGTGCTTCCTGCTCCGGCGACAGCCCTCGCGATTTCGCTTCCGCGGCGAGGATGTGGTTCTCGACCAACCAGCGCAGACCCGCTGTGACGGACTGCCCGGCTGGAATGAAACGGCGACGCAGCTCCCGAAGCTCGCCAAGGGTGACGTCGACACCCTTGCCATCGGCCTGCCACCGTGCCACCGGGATCGACTCGTCCGCAACCTCGTCGTCGGCCACCTCCTCCAGACCCTCCGAAAACTCGACCGCGTGCCGATCCAGCGCTTCTTGACGCCGCGCTCGGGCTGCGGCGGTACGAGCCTCGTCGTCGAGCTCGCGTCGAACCTGGGCGGCAATGGTTCCGGCGTCGAGAGTCTCGGCCCGGCGGATGCCGTCGAGCCGGAACAGGTGCAGTCCGTCGTCGGTCGTCACCACCTCGCTCGAGGCACCCTCCGTCGGGAGGCCGAATACCACGTCGGCCAGAGCGGGATTGAGGGCTTCGAAGGTGGTCCACTCGATGCGGCCTCCGCTGCGGCCCATGACCGAGTCCGAGTACCTTTTGGCGAGCTCGTTGAAGTCGCCTCCGGCGGCCAGGGCATCTTCGACCTCCGCCATGCGCTGCTGCGCCTGCTTCGAGGCTTCCTGATCCGTTCGCGGTGCGCGCAGGAAGATGTGGCTGAAAGAGCGGGTCTCGGCGCTCGTGGCACTCGACAGTCGCCGGTCGACCTCGGCCGCCACGATGGCGTCTGCTGCGGTGGTGCTCCCCACCTCGCGCGCGAGGAGGTCGCTCGCCAGGGCGTGGTGCTCTGCGGCGTCGAGGTGCCAACCGACCTCTTCGCGGTCGGTGTACCCGGATTCGCGCGCTTGGGCCAGCAGCATGGCAGTGCGGACCCGCCGTTCGACCACCAGCCGCACGGCCTGTCGGCGTTGCTCCGCCGAGATCGGTCCGGTGACCTGCCCCAGCCGGTTCTCCACCGCCGCTTGGATGTCGCGACGGTGGATAGTTCCCAGGGTGAAGGTGGCGACCACCGCGTCGGGATCGGGCGCCTCAGCGGCCTCCTTGCTACAGCCGACGCCGGCGAGGGTGAGAACGCAGAGACCCGGGATGAGGGCGACGGACGGCGGTCGAAGCCGCCGGCGGAAGGAAGACCAGAACATGCAAGCTCCTGGAGGAGAGATTCGGGCTCGGCTACTGCGCGGTGCCTGAGGCGTCGAGCAGCGCCTCTCGTCGAAGGAAGTCGAGTATGCCACGAGCCGCAAGGCGGTGTTCGTTCGGGCCCCAGTGGCCGCGGGTGTCCCACTGCGCTCCGAGACGGGCCAGCTCGACGAAGGCCGGTCGGAGTCGAAGCGCCGGGATTGTTTCGCGCCGTGCGAGGTCGAGAACGAATTGCTCAGCCGGTAGCGGCGCGGGGTCGGTTACGCCGAGCTCGTTCCAGGCCGGCAGCAGGGCCAGCGCCGGCCGTGCTCCTGCGGCTCTGGTTTCGCTCGCGATCTGGCTGAGGAGTGCGTCGGTGAGGGCGTCCAATGTGCCGAACCGGGCTCCGGTGCTCCAGGCGATGCGGGTGCCGAGCATCGTCAGCAGGTCAGCCAGGCGAGAATGCCATCGCTGCGAGCGGAGGAACGCATCGGGATCGGGGACCGGGACACCCACGAGCTCGAGTCGGCCGTCGACCAGCCGGAACCGTGGCTTGGCGTAGTCGCGGAACGCCGTGAGATTGCGCAGCGAATCATCGGTGACGTAGCCGACGACGACGACATCGGGCTCGACCACGGGGAGAACCTCGCGCAGATAGAGCAGCATTTGATCGTGGCCGTAGCCGTGCACGCCGAGGTTGACGACCTCGATTCGCTCTCGGCTCGGATCGAGCAGCTGCTGGAGCTGAAAGCTGAAGGTCTCGTGATCGCTGACGTCTTCGCCAAAGGTGAAGGAGTCTCCGAGGAACACCAGCCGAACGAGGCCCGCGGGCTTGGGGACGGCCAGATCGCGGTCACTGCGGATGCCGAGCGCGTTGGTGGTCAGAGACTTGTCACCGAAGACCGGCAGGTTCTTCAAGTTCGGCTTGACCGCCCATCCGCGGATCGGGTGGTGAATGTCGAAGCTGAGCCTCAGGGTTGCCCCGTCGGTCTGCCGGGCGATCCAACGGAGACGCCAGGACGGCTCGTCATGGGGCGAGGCGATCCGATCGAGGATCGTTGGGCTCGACGTCACCAGTCGTGCCGCCCCCTCGCCGAGGGCCAGGCCGAGGGCCAGGGCAGCGAGCGTTTTCGCCATGACCTTGGACGCCGAGAGTGGGTGCCGCACGACGTTGGGTAGTCTACCGTCATGGGATCTCCTGACGGCCGATGGCCCTTGGTCTGGTGCGCTGCGGCAGGGCTCGTTTTCGTCGTGCTCGCGGGAATGGCGCTCGAGCGGGATAGCGTGACCGTGGATGAGCCGAGCCATCTCGTGGCCGGATATGCGGCGCTGGCCCACCTCGATTTTCGGCTGAGCCCGGATCACCCACCATTGGTTCGCATGGCGCTGACCCTGCCCTTGCTCACGACCCAGGTCGGGTGGTTCCCGGCCGCTGGTGAGGAGCCGGCCGACGAGGTGGCCGAGGCGGCCTGGCAGGCCGGCGACTTCTTTGTCCTCGGCAGGAGGTTCCTCCAGGACTGGAACGATGGACAGGCACTGGTGCGTCGGTCGCGTTGGGTCGCCGTGGTGATGTCGGTGGCTCTGATTGCCGTGCTGGCCGGGGTGGCCAGGCGGTGGTGCGGCTGGCCCGCTGCGGCGGTGACCGCCACGTGCGCGGCGCTCGATCCGCTGCTGCTTGCCCATGGACACCTTGCGACCATCGATGTCGGCTTCACGCTTGCCGTCGTTGTGGCGTTGGTGGCCGCCGAGCGCTGGTTGGTGCGACGTTCGTGGTCGACGCTTGCGGTCCTCGCAGTCGCGCTGGCGGCCGTCGTGCTCTCGAAGTTCTCGTGGTTCGCGGTCATTCCGGCGATTGCTGCGATGTATGTGGTCGCGACCCGGCGCGAAGGGATTGCGCGCCAGCTCAGGGGCGCGATCGTGCCGACCTTCGCTGTGACCGGCATCGTCGTTGCGGCCATCTGGACGGCGTACGGTTGGCGCTACGCCGCCGCCACCGGCCCCGGTTCCGAAAGCGCGACGATGCATGTCGTCGGCGACGCCTCGAATCCGCGTCCGATCGGCTCCGAAGCTGCGTGGGAGGCGATCTCGAGGGATGCGCAGGGGCGGCCTCGCCCAGGCCTCGCCACGGCGGTCGGTTGGATGCGGGAGATGCGGTTGCTGCCGGAAGCCTTCCTCTACGGCACCGCCTACGTCGTCAAGAAGGGATACACGCGAGCCTCGTACCTCCGTGGCGAGTATTCCATGACCGGATTCCGGTCCTATTTCGCGTGGGCGTTTGCCCTGAAGACGCCGGTGCCGATGCTGATCCTACTCGGGGTGGGTGTGACGTCGGTGTTGATGCGGGCAGGCCCGAAGCTCTGGTTTTCCTCGCTGTTGGGCATCGGGCTGGTGGTGTTCGCCTTGGTCTACCTTGCCTTGCTGGTTACGAGCGCGTTGAACATCGGCGCAAGGCACTTGCTGCCGGTCGCGCCCGGGTTGTGGTTGCTCCTCGGCTTCGCCTGGCCGCGGCCCGGCCAGGCGGGCGAGCGGTGGCTCAAAGCCGGGGTCGTGATCACGGTGGTGACCCAGGCATGGGTCGTACTCGGATCCGCGCCGCATTTCATCGGCTACTTCAATTCGTTGGGCGGAGGCTGGCGCCAGGCACATCACGCCCTGGTGGACAGCAATCTCGACTGGGGGCAAGACCTGCTGCGCCTCGAGCGCCACCTTGGGAAAGAATCAGCCGATACGCCGGTGTGGCTGGCTCAGGCGGGCGGAGTGCCCTTGCCTCCCGGGCTGGCAGGGCGCGTTGACGAGCTCTTCGGATCGCCTGGTTACCGGCCCAGTGGAGGAGCCGTTGGCGCCGGGGTCTATGTCGTCAGCGCGACCGAGCTGGTCGGTGTGTACCGGCCGCTCGCCCGCCTGGAGACCTGGAGAGACCCTGCCTGGAGCGCGAGGTATGAAGCAGAGCATCTTGGGTCCGGCGGACGGCCGGGTCGGAATGGAGATCCGGGAACCTTCGAGGCGATGAGGAGGCTGCGGTTGGTCAGTCGGCTGACGCTTCGAGAGCCGGACGAGCGGGTGGGACGCTCTCTGTTCGTGTACCGGCTCAGTGCCGCGGACATCGAGCGGGAGACGCGGCCTTGAGGTGGCTATGGGCGCTGGCGAGCTGTGTCGTCGTGGCGGCCATCTCGTGGGCCTTTGCCCCGATCCTCGAGAACTCGCTCGTCTGGGACGATGGGGCCAATCTCATTGCCGCGCGGCCATTCTGGGATGCCGGGGTCGCGGGAGTAGATTGG
>CAZRFU010000013.1:58978-88543 GCA_964599475.1 uncultured Thermoanaerobaculia bacterium
GTGCCGTCGCGGGCCACTACCAGCCCCTCACGTGGATCTCCTACCGCCTCGATTCGCTGATCTCCGGAGCGACTCCCCGGGGTCTTCATACAACCCAGATCCTGCTGCATCTCCTGGCCACGGTTGGTGTCGCCGCGCTGGCGGCGACACTCGCTCGAACGACGGCGCTGGCATCGCGCGCCGGGCTTCGAGGGGCGGCGTTCCCGCTCCTGGCGGCAGCGGTGTTCGGTGTGACGCCCATCCACGTGGAGTCGGTGGCATGGGCAACGGAACGCCGGGACCTGCTCGGGGCAGTGCTGACGATAGCTGCGGTCCTGGTGCACCTGAGGACCGCACCGCGTGACACGAGCATCAGCGCCGGCAGGTGGTGGGTGGCCCTTCTTGCGGCAGCGTCGGCGCTGTCTCGAGCGCAGGCAACGTTATGGGTGGTTCTGCTGTTGCTCGACCTGTGGCCCCTCGGCCGCTTGCAGGTCCGAGAGCCCGGGTTCGTGCGGGGGTTGCTGCGGCTGGTCGAGGAGAAGGCAATCCTGATCGCTGTCGGGTCGGCATCCGCGGTGGCTGCCTTGTGGGCACAGACCGACGCCGGGGCCTTGACGGCAGTCGCCGAGCACGGGCTCGCTGCGAGGCTGGTCCAGGTTGGTTACAGCCTGGCTTTTTATCCGGTGGCGACCCTTCTGCCGTGGGCATTCGACGCGCTGTTGCCGCTCTACCAGCGGCCTTCGCCCCTTCCCATGACACCGTGGCCGTTCGTGGGTCCGGCGGTGGCAGCGCTCTTGGCGAGCGGAGCTTTGCTGCGGCGCCGAGCCGGAGCGGTGTCGACGGCGTGGTGGTCCTATGTGGCGCTGGTCCTCCCGGTCACTGGTCTGGCGCAGTCGGGGATTCAGATCGTGGCCGATCGCTATGCCTACCTCGCCACGGTACCGATCGTGCTTCTGGTGACGGGCGGGATAGCCTCGGCCGCGAGTCGCTGGGTCAAGTGGCAGCAGGTGGCCGTGTGGCTTCTGCTGATTGCCGGCCTGGCGTCGATGGCTCTGACGACCAGGCGACAGACGTCGGTATGGCGCAGCGACGAGACGCTCTGGCGACACGTGCTCGATCATGCCCCGTCTTCGCTGGCGGACAATAACCTCGGCCAGATCCTGTTGGCTCAGGGCGAGCCCGGCCAGGCGCTGTTCCACCTCGTCAGATCGCTCGAACAGTCTCCTGCCTATCCTCGGCCCTGGAGGGCTGTGGGCAAGATTCTGGAGCTGCCGCCGACCCCCGACGCGCCGCCGAGCGCGTGGGTCGCCGCAATTCTCGAACGCGGCCTGCGGCACCAGCCCGGTTTGGTCTCGGCGCGATATGCATCGGCACTGGCGATGGTTCGTTCGGGACGGATCGAGCACGGTCGCCGCGAGCTGGAGCTGGTGCTGCTACTCGACCCGCAGCACTCGGGGGCGCGACTCGCGTTGGCGCGGCTGCAGCGACCATCAACCGGCGATGCGAGCGAGAGCCGCGGCGGTGTTGGGGTCGGGCGACAGGGCGAGGCCTCTGAGGGCCGCAGCTCGGGCCTCTGAGGAACGCCCGGTCTCGAGGAGGAGAAGGGCTTCGCGGAGGGCCAGTCGCGCGTCGCGCGAATCGATCGCGGCCGCTTTGCGGATTGCGATGAGTGCCCCGCCGGGGTCGCCTGAAGCGCGGAGCAGCACCGCCTGGTGGGTCCACAAGACGGCATCGCCGGGGAACCTGGCGAGCGCCTGGTTGGCAGTTGCAAGGGCATCGCGTGGCCGGGCGGCCTGGTCGAGGGCGACGACCAGGTTGCGCCAGGCGGGCAGATAGGAGGGGTTCCTCTCGACCAGCTCCTCCAGCTGCGCCACCGCCAAGGCCGGCCGGCCGGTCTCGAGGTCGAGCAGCGCTCTGCGCAGCCGTGGAATCTGGGCTCGAGGATCGAGATCGATCGCCCGTTCGAGCGCAGTGATGGCCTCGGCAAGGTCTCCGGCATCCTTGCGAAGGCGACCCCACTCCGCCCACGCGGTGCTACTGCCTGGATCTGCGGCAATCGCCGCCGTCCAGAAGCTCGTCTCGTTGCGGAAGGTGCGCATGTCTCGCGCCGAGAGGATGGCGAAGACGACGATGATGGATGCTGGAAGGAGCGTGGTGGGCAGGCGTCCAGGTCGAGCCCCGATGGTCAATTCAGCGAGCACCCACCCAAGACCGAGGGTGGGGAGAAAAAGGTAGCGATCCATGACCATCCACTCGGGGTTCAGCGCCCAGAGGGCAAGGCAGGGTGCAAGCCAGGCGGCCATCCAGATGAGTGGTGGAGCAAGAGTAGGGCGCCGTCGCACGACGGCGAGAAGCGCCAGGCCAGCGGCCAGCACTGCGACTGCGGAGGCGATGGCGGGAGGAGCAAGCCAGCTCGAGACCGGGCGGGCAGGGTGGAGCAGAAAGAGATCGACAGGGAGAACGAGGTCTCGCAGATAGGCCACCAGCGCGACCGGGATGCTCGCGAGAGCTTCGGGAATCGCAGGGGCCGTGGGGAACCTGTGCGCGAGCTCGCCCAAGACCATCATGCGGTAGGCGAAGTACGCGAGGGTGATCGCGAGAATCGTGAGCATCTCGGCAAGGGGGCGGCGGGTGGCTGATCGAAAGCGACCGTCGGCCGGCGCGACCATCATGGCTGAGGCCAGGATCGCGAGTCCGACGGAGCTCTCCTTGGCCAACAGAGCACCGGCATAGGCGAGCCCGAGAGTCGCCAGGAGTGCCGGTGAGGGGCGGTCCGTTCGGGCAGACCTCAGGAGAGCCCAGCCCCCGAGGAGCGCGAGCAGGGCCATGAGCAGGTCCTGGAGGCCTGAGACCCACGCGACGCTCTGGACATGCGCCGGATGCAGCGCGAAGACGAGCGTCGCCAGGAGCGCTGACAGCGTGCTCAGGCCGCAGCTGCGCAGGAGGCCAAACGCTATGGCGCAGATGGCGCCGTGGAGGGTGACTGCCACCAGGTGCCACCCCCACGGTTCGGTTCCGGCGATGTCATGGATCGCAGCCGCCAGCAGGATGAAGAGCGGCCGCAGGTAGTTGGTGGTCGCCGACTCGAAGACTCGTGCTTTGGGGTCGAGATCGGTCGTGAACGCTTCCGCAAGGCTCGCCGGGTCGCGGATCAGCGGGTTCTCGATGAGCAGCGGAAGGTCGTCGAAGACGAAGCCGTAACCAAGCGTGGGGAGGTAGGCCAGAACAGGCAGCAGGACACACATCGCCAGGGCGACGAGATCGATCCGACGAGGCGAGGAGTGGTCCGGCATCTAGGGCGACAGGCGTTCGATCTGCCACGCACCGGAGCTGTCGCGCAGGTAGCGGAAGCGATCATGGAGACGAAACAGCCCGTCGGACCACAGTTGGATCTCGTGTGGGGCGACCCTGAAACCCGACCAGTGGGGTGGTCGTGGGATCGCGCGACCGAGGTACTTGGCCTCGAGCCTGGCAACCTCGGCGACCAGTGCGGCGCGGCTCGACAGCGGCTCGCTCTGCCGCGACGCCCAGGCGCCGAGCTGAGAGGTTCGCGGCCGCGTGGCGAAGTAGGCGTCGGCCTCGTCGTCGGAGACCGGGTGTGCCTCACCGTAGACGTGCGCCTGCTTTTCCATCGCGCGCCAGTAGAAGGTCAGCGCCACTTTGGGATGCGCCAGGATCTCCCGGCCTTTGCGGCTGTGGTAGTTGGTGTAGAAGACCAGCCCACGTTCGTCCGCCCCTTTGAGTAGGACGGTGCGCGAGGACGGTTGACCATCGGGCCCGACGGTCGAGACCGTCATCGCGTTGGGATTCGGAATCGAGCGGCGTGTGGCCTCGGCGACCAGGTCGAGGATCGCCCGGATGGGGTCGTCGGCCGGGAGCAGTTCTGGATGGGAGAGCACGGTCGGGTCCATGCGGCGATTGTACGGCGGCGCGAGCCGGCGCGGCAGCCGCCGGTGCGTGGTGTGTCGACTTCCGCTTGCGGATATCCGGTTATCATGGTAGCGTGCCGTTGCGATGACGAGCGACTCGCGACGCCGACTCGAACGCCGTTCCCGACGCTGCGGGTCGGGACTGGTCTAGCGTCGCGAAGCCGTCCTTCGCAATCGACCCTCCGGCCCACCGCTCGTGGTGTGGTGCGTGAGGGTTTTCTCGTTGTTGGAGTATCAGCATGGCAGTCAGAGTGGGGATCTTCGGAGCAAGTGGATACGCCGGCGCGGAGCTGGCCCAGCTGGTCGTGCGCCATCCGGAGCTCGAGCTCGTGGTGGTGACATCCGAGACCTCGGCCGGTGAATCGCTCGCATCGTTGTTTCCCCAAGCGCCGGCGCTGCGGTTGCTGGCGAGCGCCGAGGTCGACCCGACGACCCTCGACTTTGCCTTCCTGTGCCTGCCTCACGGCGTTTCGGCACCGGTCGCGGCAGGGTTGGTTGCCGCCGGAGTGCGGGTGGTCGACCTGTCCGCAGATCTGCGCTTGGCCGACGCCGGCACCTACGCCCAGGTCTATGGCAAGCCCCATGCCGCTCCCGGTTTGCTGCCGACGCCGTACGGCCTGCCGGAGCTGTCACGCCCGGATCTGTCGGCGAGCGTTGCCGTCGCGAATCCGGGGTGCTATGCCACCGCGACCCTGTTGGCGATCGCGCCGTTGGTGCGGCACCTGCGCCGGGGCCGACCGGTGGTGGTCAATGCGGTATCGGGCGCTTCCGGAGCAGGCCGGGCGCCGCAGACGCGACTCCTCTACTGCGAGGTCGCTGAGAACGTGGTGCCCTATCGCCTGGGGCGGACCCATCACCACGTTGCGGAAGTCGAGCAACACCTGGCGCTGGACGACTGGCCGAGCGGAGGGCTGATCTTCAATCCCCACGTCGTGCCGGCGGTTCGCGGCTTGCTCGTCACCGCGACCCTCGAGGTAGTCGATTCCGAGGCGGCACATCGTGCGCTTGCGGAGCGATACGCTGGGGAACCCCTGGTCGAGGTGTTGCCCGAGGGCGAGGTGGCGACTTTCGCCCACGTCGTGCGGACGCCCAAGGCGGTCGTTGGTCTCACCCGCGTGGGCCCCACCACGGTGGTCGTCACCAGCGCGATTGACAACCTGCTCAAGGGTGCTGCGTCGCAGGCGGTGCAGAACGCCAACCGGATGCTCGGCTTTCCCGAGACCGCAGGTCTGCTCGGAGGTGGCCGGTGAAGGTGGAGATCGTCAAGGTCGGAGGCAACGAGCTCGCGAGCCCGGGGTATCTCGAGCGGGTCGTCCAGGCCGTGCAGGACCGTGTGGCGGCCGGGATGAAGGTGGTGCTGGTCCACGGTGGCGGTCGCGAGGTCGACCGGTGGCTCGCCCGTCTCGGGATCACGCCGACCTACGTCACCGGGCAGCGGGTCACGGATGAGGCGACCTTGCTGGTGGTGGAGGCCGTGCTCGCCGGCAGCATCAACAAGGCGGTGGTGCGAGCATTCCTGACCGAGGGAGTACAGGCCCTGGGCGTATCCGGCAGTGACCTCGGGATTCTCCCGGTAGTGCCGTGGGAGGGCCTCGGCCTGGTAGGGCGGGCGAGCGTGGCCGCGGCCGAGCCACTGCGGCGGCTGCTGGAGGTGTGCGAGGTTCTGGTTCTGGCGCCACTCGGGTTTGGCGAGGCGGACCACCGCGCCTACAACGTCAACGCCGACCACGCCGCCGCGGCCGTGGCGGCAGCGCTCGGTGCGCCGCTGTCGCTGGTCACGGACGTCCCGGGAGTTCTGCAGGATGGCTCGGTGATTCCCCGGCTGACTGCTCGTCGAGTCGAGCAGCTGGTGGCCGAGGGGGTGATCCGCGCCGGCATGGTACCGAAGGTCGAGGCGGCGCTGGGTGCCCTCGACCGAGGTGTACCGGCCGCCATCGTCGTCGATTTGGCAGGGCTCGGCACCGGCGGGACGGCGATCGTCCCAGGAGGGGTGTGATGTCGATACTGGTACGTTCTGCAGAACCGCGGGATGCGGCGGCGATCCTCGACCTGTTCGCCGTCGAAGTGGCCGCCGGGCGGATGCTGCCGCGACGCGCCGACGACATCGTCGCGGCTGCCGAGGACTGGGTGGTCGCCGAAGACGGTGACGGCGTGGTCGTTGCGTGCGGGTCATTGGTCGACTTCGGCGACGGCCTCGGCGAGGTGCGCTCACTGGCCGTGGCCGAGTCGCTGCGGGGCGGAGGCATCGGCGCCCGCATCGTCGATGGTGTGGCCGAGCTTGCCAGGGCGCGCGGTCTGCGTCGGCTGTTGGCGTTGACGCGCCGCACCGGCTTCTTCGAGCGGCTCGGCTTCGTGCGAGACCAGGTCTCGAGCTTCCCGGCCAAGGTGTGGCGTGACTGCACGCCGTGTCCGTTTCGCGAGCGCTGTGATGAGGTGGCGCTGGTGCTCGAGCTCGAGCCCGCGCAGCGTACAGCCGCAGTGCCGGTGGCGATGCCGGCGTCGATGGAACCGAACAAGCGCCGCGCTGGACGGCGAGGGGTACGAGCATGAGAATCGGCAACTTCACGGCGTCCGGAGCGGTCGCTGATCTGCAGGCGGAAGATACGGACGACGTGGCGCTGGTGGTCACCGCCGAGCCGGTGCCGGCAGCCGGGGTCTTCACCGTGAACCAGGTCAAGGCTGCCCCGGTGGTGTGGGACATCGAGCGTCTGGCTGATCCGCGGGCGCGATTCCGGGCGGTCGTAACCAACTCGGGCAACGCCAACGCGTGTACCGGAGCGAGTGGGCCGCTCGGCACCCAGGCGATGGCCGAGGAAACGGCAGCGCGGATCGGCGCCGAGCCCAACCAGGTCCTGGTCCTGTCGACCGGGGTGATCGGTGTGCCCCTCGACGTGCCGCGGGTGCGCTCGCGGATCGCGCGAGCGGCGGAGCGACTGCAGCCGGAGGGCTGGCCCGAGGCGGCGATCGCCATGATGACGACGGACCGTGGCCCCAAGGCAGCCCTGCGCACGGTCGAGGGGATGACGGTCGGGGGTATCGCCAAGGGCGCCGGCATGATCGCCCCGAACATGGCGACGATGCTCTCGGTATTGGCAACCGACGCGGATCTCGACCGCGAGACCCTCGATCTGCTCCTGCGCCGCGTCAACGGTGCGAGCTTTCAGCGCATCGTCGTCGACGGCGACATGTCGACCAACGACGCGGTGATTGCCATGGCCGACGGTGCCAGCGGAATCCGTCCCGAGGGCGATCGATTCGAGGCGTTGGCCCGAGCCTTCGAGGAGGTCGCCGTGGACCTCGCGACGAAGATCGTGCGCGATGGCGAGGGCGCCACCAAGCTCGTGCGGATCGAGGTCGAAGGCGCCATTGACTCAGCACTCGCGGAGGCGGTTGCTCGGGCAATCGGCGTGTCGCCTCTATGCAAGACGGCGTTCCATGGGGCCGATCCCAACTGGGGCCGGATCGTGGCAGCGGCCGGCGCAGCGGCAGCGATCGGCGGTTGGAGGCTCGATCCCGCTGCGTTGCGGGTCGGGATCGAGAGCGCGGCGGGATCGATGGTCCTGCTCGATCGTGGTGAGCCGACCGATTTCTCCGAGAGCGACGCCAGCGCCCTGATGCAGGCGGATACATGGACAGTCCGCCTCGGCCTCGGCGAGGGCCCGGGTTCGAGCTGGCTGTGGACCTGTGACCTGACCCAGGCCTACATCACGATCAACGCGCACTATCGGACGTGAGAAGAAGGTACCGGGTACTGGGTACCGGGTACTCTGGGAACTGGGACAGGTATCTTCCTCCGATCCCCGATCCCCGATCCCCGATCCCCGATCTTTCCCCCAAAAGGCGGGAACCGCTGCCCGGCGAAGCCGAGCAGCGGGTTCTTGATGAGGGAATGATCAAAACGGCGGCCGGTCCGTTTCGACCCCAGCAGATTGGGGGAGGGAAGGAGATCAGCGTCGTAGGAAGCCCCGGAACCTCCGGGGAGGAGGTTCGACGATCCGGCCTAGGGCTTCGATCTCCGGAAAGGGTCTGGCACTGGTGTGCCTTCGATTCAAGGAACGGTGGTGTTGGCCACCTGTCCCACCAACAAAGCAGGAACCGTGCCAGCACTTTCAGCGGAAACTTCTGCCATATCGGCGATCTGAGAGAGATATTACTCGATGCTTATACGGCAAGCAAGCTGGCCGTCACCACAGGTTCGGGCTAGGTGTTGCTACCCGATGTGGCGAAAAACCAGGCAATTCCGGCTCGTGCCGTTTCGGCACCCTGTCATGGATGGTGTGGTGGCATTGCGGCGCGCTCTGCGGGACACGGTGGCGTCCTCAGAACGGGACATGGTGATCCCGGTCCGTCCAGACTCCGGACGCGGCGTCGATGCGCCTGGGATCGCTACACCGGATTCGGCACGTCGACGAACGCGACGTCGATGCCGAAGTGGTCGGCGAGGTGCTCGCCGAGGGCGCGAACGCCGGCACGTTCGGTGGCGTGATGACCGGCGGCGAGGTAGTGGATTCCGCACTCGCGGGCGATGTGCGTCACCCACTCGCTGGCTTCGCCGGTGATGTAGGCGTCGAGCCGGGAGTCGATTGCCTTGTAGAGCTCGCCCTGGGCGCCGCCGGAGACGATTCCGACCGTTGTGATCGCTTCGGGCCCGGCACCCAGGAGAAGCGGCTCGTGCCCGCCGAAGGCCAAGCGGCAGCGATCGAGCAGCCCACTCGGCGAGACCGGCTCCGGGAAGCGCCCGCGGCAGCCGATGTGGCCGCGGCCCCAGGGTGCAAACGGCGCGAGGTCCTCGAGGCCCAGAGCCCGTGCGCCGAGGACATTGTTGCCGAGCTCCGGATGGGCATCCAGGGGCAGGTGGTACGCCAGCAGCGAAATCCCATGGGGCAGCAGCTCGAGAAGCCGACGCTGCATCCAGCCGGTCGCAACAGGGGGGAGGTTCTTCCAATACAGCCCGTGGTGCACGATCACCGCATCGGCGCGGCGCTCGCGCGCCGCCGCGAGCAGGGCCCGGCACGCCGTGACGCCCGTGACGACGCGCCGAACGTCTCGCCGTCCTTCGACCTGCAGGCCGTTGGGGCCGAAGTCATCCCAGCTGCGGCAGTCGAGAAGGTCGTCGAGGTGGGCGGTGAGGTCGAAGAGATCGATGACGGCCATCCGGTAATCGTAGCCGTTGGCAACGGCCGGTCAACTGCATGCGATCTGCGTGGCAGGCAGAGCCCGAGGCATAGTCTGGCCGGGAGCTGAACTGATCCCGCGCACGGAATAGGCGAAGGGCCGGCGCCTCGCGACGCCGGCCCTCCTTCAAACAACGGGGAGCTGCAATTCAGCGACGACCGCGGAAGCCGCCGCCACCGGGCCGGCCGCCGCCACCGCCTGGGCGACCGCCGCGGCGATCGCCACCGGGGCGCCCACCACGATCGCCGTCGCGCGGCCCACGTTCGGGCTCGGGCTCACCCATGCCGGCGTAGTCGGCCGGATCGTAGTCCGGCGCCTCCATGATCACGGCCTTGCGCGACAGCCGGATACGCCCGGCGTCGGGATCGATCTCGATCACCTTGACCTCGATCTCGTCACCCTCCCGCACCACGTCGGTCACTTCGCGCACGCGGTATGGGGCGAGCTCCGAGACGTGGAGCAGGCCTTCGGTGCCGGGAATGATCTCGACGAACGCGCCGTAGGCCTCGACTCGCCGCACCTTGCCGACGTAGTTCTTGCCGACCTCGGGCATCTCGGTGAGCGACTCGATGATCTCGCGGGCCCGCGCCGAGGCGACGCCGCTCGACGAGGAGATGGTCACGCGGCCGTCCTTGTCGATCTCGATCTCGCAGCCGGTCTCCTCCTGGATGGCGCGAATGGTCTTGCCGCCGGGTCCGATGACGTCGCGGATCTTCTCGGAGGGAATCGAAATGGTGGTCATGCGCGGTGCGTAGGGCGACATCTCGGGTCGTGGTGCGGCCAGTGCCTGCTCCATGATCTCGAGGATGTGCAGACGTCCGCGCCGAGCCTGAGCCAGTGCCTGGTTCATGATCTCGCGATCGACGCCGGTGATTTTGATGTCCATCTGCAGCGCCGTGACGCCGTCGGTGGTGCCCGCGACCTTGAAGTCCATGTCGCCGTGGTGGTCTTCCTGGCCGGCAATGTCGGAGAGCACCGCGAAGCGGTCGTCGACCTTGATCAGTCCCATGGCCACACCGGCGACGCCGCCGCCCATCGGCACGCCCGCGTCGAACAACGCCAGGGAGCCGCCGCAGACGGTGGCCATCGACGAGGAGCCGTTCGACTCCATGATGTCGGAGACCACACGCACCGTGTACGGGAACTCCTCTTCACTCGGCAGCAGCGGGATCAACGAGCGTCGTGCGAGCACGCCGTGGCCGATCTCGCGACGGCCGGGGCCTCGCAGGAACTTGACCTCACCCACCGAAAACGGGGGGAAGTTGTAGTGCAGCAGGAAGCTCTGGCGGCTTTCGCCCTCGTACTCTTCGATGATCTGCGCGTCGCGCTTGGTGCCGAGGGTCGCCGAAACGAGCGCCTGCGTCTCGCCGCGGGTGAACAGAGCCGAGCCGTGGGCGCGGGGCAACACGCCGGTCTCGATGGTGATGTCGCGAATCTCGTCGAGGTCGCGACCATCGAAGCGTTTGCCGACGTTGAGCACGGCGTCGCGCAGCAGCTCGTCCTCGAGCTGATGGACGATCTTCTTGACCTTGCCGAGGGTTTCCTCGTCGAGTGCCTTGTCGGCGTAGTAGGGGCTCAGCACGCCCTTGACCGCCGCAGCGCGCTCGAACTTGCCCTTGGTGTTGAGGGCGCTCTTGAGCGGCTCCCACAAATCGGCCTTGACCGAGGTGTAGAGCTCGGCCGGCCACGGCTCGGGAGCACTCCACACCGGCTTCTTGAGACCGAGCTCGCGGAACATCTCGGCCTGGGCGAGCAGGACTTTCTGGATCTCTTCGTGACCCTTGAAGATGGCGTCGAGGACCACCGCCTCCGGCAGCTGATTGGCACCGGCTTCGACCATCACCACCGCGTCGGTGGTGCCGCAGACGACGAGGTCGAGGTCCGAGATGTCACGCTCGGCGTTGGTGGGATTGAAGACCAGTTGGCCGTCGATCAGGCCGACTCGCACGGCGCCGACGCCATGGTAGAAGGGGATGTCGGACAGGGCGAGGGCGGTCGATGCGGCGTTGATCGCGAGAATGTCGGGGTCGTTGACGCCGTCGGCCGAGAGCACCGAGCTGATGATCTGGGTCTCGAAGAAGTAGCCGTCGGGAAACAGCGGCCGCAGCGGGCGGTCGATCAGACGCGAGGTGATGATCTCCTTCTCGGAGGGTCGGCCTTCACGCTTGAAGAAGCCGCCGGGGATCTTGCCGGCCGCGTAGGTGTACTCACGGTAGTCGACGGTCAGGGGGAGGAAGTCGCGAGGAGCGGCGGAGGTCTGGCGACAGGCGGTGGCGAGGACGATGGTGTCCCCGAGGCGGAAGGTCACGGCGCCGTCCGCCTGCTTGGCGATCCGACCGGTTTCGATGACGAGCTCGCGCCCGCCGACCATCACACTACGTTGCAATTTCATTCTGTTCTCTTTCCTTTGCTGACGACGTCCAGCTCCGCCCGCGGCGGACTGGATGGGCCTTTGGGGGGCCTTGGGTCACCCGGGGAAGCGCGGACACTGCTGACCAGATCCGCAACCGGGAGATTGGGAGGGGTGGGGGAACGACGAAAAGCCGGCGCGGTCACGTGGACCGGCCGGCTGCCGTCATCGGATCCCGGAAGGCTTCACTTGCGCAGGCCGAGCCGCTCGATCGTCGCCTTGTACCGGTCGGCGTCCTTGCGCTTCAGGTAGTCGAGCAGATGGCGGCGGCGGCTGACGAGCTTGAGCAGCCCGCGGCGGCCGTGATGATCCTTCTTGTGGGTCTTGAAGTGCTCGGTGAGGTAGGTGATGCGGCTGGTGAGCAGCGCAACCTGGACCTCCGGCGAGCCGGTGTCGGTGTCGTGGATGCGGTAGCTCGAAATGAGCTCGGTTTTGGTATCGGCGGCGAGTGCCACGGTTCCAGTCCTCCGTCGGGGTCGTCGCCATCGACGACGTGTGATACTTGCTTCGCTTGGGTATGCAGTTGAAAGGAATGTGCTTGGGAGGGCGCTGCGGCAGACCGGCGCCTACTCGGAGCTGAAGAGGATACCACAGGAGGGGAGGAGTCGGAAGGGGACCCGGGTCCCCGGTCCCGGGTCCCCGGTCCCTTTCTTCCGAGTCCCCGGTCCCTTTCTTCGGAGTCGGTCCCTGGTCCCTGGTCCCCTCTTTACGGAAAAACGATCTTCGGCTGCACCAAGGTGGCGCCGGTGGTGCCGATGCGCTCGTCGATGGTGCCGACGGCCAGGAACCGCCTGCGGGAATCGAAGATCTGCAGCCAGTCGCCTTCGGTGCCTTCGACCTGCTGGCGGGTCAACACCGCTTGCCCCTGCATCACCCGGCGTGCCTGGGTCTCGTCGACCTCGACCGAACCGAACGGCAAGGTGATGTGATCGAAGGGGATCCATGCCGGCTCGAGCGGTTCCTCAGCGTCGCGACGATCGGCGAGCCTGCCGAGAGTGAGCGCATTTTCGAGCAGGAAAGGCCCGATTTCGGTGCGTCGCAGCGCAGAGAGATGGCCGCCGCACCCGAGGCGTGCGCCGAGATCGTGGGCGAGGGAGCGAGCATAGGTCCCGGAGCCGCACTCGAGACGGAAGCGAACTTCGGGGAGGTCGATCCCGTGCTCGAGCGGCTGGAACATCCAGACCGAGACTTCCTTGGGCTCCACCGGGACTTCCAGCCCCTCGCGGGCGAGCTCGTAGTACTTGCGCCCTCCGACCTTCTTGGCGCAGTACGGCGGCGGGGTCTGCATCTGCGTCCCCTCGAGGCTCGCCATGGCGGCGCGGACCTGCTCCTCGGCGAGGGCCGGCACCTCCCGCTCGGCGGTGATGGTCCCCGCGGCGTCGTAGGTGTCGGTGGTGACGCCGAGGGTCACCGTGCCCTCGTACACCTTGGGGGCACCGATCAGGAAGCGGGTCAGGCGAGTGGCCTTCCCGAGCGTGAGGATCAACAGCCCGGTGGCGTCGGGATCGAGAGTGCCGCAGTGGCCGATGCGGCGCTGGCCGAGGATCCTCCTCGCCTTCTGCACCGCGTCGTGGGAGGTCATCCCGCCTTCCTTGTCGAGCAGGAGAAGGCCTTCGATCGGGGCTGGGCGATTCACTGGGCGTTCTCCCGCGCGACACGGACTGCAGCGCCGAGCTCCTCGACCAAGTCGCTCCGCAACGACTCGATCGGGCCGTCGGCCTCGAAACCGGCGGCGTTCTTGTGGCCGCCACCCCCGCGCCGGCTGGCGATCGCCTGCACGTCGATACGGCCGCGGCTGCGCAGGGAGCCCTTGATCCGACCATCCTCAGTCTCGCGCAGGAAGGCCACGGCCTCCACCCCGCGAATCGATCGCGGGTGGTCGACCAAGCCTTCGGTGTCGCCCGGTCGCGCGGCGGCGCGCGTCCACATCTCGCGGGTGACGATCACGGAAGCAACCGTCGCGTCGTGAGCGAGCTCGAGGGTCGGGAGCATCTCGCCGAGGAGGCGCAGATGCGACTCGCTCTGGCTCTCGTGGATCCAGCGCGCTACCTGGTCCGGGCGCGCGCCGGACCGGACTAGGGCTCCAGCTGCCTCGAAGGCTGCCGGAGTGGCGTTGCCGAAGCGGAAGTCGCCGGTATCGGTGACGATGGTCAGGAACAGGATGGTGGCGGTATCGGCGTCGAGCTCGACGCGCAGTGCGTGCGCGAGGCGCGCGAGCATCTCGCCCAGCGCCGGAGCTTCGCTGTCGACCCAGTTGATGCGGCCGTACTGTTCGTTGCCGAGGTGGTGGTCGAGATTCAGGATCGGGAGGGCCGCCAGATGGTCTTCGAGGCCGCAGCGCGACAGCGACGGGCATTCGAGGGCGACGGCGAGGTCGAACGCCGCCGGAAAGCCGGCGGGAGGCTCGGCTCCGGTGTGGATGCGCCCGGCGCCCGGCAGTGGTCCGTAGACCTCGGGTACGGGATCGCGCAGCCAGATGGTGGCGCTCTTTCCCATGGCCCGCAGGATCCGCGCGAGCGCGAGCGACGAGCCGACGGCGTCGCCGTCCGGGTTGCGGTGGCTGGTGAGGAGGAACCGATTGCCACGGCGGATCTCGGCGAGGAGTGCTTCAGGTGGAGTCATCGTCGCGGGCATGGTCCTTCTCCAGGAGCTCTGCGATGCGCAGGCTGTGTTCGGCGCCGCGGTCGAGCTCGAAACGTAGCTCGGGCACGACGCGCAGGTCGATCTGGTCGGCGAGCATCCGCCTGAGGGCCGGCGCGGCTGCGGCCAGGGCCTCCATCGTCGTCAGACGTTCGTCTTCGTCGTCGCCCAGTACCGAGACCGCCACGCGGGCGTGGCGCAGGTCGCGGGAGATCTGGACGCTGGACACGCTGGCGAGGGCGACGCGAGGATCGCGCAGGCGCCGGCTGATCAGAAACGACAGCTCGTTGCGGAGCACACTTTCGAGGCGATCGGTGCGACGACTCATTCTCCCTCCAGAGTCTGCTGATCCCAGCGGGTCACCCAGGCTTCGCCGACGAGGTCGTCCTCGAACAGGCGGCGAGTGGCATCGAGCACGCGCTCGACGGCCTCGCCGTCGATTCCCACTGCGGCAAGGCCCAGCTCGGCCCGCTGGTGGAGACCGAGATGGCCGACCTGGGCGATCGACACTCGGTGTTTGCTGAATACCCGCTCCACCAGGCTGTTGACGATGCGGCGCTTGTCCTTGAGGCTCTGCGCCGCGGGGAGGTGGAGCTCGACGACGACGATACCAACAACCATGATGCGCTCGTCCGAGCTGGGGTCCCGCCCGCCGCCGTCGAGCGGAGGCGGGACAAGAGCCGATTAGAGCGTGGGGGCGACTTCCTCGCGGACGTAGGCCTCGACGATGTCACCGGGCTTCAGGTCGCTGTAGCGTTCCAGAGCGAGACCGCAGTCGAAGCCGGTGCGGACCTCGGCGGCATCGTCCTTGAAGCGCCGCAGCGAGGCCAACTTACCGTCATGGATGACGACGTTGTCGCGTAGCAGGCGCACCGGGGCGGTGCGGATGATGGTGCCCTCGATGACGTGGCAGCCGGCAACCATACCCGCCTTCGGGACCTTGAACAGTTGGCGAACCTCGGCGCGACCCTTGACGACCTCTTTGAAGGTGGGCTCGAGGAGGCCGACCATCGCCTTCTTGAGCTCGTCGGCGAGCTCGTAGATGACCGTGTGCAACCGCACTTCGACGCCTTCCTTTTCGGCGAGCTCCGAGGCGTTGCGCTCCGGACGGACGTTGAAGCCGAAGATGATCGCCCCCGCAGCCGACGCGAGCAACACGTCGTTGGTGGTGACGGCACCGATGGCGGCGTGGATTACGCGCACCTTGACCTTTTCGGTCGACTGCTTCTCGACGGTGTCGCGCAGCACTTCGATCGAGCCCTGAACGTCGGCCTTGACGATCACCGGGAGCTCCTTGACCTCGCCGGTGCGGATCTGGGCGAAGAGTCGCTCGAGCGATACCTTGCCCTGGGTTCCGGCGAGCTCCTTGGCCCGAATTTCGGTCTGGCGGAACTCGGCGATGGTGCGCGCCTTGATCTCCTCCTCGACCACCTGCAGGGCGTCGCCGGCCGTCGGAATGTCGTCGAAGCCGGTGAGCTCGACCGGGGTCGAAGGACCGGCTTCCTTGACGCGGTCGCCGAAGTCGTTGGTCATGGCACGCACGCGGCCCCAGGTCGCGCCGGAGACGAAGATATCGCCGACCTTGAGGGTGCCGTTTTGCACCAGTACCGTGGCCACCGTGCCGCGTCCGACCTCGCGGCGCGCCTCGATGATCGCGCCCTGAGCCGGCAGCTCGGGATTGGCTTTGAGCTCGAGGAGGTCGGCGGTCAGGAGCAGCAGCTCCATCAGCTCGTCGATCCCCTGCTTCTTGAGCGCCGAGATCGGATGCATCACGGTGTCGCCGCCCCAGTCCTCGGGTAGGAGGCCGCGTTCCGAGAGCTCCTTCTTGACCCGGTCGGGGTTGGCGTTGGCCTTGTCGATCTTGTTGATCGCGACGATGATCGGCACGCCGGCCGCGCGGGCATGGTCGATGGCTTCGACCGTCTGCGGCATCACGCCGTCGTCGGCCGCCACCACCAATACCACGATGTCGGTGACCTGGGCACCACGGGCGCGCAGCATCGTGAACGCCTCGTGGCCCGGCGTGTCGACGAACACCACCTTGCGCTCACCGACCTTGACCTCATAGGCGCCGATGTGCTGCGTGATCCCGCCGTGCTCGCTTTCGGTGATCTTGGATGAGC
Organism: uncultured Thermoanaerobaculia bacterium; assembly: GCA_964599475.1. Classification (GTDB taxonomy): domain Bacteria; phylum Acidobacteriota; class Thermoanaerobaculia; order Multivoradales; family CAZRFU01; genus CAZRFU01. Next base: position 75,235 of record CAZRFU010000013.1, read on the forward strand.
GGATGACGTCGAGCAGCGTGGTCTTGCCGTGGTCGACGTGGCCCATGATCGTCACCACCGGCGCGCGTGGCACCGCCCCTTCGCCGACACTCGGCTTGGAGATCCGCGTTTGGTGCTGGATCTCCTGCTCGAAGGTGACCTCGCGGGTCTCGACCCCGAGCTCGAGGGCGAGATCGGCGGCGAGCTCGGTGTCGAGCACGTGGTTGATGGTGGCGAGCACGCCACGCCTGACGAGCATTCGCATCAGGTCCTTGGCGGTGATTCCGAGCTTCTCGGCGAAGTCGCGGACAGTCATGCCCTCGACCAGCGTGACGGCCCCCTCGGCCCGTGGTGCTGCGCTGGGGTTGAGCTCGCTTCCGACGTTGCCGCCGGCCTGGCGCTTGGCCCGGCGCTTGCCTGGGCGAAACGCCCCATCGTCATCGTCGTCGAGTACCGCCCCGGGCGCCGGCATCGGCTTGCGCGGCTTGGCCAATCGGGCGCGGACCTCGCGTTCGGCTTCGGCCTCGCCGCCGGGACGGACGTGGCGTTCCGGCTTCTTTCCCTTGGCTTTGGCGGCCTCGCCGGGGGGGGGAGCGATCGGCGGCAGTGCACGCACCGGGCCGGCGCTGCGCAGGGGCGCAGGGCGTGGAGCGGGACGTCCGGGGAAGCCGGGACGGGCTCCGCCGGGGCCGCCGGGGCCACTCGGGCCACCTGGGCCGCGCATCGGCGGGCCGCCGGGACCCCCGGGGCCACGCATCGGTGGACCACCGGGACCACGCATCGGCGGGCCACCAGGTCGGCCGCCGCCGTCGTGACGCGCCGGCGGGCCGCCGCGATCCGGCCGACCAGGACCCATGGGGCGACCGGCAGGCGGTCCCTGGGGGGGCAGTGGGCGTCCGGGCGGTCGCGCCGGTGGGGAAGCCTGAGGGGTGCGGCGCGGCTGCTCGGCTGCCGGAGCTTTCTCCGTGGGAGCCGCCGGGGTGGCTTCGGGCTCCGCGACGGGGGCGGCTTCCACGACCACGGCGGGCTCGGGAGGCGCAGCGACCTCGGCCGGTGCCGTGGCAGCCGCCACTTCTTCCACCGGGGCCTCGGGCTCGGGCTCGTGCGCCGGGGTGAGTGTCGGCAGGGTTGGGATCTTCGACTCCGTCGAGTGGATCACGGTGCGCGGGCGGGGCCGCGGCACGTGACGGTCCGACGGCAGCCGTGCCGGCGGAGGCGTCGCGGGTGTCGCCGTCGCGGCTGCCGGCTTGCCGGCCGACGCCTCGTCGCGCACGATGACTTCCCGAGTCTGGCGAGGTCGCTTGCCGGACAGGACCGCCTGCAGGATATCCGTATCGATTTCGGAGTTCTCGTTTTCGATGCGCACGCCAATCGAGCGCAGCTTGAACACGAGGTCCTGGTTCTCGATCCCCATCCTCACAGCGAGGTCTTTCACACGAATCTTCGACATATCGTCTCTTCCGGTCCTTTCTCGCCAACCGCCGATCCGAGCATCCTAGCAGCCGCCTCGAGAGCCGAGGCGGTGCCGGTCAGGTGATGTCCATGCTCGGGCGGATCACTTCTGATCGGGTTCGTTGCCCCCGTCGTCGGTGGCGCTGCCGGCCTCGGAGGGCTTGAAACTGCTCTCCTGGAATGCCTTGCTCAGCGCGGCCATGAAGTCTGAGTCGTCGGCCGGCGCCGCTGCTGGCGCGCCGGCCTCGGGTTCGTCCTGGCTTTCGGCCCAGGCGATGACGGCCTCGGCTGTTTCGGCGTCGATGCCCTCGACCTCGGTCAGCGCGTCGACGCTGGCCCCGCGGAGGGCTCCGAGGTCGGCCCAGCCGGCATCGGCGAGGGCGTCCGCGGCTTCTTGGGAGACTCCCGCTGCGGTCAGGTCGAGGAGGTCTTCGGCTTCGTCGGCGCCACCGGCCATGCCGATCTGGAGCATCCGCGCGAGAGCGTCGGCGACCTCGTCCTTGACGTCGGTTTCGCTCTTGATGTCGATCTTGCAGCCGATCAGCTCGGAGGCCAAGCGGACGTTCTGCCCGCGCTTGCCGATCGCCAGCGACAACTGCTCGTCCTCGACGATGACGTCGAGATGGGGAACGGCGCCGTGCTGCTTGATCGAGACGCGGGTGATCTTGGCCGGCGCGAGCGCGCTCTGAGCGAAGGTGACCAGGTCGTCGTTGTACTCGATGATGTCGATCTTCTCGCCGCGGAGCTCGCGGATGATGGCCTGAACCCGCGAGCCTTTCATGCCGACGCACGCGCCGACCGGATCGACGTCGCGCTCGCGCGAGAATACCGCCACCTTGGCGCGTTCTCCCGGAGCACGGACAGCGGTTTTGATCACCACGGTGCCGTCGTAGATTTCGGGCACTTCCATTTCGAAGAGCTTCATCAACAACCGCGGATCGGTCCGAGAGAGCACCACCTGCGGGCCCTTGGGCTGGGTGTGGACGTCGACGATCACGGCGCGGATTCGCTCGCCCTGGCTGTAACGCTCGTGGCGAGCCTGCTCGGAGCGCGGCACCACGGCTTCGGTGCGACCGAGGTCGACGATGATGTCGCCCCGCTCGAAGCGCCGCACGGTGCCGTTGACGATTTCGCCGACGCGCGGGTAGTACTCGTCGTGGATCTTCTGGCGCTCGGCCTCGCGGATGCGCTGATAGAGGACCTGTTTGGCCGACTGCGCGGCGATGCGGCCGAGGCCTTCGGCTGGGATCGCGATGGCGATTTCGTCGCCGACCTGAGCATCCGGCTTGACCTCGCGGGCCTCATCGAGAGTCCACTCGGCAAATGGATCCTCGACCTCTTCGACCACCCGACGGATCTTGTGAGCGGTGATTTTGCCGGTGGTCAGATCGATCTTGGCGCGCACCGGCTCCTTGACGCGATTGTGCTTCTTCGCGGCCGAAGCCAAGGCGTCCTCGAGCGCAGTGATCCACTGCTCCTCGCTGACTTCCTTCTGCCGCGCGGCGTCGCGAATCTCCTCGCCGATGCTCCTGGAGCTGCCTTGTGCCTGGGTCATGGTCCGCTGGTCCTCTCGTCGCCTCAGGTTAGATTTCCACTTCGAGGTCAGCCAGTGAGATCTGCAACTCTTCGTTGCGGCGACTCTCGTCGCGCAGAGTTGCCACTCGAGTCTCCGGATCGAAGCCGACGATCCGGGCGATGCGCGACTGCTTCTTGCCGTCGGAATCGCGATAGGTGAGGCGGGTGAGACTCCCGGTGAATCTCGTCCACTCCTCGTCCCGGCGCAGGGGCCGATCGAGACCGGGCGAGCTCACCTCGAGGGTGTATCGGCCGCCGCCGAACTCGAGTGCATCGAGCACCGCCGAAGCCTCCCGAGAGACCTCCGCACAGTGTTCGATCGTGACGCCGTCGGGCCGATCGAGCACCAGCCGGAGTGTGCCACCGCGAAATTCGAGGTCGAGCAACTCACAGCCGTGCCCGGCGGCGACCGCCGCGAGCTCGGGGCGGATGCTCTCGAGTGTCGGCTTTGCCATGAGGTCGGCCCTTCGGGTCACACCGGCTTCCGAGGCAACAAAAAAAGTGGGCAGCTGCCCACTCCTTCCAACAGCCCCGGAAAGCTGGCCTTGGAAGGATAGCGGATTGGCCCGAGTGTGGCAAGTCCACGCGTACCTGCCTCGTGGGCCCTGCCGATGCCCTCCCCACGCGGCGCAAGGAATATGCTTCCCACACGATGGATCCGCGACGCGCACTCGGCTCGGACGTGACGCACCTGCTGCGGGCGGCTCATGCCGGGCAGCCCGACGCCGAACGTGAGCTCTACGAGGTCGTCTATCACGAGCTCAAACGTTTGGCTCGGTCCCAACTCGGGGCCCACGGGCGCGTCGGGGCAACCCTCGACACGACTGCTCTGGTGCACGAGGCCTATGTGCGTCTGGCTGCGCCATCGAGCGTGCGTCCGGAGGATCGGAGCCACTTCTTCAACCTCGCCGCGCGGATCATGCGCCATCTGATCGTCGATTTCGCGCGTCGGCGGGACGCCGCCAAACGGGGGGCGGGAGCCTTCGTCGAGGACCTCGATGCGCTGGCCGAGCGGGTCGCCGATCCCGATGCCGGTCTCGACCTCGAGGTTCTCGGGCTCGATCGTGCCCTGGCGGTGCTCGAGACCAGCAGTCCCGAGCTCGCGCAGCTGATCGAGCTGCGTTTTTTTGCGGGCTTGACGCTCGAGGAAATCGAGCCGATCGTTGGTCGCAGCGTGCGAACCCTGAAGCGCGACTGGCGTCGGGCGAGGGCGTTCCTGCTGGCGGAGCTGGGAGCCGGTCCACCCGCGCGGTCGGCCTAGCCCGAGCCGAGTGTGCCAGTTTGGCGCTATTTTGTCCTTTCTGGGTGACAGGCAGGCACCTGCACCGCAGTCCCCCAGCTCCCCAGGCCCAGCCCCCCAGTCCCCTAGTCCCTTATCCCCTGTCCCCTCCCGTCCCTAACCCCTAACCCCTCTCCTCCCCATGGCAGCATCCTTGCAACAACTCGCGGCATCGGGGGAGCCGCGCTCGGCAGCCCTCGGCTCACAGGAGGAAGAACGAGTATGGGTGCAGACGTGAAACATCGAGTGACGACTGCCGCGCTGGTGGCCGGCGCCGTGGCCTTCGGAATGGTGGTGGCGACCGATCTCGACCTGCCACGAGTCGGCCATGCCGCCGAGGCGTTTTCCAGCGATGGTGCGGCGGCGCTGGCGATCCCGACGGCTCTGCCGAGCTTCGCCGATCTGGCGGAAAAGGTGTCGCCCGCGGTAGTGTCGATTCGGGCCGTGGCCTTCGAGCGCCAGAGCCCGGGGCAGGCGAATCCCTTCGAATTCTTCTTCGGGCCACAGCGGCGCCGTGGACCCCAGCCGGAGCCCGAGCAGGAGCGCCGGGCCGAGTCCGGCGGCAGCGGCTTTGTGGTTTCGGCCGACGGCTACATCGTCACCAACAACCACGTCATCGACGGAGCCGACGAGCTCGAGGTCCACCTCGGCGACGAGCGCTACACGGCGACGGTCAAAGGGACCGATCCGTCGACCGACCTCGCCCTGCTGAAGATCGAGCCCAAAGGTAAAGTGCCGTTCCTTGCGTTGGGAGACAGTGAGGCCCTGCGGGTTGGCGACTGGGTGATGGCGATCGGCAGCCCGCTGCGACTCGAGTCGTCGGTGACGGTGGGAGTGGTCAGTGCCAAGGGTCGCGCTCTTGGCCTCACCGACCGTGGTCTCGAGGACTTCATCCAGACCGACGCCGCGATCAACTTCGGCAACTCCGGCGGCCCCCTCGTCAACCTCCGCGGTGAGGTTGTCGGCATCAACACCGCGATCAACTTCGGCGCCGAGAACATCGGTTTTGCGGTGCCGGTCAACACGCTCAAGGAGGTCATCGCACCGCTGCGCGACGACGGCCGGGTGCGTCGGGGCTACCTCGGCGTCGAGATCGGCGACCTCGACGAACGTTCGGCTCAGGCCTTCGGCCTCGACACCGCCGAGGGCGCGTTGGTGCAGGGCGTCAGCCCGGGAACACCGGCCGAGAAGGCGGGATTGCAGCACGGTGACGTGATCAGGCGAGTCGACGATGTGACCATCAAGACGACCCGGGATCTGATCGGCTACGTCTCGCGCAAACCGCCCGGAGCCAAAGTGCAGCTCCAGGTCGTGCGGGACGGCAAGGCCCTCGAGAAGACCCTCGAGCTCGGCGAACGGCCCGGCAGCGGTGCCGACGAGGTAACCGAAGAGCCCGGTGAAGAGGGTGGCGTCGAGTGGCTCGGCCTGCGCTACCAGGATCTCGATCCGAGTCTGCGGCGCTCTCACGGCATTCCTGACGACGTGCGCGGAGTGTGGGTGGTGGGGGTCGACGCGCGCAGCCCGCTGGCCGATGAGCGCCTGCGCGCCGGCGACCTGATCGTCGAGGTCAACGGCCAACAGATCGCTGACGAGGAGGCTTTCGAGGAGGCGGTGAGCGCGCCGCCCTCAGGAGCGATGCTGCGCTTCTACGTGCGGCGATTCGATCCACGCTCGGGCGCTTCGCAGGGCTTCTTCGCCTTCGTGCGCAAGCCCTGATCGGGTTGGTGGGGCCGAGCGCTCGTCCGCTCGGTCCCACAACGACAGTCACGGAATCACTTCACCCGTCCCGCGGCCTGCACCCGGCCGCGGGACCTTGGTTTGCAGGAGCGCCGAAGATGACCAATCGCCCAGTTCGAGCCGTGGTTCTGGTCGTCGACGACGAGGCCACCATTCGCGAGAGCCTCGCGATGATCCTCGAGTTCGAAGGCTACCGCGTCGAAACCGCGGCGAGCGGCTCGGAGGCATTGGTCAAGCTCGCCACAGTCGAGCCCGATGCCGTCCTGCTCGACGTCAAGATGCCCGAAATGGATGGGCTGGCCGTGCTCGCCGCGATGCGCGAGCGTGGCTACCAAACGCCGGTGGTGGTGATCTCCGGACATGCGGACTTCGAAACCGCCGTCGAAGCGACAAAAAGGGGAGCCTGGGACTTCTTCGAGAAGCCGCTCCAGCGTGACCGGGTGGTGCTGGCGTTGCGCAACGCGATCGAGGCCTACCGCCTGCGGCGCCAGGGGGCCGAGTCGCGCCTCGAGCCCGACGAGATGGTGGGAGAGGCTCCGACGATGCGGCGGCTCGGCGAGCTCATCGAGCGTGCCGGCCCCACCACCGCAACAGTGCTGATCACCGGCGAAAGTGGAACCGGCAAGGAGCTCGTTGCACACGCCCTCCACCGCAAGAGTCCCCGTCGGGACGCCGCGTTCGTGCAGGTCAACTGTGCGGCGATCCCCGAGGAGCTGATCGAGTCCGAGCTCTTCGGGCACGAGAAGGGCAGTTTCACCGGCGCCGTGCGCAAGCAGATCGGCAAGTTCGTCGTCGCCGACGGCGGCACCATCTTCCTCGACGAGATCGGCGACATGTCCCAGCGCACCCAAGCCAAGGTCCTGCGGGTGTTGCAGAGCGGCGAGGTCGAGCCGGTCGGTGCGGCGACCACGCTCAAGGTCGACGTCCGCGTGATCGCCGCCACCAACCGAGATCTCGAGGCCGACATCGCCGCCGGCCGTTTTCGCGAGGACCTGTTCTACCGCCTCAACGTCGTGCCCCTGCGCACGCCTCCTCTGCGTGAACGCCTCGAAGACGTGCCCGCCCTGCTCGACTACTTCGTCCGTCGCTTTGCGTCCACCAGTGCGCTGCGGCCCAAGTCCTTCGATCAGGCTGCCGTCGACCTCCTGCGCCAACAGCCGTGGAAGGGCAATGTGCGGGAGCTGCGCAACCTGGTCGAGCGGTTGCTGATCCTGGCTCCCGGCGACAGGATCACCCGCGAGGACGTGCTGGCCGCCACCGGCGGGGGCCGCGCGGCCCTGCCGAGCGCGCTCTTGCACATCGCGAGCCTGCGCGACTTCCGCGAGGCCGCCGAGAAGATGTTCGTGCTGCACAAGCTCGAGGAGAACGGCTGGAACATCACCCAGACCGCGCAGGCGATCGACACCCCGCGTTCGAATCTCTACAAGAAGCTCGAGCAGTACGACATCAAGCGGGAGGAAAACGAGGGGAGTTGAGTGGGCCGGAGATGGGTATTGGGTATTGGGTATTGGGTATTGGGTATTGGGTATTGGGTATTGGGTACTGAAGAAGGCACCGGGTACCGGGTACGGAAGAAGGGTAGACCCCGCGTTCGCTCCGACGAGTACCTGATACCCGATACCCGATACCTTGGTACCCGTCCCTCACTCCGACGAGTACCGGTACCTGGTCCCCGGTACCCTCCTTTGCCTCGCGGCCGCTTCGGGATATCCTCATCGGCTGCCATGTTGTCTGTTTCCAATCTCGGCAAGTTCTTCGGCCCGCAGACGCTGTTCCGCGGCGTGACGTTTCAGCTCAACCCGGGCCGCCGCTACGGCCTGGTCGGCGCCAACGGCTCGGGCAAGTCGACCCTGATGAAGGTCCTTTCGGGCAAGGAGCCACCGAGCGAAGGAGAGATCTCGATCCCCCGGCGGGCTCGCCTTGGCGTGCTCGAGCAGGATCACTTCCGCTACGAGCACCACCGCATCCTCGATGTCGTGGTGATGGGTCGGCCCGAAGTGTGGGAGGCGATGGAGGAGAAGGAGCGGCTGCTCGCCGCCGCCGACTTCGACAGCGATCGCTATGCCGAGGTCGAAGAGGTGATCCTTGCCAACGACGGCTATGCCCTCGAAGCGAAGGCCGGCGAGATCCTCGAGGGCCTCGGCATTCCGACGGCGCAACACACCCAGCCGCTCTCGACCCTGTCGGGCGGCTTCAAGCTGCGGGTGCTCCTGGCCAAGGTTCTCGCAGGGGATCCCGACGTGCTCCTGCTCGACGAGCCGACCAACCACCTCGACATCCTCTCGATTCGCTGGCTCGAGACCTTCCTGCAGAGCTTTGCCGGTGTGGCATTGGTGATCTCGCACGACCACCGTTTTCTCGACAACGTCTGCACCGACATCTTGGACGTCGACTACGAAACGGTCATCGAGTATCCAGGCAACTACACGGCATTCGAGCAGCAGAAGGTGGCCGAACGCGAGCGCAAGGAGATCGAGATCAACCGCCGCGAGAAGGAGATCGAAAATCTCCAGGCGTTCGTCGATCGCTTCCGGGCCAAGGCCACCAAAGCGCGGCAGGCGCAGAGTCGCGCCAAACAGATCGAGAAGATCCAGATCGACCGACTGCCGCAGACGTCCCGTCGTTATCCCCGCTTCCAGCTCAAGTCGATCCGGCCGCCCGGCCGCATGGTGCTCGAGCTCGAAGGGATTTCGAAGACCTACGGTGATCGCACGGTGCTCGATCGGGTGTCGCTGACGGTCGAACGCGACGACAAGATCGCCATCATCGGCCCCAACGGCATCGGCAAGTCGACGCTCCTCAAGATCGCGATGGGGCAGGTCCAGGCGGACGCCGGCAAGGTCACCTGGGGTTACGAAACGTACCCGGGGTATTTCGCTCAGGATCACAAGGAAGCGCTGGGCGAGGCGCGGGGGACGGTCGAGAGTTGGCTGTGGGACATCTGCCCCGGTGAGCCGATCGGCTTCGTGCGCGGTACCTTGGGTGCGGTGCTCTTCGACCAGGACGACGTCCAGAAGCGTTTGTCGTCCCTCTCGGGCGGTGAAGCGGCGCGGCTGGTGTTCGCCAAGCTCTCGGTGGTCAAGCCCAATGTGTTGGTGCTCGACGAGCCGACCAATCACCTCGATCTCGAAGCCATCGAGGCGCTCATCCAGGCGCTCGAAAAGTACGACGGTACGTTGCTCTTCGTCTCGCACGACCGCTACTTCGTCTCCCGCCTCGCAACCCGCATCATCGAGATCTCAGCCAACGGGATCAACGACTTTCGCGGCACCTGGGAGGAGTACCTCGAGCACTGCCACGACGACCACCTCGACGCCCAACAGGTGATCCTGCGCGCCCGCCGGGAGAAGCGCAAGGAGAAGGAACGCGCCGAGCCGATCTCCGATGCCGAGCGCAAGGCTCTGGCCAAGAAGCGCAAGCACCTCGAGCAGCGGCGTGACGAGATCACCGCCGAGCTCGAGCGGATCGAGGCGCGGGTGCACGAGATCAACGAGAAGTTCTGCAACCCCGGCTTCTTCGACCGCACGGAACCGGGCGAGGTCAAGAAGCTCGAGGGTGAGCAGAAGAAGCTTGGCGAGAAGAGCGCCGCGCTGATGGAGGAGTGGGAGCGGGTCGAGGGCGAGTTGGGGGAGATGGGGGAGTAGAGGGGAGGTACTGGGTACTGGGTATCGGGTATCAGGACTTGAGGGAGCCCCCGGATCCCCGATCCCGTCTTCGACCCGCCCCTTCACCACTCCGAAAGTACCCGATACCCGATACCCGATACCTTCTTGGCAGGGCACCACCGGCTCGACGCTCATCCAGCCGAGGCGTACCACCGAGGGCACAAGGGCCGACTCAAAAACTCCGCGTCAGGCCGAAGAACGGCTCCTCGTACTGCCGTGCCGAGCGGCCCCACACCCACATGTTGTAGCCGGCTTCGACGGTCCACTGGTCGCGTTCGCCGAAGGAGCGCATGAGCGACAAGCCGACGCGGCCCATGCTGGCGTCGTTGAAGTTCTGGATCGCTGAAGACCCAAAGCGATCGTCTGGTTCGCGCGGCGAGTCGTTGCCGAGACTGCGGATCACCACCACCGAACCCTTGGCGACGATGCCAGCCCAGGGCAAGGTCCAGCCGCCGTCGATGTACAGCGGCACCTGGTCGGCTGGTGCACCTTCGCGCCAGGTGTAGCCGAGCTCCCCGGAAATCCAGCCCTTGCCGCCGCCGAGCGACCAGCTGTGGAGGAACGAGCCGGTGACGTCGTGTTTGAGCACGCCACGCCATTCCGGGTTCTGGTGCATGAAGTTGCCGTTGGCGTCGTAGAGGTTGCGGGTGTAGGGGCCGGGCTGGTCGTAGAGGGTCGGCGTGCGGACGGTCAAGGCAACCGCCATCGGCCGACTGGAGTCGCCCCAGCCGTACTTGAGGCCAATCCAAGCGTCCGACCAGCCCGAATCCTTGTGGATTTCGCCGTCGGGGCCTTCGCGACCGTCGAGCCAGGTCACCAGGTAGGTCGCCGACAGGCCTTCGACGATGCCCACTTCGCCCGAGAGGTAGGTGTAGCGAAAGTCGTGGTTCTTGCAGCAGCCGCCGTTTTCGTAGACATCGCCGTCCTTGCTCCAGGAGGTGTGGGCGGTCTTGCGGCTCCAGCCGAGTTGGGTGCTGCCGTCGCCCGGCGCCGGGACCCAAGCTCCCCCGGCAAGGAGGGAGGTCGGAGTGAGGATCACGGCGAGGGCGGCGGTGCGGAGGATTTGTGTGCGCATGCTGCCGCGTCTGCAGTCCGCGTGCCAGCGCTGAGCCCTCGCCGTGCGTCGGGCAGAACCTGCGCGAAATCAACAGCTTGTCTCGAGCTGAAGATTGGAGCGCCTCCTTGAATCTGGAGTATGCGGCCGGTGATCCTATGGCCCCGCCTGGAGATCTATGGTGTAGGCAAGCGGAGTGCTACAATGCTGCAGTAGCATGAAGCGGCTTTCCTCCTGGGCCACCGCGCTGATTCTGCTTGCTGCGCCGATCTCAGCCCAGGCGCCGATTCGCGTGGTTGGTACCGGCGACCCGATTCCTGGCGCTGAAGGGGGCTTCTTCCATGAGGTTTTCAAGCCGGCCTTGGCGGGCGAGTGGATCGCCGCAGCGGGATACTCGGCCCTGCGCACTGGCATCTTCGCGTGGCATCGGGGCGTCGGCTACGAAGTCGCCGACCGGGAGACCGAACTTCCCGGCGTTCCGGCCGGCGCCTACCTCTTTTTCGAAAACCCCGCGTACTACGACGTCGATGCTACGGGCCGAGTGCTGTTTGCGCTGCCGTGGGCGCACTTCGGCACCGGAGAAGACGGCGCGGGCGTGTGGAGTTGGTACCGGGGCACGATCGAAGCAGTGATCCTCGGCGGCGAGGTGGCCCAGGGCTCGGACTTGCCGTTCATTGCGGGCCGTCCCTACGCCGGTGCCGGAGGGTGGTTCTTCATAGGAGGGAATGAGGGGCCGTTCGGAGCCCCGACGCAGGTGATCCTTGCCTGGTCCGCGGCGGCTGGACCGGTTCGGCGAGTCGTTGGCGGTCCCGCCTGGGCAGCGTTGACTCATCCGCGCGCGAGCACGCGGGTCATCTTCGGCGGCAACCCGGTGGCTGGGCCCGGCGGCCTATTTTCTGCGGCTCTCGACGGGTCGGACCTGCGCCTCGAACTGCCGAGCGAGCAAGAGTACCCAGGTGCACCCCCGGGCACAGGACTCGTGCCCGTGACGGGCACGAGTCCTCCGCCGATGTTCTTTGGGGCCCGAGCCTCAGACTCTGGTTTGGGTTTGCACGGTCTGTTCGAGCTCACCCCTCAAGGGCTCGTGCAGCATCTGAGCCAAGACGATCCGGATCCAACCTCCGGTGGCGCGTGGACCGGCTTCTCCTGCTGCATTACCGGTGCGGCGGGCAACGCGGCGTTCTACCTGAGAGACCCTGACCAAACCTCGACACTGGGGCGCCGCTTGGTCGTCCGAACGCACTCTGGACACTACGTGCTCGCAGCGGCTGAAGGGCGTGAGCTGGGCGGAGAGCTCGTGCAGCTCATCGAGTTGCACGATGGCGATGGTGGCATGGACGGAGACCGCCTTGCCTTCAGTGCAGTGAGCTCTGTCGATGGGGCAGTGTGGCTGCTCGATTTCGGGACAGCACCGCTCGAGGTCCCGGCAGCGACTACCCTGGGCCTCATGAGCCTGGGGCTGGCCCTCGGAGTCTTGGGCTGGCGCCGAGTCCGGAGCGCCCGCGGCTGAGGGTCCGAGAAGCGATCGCTCTCTTGCCCCGCCGCGGTACGATGCCGGGTCGGAGGAACGATGGCTGGAACCGACTCGACCCAGAGCTCACCGATCGACGGCGGACCCGCGACGCGGCCCGCGATCGTGTTGGTGCGCCCGCAGTTGGCGGAGAACATCGGCGCCACCGCTCGGGCGATGGCCAACTGCGCGTTGACCGATCTGCGGTTGGTGGCACCCCGCGACGGCTGGCCGAACCCCAAAGCGATCCCGATGTCGGCCGGTGCTACCGACATCCTCGAAGGCGCGCGAGTGTGCGATTCGCTGGCTGAGGCGCTGGCGGATCGGCATCTGGCCTGGGCCACCAGCGCGCGGCCGCGTAATCTGGTCAAGCGCGTGACGACGGCCAAGGGCGCGGCGCGGTCGATGGCCGAGGCGGTGGGCCAAGGGCTCGAGGTGGCGGTGGTGTTCGGCCCTGAACGCACCGGGCTCGAGATGGAGGAGGTCTCGCTCTGCCACGAGCTGGTCGAGATTCCCCTCAACCCCGGCTTCGCTTCGCTGAACCTCGCGCAGGCGGTGTTGCTGGTGGCCTACGAGTGGTACCAGGCCACCGCGGTGGAGGATGCCAAGGTCGATGCGACAGCGGTCGGAGGCCGCGCCGGTGATCCGGGAAGACTCCCAGCCCCGATGGCCCAGGTGTACGACTTTCTCGACCACCTCGACGCCCAGCTCGACGTCGCCGGGTTCTTCCGCCACGAGCTGATGCGGCCGGCGATGATGCGCAACCTCCAGGCGTTCATCATGCGCGCCGAACCGACCGACCAGGACATCCGCACGCTCCACGGGGTCATCTCAGTGCTGTCCGGACGGCGGCGCCATCAGCTGCGGCCATCTCCCGCGGCCCCCGAGCAGGTGCCCGAGTCCGAGTAGACCTGCTCAGAAAATGGGTATCGGGTACCAGGTATCGGGTATCAGGGACCAGATTTTCATCCCCCGGGGTGCACCACGGAGGGGTGCATGGGGAACTGCTCAGAAAATGCCCCCGAGCGCCCTCCGACGAGTACCCGATACCCGATACC
>CAZRFU010000014.1:0-6547 GCA_964599475.1 uncultured Thermoanaerobaculia bacterium
CCTCACAACCACCGCGACGCTCGGCAAACGCTCCGATGAAACCCAGGTCTCTCTTCGACGAACCAAGAGATCTTCTTCCGAGTCCGATCCGAACGGTTTCGGTTGCGGTCGCCGCGTTAGTCCCTTTGTCTCTCTGTCCCCTGGTTCCTTCCTGGATCCCGGTTCCCCCCTACCGCCCGGCGAGCACCGAACGGTACACGTCGCGGTACTGCCCGATCACCCGGTCGGCAGCAAACCGTTCGACCGCCCAACGCCGTGCGGAGGTGCGAAAGCGCTGATGGCGTGGTCGATCTCGCAACAGAGCTATCGCCGCCGCAGCCATTGCCTCGACATCCCCGACCGGCAGCAGATGGCCGTTTTCGCCCTCGACCACCACCTCCGGCAGGCCGCCGACCGCGGTGGCGATCACCGGCACCTCACACGACAGGGCTTCGAGGGCGGCTAAGCCGAAGCTTTCGGTTTCCGACGGCAGCAGGAACAAATCCGCCCCGGTCAAGATCTCCTCGACCAGCGGCAAGTTGCCGATGAAGGTGATCGCATCACACAACCCGAGTCGTCGGCATTCACCTTCGACTTTGGTCCGTTCGGGCCCATCGCCCACCAGGATCAACCGCGCCGGCAGCTGATGGTGGATGCGCCGGAACACCTCGACCACGTCGCCAACCCGCTTGACCGCGCGGAAGTTCGAAATGTGCACGATGATGCGTTCACCCTCGCGAGCCCACGCCCGCGCTCCAGGCCGATCACGCACGCGCTCGTAGCGTTCGGACTCGATGAAGTTGGGGATCACCTCGATCGGCAATTCGAGCCCCAGCTGGTCGAAGGTCTGGCGGCGCAACGCGTGGGAAACCGCCGTCACCGCGTCACTCTGCACGATACCGTAGCGGGTGGTTTCGAGGTAGCTCGGATCGGTACCGACCAGTGTGATGTCGGTGCCGTGCAACGTGGTGACCACCGGCAGCGGCTGCGGCGCCAGAATCTGCCGCGCCAAAACTGCCGACACCGCGTTCGGCACCGCGTAGTGCACGTGCACGAGATCGAGCTGATGGTTGCGGGTCACCTCGACGATCTTGGTCGCGAGCGCCAACGAGTACGGTGGGTACTCGAACAATGGATACCGCGGCACGATCACTTCGTGGTAGAGCAAATTCGGGCCAAGGCTGGTCAGGCGCGGCGGCAGGGCGTACGAGATCACGTGGACCTCGTCACCGCCGGCAGCCAAACCGGTCGCCAGCTCCGTGGCGACGATTCCCGAGCCTCCGAAGCTCGGGTAGCAGCTGATTCCGATTTTCATGCGCGCCTCCCACCGTTGGATGCCGGTCTCCGCGCTGCGGCCGCCATGGTCGCGTTGTGGTCCGGCGGGGAAGGGACTACGGGACCGAGGGACTGGGGGACCCCGGATTCCGTGGCGGCCGCGGCGCTGCTGCACTTGCCGTGGCTCCGGCACCCCGAGGGATCACGATCGAGCCCTTGGTCCGTTGGTCCCTGGTACCTGCTACCTGGTACCCGGTACCCGGTACCTTCTTGGTGGTACTGAAACGGTTCCATGTGCATCGGCAGCAGCGCACCTCGAAGGGCGCGGGCCACCTACAGAACTCCTCGGTGGACCAGCGTCAGCGGATCGTCGACCAGCAGTGGCAGCCGCGAGCCGAAGGCCTCCGCCAGCTCGACTCCGACCAGCTGACCGAAGTGGCGCGCCCGCCCCTCTACCGCAAGGCGATAGCCTGGGGTCGACACCTTGGTCGCCGGGCCGGCGGCGGCGCGTCCGGGCTGGAAGAGCTGGCTCGAATACGCGTCGAGGGCGTGTTGCTTGTGCTCCCACACCGCCGTGACGTCGACGACGAAGTCCGGCTCGAAGCTGTCGTGTTGCATGTAGTGGAACACCGCCGCCGGGCGGTGCGGATCTCCTTCGCCGCGGCGGCGCAAGCCGGCGTAGAAACATGCCTCGGTCACCAGCCGGTGCGCGCGACCGTGATCGGGATGGCGATCGAGCGGCGGCGGTGCCAGCACTACCCGCGGACGCAGTCGCCGCAGCACGCCGATCAGCCAGTCGGTCTCGGGCCGACCGGTGCGGAGATCGCCGTCGCCACAGTCACCGAAGACGACCTCCGCCACGCCCAGCCGACGACCCGACTCGAGCGCCTCGGCCTCACGCTCGGCCGTCGTTCCTCGCGTTCCCGCCTCACCCTTGGTCAGGTGCACGATGGCGGCGCGCATGCCCTGCCGGACGACCTTGGCGATGGTCCCGGCGCAGGCGAGCTCGACATCGTCGGGGTGAGCACCGATCGCCAGGAGATCGATCACCGTGGAACTGGCAGCGCCGGTCACAACCGCACCTCGGTCAGCGCCCCAGGGGTGAGGTCGAGCCGTTCGAGCAAGGCCCTGCCGAGGGCGTCACCCCACCGGGCCCAGGCCCAACCCACACACACCGAGCGCTCCTGCATCATGCCTCCGGGAAGCAACAAGCCTCGCATCTGGGAAAGCTGACGAGCGACTCGCTCGTCTTGCCGCACGATCGCGGCGGCAACCTTCTGTTCGAAGCGTTCGAGCGCCCCGAGGGCACGCCGTCGGGTGCGCTCGAGCGGGCGCTTCAGGTGTGGATCGAGCGCGGCTGCCGCTGGTTCGAGCTCGTCGATCAGGGCGCCGATGCGTCCTCGCGCCTCGGCCACCTGGCGCCGGGTCGCGTGCGCTGCCGCCAAGTGATCGGCGAGGGCCCGCTCGTCCCCCAACACCTGCGCCAGATCGAGACCGAGGTTCTCGAGCCAACGATCGAAGCGGTGATCGATCAGCAGCGCACTCGGCCGTTTGACCACCGCCGGTGGTGACACACTCAGCAGCCCATACGTCGGCGCCACCTGTTCCAGGTACGCCAGCTCCGCGCCGCCCAACACCTGCAGGCTGGTGCCGAACACGGCATCCTGGACCACCGGGCGAGCCAAAACTCCCGGGCTGATCACGGCCGGGTTGTCCTCGACGATCTCCAGCAGCTCGGCGATCGGACGTGGCTCCTGATCGCCACCCCGAACCATCCAACGATCGGCGCCCGACCAGGCGATACGGCGGCGTTGGGTACCGACGAGCACGAAGAGCGGCGAGGCTCCCGGTTGAGGCGTGACCTGGAGGGTCCGCCCGGCGGTGATCAGGCGCTGTTCGGCCGCGGCGGTGACATGGTCGAGCTCGTGACGCTGCTCGACGAAGGCGCGCAGGACCGCCCGCTCGGCCCGTTTGAGCTCGGGCAGCAGGGCGTCGACGATCAACGGCGAGCGCTCACCCAGGACCGCCACCAGCAGGCGCGCAAATGCCTCGCCGAACCTCGCCGCTGGTCGGTGCCACGCCGCGATCCGCTCGACCGTGCTCCGGTAGGGAAGATCGTCTCCGCCGCGTGCAAGCGCCGCCAGAACTCGGGTGACCCCCTCACCGAGGCTGCGCAAGCCGACCGGCATCAATGGCGAAGGGTCGTCCCCGAGCCCGAGCTCGACCAGCGCTCCATCGCTGCCCGGCCAGGCCACCTGCGCCACCTCGTCGTAGTCGTGATCCTCCGTGGCCATCCAGAACAGTGCGACCGCCGGATGCCCGGCGGCCGTCAGCGCCTCGGCCCAGCGCGCCGCCGCAGCCGCCTTGACCACCGCCAGCAGCGGGCCACCAAACAAGCCCGTCTGCTGCCCGGTGATCACCACCCGCACGCCGTCTTCAGCCAGACGGGCGGCGAGCTCGGCGGCTCGCGGGTGGCCGTAGGCGGCATTGGTCACCGCCAGCCCAGCGGCCACCTCGGCACGCGCCGGGGCGCCGCCGCTGCGGCGTGCCAGGATCGGCTCGAGATCGACCCTTTCGAGCAGTCGGAGCGGCCTCAGTGCCTCGGCAGCCGAGAGGTTCACTCGACCCGCTCCGCCAGCAGAATGAGCCGCGGGCTGCGGGCGTCGTCAAAGGCGCTGCCGTCGAAGTCGCCGAGCTCACGAATCACTTCCAGACCGGCCCAACGCATTCCGATGACGACCTCGTCGCGGCTGTAAGCGCGCACGCTCTCGAGGTAGCTCTGTTGCTTGGAGAGGGTGATGCGCTTGTTGATCCTTCCCGCCGCGGGATCGAACCAGCGCTCGATCGCCACCTCGCGGTCGCCGAGTGCAGTGCGCTCGGCAGGCCTCAGCGCCGCGAGTGCGGTGGTCCGATTCATCAGGTCCATCATCAGGCGTCCACCCGGAACCAACACGCGTCCGATCTCCTCCAGCACGGTGAAGTTCTCCCGTTCGCGCTCGAAGTAGCCGAAGGAGGTGAAGAAGTTCAACACCAGGTCGAAACTCGCGTCGGCAAATGGCAGCCGACGCATGTCGCCGGCGGCGAGCCGGCCGCGCATGCGGCTGCGGGCGAGCAGGGTGCGGGAAAGGTCCACACCGGTCGCCGCGGCCCCCTCGCGCTCCAAGGCCTCGCTGTGCCGGCCGGTTCCGCAGGCGAGATCGAGAACCCGCAAGCCCTGGATGCCGCCGAGGTGCGCCGACACCGCACGCACGTGCGCATCGGCCTCACCTTGATCGCGGTGGGCGTAGAGCTCGAGGTATTCCTCACCAAACCACTGTGTGTACCAGGCCATGTTCCTCGCGAGCGCCGGCTTTGGCGGTGCGCGCCAACGATACAATGCGCGAGGTCATGCGACTGCGTCACCTCGAGATCGACCCGCCCACCGTGCTTGCGCCCATGGCCGGGATCACCAACCGTGACTTTCGCCAGATCCTCCGGCGCATCGGCGGGGTGGGACTGGTGACGATGGAGTTCGTCAACGCCAAGGACATCGTCGCCAACTCCAAGCTCGCGCGGCGAACGATGGTCTTCGACGAGCTCGAGCGCCCGCTGTCGATCCAAATCTACGGCGGCGATGCCGAGATCATGGCGACCGCTGCAGCGCGCGTTCAAGAGCTCGGCGCGGATGCCTGCGACATCAACATGGGATGTCCGGCCAACAAGATTCTCAAGGGTTGCCGCGGAGCCGCCCTGATGGGAGATCTCGCCCTGGCCCAGCGCATCGTGGCGGCGGTCCGCCGGGAGCTGACCATCCCTCTGACCGTGAAGTTCCGGCTCGGTCTCGAGGAGTCCAGCAAGAACTACCTCGAGCTCGGTCGGATCTGCCAGGAAGAGGGCGCCGACGCGGTGGCGCTGCATGCGCGCACCGCCGCCGACCGCTTCAGCGGGTCGGCGCGTTGGCACGAGATCGGCCGGCTGAAGCGCGCTCTCTCGATCCCCGTCATCGGCAATGGCGACATCCTCACCGCAGCCGATGCTGTGGCGATGCTCGACAGCACCGGCTGCGACGCCGTGATGGTCGGTCGCGGAGCCACCCGCAACCCGTGGATCTTCCGAGAGATCGCGGCACGACTCGAGGGCTCGCCCGAGCCCGAGGTTACTCTGGCCGATCGCCGCCGCTTGATCCTCGGCCACTTTCAGCAGGTGCTCGACCGCGACGAGCCGGTGCAGGCACTGCACACCCTCAAGACGTTCACCTCGTGGTACAGCCATGGCCTGCCAGCCGGCGAACGGCTGCGCCGGCGCCTCGGCGAGCTCGCCTCAGGCCCCGCGGTCATCGAAGCCGTGGCCGACCACCTCGACCAAGCTCTCGCGAGCGCGGCATGAGCCTCGACATCGACCTCCCGGAGCTCGATCCCGCTGCCGCCCGCAGCCTGGTCGAGGAGGTAGTGCGAGATTGGCGCGGCCTGCTCGATGGCGACGCCCTGCGCATTCCTTCGCAGAGTGGACTGCGCCGCGGAGTGGTGGCGGCAACCCTCGTCATCGATCGCCTCGGCGCCCACGGCAGCCGGGTAACGCTCGAGCCGACCGAGGAGTGGCTCACGGTCCACCTTCCCTCGGTGATCATCCTGCTGATCGGCGCTCTCGGCGGCATCGGCATGGTGTTCTGGCCCTTCTTCCCGCGACTGACCCCGGTGATGCCGGTGGCGTTCCTGACCACCCTCGGCGCCTGGTTCCTGGTAGCCTCACGCCTCGGCCAGGTTGGCCTCGCCGAGCTCGCCGAGGCCATCCGTCGTGCCGCCGCGGCGGCGGAATAACTCCGCTCGAACGCGCGTTCTCCCTCACGACGGCACTCGCGGCCGTGATCTTTGCCAATATGGGGGCGCTCGGTTTTGACGGGGAACTTGGCGTCGCGTCGGTTGCGTGTCGAGGGTCGCCTCGTACAACGACAAAAAACACAACTGCCAACGACAACGTTGCACTCGCGGCTTGAGCCGTGACGTCTCACTCGAACGCCGTGCTCATGGGCACGGGTGAGGCGACACTTTCATGAGCCGAAGACGTCGGAGCGCTCTGCGCCGGCGTCGGGTACACAAAGACGGAGCTGGCGTGAGCACCTGGTTCGTTTCTCGCCTTCAGTGCTCAGGCGATGACCTCAAGCAGAAACTACACACGTAGAGGCTGAGCGGCGCGTTCTTCGGACGTGGGTTCGATTCCCACCGCCTCCACCATTCCTCGCTCCGCTCGTCTTGGTGGAGTCGCTGGGTCTCGGTCGGCTCACGCCCACCCCAAACCCCCTCGCCGTGCGATTCCC
>CAZRFU010000014.1:6647-87025 GCA_964599475.1 uncultured Thermoanaerobaculia bacterium
CTGGCGGCCCTTTCCTCGCTCCCCTCGGCTTGGCGGACGCGCTGGGTCTCGGTCGGCTCACGCCCACCCCAAACCCCCTCGCCGTGCGATTCCCACCTTGCCGCCCAAACGCTGGCGGCCCTTTCCTCGCTCCCCTCGGCTTGGCGGACGCGCTGGGTCTCGGTCGCTCACTCGCTGTCGACCGCCCCCGACGAAGAACCGTCGCGCCCGCCCAGGTACCCGAGCGCTCGCAGGCCTGCTGCGGTCTCTTCGTCGAGGGGCACCTCGGCTGGCTCGACATGGGCTGGATGAATCCCTGCCTTCCAGGCGGCGAAGAGCTCACGCATGGCCGCCATCTCTCGTCGGCGTGCGCGCGAGAGGTCGACGCGCTCGCCAGCGTCTCGCTTGCGTTCGAACAGCTTGGCGTCGGACCCATCGCGGCGGGTGATCAGCGTCCACGCCTCGGTCCGAAGCGCCACCTCGTCGACGGACTCGGACACTGCCACCGCTTGGACCGGCTGCGTGTTCCACCCGAGCACCGTCGGCAGCACACTTGGAACGCCCCGGGTAGGCATCCGGCCACCCGTCGCGGCGTGAACCAAGGTCGGTGCGATGATGCGGGTCTCGACCGGGTGGCGATGCTGCCGGCCTCGCGGGGCCGACCACATGGCCGGTGGGCGCACGATCAGCGGGACCGCCGTCACCTCCTCGTGGAGACTCTGGCCGTGGCCCACACCGCCTCGCTCGAGAAATTCCTCGCCGTGATCGGAAGTGACGACGATCAGGGTATTGTCGAGCATCGCTCTTCTTGCCAGCTCTTCCAGAAACGAGCCGATCTGCTGGTCCAGAGCGAGGAGCTCCTCGTCGTAGCGCGCCCGGATCGCCTCGCCGTCCTCGGCGCGAAGCTGCAGCCGACCGGCCCGAACATCGTCACGCACGGTCCGCCATTCGAGGCATGCGTCGATGGTGGCTTCGCGCGGTTCGAACCGTCCACGCGTTGCGCTCGGGGGGCAGTACGGCGCATGGATCTCGATGTAATGAAGGTAGACGAACCACGGCTGCGCCGGTACCTCTCGGCTGGCGATCCATTCGAAGAACGCGCGATGCATCGTCGGCGCACCAGCGACATCGTGGCGGTACAGATCGAATCCCTGTGCCAGCCCGAACTGCGGCGAGAGTTGCGACTGATTGCCGATCAGTGCGGTGGACCAGCCGAGCTCGGAAAGGCTCTCGCTGACCAATTCGACCTCCGGCGCGACCACCGCACTGTGCGGCGTGCCACGATCCGTGCGGAACCCGAGCACTCCGTGCTCGCTCGGGTAGAGACCGCTCAAGATGGTGGGCAGCGACGGCTTGGTCCAGCTCGCCTGTGCGTAGGCACGCCTGAACGTCGTTCCCTCGGCCGCCAGACGGTCGATGTTCGGGGTCGTCGGGCGAGCGTAGCCATGGCTCGAGAGGTGGTCGGCGCGCAGGCAGTCGATGACCAACAAGAGCAGGTTGGGGCGTGTGGCTGGAACCTCTCGCGGCTGCGGTTGGCACGCCGCGATGCTCGCCGCGACCACGACGACGGGAATGGCGCGACGCAGAGGTCTCATGATCGCTACCACTGACCCTCCAGACTCGGCTTTCGCATTGGGCCTCCGCGATCGGCCTACCGGCCCGCAATGGCCTGTTCGGCCCGGCGGCGTAGCTCGGCCAACTCGGGCTCTTCACGCCGGGTCGACGAACGTTCGGCACGATCGATGAAAACCAGGGCCTCGGTCGGTCGGCGCTCGAGAATCAGCAGACGGGCCAAGGACAGATCGATCGCGACCGGGTGGGGAACCGTATACGCAGCCACTGCTCGCGCGAGCTCCTCGACCGCGGCACCTCGCCCTTCAACCCTTTGTGCGTGATGTGCGGCTACGGCAGACAGCTGCCATCTCGCCGGAAAGCGGTCGGCGTACCGCCGCGCCTGCTCGAGCGCAAACGCCGGCTCCCGGAGCAAATCGAGCATGGCCAACGCATCGAGTGCACGGCGCGACGAGAGCCCCACGAAGCGGTCGACTCGACCTCGCAGGTCCTCGAGCGCGGCCCGCCCGTCGGCACTGGAACGGACTCGTGCGGGCAAAGCCGGCCATCTGGCACACGCTCTGGTGAGCGCAATCCGCGAGTTGGCCAGCTCCAGCGCATGCCGCCACACCACCAGCGCCCCCTCGGCATCGCCGACAGCTGCGGCCGATGCCATCCACTCGAGCCGCAGGCCAAGGAGTTCTGGCCACTCCGCCACCGCCAGGGTGGCGGCCGTCAGGGAAGCCTGAAGGTCGCCGCTGCCCCTCAGCGCTCGGATCCTGGTGGCCACTTCGGAGGGATCGTGCGAGCCTGCCTGGAGAAGCCGCAGCGCAGAGACCGGCTTGCCCGCAGCCATGAGGTCTTCCGCCTCCACCAGCCGCACCCGGGGGGGGCGCGCCCCCCCGGTGCGCGCCACCAGATACGTCGTGGGTGTTTCGGCCACCGTCTCGACGACGCCCTGAAGGCCCACGAGTTGCTCGCCCAACGCCGATTGCTTGGCAACGACCAGCAGGTCTGCCTGCGTCGCGTCGATGGCTGCGAGCCACGTGCTGGTGAATCCCTCCTGGTCGAGCAAGCGGGTCAGGCCAGCGCGCTCGCGGGCCGCCCACAGGTCTTCGGCACTCGGCACTGCTCGCACGCGGCCGACCATGCCCCGCAATGGGAGAACGAGGTCGTTGGGCACCAAGACCGCGGTTCCCACCGGCGAGCCGAGCTGCCGCAGAGCCGCGGCCACCTCGCGGGCCTCGCGCGAAACGCTCACGTCGTGTCGCATCTGGAGGCTGCGCCAAGCCGGCGGAATCCGTGGCAGGCTTGCCACCACGAGAGCAAGCATCGCCACCGCCGGCACACCGCGCGCAAGCTCACGCAAGACCGGCAGCGAGGATCGCCTCAAACGCCATCGAATCGATCGCAACCCGGCGGCGACGATCAGCGGAAGCTGGATCGCCCAGGGAACGCGGAAATGGACCTCGGAGCCGATGACCGCGCGCGTCCAGGTCGGGGCGGGTTCGACCTGAGATGCCGCGAGAACGAGCGCCGACCCCAAGGCCAACAGCCACCACGCCCGGTCTCGGGGCCCAATGGCCAACAAGAGACCTGCCACCGCAGCAGCCGCGAGCAGTCGTCGATTGCCATCGACCTGCACTGCTCGTGCCAACTTCGGATCGAACGGTCGACCTGCCAGCGGCTCCTGCTGTCGCGCATCGGCACGGTGCGAACGGATCTGCCACGCCTCGAGCGCTGCAGCGGCCATGCCGATCGAGGCGACGCCGAGCATCATCAGCACCGTGGCCCGAGACCTTGCATTGCCCCACAGCGCCCGGCCTGCCAATGGTCCGAGGGACAGAGCCAGCCACACCACCACCATGGGGTTCAGCAGAAACCCGCTGATGGTGGCGATCACGAGGCCGGCGCCGCCCGAACGTCGGCGCCGCAACGCTCGCACCCATGCCGCCAGCAGTGTGGGAAGGACCACCAACACCGCGAGTGTCTTGTCCTCGGTGATACGACTTACATGACGGACTCCATAGCCGATGCCTTCGGTGCGCAGGTCGGTGAGGACGAAGAGCAGCATCGCCAGCAACGCCCACGCGATCATCGCCAAACGCAGGCCAAGCGCACGCCCCAGGTCGACCAGGGCGACGGCAGCCAAGAGGCCGGCTAGTGGCAGCAGTGAACGCTGCAGCCAAAAGGCGTCTCCTCCGGTCAGCGCGACCAACACGGCCAGGAGTTGTTCCCACCCACTCTCCAGCACATCGCGCCAGCGCAAGTCCCGCACCCAGTCGACCCGGCCCTGAACCGCCGCGGCGATCCTCCAGAAGTCGTGCCCCTCGAAGTAACCCCGCTGCACCAGCAGACTCGGAACGGCAAGGCTCACGATGGCCACCGCGACCAGCGCGCGAGACATCGTGCCGGGCTCCGGCGGCGGGGGCATCGGAGCATCGCAGCCGGTCGACCACACCCGCCAGGCCAACACCGCCGCACCCGCGGCCGCGACCACCAGCACCGCCTGAATGCTCGCCACTCGCAGAGTGGTGGACAGCGCCAGGATCCCGATCCACCAAGCGTGACCCAGACAGAAGGCCCAGGGGCTCAGCATCATCAACCGCCCACGTCCGGCTGCGGCTGCATCCGAGCCCAGCAGCCGCGCGAGGCCGGCTCCCGGCAGCTGCACCACCACGAGCCAGACCACCACCAGCAGCGCCGCACGACCAGGACCGGGCTCGGAACCGGTGGCGATTGGTCCAGACAACCCCCGGCACAAGGCAAGCAGCGCGCCCACCAGAATGCCGAAGGCCTCGAGCCTGCCCCAGCTCATGGACCCGACACTGGCAGTGATGCGGCGGCCGCCGATCGCTGTCGCCAGCGGTCGATGGCCTCGTTGACGGGACCCTCGAGCGCTGCGGCAATCTGCGCGTGCCCGCGGGAGTTGGGGTGGAGATCGCCCGGGCTGACTCGCCAGTGGTGGGGTGGCTGGTCGGCAAAGGCGGACGCCAGATCGATGGCCGCACATCCTCGGGCCGTCGCAGCCGTCACCACCTGGTGCTGGAGGTCTGCGAGCTCGTAGACACCGCTGCGCCACAGACCATCAGCCAGCAGCGGAAGTGCCGCGACCAGCACCTCTGCGCCAACCGCGGTGGCCGTCGTCCGAATCGAGTCCAACCCGTGCTCCACGGTGGACCACGTTCTTGGATTTCGGTGCAGCGCGCGGTAGTAGTTTCCCCCGCCGTAGGCCTCGCGTTCCCATCCTGCCCGCGCCCGCAGCAGTGCCCGACCGAGTTTCCAGCCGATCCACCAGCGCTGATGCCGAGCAAAATGGGCGTGCAGCGGCTGGATCGGATCGATCTCCGGGTCGTTGGGGTAGTAGGCGACCACCACCATGTCGGGAGACAAGTCGGGCAAACGGGCGCGCGACCAGAGGGCCTGGTCGAGAGTCGAGTACCCGCCAACCCCTGCGTTCAGGACTTCGACATCGATCCCTTCGATGGCTCGCCGCCGCGCCAAACTTCGTTCGAGCCGGTCGGCAAACAGGTCCCGTGCATTCTCCACTCCAAACCCGAACGCGACGGAGTCGCCGAGCAGCACCACCCGATAGCGGCTGAGCGCCCGCGGCTTGGGTTCATCGTCGCGCATCCCCAGAGAATTCAGCTGGAAGTGGACTCGTCCCTTGGTGCCACGTGCGAGGGGAACGGTCTCGTACGCCAGGCCCGGAATCCGCGATGGACGATGGACCATATTTCGCCACGAGCTCGGACGCCCGGCCTCCGGCTCCACATCCGTGACGCGCAGCACTACCTCGGCACTCAAGAGTGCAAAGACGGTCGCGCCACAGGCCAGCAGCAATCGAGGCCACATTTTCTTGCAGTCTACCGCGGCCAACGGGACCGGCGGCGATATGCTGGTCTCGTGAGCCAACCACAGGGTACCGTCAGTGGAGTCTCTGCGATCGTGCTCCTGGTCGTGTCCTTGGGGTGTCACGAGGCTCCCGACGAGCCAGCGGGTCCCCGAATCACGGCGCCGTCTGCAACCGCCCGCGCACCGGAACGCGACTCGTTGCGCGGCGTGGCCACCCATGCCGCCGCAGACCTCGCCTCGGTGCCATACCTCGACGGCGCTCCCGATCGAGGAGAACGGGTCGGCGCTCGCATCCTCCGGCCCGAACAGGTTTCCCCCGGAGTCAATCTGTTTTGTTCTCGACAGCGGGGCGCGGCCAGCCTCTTCGCCAACGACGGCACGCAGCTCGCCAGCTACCGGTTCGAGCTTCGCGGGATCGAGCACTGCGAACTGCGCTCGGACGGGGGGATCGTTGGGTTGGCGTCCGATCGTGCCGTAATTGCGCTCGACGCCGGAGGACAAGAGCTGTGGCGCTACCGTGGTGAGGTCCACCATGCCTTCTGGGTCGACGAGCACGATTCGGTCTTCGTGCTCGAGCGCAGGCCGATCTCACGGCCGACTCTGACGAACAGCTATCGCGTCTACGAAGACCTGGTGGTCGAGCTGGACGAAGGTGGCCACAAGGTCGACGAGGTCTCGCTCCTCGACATCTTCGAGCGCTCTTCGTATCGGTTCCTCCTTCCCGGCCGCCTGGAGGCCTCGCCGGAAGCCCGCAGCAGCGGTTCGGAGCCGATCCTCGATCTGCTCCACCCGAACCAGATCGAGGTCTTCGACGGTCGCCTTGCCGATCAATGGCCGGATTTCCAGCGTGGCAACTGGCTGGTCGGCTTTCGCAACGTCAATACCATCGCGGTGGTCGATCCGCGCGACCGGACGATCCGCTGGGTGTGGGGACCCGGCAACCTGACCTATCCTCACCACCCGAGCACCGTGGCCAACGGAAGGATCTTGGTCTTCGACAACGGCACCACCAGATCGCGTTTGGTCGAGGTCGATCCACGCACCCTGACGATCGGGTGGAGCTACGAACCGGCAGACGACTTCTTCACCGCCACGCGGGGAAGTGCAGTACGTCTTGCCAACGGCAACACGCTCATCACCGAGTCGAACCGCGCGCGCGCCCGCGAGGTCACCAGCCAGGGCGACACCGTGTGGGAATGGCTCAACCCGGCCCGCCTCGAGACCGGGGAGCACGAGACGGTCTGGCGTCTGCTGCGCTATTCCCTGGAAGACCCGAGACTGGCGGCATGGCAGGCCAACTCCGGTCGAAGGGGCTCGGGCTGAGATTGCCGCCAAGCCACAGCAGCTCGACACCTCGGATCGAGGTGTGGCGGAACTCGCGCCATACACTCGAATCGATGAGCGCAATCTCCGCCGCCGGGTCGCTCTGGCAGGAGATGCGCAGCTTCGCCTGCGTCGGAGGATCGCTGGCGATATCCACCACCAGCTGCTGACCTCCGTTCGCGCCGGGTCGCGACTCGGTCGCGGTCACACGACCACCAGCTGCAGCCTCCACGGTTGGCGCCGGGCAGGATTGCGCAGCTCGCACTACCACACGGTCGAGGCTGGCCGTGCAGCCAATCCATCGGGCTGCCGATGCATAGCGTGACGAGCAGGGGTCGGTCTTGGGGGCGACGGACCACAGGACCGTGAGCACCACCACCGCTCCTCCCAGCCACCACCGCGCCGCTCTCCCGGCGCACAACCAGCCCGCCGCGGCGACCGGCAGGGCGAGCACGAAGATGGGCAGGCCGAGGCGGGCCGAGGCGACGGTCGGCAGGAGCGGCACCAGCAGCGCGGCCCCGAGCACCACGAACGATCCTCGAACGGCTCGGTCGAGGCGGCCGAAGACGAGGGCTGAGAACGCACCGAGCCACACCGTGATCGCCATCGCGGCACTCCACCACGCCAGAATGACCGCCAAGGACGTTGGCATCGGAGGATACGCCACGCGGACCACGTGCCTGACCCCATGACCTGTCGGGGCCAGGACGCGACCGGCGCGCTTTGCAGCGAGGATCAGGCTCGTCGTGGGAGCGCTCGACATGCGCTCGTACGCCGTGGCGGCTGCGGCACTGTCGAAGGACTCGCCGGTGGCCTCGGCTCGAGCCCTGACCGCGGCCACGAGCTCGCGACGCACGTCGCGGTCGCGCGAGTCCGGGACCTGCCCCAAGAGCAGGTTGTACCCGCCGGTGGTGCTCAGGGGCACCCAACGGCCTTCCTCGATCCGCAACCAGATGCACCACGGCGCCAGGACCAAAGCCGCCGTTGCGCCGCCCCACGCTGCCATCGACACGCCCCTGGGACCTCGCAGCAGCAGCAGTGGACCAACCAGCAGCAGCGGCAGCGCGGCGGCGCGCGTTGCCGCAGCAAGGCCAAGCGCCAGGCCGGCGGCGACAGCGTCGCGCCGCCGCCCTCCACGAGCCGCTACCCACCCGCGATCGAAGGCCACTACGATCAGGAGCAGGAACACACATTCGGACCAGAAGAGATGGGAAAGGGCCAGCAACTCGAAGGAAGCGAGATGAAAAGCTGCGGCGAGGTGACCGACCCGGCGACCCAGCATCCTCCCAGCCCACAGGTACACCATGCCGGTCGTCGCTGCCGCGGCCAACACCGAAACCATACGGCCGCCGACAAGATCCCCGGTGATCCAGAACGCGAGCCCGAGCAGTGCCGGAAACAGCGGCGGGCGCCTGCCCTCGCCATAGAAGCCGGCAACCTGTTCCCGGCTCGGGAGCGACCCGGCGATCACCTGCTCCAGGGCATCGCGGGCGGCGAGGCCGGTCGCGACATAGCCGGCCTCGTCGAAGACCGGCCACACGGGCCCCCGTGCGAACATCACGAGGGCCGCAATCTTCACGGCCAGGGAAATCCCCATCCATCGGACCGCTTCGCGGCGCCGGGGAAGGCTCGCCGGATCAGGCTCCATCGCGGCAGTTTAGTTCCAAACCCGCTACCGACGGCCGGGCGAAGCGCAGCCGCATCGGGTCCGGCCTTGATACGCTCCCTTCGGAGCCACCGTGCAGGACCGCCACGAGCCACTACCGATCGTCGGGTCCGATCCGGAGCGTCGCTTCGGGCTCGCTCGCGGCGCCGTGAACAATGCGTTTGCCCTGGGGCTGGGGCTCTCCACCAGCCTGGCCACCCAGATCGTGTTCTCGCGGCTCCTCGGTGCCGACGGCTACGGCCTTTGGACCATTGCCGTCAGCGTGTCGGCGGTGCTGTTGGCCGTCTCGAGTGGCGGACTGGAGCTCGGCACGACGCGGGTTGTCGCCGGAGCCCTCGCACGCGGCCGCCACCGCACCGCTCGGCAGCTGTTCTACCAGGCGCGCAGACGTGCCGTCGCCGCGGGCCTCCTGGTGGCAGCGATCGCTGCCGTGATCCTCCTCGCCGATGTCTCGACGCTCGAGCCGGCACTCGAGGCGACCCTCCTGATCGCCCTGGTGGCGCTGGTCCTCGATGCGCCGGCAGCCGTCTGCGGCGCATGCATTCGTGCGCTCGGTCGCGTCTTCGAGGGGCGCTTCTACGAGCTGGCGCTGCGCCCTGCAATGGCTCTCGCAGTCGGGCTCACACTGGCCGCCATCGGCGTCCGGCTCGACGCGCCTCGCGTTCAGCTGGCGTGGACCGTCGCCTCCGCGTTGGTGCTCGGGTGGCTGATGGTTCGGGCCCGATTGCTCCTCGCAGACATCGTGCGATCGGCTCCGACGCCGCTCGACCAACGCGAGGAGGAACAGAGTTCCGCCACCCTGGCAGAGGTTGCCGGCCCACTGCGCGCCGTGACGATCCTGAGGATGCTCCTGGCCCACGCCGATGTGCTCGCCGTCGCAATCGCCCTCGGTCCCGTGGCGACGGCAAGCTACGCAGCGGCGAGGAAACTGGCCAAGTTGGCTGCGTATGGCCAAGTGTTGCTGGCCCCGACACTCGCCCCGAGGCTCGCATCGGATCACGCCCAAGCTGGTCCTCCGGGCCTGCGCTCGACGATGCACGCCGCGCGTCGGTTCGCCTGCCTCTGGGGGGCTGGAGCCGTGGTGGTCTTGATCGTCGCAGGGCCCAATCTGCTCGCGCTCTGGGGACGTTCCTTCCTCGAGGCCTACCCGTCCCTGGTCGTGTTGGCGGTCGGCAACTTCGCCAGCGCCGCTGCCGGCCCTGCCGGTCTCGCCCTCAACATGGCGGGCCGACCCGGCAGCCACATCCCGTGGTTGGGGATGGCTCTCGCGTTTCAAGTCGGCACTCTCGCCGTGTTGCTCCCACTCTGGGGCACCCTCGGTGCAGCGATCGCCACCAGTGCCGCCACGATCTGTCTGAAGCTGGCGACGGATCGGCTGGTCCGGCGCCAGATCCTCGCGCCGCAGACATGACGGGAGGTCGGGCAGGCCGCCAGCTGAGGTAGCCTTCGCCCATGGCACTGAGCGCCGTCCAGGCGACTCTCGTATCCACCAGGCGCCCGCGCGCTCGGCGACCCCACCTGGGTCGGCGATCATGAAGGCCGACGGCGTTCCTCGCGTTGCCTACGTGATGGGAGTTGCCCGCAGCGGGTCCACCCTGGCTGCCAGCTTGCTCGGCAACGCTCCCGGTTGCGCCAACGTGGGTGAGCTGGCACGTCTTGCGCTGGTCTTCGGAGCTCCCGGGGAGCAAGGGCTTTGCGCCTGCCGTGAGCCGGTTGCCCTGTGCCCATTCTGGCGTGAGGTGGCACACCGCCTGCAGGCCCTCGGGATCGACGTGAGCGATCGCGACGCAGGCCAACGGCATCGACAGTACGAGCGACTGCGGCGAGTCTGGTCCCCATCGCCGCACGAGGTGGACGAGGACTACCGTCGACGGGAAAGTGCGCTCCTCGCCACCCTGGCGAATACCTGCGGCGCCGCCACGATCGTCGACTCGTCGAAGGCTCCTGGGCGGGCCGCGACCTTGTCGATGATCTGCGCGACGACTGTTGTCCATCTGCGGCGTGATCCCCGCGCGGTGGTGTGGTCGTTGCTCGGCGCTCGGAGTCGACGAACTGGGCGCACGAGGGCTGGAATCGGCGCAGTGGTGGTGAGCTCGCTCGAATGGCTCGTTGCCGAAACATCCTCTCGCCGGGTTGCGCGAACCCTCGGCGACTCGTGCATCGAGGTCCACTACGAAGAGCTGGTGGTGGCACCCGGTCGGGTGCTGCGACCCGTGTGGGCACGCCTCGAGATCGCCCCTCCACCTTGGGTCGACGATCCCGAGGACCGCGTCGTCGACCCGGGCCACATGGTTGCGGGCAACCGCTGGCGACTGGGTGGTCCAACACGGGTGTCGGCTCGAGAGCAATGGCGTACCGAGATGCCGACCTGGCAGGTGCGCTTAGTCGGTGCCCTCGCGCGACTAGCCCGCAACCGTCCTGAGCCGCGGCGAGTACCGTCCCAATGAGGCCCTTTGCCCTCGTCCTTCCCTCCTTGCGCGGAGGCGGCGCCGAGCGCAACACGTTGACTCTGGCACGACTCCTCGTCGAAGCCGGTCGTCCGGTCCATCTCGTCGTCGTCGACCCGCGCGGCGAGCTCGCTTCGGTGCTCCCGCCCGGCGTTCACCTGGTCCCCGTCGTTTCGGTTCCTGCCGCCGCTGACGCCGCGCCGCTCCGCGTGCGTTCAGCGGTTCCCGGCTTGCTTCGGTATCTTCGCGAGACCAAGCCAGCGGTGGTCTGGTCGACCTTTGCACACACGCATGTTCTGCTCGTTGCCGCCACCAGGCTTCTCGGCCTCGACTCGCGTGTGGTCTTGCGACTGGGAACGAGCCTCGAGAAGACCAGTAGCGCACTGATACGCCGGCTCTTGCCCATGGCCCTCGAGCGCGGCCATGTGGTGTTCGCCAACTGCGCCGCCATCGCCCGAGAAGCCGAGACGGCCACGGGATGGCCGCCCGGAACGGTTCGGGTCGTCCCGAATCTTCTCGACCTCGAAGCACTCGACGCGGCCGCGCTGGCCACGCCGGCCCCCAGCGGACTACCTGCCGGAGACGGCCCGCTCGTCGTGTGCGCCGGCAGGCTGGTCGAACAGAAGGACCCCCTGATGGCGTTCGCCGCGTTCGCTGCGCTCGAACGTGCCGACGTGCGACTGGTCTTTGCAGGCGTCGGTCCACTGCGCGCCGAGCTCGAGCGGATGATCGCCCGCAGCTGGGTGCGCGACCGGGTCGCGGTCCTGGGCTTTCGAACCGACCTCCCAGCACTCCTTCGCTCTGCTGTCTGCCTCCTGCTGGCTTCGCGACACGAAGGCCTCGCCAACGTTCTGCTCGAAGCCTTGGCTCTTGGCTGCACCCCGGTCGTGACCGCCCACTTCGGCGGTTCAGCCGAGCTGCTGGATAGCGGCAGGTACGGGTACATCGCCAATCGGCCGACCGCGGACGGGCTCGCCGACGCGCTGGCTCGCGCGCTCGCAGCCCCAATCGAACCGCACCTGCTGCGGGAACGTGCGGTGAAGATGGGTCTTGCCGAGACCTGGACCCACTATCAGCAGCTGCTGGAGCCCCTTGGGCATCCCGGCGACGAGGACGAACCGGCGTCATGACCACACCGGTTGCGCCAGATGCTGTCCTCCGGCCACGACTGACGCTGCTCGTGACGGGGCTTGCGCTGGGTGGAGCCGAGCGTTGGTTGGCCTGCCTCGCGATCGAGTTGCAGCGTCGCGGCTGGAATCCCGATGTTCTGGCACTGTTGCCGGGCGGCCCCTTGGTGGACGAGCTCCGGGCTGCCGGAGTGGCGGTCGCGACTCTCGGTATGGCACGAGGTCGAGCGAGCGCGCTCGCCTTGGCACGGTATGTCGGCCATCTGCGACGGCGCCGCCCGGCGATCGTCCACTCGACGATGTACCACGCCAATCTCTTGGCCCGGGTCGGGCGAACCTTTGCGCCCCGACACCTCCTAGTCAACACCATCCAAAACTCGTATGAGGGCGGTCGCGTGCGTGAGCTCGCTCTGCGCGCTACGGATCCCCTGGTGGAGCGTGTCGTCCAAGTGAGTCGCGACGGTGCTCGCCGCTACGCCAGCAAGAAGCTGGTTGGGCATTCGAAGCTCCTGGTCCTGCCAAACTGCGTCGACTGCGAGCGGTTTCGCGCGGATGCCAACAGCCGCGAGGCGGTCCGGCGCGAGGTCGGCGTGGCACAGGGAACCTGTGTGGTGCTGATGGTTGCCCGATTCGTCGACCAGAAGGACCATGCCACCGTCATTCGGGCTGTGGCCGAGCTCGATCGCGGCGGCGAAGACTTCGAGCTCTGGCTGCTCGGTGCCGGGCCCCTGCGGTCGAGTGTCGAAGCTGCCGTTGCGGCGCACGGTCTCGAGCGCAGGGTTCGATTTCTCGGCGAGCGCGCAGATGTCGAGCGGATCTATTGCGGTGCGGACATTCTGACTCTGGCATCGCACTGGGAAGGCCTTCCGTTGTGCGTGCTCGAGGGTGGCGCCACCGGCCTCCCTCTCGTCGCCGCAGCGGTCCCAGGGTCCGACGAGTGGTTTGGTGGTGCAGCCGCGCCCGGCTGTTTTCTTTTCCCGCCCGGCGACGCCGAGGCCTTGTCTCGCTCGTTGGCGCGCTTGATGGGCAACCGTGCCTTGCGCGAGCAGGCAGGCCACAGTCTGCGTCACCTGGTGCTCGAACACCGCAGCCACCTCAGCGCCGCATCGAGCTGGGAGGACCTCTATCGCCAGCTGCTTTCCCCACCGGCCCAAGGAGAGCGGAGGTGAGCGACCACGCAAGCGACGTCACCACGACTCGCGCCTCCCTGCGGTCACGCGGGCCATGGGGGAGCTTTCTGGTGCTCGGAGCGAGCTCCCACGCCGACGCGGCGCGACGCCCGGAGGGCGCACGTCATGCGCGAGCGATCGTGGGGCTCGTCGACGCGGATCGTGGCACCTACCAAGAGCTCTTTGCCTACGAGTCGCCTTCATCGATTCGGCCGCCAGGCGGCGCGATGCGTTTCGGCGCTGGGTGTCTCGAAGGGAGCCTGCTCTGGACCTGCACGCCGACCGAGGTCGTTGCCTTCGAGCTGCCCAGCTTCCGGAAGACCTGCAGCATCAGTCTGCCGTGGTTCAACGACCTGCATCACGTGGTGCGTTACCACGACGGCCTGCTGGTGGTGGCCACCGGGGTCGATCGCGTCATCCACTGCGACCTCCAAGGCCGAATCCTTCGAGTTTGGCACGTCCTCGATGGGGAGGTATCCCCCGAGCTCCTTCCCGAGCAGGATTACCGCATGCTGGGCTCGACCAAACCACACCGGGCGCACCCCAACTACGCCTTCGTGGCCAACGACGCGATCTGGGCCACGCGCTTCGAGCAGCGCGACGCGGCCTGCCTGACCGAGCCGGGCCGTGTACTGACGCTGGGCGGCGAGCGACCCCACGATGGTCGGGTCGGTGGGGACGAGGTCACTTTCACCACCGTCGATGGTCACATCGTGGTTGTCCACCTGAGCTCTCTCGAGGTCCGCCGGTTCGACCTGCAGGCGATGAGCGGCGAAACGGCAAGCCTCGGCTGGTGTCGGGGTCTGAGCGTACCGGCCGCAGGGGCGACGGTGGTGGGCTTCTCCCGCCTGCGACCCACCCGGCTGCGAGAGAACCTCCGCTGGCTCAAGCATCGGGCTGGACTGCGTCGCAGCCCTGGGAACCTGCCATCGAGGGTCGTCGGTTTCGACCTCGAAGCCCGCGCGATGGCCTTCGCGGTGGAGGTCGAACGCCACGGGCTCAACGTGATCTTCGACATCCTGCCATGGTCCGGCTAGCCGACTCGTACACTGCCCACGCGCCACATGCGCGGTCGTGCTGAGGTGGCTCTCTCGGTCGCCGGTCGCTGGAGCTTCGGGCTAGACTTTCGCCATGCCCCCAAGCCCGAGCCTCGCACCGCGCTCTGGACGCGGCCCGACGAACCGCATGGACGGCTCTACCACCGAGCGTCGGGGCCGTTAGCGTGGCACCAGGGTCAGCCGGGGACGTGCTTCGCCACATCGGCGGCGGATCTTTCGCCGGCGACCGTGACTCCCCGCCGGCCGGCCGGTCGAAGGCCTGGGGCGACTGCCCTCGAGTCGCCCACGTCACGACCATCGACCGGTCGTTGCGATACCTTCTGCTCGACCAGCTGATCTACCTCGAGCGAGCAGGGTTCGATGTCTGTGGCGTGTCGAGCTCCGGTGGCGACGTTGGTAGCCTGGTCGCGGCGGGTATACCGCACCATGCCGTGCGGCTGACACGCCGCATGACTCCGTGGTCCGACCTGCTGGCCTACGCGCAGTTGCGACGGACCTTTTCCCGGTTGCGGCCGGCAGTCGTCCACACCCATACTCCCAAGGCGGGCCTGCTGGGCCAACTTGCGGCCCGCCACGCCCGCGTACCGTGCATCGTGAACACGGTCCATGGGTTCCTGTTCTCCGATCGAACCCCGGTCCCGGCCCGGGCGGCGTGGACCCTGGTCGAGCGCGTGGCAGGACGCTGCAGCGATGCGATCCTCTTCCAGAATTCGGAAGACCTTACAGCAGCGGCGGCGGCAGGCATTGGCCCACGGGCACGCCGACTGTTGCTCGGCAATGGCATCGACCTCGCGCGTTTCGATCCCGCGCGTCTCGAGCCCCAACGCCAAGCGGCCCTGGCCGACAGCCTCGGCCTCGCTGCGGCGGGTGCCCCCGATGGAGCACCGGTTGTGGGCTTCGTCGGCCGACTGACTGCTGAGAAGGGCTTGGTCGAGCTGTGCGCCGCGTTTGCACGAGTCTGGCACCGGCGGCGAGATGCGCGCCTGCTCCTCGTCGGCGCGTCCGGGAGTGAGGAACGGGCCGGCGTGGTCCCCCAACAGCTCCTCGCAGCGCACGAGGTGCCGCCCTCTGTCCTGGTCGAGACAGGTCAACGCGAAGACGTCCCGGAGCTGCTCGGTCTGATGCAGGTCTTGGCCCTGCCGTCTCATCGCGAGGGTTTCCCGCGGGCTGCGATGGAAGCTGCGGCCATGGGACTGCCGGTCGTCGCGAGCCGGGAACGTGGGTGTCGCCACGCCGTCGCCGACGGCGATACGGGCATCCTCGTCGAGATCGGCGATGTCGGCGGCCTGGTCTCCGCGATCGACTCACTGCTGGCGGACCCCAACCTTCGGGCCCGAATGGGGAGAGCCGGGCGAGCGCTGGCGCTCCGTTCGTTTGACCAGAACGACGTCTTTCGGCGAGTCGAGGCGACGTACCGAAGCCTCTTGGCGGAACACGCACACCACCGCTCCGGCTCCGCTTCGAGCCAACCCCCGACCCTCCCGTCGCTCTCGAGGCAGGTACGATGACCAGACCGATCGTCGTGCTCGGCGCCGGCGGTCATGCGCACGTGGTGGTAGCACTCCTGCGCAGCTGCGGGAGGACGGTGGCCGCGATGTACGACGACGACGCCTCGACGTGGGGCAGCGACATCGACGGGGCTCCGATCGTGGGTCCGATCGAGGCGGCGACCGAATGCCCTTTCCCCGCGATCATCGCGGTAGGCAACAACAAGGCTCGACAACGACTCGCGGCCTGGGACCTCGACTGGGACGTCCTCATCCATCCATCAGCGGTCGTCGAGCGCACCGCGGTGCTCGGCCCGGGTTCGGTGGTGTGCGCTGGGGCCGTGGTGCAAGTCGAGGCGAACATTGGTCGTCACGTGATCGTCAACACGGCCGCCACGGTCGATCACCACTGCACCATCGGTAGCTTCGCCCATCTTGCCCCCGGCTGCCACCTGGCCGGTCGGGTCACCGTCGGAGAGGGGGCTCTGATCGGCATCGGTGCCTGCGCGATTCCCGGCCGAACCATCGGACCGTGGTCGACGGTCGGAGCCGGAGCAGCCGTCACCGCCAACGTTGCGCCACACACGACCGTTGGTGGCGTGCCGGCCCGCCGGCTGGTCCGCAGGGTCGCACCATGAGTCGGATCTACCTTTCAGCGCCCCATCTTGCCGGCGACGAGCTCGACTTGGTCCGGGATGCCCTCGAGAGCTGTTGGGTGGCTCCCGTTGGACCTCACGTCGACGCCTTCGAGCACGAGGTCGCGGAAACGGTTGGTGTTGGCTTCGCAGCTGCGGTATCGAGCGGCACCGCTGCGATCCACCTGGCGCTGCGCCTGCTTGGGGTCGGTCCCGGCGACGAGGTTGTCGTTCCGACCTTGACCTTCTGCGCATCTGCCAACCCGGTTCGCTACCTCGGCGCTACGCCAGTCTTTCTCGATGTCGACGCTACGAGCTATACCCTCGATCCCGAGCTGCTGGAGTCTGAGCTTCGGCAGCGCTCTGTGGCCGGTCGACTACCGCGGGCGGTGATCACCGTGGATCTCTATGGTCAGAGCGCCGACCACGCGGCGATCCTGGGCGTGTGCGGCCGCCATGGGGTGCCGGTGGTCGAGGACGCTGCCGAAGCGCTTGGCGCGACCTACCATGGTCGCAGCGTCGGAGGATTCGGCCGGTTCGGTGTGATCTCGTTCAATGGCAACAAGATCATTTCGAGCTCGGGCGGTGGCATGTTGCTCAGCGATGACCCTGCGGCAATCGAGCAGGCCCGCTTCC
Source organism: uncultured Thermoanaerobaculia bacterium (assembly GCA_964599475.1). Lineage (GTDB taxonomy): Bacteria > Acidobacteriota > Thermoanaerobaculia > Multivoradales > CAZRFU01 > CAZRFU01. Next base: position 23,581 of record CAZRFU010000014.1, read on the forward strand.
TGGCCTCGCAGGCGCGAGATCCAGCGCCGCACTACGAACACTCGACGCTCGGGTACAACTACGGGCTTTCCAACGTGTGCGCCGCAATCGGCCGCGCCCAGCTGCGGCAACTCGCCATGCGCGTGACCGCCCGCCGCGCCGTCTTCGCGCGCTATCGAGACGGCCTCGGCGACCTCCCGGGCGTTTCCTTCATGCCCGAGGCCGGCTGGGGTGTCGCCACCCGCTGGTTGTCGGTGATCCACATCGATCGCGCAGCATTCGGCGTCGATCGAAACGGCGTCCTGCAAGCTCTCGAGCGCGCCGACATCGAAGCTCGACCGGTCTGGAAGCCCCTCCATTTGCAGCCGCTCTTCGCCGACTGTCCGCGTCGGGGAGGGGCTGTCGCCGAGAATCTCTTCGCCACCGGACTGTGTCTGCCCTCCGGCTCCGGCATGTCCGCCAGCGCGCAGAGTAGGGTGGTGGATGTGATTCGGGGCCTCGCCGAGCGCGTATGACGGACAACTCCAGGGTCCGCAGCGGCGCCACGACGAGCTTTGCCAAACGTCTCGTCGACGTCGTCGGAGCTCTGAGCTTGCTCATCCTGACTGCCCCCGTGGTGGGGATTCTCGCGGTGATCGGGCGGCTCCACTTCGGTGCCCCGGTGGTGTTCCGGCAGGTTCGTACGGGTCTGGGTGGTCGAGACTTCACCCTTCTGAAGCTTCGCAGCATGCACGAGCTGCAGGACGCCAGCGGTATCCCGGCACCCGACGCCGTGCGGCTCGACACCTACGGACGGTGGTTGCGTGCCACCAGCGCCGACGAGCTGCCGAGCCTGTGGAATGTCCTGCGTGGCGACATGAGCCTGGTCGGCCCGCGGCCGCTGCTGCCGGCCTACCTTCCCCGATACTCCCCGGAACAGGCACGGCGTCACGCGGTTCGTCCCGGCATCACCGGCTGGGCTCAGATTCATGGCCGCAACGCTGTGGACTGGCCGATCCGGCTGGCGCTCGACGTGTGGTACGTCGATCACTGGTCGCTCGGGCTCGATCTGCGAATCCTGGTGCGGACCGTGGGCGTGGTCGTTTTGCGTCGAGGAATCAGCCGCGAAGGGCATGCGACCATGCCGGAGCTCGAGGGCTAGCGATGCGCTCCGGCGACCGTGCCGTCTGCACGGGTTCGGTCAAGGATGGGCACGCGGCGGTGTTGGAAGTGTTCGAGGGATTCGGCCGGCCCGCGGAGCAACGCTTTGCTGCGCGACTGCGCGCCTGGCCCGAAATCCTGGGCAACAAGCCGCCCGGGGCGCCTCCGACCGCGGACCCTGCGGGTACCACCTCCACCGCCTCGATGGCCGGCTGAGGGGCCCCCTCTCCGAACCATCGGCGGCGAAACGATGTTCCCAATCGCGATAAGGTTCGCCTGGTCGCCTCGGAGGGCGCCACGAAAGGACTCATGGTACCGGCGGTTGCTGCGATCGTTGTTGGACTGGTGTTGTTGGTGTGGAGCGCCGATCGTTTCGTCGCCGGCGCCGCGGCGACGGCGCGACATTTCGGCATGCCGTCACTCCTGATCGGTATGGTGATCGTGGGTTTCGGAACCTCGGCTCCGGAGCTGGTGGTGTCGGCGCTGGCGGCGTCGCAAGGCAACCCGGGCCTTGCTCTCGGCAACGCCTACGGCTCGAACATCTCCAACATCGCCCTGATTCTTGGACTGACGGCCGTGATCAGCCCGATTGCGGTGCACTCGCAGGTGTTGCGCAAAGAGCTGCCGATCCTGACGGTCATGACGGTCCTGGCGGCTGCGCAGTTGGTTGACGGCGACCTCTCCCGCTTCGACGGAGTAGTCCTGCTGGTGGTCTTTTCCGGGTTGATGGCGTGGTCGATCCGCCAGGGTCTACGCGACGGCTCCGACGCCCTCGGCGCCGAGATCGAGCACGAGCTGGTCGAACATGCCATGCCGCTCAAGCGCGGCGTCGCCTGGCTGATCGTGGGGCTCGTGGTACTGATCGCGAGCTCGCGGGTGCTGGTCTGGGGTGCAGTGGAGATCGCGCGCGGGCTCGGGGTCAGCGACTTGATCATCGGCCTGACGATCGTCGCCGTCGGGACCTCGTTGCCCGAGCTCGCATCGTCGATCATCGCCACCCGCAAGGGTGAGCACGACATCGCGCTCGGCAACGTCATCGGCTCGAACTTGTTCAACACCCTGGCAGTCGTCGGCATCGCCGCATCGGTCTCGCCGCTCGAGGTCGGACCCGAGGTGCTGGCTCGCGATGTCGCGTTGATGGGCGGACTGACCGTGTTGCTGTTCCTTTTCGGCTACGGCTTCCGCGGGCCGGGGCGGATCAACCGGATCGAGGGCACGGTGCTGCTGAGCTTCTTCGTCGGCTACACCGGCTACCTGATCCGCACGGTATTTACCGGGTGAGCGGCAGCGCGCGGTGGTGGAAGTGGCGGTCCCCACTGGTGTACTCGGCCGCCGTTTGACCGGAGCCTTCGAGCAGCCAGCGTGTCGTCAGCAGGCCGTCGACGCCAACCGGCCCCCGTGCATGCAGGCGTGAGGTCGAAATCCCCACCTCGGCGCCGAGGCCGTAGCGATAGCCGTCGGCAAAACGGGTGCTGGCGTTGACGAACACCGAGGCTGAGTCGACACGGTCGAGGAAGTGCCGCGCGACGGCAGGGTCGTCCGTGACGATCGCTTCGGTGTGACCGCTGCCGTAGCGGTGGATGTGGGCGATCGCATCATCGACGCCTGCGACCACCCTGAGGGCGACGATGAGATCGCCGAACTCGTGGCCGAAATCCTCCGGCGCGGCCGCCACCGCTCGCGGCAGCAGCGGTAGGGCTTCGGCGTCGGCCCGCACTTCCACCCCGTGCTCCGCCAGGGCGGCGCCGAGCGCGGGGAGGTGGGGGAGGAAGCCCCGGTGGACGAGGATGGTCTCGACCGCATTGCAGGCTGACGGCGCGTCGCACTTGGCGTCGATGGCGATGCGTCCAGCCATGTGAGGATCCGCCGCGCCGTCGATCACCAGGTGGCAGATCCCTTCGGCATGACCGAGCACCGGGATCCGCGTCCGCGCCTGGATCGCACGCACCAGCTCGCCCGAGCCTCGCGGGATCACCAGGTCGATGCCCTGGTCGAGGGCGAGCAGCTGTGCGACTTCCTCGCGACCGGAAACCGCGGCCACCACGTGGGGATCGAGACCGACGTCCGAAACCGCGCGTTGCAGCAAGCCGACCAGCGCGGCGTTCGACGTCGCGGCCTCGGTGCCGCCCTTGAGCACCACACCACACCCGGCGCGTAGGGCGAGACTGCCGATCTGGATCACGGCGTCGGGGCGGCTCTCGAAGATCACCAACACCACCCCGAGCGGGCTGGTGACCTGGCGCAGCACCAGTCCGCTGTCGAGCTCCGTCGCCCGGAGCACCCGCCCGACCGGGTCGGGCATCGCCGCCAGGGCCTTGGCACCGCTGGCCAAGACGTCGATCTTGCTGTCCGACAGGGCGAGGCGGGCGAGCAGCGGCGCCGCCAATCCGGACGCACGAGCGGCAAACAGATCCTGGCGGTTGGCGTCGGTGAGCACGGCGCGTTCGAGCTCGAGCCGGGCGGCGACCCGCTGCAGGATCTTGGAGCGGTCGAGGCCGGCGGCGGAGGCTAGCGTCCGCTGTCCCTGGCGGACTGCTGCCACCATCGCTGCCAGCGTGGTCATGGTCCCGACTCCGCCGCGACACCTTCGTAACGAGCCTCGACCCGTTCCAGCACCAGGTGGTCGCGGTGAACCAGAGCGCCGTGGTTGCGCACGCCTGCCGGACGATCGCCGGCACACCAAGAGCGCGCTGCCGCGGCATTGCACGACGCCAGCCCACGGCCGACGAGTCGACCCGCCGGATCTCGCAGCTCGACCGCCGCACCCGCCTCGAACTCGCCCTCGACCCGCGCGACGCCGGCCGCGAGCAGGGAGGCCCCCCGCTCGCGCAGCGCCACCACCGCGCCGGCATCGAGATGCAGGACTCCGCGTGGTGCCGCCGCCCAGGCGATCCACCGCCGCCGAGCTCCCAACTCCTTGCGCACGGGGACCAGCGTACCCACCGACTCCCCAGCGAGGATCCGCCCCACGACCCGGGGTTCATCGCCGCTGGCGATCACCGCGGCACACCCGGCGCGACTCGCGATCGAAGCCGCTTCGACTTTGCTGCGCATGCCGCCCCGCGACACACTCGAGCCCGGTACCGCCGCGATGGCTGCAAGTTGTGCTTCAGGGTCGTCCAGGCGAGCAATGAGCGGGGCTGTCGGATCTTCTCGAGGGTCGCGGGCGTAGACCCCGCCGACGTCGGTCAACAGCACCAACACGTCGGCGTCGAGTCCCGCCGCAACCAGAGCCGAGAGCCGGTCGTTGTCACCGAAGACCGGTCGCGCCGAGCCCTCGATGAAGGCGAGCTCTTCGGTGGCCACCGCATCGTTCTCGTTGATCACCGGAATCACGCCGCGGCGCAGCAGCGCCAACAGCGTACTGCGCAGGTTCAAGAAGCTCGCGCGTTGGTCGAAGTCCCCCTGGGTCAGGAGCACCTGGGCTGCGATCAGGCCAAAGCGGCCGAATCCCTGCTCCCACAATCCCATCAGCTGACTCTGTCCGACGGCAGCACAGGCCTGGCGTTCGACCAGCTCCCGCGGCACCTCCGCGAGTCCGAGTCGCGCCGCCCCCAAGCCCACCGCGCCCGAGCTGACGACCAACACCTCGACACCCTGGCGATGAGCGTCGACCAGACCTTCGACGATCGCCGACCACCGTGCGAGAGCAACCTGGCCGTCGGCGCGGGTGAGCGTGCGGGTGCCGAGCTTGACCACCACCCGTCGCGGCCGTGCGGGTTCGCTCACCGGCGGTTGCCCCGCGAGTGTCCCTCGGCGACCATCGCCGCCAGCGCTTGCCCATAGGGTGCCCGCGCTACGCCCTCCTCGGTGATGATCGCGGCCACCAGCTCGGCCGGGGTCACGTCGAAGGCGAGGTTCAGGGCACCACTGTGCTCCGGCGTCGTCCTCCGGCCTGCGCAGCCGAGGACCTCGGCCGGATCGCGTTCCTCGATCGGGATGGCCGCACCGTTCGGGGTCCCGAGGTCTACCGTCGAGGTCGGCGCGGCGACGTACAACGGCACGCCGTGGCGCGCCGCCAGGACGGCCACCACGTAGGTGCCGATCTTGTTGGCAACATCACCGTTGGCGGCGATTCGATCGGAACCCACGACCACTGCGTCGACCACGCCCCGGCTCATCAGAGCGCCGACGCTCGAATCGGTCACCACCCGGTGGGGAATGCCCAACTGGCCGAGCTCCCACGCAGTCAGCCGCGCTCCCTGCAGCAGCGGACGGGTTTCGTCGACCCACACCTCGCGCACTCGGCCCTGGCGAAACCCCTCGGCGATCACGCCGACCGCAGTGCCGACACCGGCGGTCGCCAGCGCCCCGGCGTTGCAGTGGGTGAGCACGCGGCTGTCCGGTGCGAACAACGACGCACCGTGGGTGGCCATACGACGATTGGACTCGCGGTCGCGCTGCTCGATCTCCGCGGCGGTGCCGCGCGCGATGTCGAGCATCTCCTGGTCGGGGGCGCGGTCGAGCGCCGAGAGCATCTCATCGAGCGCCCAGGCGAGATTGACTGCGGTCGGCCGCGTTGCCCGCAGCAGCGCCGCCGCCTGCTGCGCCGCCTGCCGCGTCCGGCCGGCGGGAGCCTGTTGGATCCCCAGCACCATCCCCCACGCCGCCGCCACACCGATCGCCGGCGCTCCACGAACCGCCAGCCGACGGATCGCGTCGGCGACCTGCTCCGGTGTCGAACAGGCGAGCCATTCCTCCCGGGTCGGCAACAGGGTCTGCTCGAGCAACTCGAGCACGCCATTGCTGAAGCGCAAAGGAACGATGGCGGGGGGAGTGGTCACGCTGAGATCGTACCAGCCGCAGGATGCCCAGAGCGCGGCGAGCCCCGCGCTCACGGTCCTCGGGGGGGGGGGCCAGATTGGAAGCCACCCCATTGGGCCCTCCATATGGACCACAGGGCCGGGCTCGGGTTCTGCGCAGGGGCGTATGCTGGGGTTATGAAAGCCGCCGGATTCGCCCTGTTTTGGATGGCGCTCCAGGGGGCAGGAGCGGCCCTGCTCGCGACGGAGAACGTGATCTCGGTCAACGCAATCGCCACCTCCGCCGACACGTCACTGTTTCGCCACGTGCGCGCCGGTTTCAATTTCGGCCACGGGATGATCTACGACTTCGACGAGTCGATCGCGCTGGATGCCGATTCCCCCGCCGGCATCGCCATCCGGTTCGAGCATCACCGCGACCAGGGTCTGGTGTTCGCCGTGAACGCCGGCTGGACCCGCTTCGACCTGCCGTACTCCTGGCACCAGCTGGCGACGCCCCGGTTCCCCGACGTCCCACCGTTTTCGCCCACCAGCAGCACCGGCGATTTTGCGCGCGTCGACGCCTACCCGGTGTTGCTCGACGTCGGACGAGCCTGGAAACTCGGCGCACGAGCGCGGGTCTCGCTCGGCGCCACGCTTGGAGTGGTCATCGCCGAAGCCGAGGCTCGCGCCGCGGATCACGATTTCGGCAACGGCTTCAACTTTCTTCCCTTCGAAGAGTCCGGCGCCGACACGCCGGGACCTGTGGCAATCGATGTCGACAGCGCCGAAGCGTTGGGTGCGGTGGTCGGCATCGATTTCGACCTCACCCCCCGGCTGCGACCAGCCCTCCGCGTGCGCTGGCTCGATGCCGACCTCGACATCGGCGCAGTCGGCACCGAATCTACCCTCGAGCTCGGGCCCTGGTGGATCGAGCTCGGGGTGGGCTGGAAGCTCTGATCGACAGGGGCCCGGCCTGTCGCGGCGACCACGCCGCTCGACGAGGCCGATCGTTGGCGGGTGCGGACCATGGCACGCCTCCGCCGAGGGTCCCGCCGGCCCTTGCCGCCAGAGTGAGGGCATCCGCTGACTCGGCGAAGCGAGGGTAGAATCGAGGCTTCGCGCGCCACGCGCCAAGGAGCTTCTCGATGAAAGGTGATCCGACCCATCTCGGTTTTTCCACTCGGGCGATCCACGCCGGTCAGGCCCCCGACCCGCGCACCGGCGCGGTGGCGGTACCGATCTACCAAACCTCGACATACGTCCACGACGAGCTCGGGGTGCACAAGGGATACGAATACGCGCGAGTCCAGAATCCCACGCGGACTGCCCTCGAGGAGTGCGTCGCGGCGCTCGAAGGTGGGGCGAGTGGACACGCCTTCGCCTCGGGAATGGCTGGGATTTCCGCCCTGATGACCCTCTTGGTGTCGGGTGACCACGTGGTGGTGTCGCGCGATGTCTACGGCGGCACCTATCGCTATTTCACACAGATCCTCGAGCGGTATGGGTTGTCCTTCTCGTGGGTGGACACCACCACCAGCGCCAACATCGGTGCGGCCCTTCGACCCAACACCAAGATGGTCTACGTCGAGACGCCTTCCAATCCGATGATGGATGTCACCGACATCACCGCGGCGGCCGAGATCGCCCATCGCCACGGCGCCATCCTGGTGGTCGACAACACCTTCATGTCGCCGTACTGGCAACAGCCGTTGGCCCTCGGCGCCGACATCGTGGTGCACTCGACCACCAAGTACTTGAACGGTCACTCGGACTCCATCGGCGGCGTGTTGGTCGCCGCCCGGCGCGAGCACGGCGAGTGGTTCGCCTTCGTGCAGAAGTCGGCGGGCGCGGTGATGGCTCCATTCGACTCGTTCCTGGTGATGCGCGGAATCAAGACCCTTGCCGTGCGCATGGAAGCCCATGAGCGCAATGCCCGTGCCCTGGTCGAGCGCCTGGTCGCGAGCTCGAAGGTCGAGAAGGTGCTCTATCCGGGTCTCGATGGCCATCCGGGCGCCACCACCCACGCACGCCAGGCGCGCGGGGCCGGCGGTGGGATGGTCAGCTTCGAGCTCGGCTCCTTCGAGGCGGCCAAGCGTTTCCTCGATCGGGTGACGGTGCTGTCGCTGGCCGAGAGCCTCGGTGGGGTGGAGTCTCTGGTCTGCCATCCTGCCACCATGACCCATGCCTCGGTTCCCGAGCACCGGCGCAACGAGCTCGGCATCACTCCGGGCCTGGTGCGAATCTCGGTGGGGATCGAGGACGTGGGCGATCTGCTCGCCGATCTCGACGCCGGCCTCGCCGCAATCTGATCCAACCGCCAGCGTTCGCGAGGACCTGCTACACTCTCGCGTTTGCTCCAGCTGGGAGCCGAGGAGTTTTCCATGCTCAGAACGATGCGCGAATCGATGAAGTACCTCCAGTGGACCCTGTGGTTGGTCGTGGCGGTCTTCGTCCTTTTCATCTTTTTCGATTTCGGTGGATTCGGTCCGGGCTCAACCGGTGCGGTCTCCCGCAATGCCGCCTCTGTCGGCGACATGGGCATCTCGATGCAAGACTTCGAGCGCGAGTATCGGGGCCTCGAGGACCGTATGCGCCAACAACTCGGCGCCAACTACGACCCCGAGGTCTTCGGCAGCCGCATTCCAGCCCAGGCGCTCGATCGCCTCGTGACGCAGCGCATCTTGGCGGCCGAAGCCGAGAGCCTCGGCATCAGCGTCACCGACGAGGAGCTGCGGGAGGCGATCCGCGCAATTCCCGGCCTGACCGACGAGGGCGGTCGCTTCATCGGCAAGGAGGCCTACTCGCGCGCGCTGCGCAACATGGGCTACACCCCCGAGTCGTTCGAGCGGGCGCTGCGCGAGGATCTGCTGGTGCAGCGGCTCAACGATGCGATGCGACGGGGGGTGTTCATTCCCACCGCCGAGGTCGAACGCAACGATCGCGAACGCTCGGAACGGGTGTCGCTGCGGTTCATCGAGCTGCCGTGGAGTGAGGTGGGACAGGTCCTGGTCGACGACGCCGAGGTGGCTGCCTACTTTGCCTCCCGCCGCGAGGAGTTCCGCCTGCCCGAACGGCGGGTGGTCGACTTCCTGGTCGTCGAGCAGGGCAAGTTGCTCGAATCGATCACTCCCACCGACGCCGAGCTCCAGGCCTACTACGAGGCGCACCGTGAGGACTACACGCAGGAGGAGCAGGTCCAGGCCCGCCACATCCTGATCAACACCAACGCCACTCGCGATGCCGCTGCCGCCGAGGCGCTCGCAAGCGAGCTCAAGGCCAGAATCGCCGGCGGCGAGGACTTTGCTGCTCTCGCCACCCAGTACTCCGACGACGTCTCGAATCGCGACCGCGGCGGCGATCTCGGCTCATTCGGCCGTGGGCGGATGGTCAAGGCCTTCGAGGACGCCGCCTTTGCGGCCACTGCGGGTGAGGTCGTCGGCCCGGTCCGCACCCAGTTCGGTGTTCACCTGATCCAGGTCGTTGCCAAACGCGAGCAGCGGGTACGCCCGCTCGAGGAGGTCAAGTCCCAGGTGCTGCGGCGGGTGCAAACCGAAACCGCTGCCGCCAAGGCTCTCGAGAAGGCGCAGGCGCTGCGCGAACAGATCACCAAGGACAAGATCACCACCCGCGAGCAGCTTGCCGCGCTCGCCCAGGGCGACACCACGATCACGGTCGACACCACCCAGCCTTTTGGTCGTGACGACGCGATCCCGGGCCTCGGCCGCGCGCCCGAGCTGCTGCAGGCCGCCTTCGAGCTTGCCGTCGACGGGTTTTCGACTGCGGTTGCGATCCCTCGCGGGGCGGTGATCCTGCGGCTGGCAGAAATCCAAGACCCGCGGTTGCCCGAGCTCGACGAGGTTCGCGGTCGTGTGGTCGCCGCCGCCCGCACCAACAAGCAGCGCGAAACCGGGGTCGCGCAGCTGGCCGACGCACGCACGCGCCTTGCCGACGGGAGCGCCACCCTCGACGACATCGCCGGCGAGATGGGGCTCACCGTGCGGGAAACCGGCGAGTTCGGCGCCGGCAGCGTGGTCCCCTCGATCGGCAACGCTCCGACGCTCGTCACCGCCGCGCTTGCCCTCGAGACCGGCGATGTCGGTCAACCCTATGCCGCCGACCGTGGCGCAATCCTCTACACCGTCATCAATCGGACCCATTGGGACGCGACCTCGTTTGCCGAGCGGGCGGATTCGATCCGCCAGGGGCTCGAGTTCCAGGAGGTTCAGCGTCTCATGGCGAGCCTGATCGCGGAACGCAAGCGGGTCCTCGGCGTGACCTACGATCGCCAGCTGCTCGAACAGTTCGACATGCTCGACGAGGAGCAGCAGCCGGGCGCCTGAGCGGCAACCCGGCATCGTCTATCCTCACCCGACCCCGAGTCACCCGCTCGGGGTCTTCTTTTTCCGGAGGTCGTTGGTGATCGGACGTTTACGCGGCGAGCTGGCGGCTCTGAGCGCGGAGCGGGCACTGATCGACGTCGGCGGCGTGGGCTACGAGGTCCACGTGCCGCTGTCTACGACCTCGCGCCTCGAGAGCTCCGGCCTCGGCACCGTGGTGGAGCTGCACATCCACACCCACCTGCGCGAGGACGCGCTGATGCTCTACGGTTTCGCCACCGAGGTCGAACGGCGGGTGTTCGAGCGGCTGATCTCGGTCAGCGGCGTAGGTCCCAAGCTCGCGCGGGCCGTACTCTCGGGCCTCGCCACCGACCGGCTGCTCCAGGCGCTCGCCGGCGCTGACGTTGCGGTCCTCGCCACCATCCCGGGTGTCGGCAAGAAGACCGCCGAGCGGCTGCTGCTCGAGCTGCGCGACACCATCACCAGCCTGCTGGGCGAAGGCCCCGCTGCGAGCGCCGGCCCCAAACCGCTGGCGGGCGATGAGGACCTCGTGGGCGCCCTCGTCAATCTCGGCTACAAGCAGCCCTTGGCGCAGCGTGCCGTGGCCGAGGCGCGCCAGGAGCTGCCGGCGGGCGGATTCGGGGAGCTGCTGCGCGCGAGCCTGCAGCGGCTGACCCGGCGCTGATCGCGAAGCTGTGTTGGATGGCGCGTAGAATGCCGTCATGCGTCTGCTCACCGGCGATGCTCGTGACGACGACCAGGACGTCGAACGGTCTCTGAGGCCCAACCGCCTCGAGGACTATGTCGGCCAAAAGCGGATCGTCGACAACCTGCGGGTGTTCATGGCGGCTGCGCGCGAACGTGGCGAGAGCCTCGATCACGTGCTGCTGTTCGGCCCCCCGGGTCTCGGCAAGACCACGCTGGCCCACCTGGTCGCACGCGAGATGGGCACCTCGATCCGTACCACCGCCGGACCGGTGATCGAGCGCGCCGGCGACCTCGCCGCAATCCTCACCAATCTCGAGCCCGGCGAGGTGTTGTTCATCGACGAGATCCACCGCCTCGGCCCGGCGGTCGAGGAGATCCTCTACCCCGCGCTCGAGGACTACAAGCTCGACCTGGTGATCGGCCAAGGGCCCGCCGCGCGTACCGTCACCATCGAGCTGCCGCGTTTTACCTTGGTGGGTGCCACCACCCGCGCCGGGCTGGTGACGGCGCCGCTGCGCGCCCGCTTCGGCATCGTGCACCGGCTCGAGCTCTACCAGCCCCAGGAGCTCGCCCAGATCATCGCCCGTTCGGCCAGGATCCTCGGCGTCGAGGCCGACGAGGAGGGCTGCCTCGAGATCGCTCGCCGCAGCCGCGGCACCCCCCGCATCGCCAACCGACTGTTGCGGCGGGTGCGCGACATCACCCAGGTCCTCGGCACGGGCTCGATCGATGCGCAGCAGGCTCGGCACGGTCTCGGCCTGCTCGAGGTCGACGACTATGGTTTCGACGAAGTCGACCGGCGCCTGCTGACGGTGCTGATCGACCACTACGACGGCGGTCCGGCCGGGATCACCGCCCTCGCCGCGGCGATCGGCGAGGACCGCGGCACACTCGAGGATCTCTACGAGCCGTACCTCATCCAGGAAGGCTTTCTCAAGCGCACGCCACGGGGGCGTATGGCCACCAGACGTGCCTACCTGCACCTCGGCATCGAGCCTCGCGCGCCCGAGGACTCTCAGTCCTCACTCTTCTGATCGTTCGTCACCACCAGCAGCGCCGGTAGCAAGAAGAGGTCAGCTACTACCGCCAGAGCGATTGCCGCCGCCGCCAGCGCGCCGAAGCGCGCAGTCGGCAGGAACTGCGAGAAGCCACATACGGCGAACCCCAGCACCAGCACCAGGCCGGTGAGAAGGAAGGCGGGAGTGGTGGCGGCAACCGACTCGGTCACCGCGGCCCTGAGCGGCATCTGCCGACGGCGCTGTCGCACTCCAGCGAGCAGATGGAGGCTGTCGTCGACGGCGATGCCCAAGACCACCGCACCGACCAGAACCGTGGCGACATCGAGGGGGATCCCAAACCACCCCATGGCGCCGAGCACCAGGACCACCGGCCACACGTTGGGCGCGAGAGCGATCAACGCCATCCTCAGCTGCCCGAGCAGGACCCACAGGAGCAGGGCGATGGTGACGACACTGAGCACCAGCGAGAGTCCCAGGGTTTCCAGCAGCCGACGCTGCGTTTCGAGCAGCTCGACGTAGGTTCCCGTGAGCTCGGCTTCGAGACCGAGCGCGCCGGCAGCAGCGAGCGCCCCGCGGCGCAACTCGTCCAGCTCTGTCACCCCTCCGGTGGGAATGCTCACCAGCACCCGGGCCAGTCGAGCGTCGCTTCGCCACCACAGCGCCGCGGCAAGGTGGTGGCCGAGAGGATCGAGGAGGGGATGGGGCAGGGTGCCTGGTCCGGCCACGGCGAATACTCCCGGCAGGCGAGCGAGACGGCGTTCGAGGTCAGCCAGCTTCGGAAGGTCGAGCGCGGGTCCGGTTTCGATCAGCAGCTGGACTGCAGCCACGCCCAGTCGGCGCTCTTCGAGCTCGGCGACCGCTGCTCGCACCGGGTGATCGGCCTCGAGGTAGCGCATCGCGTCACTCTCGACCCGCAGCCGCGGCATTGCGAGAGCCGCGAGGATCGCGAGCGCGCCGGCCAGCGCGATGACCAGGCGCGGCTGACCGACAACGCGCCGCGCGACCGCCCGGCCAGTCCGTTGGGCGGTGAGGTCGAAGCGGCGCTCCGCCGTGCCGATTCGTTGTTTCGCCTGACGGCCGACCAGCCGTGGCAGGACCCACAAGCTCGCCATCGTCAGCAGCGCCATACCACCGGCGGCGGCCAACCCGAGCCGGGCCACCGGTGCCACCGGCGCCACCGACAACGACAGAAACCCCATCATCGTCGTCAGGCCGCTCCACACCACCGCCCACCGCAGCTCCCGCCAGGTGGTTTCGATCGGCTCGGGGGTGTCGCCGCTGGTCTGGTGCTCGCGCCAGCGAAGCAGCAGGTGAAGGCTGGTGGCGACGCTCATGGCAAACAGGAGCGGCGGCAGGACCGCCAACACCAGGTCGAGCTCGACGCCAAGCCAACCGAGACTCCCGAAGGTCAGTCCGAGCACCGCTGCAACCACCACGAGCACGCTGAGCAGGTGGCGGCCCAGACACCACCACAACAGCCCGAACGCAATCGCGATCAGGCCCGGCAGCTCGCGGGAGACGACCTCGCGGGAGGCGGCGTCGAGGGCCGTGTCGAGCTCGGGAAGCCCGGCGCGCAGCACCCGCAATCCCGGCGGTGGCCGCTCAGCCGCCAGCAGGGCGTCGATCTCGAGGTGGCGCGCCCTTCGAGCCGCGGGATCGAGGGGAGCCAGGACGATCATGAGCGAGGACGCACCCGGCTGCTCCAGCACCGGGCGCAGGGCGGCCGGTGCCCGCTCGGCGGGTCCGAGCACCGCCACCACACCTCGGATCTGCGCCAGCTCGTCGGCGCGCGCGCTCAACCACTGCTCGGCTGCTTCGCCGGTCGCCTCCTCGCCCAGCACCACCAGCCGGCTGGCGTCATCCGGGCCGAAGCTCTGGAGCAGTCGGCCGTATGCCGGGCGGGGATCGGAAATGAAGCGCTGCGGCGAGTTGTCGATCTCGAGCCGGGCGACGCCTACCGAGACGATCACCACCAGCGCGATGGCGACAATACCCTTCACCCCGGACTCCGCAGGAGGCCGATCACCAGTCTCGCCAAGTCCGCCGACCGCGGTCGGCGGCCTTCGACGTGCGCTGCCAGCAGTCCGGTGAACGTGCCGGGATCGCGGGCCAGACCGGCGAGGGCGCGGCGGCGCAATGCCGGACGCCTGGCGGTCGCCAGCCACAATCGCGCGGCGAGATCGGCACGCCGCGTCGCCGCCGCCACCCAGCGGTCGTATCCTCCGAGATCGTCGCTTTCGAGGGCTGCGGCCAACAACTCGATCTGGTGGAGCCCGAGGGAAATCCCCTCGCCGGTGATCGCGTCGAGATAGCCGGCGGCGTCGCCGATCAGCACCACCCGTCCAGCGACGCGGCGATGAACGCGTTGCTCGAGCGGCCCGGTTCCCAGCACCGGGCCCACTCTTTCGGCTCCCCTCAGGCGCTGTGCCAGTTCCGGAAAGGTCTGCAACCGCTCTTCGAAGCGCAGCGGTTGAACATCGCTGAGCAGGGCGACTCCGACGGTATCGGCCGCGAGCGGCGTGATGTAGGCCTCGGTGCGGGCGCCCCACCACACTTCGACGCGGTCGTCCAGGGGGGCGAGGCGAAAGTGCGCGCGGACCCCGAAGCGTTCGAGGGCTCGGGCCGGCCGCGCGAGTCGCACTTGGTGGCGCAGCCGCGAGCGCAGGCCGTCGGCGGCCACGACCAGATCGAAGCGCTCCGTCCCGCCCGCGGTTTCGAGATCTCCAGCGGGTGTGGCGCGCTCGACCCTCTGCCCCCACCGCAGCACCACTCCTTGCTGAGAAGCTTTGGCGACGAGCTGGTGGTGGAGCTCGAGGCGTCGGACGCCACGGCCGGAGCCTGCCGGAAACGGTGCATCGACGACCAGAGCCGGGGCGCGATAGCGGATTCCGCCCAGGTGATGCCCGGCAGGTTCGACGCCGAGTGCCGTCAGACGCGCCCAACCATCGGGAAGGATCCCCTCGCCGCAGGGCTTGTCGAAGGGAGGTCGACGCGCCTCGAAGACCTCGACCTCGGCGCCTCGCTGGCTCAGGGTGATCGCTGTCGCCAGACCAATTGGACCGCCCCCTACGACCGCGATGCGTTTCACCGTTCGGCCTCGACCTGCAGTCGCGGCAGCTGGCCGGCCTCCCAGCGTCGACGCGCTTCGGCACGCCGCAGCTTGCCGGACGTTGTCCGCGGCAACCCACCAACCTCGAGCAGGACCACCGCTGCCGGTCGGATCCCCGCAGCGCTCAGCACTGCCGCCTCGATGACCCCGAACGTCGGCCGATCTGTGCCGGCCTCGATCGCGACGACCACCCGCTCGGCGCCGCCATCCGCGTGAGCACCGAAGGCAGCCACCCGATGGCGATCCAGCCCTGCGGCGGTAGCGACGGCGGCCTCGACCGTCGCGGGATCGAGGTTGCGCCCGTTGATGATCAAGATGTCCTTGTCCCGACCGACCAGGTGCAGCTCGCCGTGCGCGAGGAAGCCCAGGTCTCCGGTGTCGAGCCAGCCATCGACCAATGTCGCGGCGGTCGCGGCGGGTGCCCCTTCGTAACCCGACATCACGGCGGGGCCGGCCACCCACACACGGCCTTCTCGCCCCGGCTCGACGGCCACTCCGGCCGCATCGCGGATTTCGATGGCGACTCCGGGAACCGGAGTGCCAAGGCACACGGCCTCTCCCGCGGCCTGGCTGCTGGTCGTTCCCGGGCGCGGGCAGGTCCGGGGTCCGGCCCGACGCGGCGAAAAGCTCACCGCCAGGGTCGCCTCGGCCAGACCATAAACCGGCATCATCGCCTCGGCATCGAAGCCCCAGCGGGCAAAACGACGGACGAAGTCGCGGGCCGCCGCGACGTCGATCGGCTCCGCACCGTTGAGGGCAAAGCGCCACGAGGAAAGGTCTACACCTTCGAGCTCGTGATCGCGAATGACCCGGCATGCGTGGGCGTAACCGAAGCTCGGAGCCGCAGAAATCGCTGCTCGATAGCGGGAGATGGCACGCAGCCACAGGGCCGGGCGGGCGAGGAAGTGCTCCGGCTCGAGCAGGGTTACGGTTCCAGGACGCTCGAGGGCGGTCATCAGCGCACCCACCAAACCCATGTCGTGGAACATCGGCAACCAGCTGACGCCACACGGGCTCGGATGGTTTGGCTGCGGCGGCCAGAAGCCATTGAGCATCCGGGCTTGGGCCACCAGGGCTCGGTGGGGCAACACCACACCTTTGGGAGCCGCAGTTGATCCCGATGAGAACTGGATCAGCGCCGGACTCTCCGGATCCGGAGCGGATCCAGGTAGGCCATCGGAGCCGGCGGCTTCGAGCTCCTCGACCGCCAGTACCGGCAGGGGCGCCACCAGTGCTGCCAGGCGCCGACCCCGGCGGGGCTCACACACCACCACCCTGGCCTGCGCCACCTCGAGACTGCGCCGCAGAGCCTGCATCTGCTCGTCGATCGCGCCGAGCCTGTGGGGCGCGGCCACGGTCACCGGGACCGCCCCGGCGAGCATCACACCGAAGAAGGCGGCCGGAAACCACGGTTCGCTGCGCGCCACGACGCCGATGCGCGTTTGCGCCGTCACACCGAGGTGCCCCAAGCCTAGGGCCACCCGGCGCGCGCGGGCGACCACGTCCTGCCAGCTGCACCAGGTCGCGTCCTCGCTGCGGTCGACGAAGCGGATGCCGACCTCGGCCGCACCGGCCGCACGGTCGAGCAGGTCGACCACCGTGCTCACCGAGCGACCCGCTCCTGGATCACCGCGAGAAGCTCGCCCACGGTGACGATGGCCCCCTCGTCGAGGTCGTCGAGTCGGATCTGGAAGGCGTCTTCGATCTCCACGGCCAGCGACAGGCGTTCGATCGAGTCGAGACGCAGGTCCTCCACCAACCGCAGGTGCGGCTCGAGTGGGGGTAGGTCGGCGCGCACGCGGCGCGCCAACGTCTCGATCTCGGTCATCAGCGCGTCGGTCATGGCGCTGCGAGCCGGCGCATCGCGTCGTCCTCGACCCGCACCCTCACGAGCAGCAGCACTCCGTTGGCGACGGCGAACAGCACCGCCGTTCGCCAGGCTCCGCCGAGCAGCGGCAAGGCCAACAACTCGACCACCACCGCCAGGTAGTTGGGATGGCGCACGAAACGGAAGGGTCCGGTGACGATCCTCCGGCTGCCGGGAACCCACAACACCCTGGTGGTCCAGCGGTCGCCGAGGGTTCGAATCACCCACCACCTGGTGGCGATCGTCGCAATCAGCGCCGCGGCTGCCGCGACCTGGACCACCGCCGGGACCGTTGGCCGCACCACCAACCCCTCGACGGCACAGGCACCAAGGAACGCTGCGTGCAGCACCACCATCACCGGATAGTGTGCCGCACCGACCTCGATCGCGCCGGCGGCTCGCAGTGCAGCGGTGTTGCGGCTGGCCACCCTGAGCTCGACCAGGCGCAGCGCCACTGCGGCCAGCAGCACTGCCGCATACAGCTGCGGGGTCACCATTCGAGCAGCACCAACTCGGAGCAGAAGCCTGGGCCCATTGCCAGCACCATGCCGCGACTGGCCGGAGCGGGAGGGTCGGCCAACACCTCCTCCAAGACCAGCAGCACCGAGGTCGACGAGACGTTGCCGACCTCACGCAGGCTGCGCCAGGTGCGTTCGAGCGCCGCGGCGGGCAGGTCGAGGGCTCGACCCATCGCCTCGAGCACCTTGGGTCCACCCGGGTGGGCAATCCACTCGGTGATGTCGCTGCGGTGATGGCCGTGGCGCATCAAGAGCCGGTCGACATCGTCGCCGAGGTGGCGTTCGGCCATCTCCGGAACGGCCGCCGACAAGACGATGGAGAAGCCCCGTTCCGAGATCTTCCAGCCCATGACCCCTTCGGTGTCAGGATACAACGTCGCCTGAGTGTCGACCACCCGCGCTCCTTGGATGCCCTCGCGCCGCGCCAGCGCCTCGCCGACCACCACCACGGCCGCGGCACCGTCGCCGAAGAGTCCGGTGGCGATGAGATTGGGGATCGACAGATCGTCGCGTTGCAGGGTCAAGGAGCACAGCTCGACCGACAGCAGCAACGCCGCCTCGTCCGGAAACGCACGAACGTAGTCGGCGGCCCGAGCCAGCCCCGCGGCTCCGGCGACACACCCGAGGCCGAACAGGGGCAAGCGCTTGCAGTCTGGTCGAAAGGGCAGTCGGTTCATCACCCGTGCCTCGAGCGAAGGAGCAGCCAGTCCCGTGACACTCGTGGAGATCATCAGGCCGACGTGCTCGAGCCCCAGCCCGGCTCGTTCGAGGGCTCGAGGAATCGCCTCGGTGGCGAGCGCCAAGCCGACTTCGAGCCAAACCTGGTTGGCTTCTCCAAAGCCCTGCAGCTCAGGGTAGCGCTCCAGCGGCAGCGCCAGGCGCCGGCCACCGACGAGGACGTTGCGGTGCAGACGTTCGAAGCGCTCGGCATTGAAGTGGCGCTGACCCCACACGTCGCGGAATGCGCCGATCAGCGCTTCCTGGTCGTAGGCATGTGGCGGCAGGGCGCTGGCGACCGCCGCCACTCTCACCTCTGTTCTCCGCGCTCGCGCCGGAACAGCCACGCCAGCACCACCCCGACCAGGAGGTCCAGCAGGAGGCGATCGCGCACCAGCAGGGTCCAGTCGAGGCGCGGAGCAACTCCGAGTTGCACCAGCGACAGCGTCAGCAGCGGCCATCTCACGACCCACATGACCCCGCCGAGTACCAGGCCATCGAGCACGATACCGGCGCGGCCGACGGTGAGCCTGGCCACGACCACGAAGGCCAGCGCCTCGAGCAGCCAGGCCTGGAGTGCGATGGTGCGGCTACCCTCGAGCAGCAGGGTGGGGCGGCCGGCCCACGAGGCGACGAGCTCGCCGGCGGCGAGCAGGGCAAAGGTGATCGCAAGGCCGGCTGAGACCCTCATTCGGTCATGATAGCCCGTGCTGTCCCAGGCGCCGTGCTCTGAGCCAAGGGGGCAGGAAGGTGACGTCCGGCAGGACCGTGAGCGGCTCGGCGGTTGCCAACCGCTCGACCAACTCGGCACCACTGCTGACGCCCACCGCCCCCACCCCGGCGTTGCGCGCCATTTCGAGATCCCACAACGAATCTCCCACCACGATGGCACGGTGATGCGGCACGGCGAGCTCGATGAGCAGTTCCTCGACCATCATCGGGTCGGGCTTGCTGCGGGTCTCCTCAGCGGTCCGCGTGGCCTCGAAGTGGGCGCCGAGGCCCAGGCGCTCGAGATCGCTGGCCAAGCCGCGCTTGCCCTTGGCGGTTGCGACCGCGAGCCGGTAGCCCAAGGCGCGCAACTCCTCCAGCAGCTGCGGTACCCCGGCAAAACTCGGTGATCCCAGGCCGAAGCGCGAGAACCAATGGTGCCGGTAGCGTTCGATCAGCTCCTGGCGACGATGTGGCTCGAACGTGGGCAGGAAGCGCCGCACCGTCTCGTCGAGGCCGAGGCCGATGGCGCCCCGAATCGATGCTGTCCCAGGGCTCTCGAGCCCGAGGTCGTCGAGTGCGGCTTCGGTACAGGCGACGATGGCACCGATCGAATCGATCAGCGTGCCGTCCCAGTCGAAGATGATCAGGTCGTAGGGTCGTTCCATGCTCGCCGAGCCTCCGGGAGCAACGGGGCCCTCTGGTAGACTGCAGGAGAAGTTTGTCCGATCTGGATCCCTCGCACAACCTGCGGAGACGTTCGATGTCCGAAGAGGTCTTCTCGCGTTTCGCCGACGAATACGGTCCCGAAAAGGTCGTCTACATCTACGAGCCGCGCTGTGGCCTCAAGGCCATCGTGGTGATCGACAACATCGCCGCCGGGCCGGCCATCGGCGGCATCCGGATGGCTCCTGACGTTTCGACCGACGAGGTCTTTCGCCTGGCTCGGGCGATGACCTGGAAGAACTCGCTGGCCGGTCTACCCCACGGGGGCGGCAAGTCGGGCATTCTCGCCAACCCTCTGGCTCCGAACAAGGAGACTCTCATCCGTCAGTTCGCCCGTGCGATCAAGGCGCTCACCGGCTACATCCCCGGGCCGGACATGGGAACCGACGAAACCGCGATGGGCTGGATCCGCGACGAGATCGGCCGCTCGGTTGGCCTCTCGAAGGTCCTCGGAGGCATTCCTCTCGATCAGATCGGCGCCACCGGTTACGGCCTCGCGATCTGCGCCGAGGTCTGCCAGGACTTCGCGAACGTGAAGCTCGATGGAGCAACGGTCGTGGTCCAGGGCTTCGGCAACGTCGGCTCCCACGCTGCGGCCTACCTGGCCGAGCGCGGCGCCAAGCTCATCGCGGCGAGCGACCTGGACGGCACGATCTACGATCCCGCCGGTATCGACGTGCAGAAGCTGATCGAGATCAAGCGGGAAACCGGACGGGTCACCGACTACGGCGACGGCAAGAAGTTGCCGATGGAAGCCTTCATCGAGATTCCCTGCGACTTCTTCGTCCCGGCCGCGCGTCCCGACGCCATCCACGAGGACAACGTCGCCCATCTCGACTGCAAGGTCATCCTCCAGGGCGCCAACATCCCGGTGCGTCCCAAGGCCGAACGGATCCTGCACGATCGCGGCATCCTGTCGGTGCCGGATTTCGTCGCCAACGCGGGCGGGGTCATCTGTGCGTCGGTCGAGTTCCACGGCGGCACCCAGCGCCAGGCTTTCGAGGCGATCGCCGAGAAGATCTCCGAGAACACCCGCGCCGTACTCGACGCCGCCCGCAGTCATTCGCAGATGCCGACCGAAGCGGCCCTCGCGCTCGCCAAACAGCGGGTCGCCGAAGCGATGGCGTACCGGCGAGCACACTAGCTCATGCCCGCCTGGGCGGTGCACTCCGGCGGTTGAGGGGACCAGGGAGTAGGGAATTGGGATCTCTCTTCCCTCGTCCCCACTCCCGGCCTTCCTGCTGGGGTACTTTCTCCGCGGGCGTTGGACCAGTCGGAGCGTCAGTCCGGTAGGACTTGCTCGAGGTTGCGCACCGCTTCCGTGTACTCGTCGATCAATCGGCGCATCTGCCACCGCTCCGGTACCGCTTTGTCTCGAATCGGGGCGAAGCTCTGTTCGAGGCCGGCGAGTCGTTCCCGGCAACGGTTCAGTGCTCGGCGTGCCGCCATCTTGAGAGCCGCGTCGAAAAGACCGAGGTCGTCGGCACGATCGAGCAAGCCGGTGACGAATCCCGCGGTGTCATCCTCGAGGTGATCGACCGCCTCGAGCAAAACCGGATGCACCGCGGCGTGGAGTGCGGCATCGCTGCAGTGGGGCGCGCGCGGATCATCGGCCGGGCGGCGTGCCGGTCCGCGCCACAGGGAGCACCGATGCATGAGGTCGCGTGCCGCCTCCGCTCGTTCGCGAACTTCGGCATGGGAGAGGTTGGCCTTGACCTCCTCGAGGCTCGGCGGGCCCGGTGCGGGCTCAGCGGTCCGCTGCGGGGGATTGGCCAGGTTGTTGGCCAAAGCCGCCTGCTGTTCGGCTTCGAACTGGGGACCGGCGTATTTCTGGTAGAGGGCGGCGTACTGCTGGACCAGGGCAAAGCTGGTGTCTTCCCGCATCGCCGCAGCCCACGCCTCGTTGACGCGCTGCCACTGCGCCTCGTCCTTGAGCCCATGCTTCGCAATCACGTCGCGGAGGTTGGCGCCCGGCAACCGCGTCAGCGCCACCGCAATCTGGGCGTAGGTGTCGAGGGTCACGCCTTCGCGTTGTTCCTGGCGGCGATCGGGAGCATCGCCGTAGTTGAGCAGCTGGGTGTGCTCGGAATTGATGCGGTGAAAGCGCGCCTCGAGTTGACCGGTCGGGTCGGCCCGGAAACGCTCCCACCAGGCATTCCAGGCGCGGTCGTAGCGAGAGCGGCTCAGCCCCTTGTCTTCCAACCACTCTTCGAAGGCCTCGTTGCCCTGCTCCTCGCCGTCTCGGGTACGCATCGTCGTTAGTTGGGCTGTCGCCTCGGCCAGGAGCTCGAGATCGAAACCCTGATACTGCTCGCGGCCGCGTTCGGCCTGGGCAAGCAGGGGCATCTCGAGGCACAGCGCCACCATCGCCAGCAAAGCTCGTTTCCGCATGGTCATCCTCCCGGCCCTAGAAGCGCAGTTCCCCGACGAGGGGGTCAGCTCGGTTCTTCGCGATGCGGCTTCTTGCGCGAACCGAGTTGGAGCACCAGGCCGACCAGCAGCAGAGCGGCCGCAACCGCCAACTGCGGCGCCGGATGGAGTGGCAGCTGGGTCGCGACGAGCACGCCACCGATCGCGGCGGTGACGAGCGTGGCGGCGAGCGCAAACACCTTGCTCGCGAGCAGCAGCCCGATCACGCCGCCGATTGCCATTGCGACGAATACCGCCAGGTGTTGGTTGTCGATCCCGAGGACCTGCGCCAGCGAATCGGCCCAACGCAGCGCGATCAGGGCGCCGAGCCCGGCTCCGGCGACCGCGATGGCGAGCCGTTGCAGGATCACCGCCAGGATCGCCCCGGCCACCCCCATCACCAACGCCACGATCCACTGCGCCTCTTCGACCTGCGGTGCGATCACCGTCGAGGCCCAGGCTCCGAGCACGAAGCCTGCCGCAGCGACCGCCAACCACACCAGCCGCCGGCCGGCGACGATCAGCAACCCGCCAACAGCAAACGACAGCCACGGTCCCTCGAGCAGCACGTTCATACCACCAACCCTCCAGTCACCACGGTGTTGGCCGGCACCCGAGCACCGAATCCGACCACCGCTTCCACTACTCGGGCGCCGGCTCCGATGCGTGCTCCAGGCAGCACCACACTCGCCCGGACCTCGGCCCCCTCACCAACCTCCACCGTCCCTTCGACGGCGCTGCGAACGACTCGCGCGCTTGGCGAGACGGTGGCGCCGCCGGCCACGAATCCCTTGGCTCCGAGGCGCCGCACCACCGCGCGACGGTAGCTCTCGGGCGTACCACAGTCGTCCCACCGCCGGGCGGTCGACGTCGTGACGATCACTTCACCTGCCCGAATCATCGGTCGGTAGAGCTGCCGGATGCTGTCGCTCGGTCCTTGGGGCACCTGTGCGAGGACTCCAGGGTCGATCGCATGTGCGCCGGCGAACACGCGACGACGCGTCCAGCCGCCGAGGTCGAGCTCGGGCACCAAACGCAGCCTTCCATCCTCATCGATGCCAAGCCCGCCGCCCAAGGGCTCCGGGTCGGCGGTCGCCGACAGCAGCAACCCCACCCTGGCTCCGGCGCGTCGCCGCGCTCGAGACAACTGCTCGAGTGGCCACCGACACAACGAATCGCCGTTGAGCACGAAGATCTCTTCGGCAACCTCGAGCTCGGCGCGGAATGCCGCGAGTGGACCCAAGGTGCCAAGCAGCTCCGGCTCGTAGCGGTAGCTGAGCTCCATGGCGTTCCAGCTCGACCCGAGAGTCGCCGGGATGGTGTCGGCACAGTGGTGCAGGTTGATGCAGCAGAGCTCGACGCCGGCTTGTGCCAGAACGTCGAGGGTGTCGGCGATGATTGGTCGCCCAGCCACCGGCAACAGTGGCTTCGGCACTCGTTCGGTCAGGGGCCGCAGCCGCAGACCCAGGCCCGCCGCCAGCACCAGCGCCCGACGGCGGGGGCGCTGATCAGCGCGCGGGTCTTCCCTGCTCAGACCACACATCCCGTTGCGCTCCGACGAGTCCCCGGCACCCGGTTGTCGGTACCTTCCTCTCGGTCGCCCGGTCTCGATCACGCCGGGGTGCTCGGCAGGGGCTCACAGGAAAACCATGTGTGGCGGCGCGTTGGTGTGGTCCAGGCGCCAGGCTTCGTACAGCTCGATGTAGCTGCGGCGCTCCGCTTTTTCCGGGTCGAAGCCGCAACGCTTGGCAACCCTCTCCCCGCCTTCCCCTTCGAACTCGGCAAAGTCGCCGATTGGGGTGTGGTCGAGGGAGATGACGACGCTGCCGAGGCGCCATTCCTCGCGCATCTTCTGGTAGCGCGTCGCCACCTCGAAGCCGAGGGCCTCGAGCAGGGCCTCCATCTGTTGGGGATCGGCGACGCGGGTCTCGTGCTCGACCCGCAGTTTGGTCTGACCGTCGAAGGTCGCCGGACCCTTGAAGGTCAAGGTGGCGCCCTTGGCGTCGACCCGCAGCCGCAGCACGCAGCCTCGCTCCTGGAGTGTCCCACCGTCTCGGTCGAAGATCCAATTGTCCTCGAAGTTGGCGGCAGCCACCCGTTCGGCCTCGAGCTCGAGGAGGCGTTCACGCAGGGGCTCGAGCTCGACCTCGGCGAACTTGAGCTCGCGTTCGATCGGGGCAGTCATGGTTTGCCTGCGCCGGCGCCGATGCGGTCGAGCATGCGTGCCACCGATCGGATGCCGCCGTAGAAATTGGGCAGATCGAACTTCTCGTTGGGCGAGTGCAGGCGGTCGTCGGAAAGGCCGAAGCCGAGCAGCAGCACCGGCACATCGAGCACCTGCGAGAAGGTCGCCACGATCGGGATCGAGCCTCCTTCGCGAATGCGCACCGGTCGCTTGCCCCAGACATCCTCCATCGCATCCATGGCTGCCTCGACGATCGGTCCCCTGGCGTCGATCAGGACGGGGCTCGCTCCGTGGAGGTCCTCGACCTCGACGGTGACCTCGGGGGGTGCGATCGCGCGAATGTGGTGAATGAACAGCTCCGCGATTTCCTTGGGATCTTGATCCGGCACCAGGCGCATCGAAACCTTGGCGCCCCCCTGAGCCGGGAGGACCGTCTTGGCCCCCTTGCCCTGATAGCCGCCCCAGATGCCGTTGACGTCGCAGGTCGGCCGCGCCCACACGCGCTCGAGTGTGGTGTACCCGTGTTCGCCAAATGTCCCGGGGACACCAATGGCGCGGCCCCAATCGCCATCGGAAAACGGCAACTTCGCAAACTCCTCGCGCTCCCAGGCCTCGAGCGGCCGGACCTTGTCGTAGAAGCCCGGAATCGCGACCCTGCCGGTCTTCTGGTCGACCAGGGAGCCGACCAGCGACGCCAGGCAGTTCAGCGGGTTGCGCACGCCGCCACCGAACGTGCCGGAATGCAGATCACGGTTCGGGCCCGTGATGCGGATTTCCATGTAGGCCAGGCCTTTGAGGCCGTAGAGCAGCGATGGCTGTCCGGGTGCATACATCGAGGAGTCCGAGACCACTACCGCATCGCAGCCGAGCTTGGCACCGGCGTCGCGACGCACGAACTTCTCGATCGATTCGCCGCCGGACTCCTCCTCACCTTCGATCAGGAACTTGACGTTGACCGGCAGCCGACCGCGCTCGGCCAAGATCGCCTCGACGCCACGAATGTGGGCAAAGCTCTGCCCTTTGTCGTCGGTGGCGCCACGGGCAACCAGTTGCTGGCCCTCGATGGTGGGTTCGAAGGGATCGTTGCGCCACAGCTCGATCGGATCGACCGGTTGCACGTCGTAGTGGCCGTAGAACAGCAGCGTCGGGAGCGAAGGATCCTCGATTCGCTCGGCGTAGACCATCGGATGGCCCCCCTCGCGGATCTGCTCGGCGGCCAGCCCGATGGCTTCAAGCTTGGTTTCGACCCAGTCGGCACAGCGTTGGACATCCGCAGCGTACGCCGGATCGGTCGACACCGATGGAATCCTGAGGTATTCCTTGAGTTGTTCGAGGCTTTCAGCCTCTTCGCGTCCGATCCGATCCAGTACGTCTTGACTCATCTGCTCGTCTCCTGCCGCGAGTCTACCAGGGTGCTCGACACCTCCCCCGCGCGGGGGAGATCACGAGCGTGTTCCATCGTCGGCTGCGACTGCCGCCCGTGCGACTAGGCGAGGGAGTTGCACCAGGTTGACGACCGCGTGAGCTACCATCGCCGCCAGCAGTGGTCCCCCGGCCGCCGTCGTCAGCGCGCCGAAACCCCAGCCCGCCAGCAACGCGGTGAGCGTCCACACCAGGAAGTTGCGGCCCGGGCCGATGTGCAGGAGCCCGAAGCAGATGGTGCTTATCGCCAAGCCCCAAACCGGCAGCATCGCGCCACGAAAGAACAGCTCCTCGGAGACCGATGACAGGAGCGCGAGCACGTAGGCCTCGTCCCGTCGCAAGGGCCCGATCAGTGCCACCAGATCATCCTCGAGACGGCGAGCCCGGTGGCTCAGCCGGATCGCGACCCACCAC
This sequence comes from uncultured Thermoanaerobaculia bacterium, assembly GCA_964599475.1. Lineage (GTDB taxonomy): Bacteria > Acidobacteriota > Thermoanaerobaculia > Multivoradales > CAZRFU01 > CAZRFU01. Next base: position 49,584 of record CAZRFU010000014.1, read on the forward strand.
GACAGCAACACCGCCGCCCCGACTCCGAGACCCCAGCCGAGATCCCGCAACCAGTGCTGCGAGATCACCAAATCAAGCTCGAGATCCCGCCCCTGCAGCGCAATCCAGCACAGGGCCACCACGGTGATGACGAGGTAGAGGCGCGAGGCCTGCCGGAACAGCGGCGTTGCGCCCTCGTGCATCGCGCCGCCCGCTACTCCTCGTCGCTTCCGCGGGTGTCGTCGGAGGTCATCGTCTCGGGACCAGGTTCGTCGGCGTCGACGGCGATCGAATCGTCCTGCGCGACAGCCAGCATCGCAGCGTCGACGGTGGCGATGGCGACGATCCGATCGTCGTCGTCGAGATCCATCACCCGCACGCCCTGCGTCGAGCGGCCGATGCTGCGGATGCCCTCGACGCTGGTTCGTATCAGCTTGCCCTGCTCGGTGACCAACACCAGGTCGTCGCCGTCCTCGACGCGCCGTGCGCCGACCACCGCGCCGGTCTTGGCGGTCACCTTGAGGTTGATGATGCCGAGGCCGCCGCGGCCCTGGAGGCGATACTCGTCGACCCGCGTGCGTTTGCCGTAGCCACGCTCGGAGACCGTCAGGATCTCTCCATCCTGACCAAGCGGTGCCAGCGACACCACCAGGTCTCCCTCGCGCAAGTCGATACCCCGGACACCGCGGGTGTTGCGACCCATCGACCGGACCTGATGTTCGGGGAAGCGGATCGAAATGCCGTTGCGGGTCGCCAGCATCAGATCACCCTTGCCGTCGGTTTCGCGCACGGCGAGGAGCCGATCGCCCTCGTCGAGCGAGATCGCGATGATGCCGCCGGCCCGCGGGTTGGCGTAGGCGGAGAGCTCGGTGCGTTTGACGACCCCTTGTTCCGTCGCGAACACCAGGAAGTGTCGATCGTCGAACTCACGCACCGCGACCGTCGTGGCGATCCGCTCGTCGCCCTCGATCTGGAGCAGATTGACGATCGCCTTGCCGCGGGTGGTGGGAGCACTCTCGGGAATCTGGTGGACCTTGAGCCAGTGGACCTTGCCGCTTTCGGTGAAAACCAGCACCGTCGAATGCGCGGTGGCGACATAGAGCTGCTCGACGTCGTCGTCATCCTTGGTCGCCATCCCGAGCCGACCCTTGCCGCCACGGTGTTGCGAGCGGTACAGGGACAGCGGGGTGCGCTTGACGTAGCCCCCGCGCGAGACCGTGATCACCATCGGCTCGTCGGCGATCATGTCCTCGATGGTGATGTCGTCGAAACCGGCCGAAACGATCGTGGTGCGGCGCGGATCGGCGAAGTTGCGCTTCAATTCTTCGAGCTCGCCGCGGATCTCCGCCATCAAGAGGTCGCGCGAGGCGAGAATCGCACGCAGGCGCTCGATCAGCGCAGCGACCTCCCGGTACTCCTCGATCAACTTCTCGCGTTCGAGGCCGGTCAGGCGCTGCAGCCTCATGTCGAGGATCGCCTGGGCCTGTACCTCGGTGAACGAGAACTCGCTCATCAACCGTTCGCGTGCCTCGTCCGGCGTGGCCGAGCTGCGAATCGTGGTGATGATCTCGTCGAGCAGATCGAGAGCCTTGAGCAGCCCCTCGAGGATGTGCGCCCGCGCCTCGGCCTTGCGCAGATCAAAGCGCGTGCGGCGGATGACGACGGTGGTGCGGTGATCGAGGAAGTGCTGCAGGATCTCCCGCAGACTCAGCACCTTGGGCTGTTGGTCGACGATCGCCAGGAGATTGATGCCGAAGGTCGACTGCATCGGCGTGAGCTTGAACAGCTGGTTCAAGATCACCTCGGCGATTTCGCCGCGCTTGAGCTCGACCACCACCCGGATGCCGCGCCGGTCGCTCTCGTCGCGCAGATCCGCAATCCCTTCGATGCGTTTTTCCTTGACCAGGTCGGCGATGCGCTCGACCAACTTCGCCTTGTTGACCTGGTAGGGGAGCTCGGTGACGACGATCGCCTGGCGATCGTTGCGCATCTCTTCGATCTCTGCGCGAGCCCGGACGCGGATGATGCCGCGGCCGGTCGCGTAGGCCTCGGCAATGCCGGCTGCGCCGTAGATCTCTCCCGCCGTCGGGAAATCGGGCCCGGGCAGCCTCTCCATCAGCTCGCCCAGGGTCACCTGGGGATTTTCGATCAGCAGCAAGAGTGCGTCGACCACCTCGCCGAGGTTGTGAGGCGGGATGTTGGTCGCCATACCAACAGCGATGCCGGCCGAGCCGTTGATCAGCAAATTGGGCAGACGGGCCGGCAGCACCTTGGGCTCGAGCTCGTTGCCGTCGTAGTTCGGCAACCAGTCGACGGTTTCCTTGTCGATGTCGTCGCGCAACATCTCTTCGGCGAGACGCGTCAGCCTGACCTCGGTGTAACGCATCGCCGCGGGGTTGTCGCCGTCGACCGAGCCGAAGTTGCCCTGACCGTCGACCAGGGTGTAGCGCATGGAGAAGTCCTGCGCCATGCGCACCAGCGTGTCGTAGATCGCGGCATCGCCATGGGGGTGGTACTTACCCATCACGTCGCCGACGATGCGAGCGGACTTCTTGTAGGCCCGACCGGCGCGGTTGCCGCTTTCCCACATCCCGTAGAGCACCCGCCGGTGCACCGGCTTGAGACCGTCGCGAACGTCGGGGAGGGCTCGTCCGATGATCACGCTCATGGCGTAATCGAGATAACTGCGCTTCATCTCCTCCTCGATGTCCACCGGCAGGAAGACATCGATCGGGCGTTGGGTCTCGTCACTCATGGTCACACGTCCAGGTTCTTGACATCGAGCGCGTTGTCCTGGATGAACTCACGGCGGGGCTCGACTTGATCGCCCATGAGCACGGTGAAGATCTCGTCGGCTGCGATCGCGTCATCGATCCGCACCTGCAAGAGCCGACGCTTGGTCGGATCCATGGTGGTCTCCCACAGTTGCTCGGCGTTCATTTCACCAAGACCCTTGTAGCGCTGGATCGCGAGTCCCTTCTTGACACCTTCGTAGAGGGCATCGAGCGCGTCCTCGAAGTGCCGGTGCTCAGCGATGAGGGCTCCCGACTGCCGCACCATCCAGGTGTTGGCGCCGAAGCACTCGGCGGTCGCCACGTTGGCCGCGATCGCACGCATCTCGGCACTGACGAGGAGGTCCCAACCGAGGGCAAAGGGCCGATCGACCCCGTCGCGGCGAGCGACGGCCTGGACCATCTGGGTGCCGTGCTCGTCGTCAGGCGTGATCTCGACCTGGAGGTAGCCGGCACTCTCCAAGGTCTCGGCCAGGGCCTCGAGCGCGGCGGGATCCGCGAGACCGGCCTTGTCGCGGATTCCGCTCGACCACAACGAGGAAATGGCGCCTACGGGAAATCCGCGGGTTTCCAGCCGCCGCAGGTCGTCGCGCAGTGCTTCCGCGGCTTCGATGAACTGTGCCAGCTCTTCACCTCGCAGTTCCTTGCCGTCGGCTGCAACGTCCGTGGCGAGGATCTCGAGAGAGGAAGCCTCGCGGATGCGTTCGGCCAAGAAGCGGTGATATTCGCGGTCGTCTTTCAAGTAGGTCGAGCTCTTGCCCTGACTGACGCGGTACAGCGGCGGCTGGGCAATGAAGAGATGGCCACGATCGATGAGCTCGCGCATCTGGCGAAAGAAGAAGGTCAGGATCAGCGTGCGGATGTGTGAACCGTCGACATCGGCGTCGCACATGATGACGAGCTTGTGGTAGCGCAGCCGCGCCACATCGAAGTCATCGGCGCCGATCCCGGTGCCGAGCGCCGCGATGATGGTCTTGATCTCCTCCGAGCTCAGCACGCGGTCGAATCGGGCCTTCTCGACATTCAGGATTTTCCCCCGCAACGGCAAGACTGCTTGAAAGACGCGATCGCGCCCCTGCTTGGCGGAGCCTCCGGCGGAATCACCCTCGACCAGGAAGAGCTCGGCCAGCTGCGGATTGCGCTCGCTGCAGTCGGCGAGTTTGCCCGGCAGGTTGGCTCCTTCGAGCGCTCCTTTGCGGCGGGTGAGCTCACGCGCCTTGCGGGCGGCCTCGCGGGCTCGTGCCGCTTCGATCGCCTTCTCGACGATTCGCCGCGCCTCGCGCGGGTTCTCCTCGAAGTACTCGGAGAGCTTGTCCCCCACTACCTGCTCGACCCACGAGCGCACTTCGGAGGATACCAACTTGTCTTTGGTCTGCGAGCTGAACTTGGGATCGCGGATCTTGACCGAGACCACCGCGGTCAAACCCTCGCGGACATCTTCGCCCGAGAGGCTCTCCTTCAAGTTCTTGGCGAGTCCGCTCGTGCCGGCGTAGGCATTGACCGTACGCGTCAAGGCGGCGCGAAAGCCCGAGAGGTGGGTGCCGCCGTCGCGGTTGGCAATGGTGTTGGTGAAACAGAAGACCTGCTCTTGATATCCCTCGTTCCACTGCAGCGAGACCTCGCACCGCTCCTCGCCGCCGCCGTCGTCGCGCACCTCGAAGAAGTCGATCGGTGGACGATGGAGGGGGTTCTTGTTGCGGCCGAGGTGCTCGACGAAACTCGAGATTCCGCCCTCGTACTGGAAGTCCTGTTCCTTGCCGGTACGCTCGTCGACCAAGCGGACGTGCACGCCGCGATTGAGGAAACTCTGCTCGCGCAGGCGCTGGGCCAGGATGTCGGCCTGGAACTCGAGCACGCTGAAGATTTCGCCATCGGGCCAGAAGCGGACCTTGGTGCCGGTCTTGGGACTCTTGCCGATCGGCGCGATCGGCGCTTCCGGAAAGCCGCGGTGGTAGGTTTGGAACCACACCTTCCCGTCACGGCGGATCTCGAGCTCGAGGGTCTCGGACAGCGCGTTGACGACCGAAACGCCGACTCCGTGCAACCCTCCCGAGACCTTGTAGGCATTGTTGTCGAACTTACCGCCAGAGTGCAGCTCGGTCATGATGACCTCGGCCGCCGAACGCCCCTCACCGGCGTGAAGATCGACCGGGATGCCGCGACCGTCGTCCTCGACGGTCACCGAGCCGTCGCTGTGGACGGTGACATCGACGCGGCTGGCATGACCAGCCTGAGCTTCGTCGATGGCATTGTCGACGAGCTCGAAGACCATGTGGTGCAGGCCCGATGCGTCGTCGGTGTCGCCGATGTACATCCCGGGGCGCTTGCGCACCGCTTCGAGTCCCTTGAGGACCTTGATGCTTTCGGCGTTGTAGTTGGCTTGCGGATTGTCGCTCACGGAAATCTCTCCGGGCAGTCCTGAGACGGGAGCGACCTCACCCATCGACGACCTCGGTGGCGAGGATCTTCACGAGCTGGAATGGAGGTCGCGGCAGGACGCCACAACCTTTCGATCATACCATTCGCCGACCCTTGCGTGTGGGCTCAAGGGTCACGAGATGCGTCGTTTAGGCCTCTTCGACACGGCCGCCGCGGAGCTTCCAGGTGCGCTCTCGCCGCAGACCCTCCCAGACCTCGGGGCGACTCGACGTGGCAAACAACTCGAGGTCGTCGGCGACCAGCGACCAGGCCGCCGCCAGCCTGCCCGGATCGAGCTCGGCGTCGGCATCGTCGAAGAGCACCAACGGCAGTCTCCCCCCGCGCGCGATTACGCGGGCTCGCGCCAAGGTCAACATCCAGCCGCAGATTTTGCGTTCCCCGGCCGACGCGGCCGCAGCCACATCCGCTCCCTGCCACGAGATCACCACCCGGTCGCGGTGGGCTCCGGCGAGGGATCGCTGCTGCTCGACCTCGCGGGACCGGATGCTCTCGAGGTGCACCAGCAGGTGTTCTTCGAGGGCGGCGTCCTCGAGGTCGGCGAGACCGACCGGGTTTGGTCGATAGGCGAGGTCGACGGCGGCGTCGATGCCGGCGCGTTCCACCATGGCCGCGAGCTCGCGGCGCACTAGCTCGAGGTGACGGCGGCGAGCGGCGACGAGCCCAGCTGCTTCATGGGCCAGAAGTGCGTCCCAGGCGGCGAGATCGCTGCCGCGGCGCAGCAGCACGCTGCGTTTGGCCGCCAGCACCTGACGGTACCGCGACAGATTTTCGATCAGGGTCGGCCGCTCGGCTACCACGCCTCGATCGAGGAAGCGACGCCGTGCCGCCGGGGCTCCGGCCAGGACTTCGCGGTCCGCCTCGCTGAAAGAGACCACCGGGAGCACGCCGAGATGGTCCGACAGGCTCGTCCGGGTTGCGTCGACCCGGCGTTCGAGGCCTTGGTCTCCGAACCCCACGCGCAGGGTACCGATCCTGGCGGCCTCGACCCTCGCCTCGAGATCGAAGCGGGGGGTACCGTGGCGGCGGCAGCGCGAGAGGTCACTGGTACGAAACGAACGGGTGGTCGCGACGACGTACATCGCCTCGATCAGACTGGTCTTGCCGGCACCATTGGGCCCGACGATCAGGTGTCGCCCCGGGCCCGGAGCAAACGGCGAGTCGTCCAGGTTGCGAAAGCCCCGCGCGTTCAGCTCCGCGATCATGCCTCGGGGGTCATGCCCGCATCGGCATGACCACACACAACTGCCTCCACCCCTCGACTGCACTCTCCGGGCGTCCTACGCACTGGCTTTCGCTGTCCTGCAGCGCAAAGCGCACCCCAGGATCGTCGACCACCGCCAGGAACTGCCCGAGGTAGTCGGGGTTGAGGCCGAGCTGAATCTCCGGTCCCTGATAGTCGCACTCGACGGTTTCGATCGCGTCGCCGAGATCCGGGTTGGCGGCGGAAACCTCGACCTGCCCTTCCGAGAAAGTCAAACGCACCGCCCGACCCCGTTCTCCGGTCAGCAGGGCCACACGTTGAACGGCGGCAATCAGCGCCTGTCGATCGAGACGGGCTTCGTGCGACAGAGCCCGGGAAAGAACTCGCTCGTAGTCGGGGAAGTTCCCCTCGAGGACGCGGCAGGTCAGCTCGCGCGCGCCGATGCGAAAACTCAGGTGGTGCTCCGCCCGCCTGAAGAGGAACATCTCGCCGCCGTCGAGTTTCTGGATCTCACCCAGGGCCTTGCGCGGCACCAGGACTCCGGGTACTTCGGCGCTCGGGGCGGGATCGAGCGGAGCCGAAACGAACGCCAGCCGGTACCCGTCGGTGGCAGCCAACTCGATGCCGTCGAGTCGGACCTTCAGCAGGGCTCCGTTGAGCTGGAAGCGGGACTCTTCGGCCGAGATCGCGAAAATGGTCTTGCCGATGGCGGCCCTCAGCGTCGTCGCCGGAATGGCGATTTCGGAGGCTTCGTCCACGCTGGCGAGGGTAGGGAAGGTCCCGGGATCGGCGCCACGAATGCGAAAGCGGCTCCGGCCTGCTCGAATGCGCAGGGTCTGGGGCTCTTCTTCGTCGAGCTGAACGGTCTCGGCCCCCAGTGCCCGAATGATCTCGGTCAGCTTGCGGGCGGCGATGGCTACCACCCCCGGCCGCCGCACTTCCGCTTCACACGAAGTCGACAGGGACACGTCGAGGTCGGTGCCGGCCAGTCGCAGCCGGCCGTCTGCCGCTTCGATGCGCAGGTGCGACAGGATCTGAATGGCAGCGCGGCGTTCGACGATGCCCTGCAACAGGGTCAGCTCGGCGAGGAGGTCGTCGCGGCGAATTGTGACGTCCATCAGAAAACTCCGTCTTCTAGAGGGTCAGGATGGTACCACAGCAGTCGGTCACCGGATGCCCTGTGGAAACTGCGGAAAACCCTTGATCCATCTTCTCTTCAACGAGATAGAGCTCAACAGGAGAGGCCATCGAGGGTGTGGAAAGTCTGCGGAGCCGAGTTGCGGATGGGTGGATCCGCAACGGTTCAGAAGGGGATCCACAGGGTTTCTCCGCAGGCTGTGGAAAATCAGGCGAGGAAGCGCTGGATCATGCGTTCGAGGGTCTGGTCGAACTCGCGGTCGGTCGAGCGCAGTTCCTCGATCTTCTCCACCGAGTACATCACCGTGGAGTGGTGTTTGCCGTTGAACTGCCGGCCGATTTCGGGGAAGGAGAGATTGGTGAGGCGCTTGCAGAGATACATCGCGACCTGGCGCGGAAAGGCGACCTGTTTGGCGTTGGAGCGACTCTTGAGCTCGCTGACCTTGAGGCCGTAGTGGCGAGCGACGAATTTTGCGATCTCGGCTGCCGAGGTTCGTCGCTCGCCGCCGGGGACGATGTCCTTGAGGGTCTCCTGAGCCAGATCGAGCGAGAGCGGGCGGCCGGTCAGCGAGGAGAAGGCGATGACCCGCGTGAGCAGCCCCTCGAGCTCACGCACGTTGGATCGCACCAGCTGGGCGAGGAACAAGGCCACCTCGTCCGGAAGGTCGAGGGCGTCGAGATCGGCCTTGCGACGCAGGATCGCGATCTTGGTCTCGAGGTCGGGAGGTTGGATGTCCGCGATCAGTCCCCACTCGAAACGACTCCGCAGGCGTTCCTCGAGGGTGGGAATTTGCCGTGGCGAAGAATCGGAGGACAGGATGATCTGCTTTTGCGCGGTGTAGAGCGTGTTGAAGGTGTGAAAGAACTCTTCTTGCGTTCGTTCCTTGTTGGCGATGAACTGCACATCGTCGATCATCAGGACATCGATGGTGCGGTAGCGCTCGCGGAAGACCGGCATCCGCTCGAAACGAATCGAGTTGATCAGATCGTTGACGAACTGTTCAGCCGGCAGGTAGGCCACGGTCAGATGCGGATGGCGCTGGACGATGGCGTGGCCGATGGCGTGGAGCAGGTGGGTCTTGCCCAGGCCTACGCCGCCATACAGGAACAGTGGGTTGTAGGAGTGGGAAGGAGATTCGGCCACCGCTCGGGCGGCGGCGTGGGCAAACTGGTTGGAGGACCCGACGACGAAGGAGTCGAAGACGTAGCGTGGGTTGAGCCCGGTAGCCAGCCCACGGGGGGTTTCCGCGGTGTCGTCTTCCTCCCGTGGGACGACGAGCTCGAGCTCGACGCCGAGGTCGAGCTCGATGGATCGAACGATGTCGCCGTAGGAGCCTCTGAGGGTCGAGACGAAGGTGGCGTTTGGAGCGCCCACCTCGAGGCGCGAGCCGCGACTGCCGAGCAGGGTCAGCGGGCGCACCCACGTTGCCCACTCGTGGGGCTCGAGCTCCGACTGCAGGCGGTCGCGGAAGGTCGACCAGAGCGGGTGTATCGTCATCGCGGCAAGTTGACTCGTCGGGCCCAGCTCCCAGGCCAGCAGGGTGAGTGGGACCGTAGAAGTTATCACGACGGCGAGCCTGTTCCAGGAAGTAGGGGAGACGTGTCGCGGTGAGAGTGGCACGGTGTTTGCTTCCTCGTCGAGGCAGAACACGGCCGCGAGGAGGTTTCGCTCGCCAGTTCTTTTCCCATCCCATCAGGAGATTCGGATCTCCACCTCTCTACTCCCTTTCCCCATCCCCTGATTTCCCAGGGGTCGATTCCCACAGCCAACCCGAGCACGAGACCTCCTCCGCGCGCAACCCCCCGGAAACCCGGGGGGTTGTAGTGTTTATGGGAGAACCTCGGCGATCGGCCCTTCGACTCGCCGCGGCGCGGCGAAGGGAAGGATGACGGGTAGATCATCGATGAGTGCCGGAATGTCGCGGCGATAGAGGCAAGCGGGCGAGCGGGCGAAGGTTTCGGCCAAATAGGCACGGCCAAGTTGACACGATGGACGCCACCAATCTGCTCGAATGGTTTGACACGGTGCGGCGCGATCTGCCGTGGCGCAAGCGTCGCGACCCGTGGGCGGTGTTGGTGTCGGAGATCATGCTTCAGCAGACCCAGGTCGAGCGAGTGGTGGGGTACTGGGAGCGCTTCCTCGCACGCTTTCCGGACGTAGAGTCGTGCGCCGACGCTGAGGTCGACGAGGTCCTGGCGCTGTGGACGGGGCTCGGCTACTACCGGCGCGGGAGGGCGTTGCATACCGCGGCTCGGGCACTGGTGGCGGATGGGGCGCCGCAGCGTTGGCCGGAGTCGGCGCGAGACTGGCGCCGTTTACCCGGGATCGGCTCGTATACTGCAGCCGCTCTCGCTTCTTCCTGCGCCGGTGAAATGGTGGCTGCGGTCGACGCGAACGTGCAGCGGGTGGTTGGTCGGTGGCTCGGGTTGCGGGGCAGCTACGGCGCCGGGGAAAGGGAGGCCATCGAGCAGCGGGCGGAAAGTGTCCTCGATCGCTCCCGACCCGGCGACAGCAACCAAGCCCTGATCGAGCTCGGGGCGTTGATCTGTCGCCCCCGGAAGCCTTCGTGTGGGGCCTGCCCGCTGGAGCGGTCGTGTGCAGCGGCTGCCAGCGGGGAGCCGACCGAGTTTGGCCCGGCGCGAGTGGTTCGGGCGGCGACCGAGGTCGTGCTGACCGTGGTGTGGGTGGAGAGAGCCGGTCGGGTGTTGTTGGTTCGGCGTTCGAGCGAAGAAGGATTGCTCGACGGGCTGTGGGAGTTGCCGTGGTGTGAAGGTCGAGCCGAGGAGAGCTTGAGGTGTCGCTACGGGGTCGATATCCGCATCGGAAGGGTCGTCGGCCGCTGTCGTCACGCGATCACCTTTCGACGGATCTCGGCGGTGGTGGTCGAGGCCGAGAGTTGCGGTGCACCGGCGGCTGGAGTGTGGTGGCCGATCGAGCAGATCGACGGGATCGCCACGTCGAGCCTAGTGCTGAAGGTGAAGTCGTTGGTGCTCGGTGCAAGGGCCCGAGGCGCGGTCATCGACCCGAGGTCGAAGGCCCCCCGCTGAGGACATACCAGCCGACGATCTTGTCGTCGGTTTCGCGCAGCCGCTTCGATATCAGCAGGCACAGGATGGTCAGGAGGCGGACCGAGGAAACTCCCCGCTGGTGCAGCAGGCTGTCGACGACCTGCTTGGGAATCGCCAGCACGGATGCCCCGCCGGAGTGGGCTCGGGCATCGGCCGAACGCGGACGGTCGTCGATCAGAGCCATCTCGCCGAAGTAGTCGCCGCGCTCCAAGAAGGAAAGGGCCTCCTCGCCGGCTCCCGGGACGTCCTTGCTGATGCGCACCTTGCCGTCGAGGACGACGTAGAGGTGCTCGCCGGCCTCCCCCTCGCGGAAGATGGTGTGACCGGCTCGGAACTGGAGTTGCTTCGAGACGGAAGCAAGGAAGTTGATCTCCATTTGGGACAACTTCTGTTCGCTGAAGAGCTTGCGCTTTTCGTCGAGACCCCCGGCAGTGACAGGAGTAGCGATGTCTGCGGGGCGCCGGGTCGCCGCTGAGGGCGAACGGGAGGTGTTGCCGAAGAACTCGAGCAGTCGTTCGTTGGTAGCCCGGAGTTTGGAAGACAGAGACTTCCAGAATGCCCAGTAGAGCGCGGCGGCGAAGGCCTTGTCGGTGTCGAGACGGCTGCGGATCGCCGCGGGTGACAACAGGAGCAGCTCGGATGCCTCCTCCATCACGACGTCACCCGAGCGGGCGCGACCGTCGATGAACCCGGTTTCGCCGAAGATGTCACCTCGACCAAGGGTTGCCAGTCGATACGGGCCGTAGGGGGTGGAGCGCTGCACCTTTACCGCCCCGCGCTCGACCACGTAGCAGTCGGCTGACTCTTCCCCTTCGGCGAACAAGGTGGCACCGGCGGGTAGCCGGACCCGGGAGGCGCAGGCGGCAAGCTGCTCGAACAGCTCGGGTGAAAAGTGCGCGAAGTAGGGATGGTCGAGGAGGGCGGAGTCGACGCGCACGGGCTGATGTTAGCGCGAGAGCTCGCTGGATCCCAAGATCTCGACGAGGAGATCGAGAGCGAGGGTGAGATCGCGGCGCGAGATCGTCAGCGGCGGCAGAAGTTGCACGGTGGTTCCACGGCGACCGCCGGCGAGGAGCAGGACTCCCTGCTCACGGGCGCGAAGGGCAAGGTTCGAAGCTGCTCGAGGCGTCGGCAGATCGATGGCCCACATCAGGCCGCGACCGCGCAGGGGCAGCGGCCCGAGGGGCGAGCGCTGGCAGGCGGGAGCGAGCCGAGACTGCAGCAGCGTGGCGTGCCGCCTCACTCGGGCCAGCCGCCGCGGATCGCCGAGTCGCGGCACCGTCGCGAGTGCAGCGGCACAGGCAAGAGGATGAGCAAGAAAGGTGGCGGTGTGCAGGGCCTCGCCGGTCTTGGGCCAGGCGGCGAAGACTTCCGGCGGGGCGAGGACTCCGGCGAGTGGCAGACCACCGCCGATCGCCTTGCCGAAGCACAGGAGATCGGGGACGACGCCTTCGGTCGTAGAAGCCCAGAAGGAACCGGTGCGCCCCCCCCCAGTGAGGACTTCGTCGGCGATGAACAGGGCCCCCGCGCCGGCTGCTCGGCGGGAGAGCTCGGCAAGCCAGCCTGGAGGTGCCACGTGCACGCCCTCGCGCCCGGGGATTGGTTCGGCCAGCACGGCCGCAACCGGGCTTCGGCGGAGGGCGCGCTGGACCGCATCGAGATCCGCGCCCCACGGCAGGTGGTGGATGTGGGGATCGAGGTGGGCGGCGAAAGGCTCTCGGAAACGTCCACGGGCGGTGGCCGCGAGGGCGCCGGCAGTGAGGCCGTGGTAGCCGACGTCGAAGGCGAGGATCGTCTTCCGGGAAGTGGCCAGGCGCGCGGTTTTCAGGGCGATCTCGACGGCGTCGGCGCCGGAGATTGCCCAGTAGACTTGGGCGGGTTGCCGGGGCGAAGCAGCCGTGAGCATCTGCGCTGCGGCGATCCTCGCGGGATGGGCGGCGACGTCGCCGAGACCGTGGAGCAAGGAGCGGAGCTGGCGGCGGATGGCGGAGAGGACGAAGGAGGGGCGGTGGCCGAGAGCGGCGACGCCGAAGCCAGAGGTGAAGTCGAGCAGGCGGCGGCCATCGAGGTCGGTGACCCAGGATCCCGTGGCGGATTGCCAGACCAGCGACGGTTGGTCATCCCACAGGGTATTGACGCCGGGTGCTTCCAGGCGGCGCAGCAGATCGGCTGCGGCGAGGGTGGCGGGCGAGACGGTCACGACACAGGACGACGACCGAGCAGGGAGCGCCCGAGCGTGACTTCGTCGGTGTATTCGATGTCGCCGCCGACGGGCATACCGAAGGCGAGTCGGCTGATCCGCGCGACACGACCGCGCAGCAGTCGGGCGAGGTAGAGAGCCGTGGCCTCACCTTCGACGTTGGGATTGGTGGCGAGGACCACCTCTTGGACGTCGTCGAGGCGGGAGAGCAGGAGGTCGATCGAGAGCTCGCCTGGCCCGATGCCTCGTTGCGGGGACAGCGCTCCCTGCAGCACGTGGTAGCGACCCCGAAACTCTCCGGTGCGGTCGAGGGGGGCGATGTTGAAGGGTTCCTCGACCACACAGAGCAGGCTCGGGTCGCGACTCGGATCGGAGCAGATGACGCAGGGATCGGTGTCGGTGATGGCGCGACAACGACTGCAGGGGAAGAGGCGCTCGCGGACGTCGATCAGGGCGTGGGCGAGGTTGCGGACCTGAGCTTCTGGTACCCGGAGGAGATGGTTGGCCAGGCGAGCCGCGGTTTTCGGGCCCACTCCAGGGAGTCGGCTGAGCTCGGCGGTGAGACGCTGCAGCGCTGCCGGCATCGACTCAGAAGAGACCGGGCATGCCGCCGGTGAGCGCACCCAACTTCGACTGCATCGTCTCATCGACCTTGCGGGACGCTTCGCGCAGGGCCGCGACGATGAGGTCTTGAACCATGGTGGGATCGGCGGGATCGAGGACCTCGGGATCGATGGTTACGGACTGGATCTCCTTCAGGCCGTTGACCACCACGGTGACCACGCCGCCACCGGCGCTGGCCTCGATCTGAGCAGCTGCAAGCTCGCGCTGCATCTTCTCCTGCATCTGTTGGGCTTGGCGCATCATTTTCTGGATGTTCATGGGATCTCCTCGTCGTCGGCAGACGCCGGCTCGAGTGGTTCGACGGATTCGACCGACCCTCCAAAAATCTCGAGCACAGCCTGGACTTCCGGAGCGGCTGCGAGGGCGGGCGGAGCGGCTGAGGACAGCCGTGGAGCGGTCGGCGAGGTAGTGGCGGAGGGAGCGGCGAGGGTGACGAGGTCGAGGCGCCAGCGACCGGTCGGGCCCAGGACCTCGCGGCAGGCAGCGTCGAGGACCTCACGGATCTGAGGGCGATCGAAGGCAGGAGCCTCGTCGACGGCCGCCGAGATGACCAAGGTCGAGCCGTCGATGCGCAGACCCTCGGCGACGCGCAGCCGGGCCGCGAGACCCTCGCGTCGGTCGGCGACCGCGCGCACGATGCGTTCGCGGTGGTCTTCCGGTTGGTCGGGCGGTGCGCTCGAGCGGGATGTGAAGACGGACGGCGACGCAGCGGCCGGGGAGGCCGGCCCAGCTTCACGCATCGAGCTCGGACGCGGCTGTTGCCCAACCGGGCGACCGTCGCTGAGCAGGCCCTCGAGGCGTTGGAGCCGCGGCAGCTCGGCCGCCCGCAGCCAAGCGATCTCGAGCGCGAGCGTAGGGATCTCGCTGCGACGGATCGTGGGCTCGCTCGAAAGGAGGTGGTGCAGCAGACGGAGCAACGACTCGTAGCCGACGGGTCGAGCGATCTGGGCAAGGTGCTCGGCTTCGTCAGCGGGGAGGTCGAGCCGGTCGCAGGAGGCTCCGGCAGCAAGGTGGAGTGCGTCGCGGACGAGGGCCATCAGCCGGTGGTGGACGGCGCGAGGGTCCCACCCTTCGGACTCGATGCGGGTGGCGACCTCGAGGACGACCTCGCGTCGACCGTCGACGATGGCTGCAAGCAGCTCCGGGAGGGTGGAGAGGTCCCCGCCCCCAAGCAGCGCAAACGCCGCCTCCTCGGTGATGGCGCCGTCGCCGAAGGTGGCGAGTTGGTCGAGGAGGGCGACGGCGTCACGCACGCTGCCCTCCGAGGCACGGGCAAGAACTCGCAGCGCTGCATCGGTGGCGGTGATCGCTTCGGCCTCGCAGATGCTGCGCAACTGGCCCGCGAGGACCGGAGTGGGGACGCGACGGAAGTGGAACTCCTGGCAGCGCGACAGGATCGTCGCGGGCACGGCGTCGATCTCCGTGGTCGCGAAGATGAAGACGAGGAAGGCGGGCGGCTCTTCGACGATCTTGAGCAGGGCGTCGAAGGCCTGACGCGAGAGGCGATGGACCTCGTCGAGGATGACGACCTTCCAGCGCTCACGGGTGGGGCCGTAGCGCAGGCCTTCGGTGAGCTCGCGGATCTGCTCGACTCGGGAGTATGTTGCGGCGTCGATTTCGAGGACGTCGAGGCTCGCACCGGATGCAACGTCGCGACAGGAGGGGCAGACGTTGCAGGGCTCCGGGGTGGGCGCTTCGGCGCAGTTGAGGGCCTTGGCGACCAGGCGCGCGGCCGACGTCTTGCCGACGCCGCGAATGCCGGAGAAGAGGTAGGCCTGAGCGATCTTCTGCTCGCGCAGCGCATTGGACAAGGCGGTCACGACCGCTTCTTGGCCGATCAGGTCGGCAAAGGTGCGAGGGCGCCACTTGCGGGCGAGAGCGGTGTAGGTCATGCGGGGGTGAAGAAAGGGGTCGACGAAGGGTTCCGGCCGATCTGCGGCACTCGAGTCGCACGCCTTATCGCTGCTCCCTTCCGGGCCTGACGAGGTTCGACAGCGGTCGATGCACAGGACCCGAACCCTTCGTCGGCCCCTCGCCGGGATGGTACGCTGCTCGAGGCCGTGGCGCAACTGGCGGCGGGGTGTGACTTTACGGATGGCAAGAGTTGACTTACCATATTGGGCTCCGTCTCCGGAGCTCGATGAGCTTCTGATGCGGGAGGCTCTCGCCGAGGCGGAGGCCGCCGGCCGAAGGGGCGAAGTCCCAGTTGGTGCGGTGGTGATCGACTCGGCGGGCCGCGTGATCGGGAGAGGTTCGAATCGGCGCGAGGAGCGGCAAGACCCGCTCGCCCACGCCGAGGTCGAGGCGATCCAACAGGCCGCAGCGGTGCTCGGAAGCTGGCGGCTCGAGGGCTGCACCGTGGTGGTGACCCTCGAGCCCTGTGCGATGTGCGCCGGGGCATTGGTCAACGCGCGGGTGGCCCGGTTGGTGTTCGGGGCTTTCGACCCGAAGGCCGGCTGGTGCGGCAGTCTCGGGTGCTTGGTGCAGGATGCGCGGCTGAACCACCGCATGGTGGTGGAGAGCGGCATTCTCGCCGAGGCCAGCGGGGAGTTGTTGCGGGGGTTCTTTCGAGGCTTGCGCAAGGCGGCGACGGAAGGATCGAGGGAGAGGTGACCGAGTGGCCGAAGGTGCACGACTGGAAATCGTGTGTAGGGGCAAAACCTCTACCGTGGGTTCGAATCCCACCCTCTCCGCCATCTGCAACAACCGCGTTCTTTGATCTCGTGATAAAACCAGGTTCGGAGAGGTGCCAGAGTGGTCGATCGGGGCGGTCTCGAAAACCGTTGACCGTGCGAGCGGTCCGTGGGTTCGAATCCCACCCTCTCCGCCAAACCTTCAGCTCGTCCCGCCTTTGAACGAGGTGGCGCCAGTCGCCTCATTGTTCGCACTGAGAGGAATACATCGTGAAGCGCACGTTCCAGCCCAACAATCGGCGCCGCCACAAGACCCACGGCTTCTTGACCCGGATGAAGACCCGCGGCGGTCGCGCCGTGCTCAACGCTCGGCGCCGCAAGGGCCGCAAGCGGATCGCGGTCTGACCGAGGGTCGACAACGGCTTCGCCCGAGTGACAGGCTCAGAAGGCACCCAGACTTTCAGGCCTGTTACCGCGAAGGTAGAAAGCGCCATGGGCGGCTGGTCATTCTGTTCCTGCGCGGGAACGGAACGGCCGAGCCGCGTTTTGGCGTGACCGTAACACGCAAGTCGGGCGGTTCCGTGGAACGCCATCGGCTCAAGCGCGTACTGAAGGAAGGGTTCCGGTTGGCCGGCCAGAGAGGCCGGCTCGGGGGAGTGGACGTCGTGGCTCATGTCCGGCCCGGGACCCGGGCGCAAGACGCCGAGGCGGCGCGACGAGAGCTCGAAGCGCTCCTGCCCGGCGGCTGAGCTCAGCAGGCTCTGAGCGACAGGGGGTTCGAGTGGACGAGAAGAGACTGATTCTGGCGGCGGTCCTGTCGCTTGGCGTGATCGCGGTGTGGCAGGTGGTGTTTCCACCGCCGGTGGCGGTCGAAGAGCAGGGTGTCGAGCCCGCGGCAGCGCCGAGTCCGGCGGAACCGCGGACCGCTGCGGCAGCGGTCGCAGGGGCGGGCCCGCCGAGCGAGGTGACGGCCGGCGGCACGCCCGAGGTGCTGACGTGGGGCACCGCGTCCGAAGAGCAAACGGTGGAAATCCAGGGGGAGGGGTTTCGCGCGCGCATTTCGAATCGGGGCGGACAGATTGTCTCCTACCAGTTGACGGAGCACGTTGGGCTCGGTGGGGGAGCGCTCGAGATGGTGCGCCAGCGGGATCGCGGACCGTTTCCCTACGGGGTGGTCGATGCTGAGGGAGAGCCATTGCTGGCGGACGCGCTGTTTCACGTGGAACAGTCAGCTGGTCGGGTCACGCTGCGCTGGTCGGAGGGTCCACGGTGGGCCGAGAAGGAGTTCCGCTTCGGCGCCCGAGGAGAGCTGGAGGTTCGGGTTCGAGCCGCGCTCGCAGGAGAGGCGTGGCACGTGTGGCTGGGTCCGGGGGTCCGGAATCCGTCGGACGCCGAGGACGGTCAACAATACCAAGTGAAGGAGGCGCTCTGGCGCAGCGCGGGCGAGGTCGAACGCCGGCTCGCGCGGAAGGTGACAGAGCTCGAAGATGTTCCGCTCAGTGGCCTCGAATGGGTCGCTCTGGATGACACGTACTTCATCTCGGCGGTGTTCCTGGACCCGTCGGTCGCCCGCGTGGGGCTGGTGCCGACGATTCGTCGCGACGAGCCGGCCGGGACGCGCTACGAGCCGCTGGCAGACCTGAGCAAGCTCAAAGGGCAGGAGAAGAAGGCGCCGCGCGAGATCGCGCTGGTGTTCGAGCCGGCCGCGGGCGAGATCGTGCTGCCGGGGTTCTGGGGAGGCAAGGAGCGCAAACGGCTCGATGAGCTGGGTCGGGGTCTTCCGGAGGCCATCGATTGGGGATTCTTTGGAATCTTGTCGCGGCCGCTTCACTCGGGCCTACTGTGGCTGCACTCGCGAGTGGTGCCGAACTACGGCTGGGCGATCGTGATCATGACGATCCTGATCAAGATCGTGCTGTTGCCGCTGACACACGTCAGCCACGTCTCGATGCAGAAGATGCAGGAGGTCAACCCCAAGGCGCAGGCGATCCGCGCGAAGTATCGCGGCAAGCTGCGCGACAAGGACGGCCGGTTCAACGTCGAGAACCAGCGACGCATGAACGAGGAGATGCAGGCGGTGTACTCCGAGGCTGGTGTGAACCCGATGAGCGGGTGCCTGCCGATGCTCGCCCAGATTCCGATCTTCTTCGCCTACTTTCGACTTCTTCCCTTGGCGATCGAGCTGAGAATGGCTCCGTGGCTCGGCTGGATCCAGGACCTGTCAGCAGCGGATCCGTACTTCCTGTTGCCGGTGATCATGGGTGTGACCCAGGTCATTCAGATGAAGCTGACTCCGCAGGCGAGCGATCCCATCCAGCGGCGCATCATGCAGCTGTTTCCGATCGTGTTCACGGTCTTTTCGTTGGGCTTCCCCAGCGGCTTGGTGTTGTACTGGTTGACCAACAACATCTTCACCATCGGCCAGATCTGGACCTACAACCGGATCAAGGCGGCCAAGGCTGCGAAGTGAACGGAGGCGAGCATGAGTGAGGCGAGCAAGCAGTACTTTTCCGGCGCAACCTTGGGACAGGCGCTGGTCGCGGCATCGGCGGCGCTCGGCATCTCGCCCGAGCGGATTCGCTACCAACCGGTCGAGGGACGGCACACCTCGTGGAAGGGCACTCGCCGGATCGTCATAGCGGTGGATCCTACTGCGCCCGAGCTCCCGCCACCGGCGCGTCCCGTGCCGACGACACCGGCGCGCCCGGCGGCGCAGCGGATGCCCGAGCGAGCTGATCTTCGCGAGCCGCGCCACGCTCGGAGCCCAGAAACCACGGAGGAGACCGAAGTGGTCGCGGCGATGGGGTTGACGGTGCGCCTGAGTGGTTTGGATCTCGAAGTGGAGGCTCGAGGTGGGCCGGAGGGTGTGGAGGTCGAGCTGTTCGGTCGGGATACACGGTATGCGATCGGCCGTCATGGTGAGGTGCTGCGAGCGCTGGAGCACGTTGCCGGTCGTCTCTGCGGCGAACGGTTTCCGCTGCGGGTCGACTGCGGAGGCTTTCGGGCACGGCAGGACCGGGCGCTCGAGGACTTGGCCCAGGAGGCCTGCGCGGAAGTGGCGCGGGTCGGCCGCGCGGTGCTCCTGGACCCGATGTCGCCGCCGGAGCGTCGGATCGTGCACCTGGTTGCGCGGGCAGCGGGTTTGCGGTCGGAGAGCCAAGGCGAAGGCTTCCTCAAGCGGGTCGAGATCTCGCCGGAGCCGATGCCGGCCGAATAGCCTGCACGTTTCACGTGAAACACAACCTTGCGCCGGTTCCTTTGGAGAGGTTTCATGGCCTCTGCGATGTTGTTGCCGACCCCAAGGAGCGCGAGCTTTGCGCTGAGCGTTTGCTCGCTCACTACCAAACACTCCGGACCTGGTCGCGGATTCACGACCTGATTGGCCCAGGGACGATGGACGATGCCCTCGTCCGTCACTATGGCGAAGCGCTGGCGGCGGTGGGCAGTCTCCCGACCTCTGGCCTGCTGGTGGATCTCGGCAGCGGCGCCGGCTTTCCGGGCTTCGTGCTCGCCTGCGCGAGGCCCGGTCTGCGGGTGGTCCTGGTCGAGCCGCGCATGAAGCGTGCCGCGTTCCTGCGCGCTGGCGCTCGAGCCGCCGGATTGGAGCTGGAGGTCCATGCTGCTAGACTGCCTCTCCCGCTGCCTGCGGCGTTTGACCAGGGCATCGCCGCGGTGACCGTCCGGGCCCTGAAGGTCGACGCTCCGACCGCGGCGGCTCTGGTGGCGCGGCTCGAGCCAACGGGACGATGGTTGGTGTGGTCGGGCCGAACAGTGACGCTGCCGCAAGGCTTGGTACCACTCGAGCGGCTGGATCTGCCGGGACAACGGGACGCTCACATCGTCGTCGCGGGCCGCGGTGACGTCACAGATTGAGGAAAGATGGCAACAGTCGTCGCAATCGCGAATCAGAAGGGTGGGGTGGGCAAAACCACCACGACCATCAACCTCGGCGCCGCTCTGGCTGCCTTTGATGCCCCGACCCTGGTGGTCGACGCCGATCCCCAGGGCAACGCCACCCGCGGCCTCGGGCTCGACGCCAGCGCTCCGCATCTCTACCACCTCCTCACCCGCGCGGGAGACACCGTCGGCGCGATCGTCGCCAGCAAGACGCCCAAGCTGCATGTGCTTCCGGCCGATCGCGATCTGGTGGGTGCCGAGGTCGAGTTGGTCGGCGCGGAGAACTGGCAGACGCGGCTCAAGCATGCCCTCGATGCGGTGCGCGAGCGCTATCGCTTCATCCTCATCGATTGCCCACCTTCGCTCGGACATCTCACCGTCAACGCGCTCGTTGCCGCCGATACCGTCGTGGTACCGTTGCAGTGTGAGTACTTCGCGCTCGAGGGCATTTCCGAGCTGGTGGCGACGGTCGAGCGCGTGCGAAGTGCCCACAACCCGCGCCTGGGTATCGGTGGCGTGGTGTTGACGATGTACGACGAGCGCACCAACCTGGCGCGAGACGTGGCCGAAGAGGCACGAAGGCACTTTGCCAGCCGTGTCTTCGAAACCGTGGTGCCACGCAACGTGCGATTGGCCGAGGCGCCCAGCCACGGCGTGCCGGTGATCGAGTACGACATTCGCAGCCGCGGTGCCGAGGCCTATCTGGCGCTGGCGCGCGAAGTTGCCGCGAGGTGGGCGTGACTCGGCGGGGAGGTCTCGGCCGCGGCCTCGATGCGTTGTTGCCCAAGGCGGCCGAAGCCACGCGGGTGTTGCCGGTCAGTCATCTCAAACCCAATCGGTTCCAGCCCCGGATCGAGTTCGACGAGAGCCAACTCGAAGACCTCGCCGCCTCGATTCGGGCGCAGGGCGTGGTGCAGCCCATCGTCGTCACGCCGGACCGCGACGGCGGGTACATGATCGTAGCCGGCGAACGCCGCTGGCGCGCCTCGCAACGGGCGGGGCTCCAGCAGGTTCCCGTCGTCGTGCGCGAAGTGTCGGGCGAGCGCGAAATGCTTGAACTGGCGTTGGTCGAGAACCTGCAACGCAGCGATCTCAACCCGATCGAAGAGGCGCTGGCCTATTTCGCGCTCAAGGAAGAGTTCGGTCTTTCCCAGGACCAGGTCGCCGAGCGGGTGGGCAAGGCTCGTCCGACGGTGGCCAACGCGTTGCGGTTGTTGAAGTTACCACAGCCGGTCCAGGATCTCCTGAGGTCGGGGAAGCTGACGGCGGGTCAGGCGCGGCCGCTGTTGACCCTCGAGCTCGCGAAGGATCAGTTGGCGCTTGCCCAGAAGGCGGTCGGCGAGCAGCTCAACGCACGCCGCATCGAGGCCTTGGTCTCCCAGGCGGTCGCGGCGGCCAAGCCGGCCGGCAGTACCCGAGTCCCCACAACCGACGTTCACTCCGCGGCAGCCGCCGAAGCGTTGACGCAACGCCTCAAGGCCAAAGTCGAGATCGTCCGCCGTGGCGCCGGAGGCCGTCTCACCATCCAGTTTTCCAGTGAGGAGGAGCTGATGCGCCTGTACGAGCTCCTGTCCTCCTTCAGGGAGCAGTGAAGATGTTTGGAACTTCTCGCACCGGCGAGCTCAACGGCTTCCTCGACAAGGGCAGTACCATCCGAGGAGAGTTGCACTTTGAGGACACCTTTCGAGTCGAGGGCACGATCCACGGGTCGGTGACCTCACACGGCAACCTCGTGGTCGGCGAACAAGGAGTGGTCGACGGAACCATCGATGTCGGCCGAGTGTTGATCAGTGGTGAAGTGCGCGGCAAGGTGATCGCGCGCAAGGTGGAGCTCGCCAAAGGTTGTCGCGTCAGGGCAGAGCTCGAAACCCCGGCGCTGATCATCGAAGAGGGTGCCTATTTCGAGGGCCGGTGCTCGATGTCGCAAGCGGGTGCATCAGATGGCGCGGAGGAACCCCGCGGTCCGCGGCCGATCGAAAACGACGATCCTCAGGGACTGCGCAGGGCGAGGAAGTCGTAACTCGGCACGACCGAAATCGGTCGCCGCCTGCGCCAGTCGAACGACAAGAGGTCGGTGCGAACACGCCCGTCGAGGTCACGTGCGCTCGGATAGCCGGCCAGGTGCAGAATCGTGGCGGCGACATCGACGGCGCGGACGCTCTTGGCGATGCGGCGCGCCTCGGCCCCGGGGCCCAGCAGGAGGAGAAGGCCCGCGGCCGGGTGCGAGCGTCCCCATCCCTGGCTGGGGCGCGGGCTCGAGAACACGACGAGATGTTCGCCCGCGCGGCGTTCCGCCCACAGCCGGCTCAAGCTGGCGTCGAGCTGGCGCAGCTTGGCCAACTCGTGCATCTCCGGCGCACCATCGCGAAACGCAACGGTGGGGCCCAATGTGGTGTCGATCCGCACCATGCGCGCGGCACCCGAAGCCACTCCGAGGTTGAGTCGGTCGAGCTCGACAGGTGCCGCCGGCCCGGCCGGGTCGGAGGGATCCAGCCCGAGCAGGAGCGTATCCTCCGGCCGCAAGGCACTCCACACACGCCAGAACGGAAGGGTTTCGAGAGCCGCTGCGGCCTCCCGGAAGCCCACGGCCCGCCACCACAGAGCAGGCAGCAGGGGGGGAGCCAGAGCGATCCGCTCGTCCGATTCGGGCAGGAGCCAACGTCGCGGCGCTACGTACCCGGAGCGATACGGCAGTTTGCCGGTCACGGTGGCAATCCGCTGGACTTGTTCGCGCGCCGGGCGCAAGGGATCGACCGGCGCAAACGCGCCGTCCGCAAACGCACCGGCGAAGAAGGGGAGCAGGTCTTGTTCCGCCAGCGGCAGCAGGAGCTCGAGGCTCGCGCCCTCGAGCCACACGACGGTCACCGGCAGTCCGAGGGTGCTGACCAGGTTCGGCGAGGGCGCGCTCAGTGGCACCGGTCGGAACGTCTCGCGTCGCTCTACCGCCACCCACAGGCTGAGCAGCGACAGGATCAGGAACAGCAGCCTACTGCGCCGTCCGTAGGGCCGCCGCGTCAGGGAGTGCAACAGACCGGTGTAGAAGGCCACCAGGCCCAACACGCCGAGACTCACGGCGGCCTTCAGCAGTCTGCGGGCGACTCCTGGGTGGATGCCGAAGCCGGCCCACCACAAATGGAAGGCATAGAGCACTGCTGCAACCACCAGCTCTGCAGCGATCCACCAGGGCAGGTGC
This sequence comes from uncultured Thermoanaerobaculia bacterium, assembly GCA_964599475.1. Taxonomy (GTDB): domain Bacteria; phylum Acidobacteriota; class Thermoanaerobaculia; order Multivoradales; family CAZRFU01; genus CAZRFU01. The sequence continues at coordinate 72,748 of CAZRFU010000014.1, forward strand.
CGCAGGCGCTGCTCGGGGCGCGACGTGGCCGCGAGGATCGTCCACGACGCCAGCGCCAAACCGGGCACGAGGCCGAGCGCCAGGCGCGCTGCGCTCGCCTGTGAGAGGGGCAAGGCCGGGTTCAGAAAGGCGATCAGCAGCGTCAGATGGCATCCCAGAAGGAATCCAGGCACAATCGCGGCCACCTGGACGACCCACTCTCGTGCCCAAGGAGGCCCCCCATGTCCCGTGCCAACCACCTTGCCATCGCCCTCGACACGGCCGATCTCGGCCGACTGCGTACCCTTGCCGAAAGCTTGGGCCCGCGCGTCGGCTTTCTCAAAGTCGGGCTCGAGGCCTATGTCGCTCATGGTCCAAAGGTGATCGAGGTGGCAGCGGCCCATGCGCCGGTGTTCCTCGACCTGAAGCTCCACGACATCCCCAACACCGTTGCCGGAGCGGTGCGTCCACTGCGGGACCTGGGCGTCGCGCTGTTGACCGTCCACTGCGCGGGAGGGCGCGAGATGCTCGCCGCCGCCCGCGAGGCGGCGGGAGACACACTCGGAATCCTCGGCGTCACCGTGTTGACCTCGCTCGATCGCGCCACGCTCCGCGAGCTGGGTGTGGTTCGAACCCCGCAGACCCAGGCGGCGCGGCTTGCAACCCTCGCTCGCACCGCCGGACTGCGGGGCATCGTCTGCTCACCGCAGGAGGTAGCGCCGCTGCGCCGCATTCTGCCGCCGCCGTTGCTCCTGGTCACCCCCGGAATCCGCCCCGCCGGAGCACCTCTGGACGACCAACGTCGCACCGCCACGCCGAGCGCCGCTCTGGCAGCGGGCGCCGACGTGCTGGTCGTCGGCAGACCCATCGTGGCAGCGCCCGACCCAACGGCTGCGCTCGAACGAATCCTCGCGACCCTCGATGCAGCGTAGACCCGCGGTCACAGGGCAGCGAACAAGGGGCGATCGATTTCGTGGTCGATCGTCCACACGTAGGTGTACCCAGGAAACTCGAGCGGTACGGTGTATGTGTACTTCATCCGGATGCGCTCGCGGAACTTCTCGACCTTGATCGCTTTGCGCTCGAGAGGCAGGTCGAGCTCACGGGCCTTGTTGAAAATGTCCTTCTCGATCGTGTCGGCCGGCAGGTGGTTGCGAAACTGGGCCAGCTCGATGGTGTAGTCGACCAATTGAGCGTCCTTGACCTTGACCGGAATCACCCGGAAGGCAATCAGCAACGCTGCCGCGAACACGATCAGCCAGAAGAAGAACTGCACCCGACCTTCGCCAGACTCTCGGTGTGTGCGCATACCCACCCTCCATTCAGGTTCCGCGAAAGACTATCGCACGACGAGGGGCCGCCCGCCGTTCCAGGGTGAGGCGAAGGCGACGCGCAGGAACGGCCGCCCCTGTACATGGCGCACCGCCAGAGGCCCCCAGAAGCGGCTGTCCCAACTCTCGTCGCGGTTGTCGCCGGCGACGAAAACCGCTCGGTACGGAACGCGGGTCGGTCCATGCTGGTCGCGCCAGCGACGCTGATCGGGCACGAACCGGGCATCGGGGTAGGTGGCCGGATCGCGATGATGCGCCCAAGGCTCTTCCGGTCGAGCGCCGTCGAGCGTCAAACGCTTGTCGCGGAAGTCGACCACCTGCCCCTCGGTGGCGATGACCCGCTTGACGAAGGCGTGACGATAACCACCGGGAGGGGCCCGAAAGACGATCACGTCGCCCCGCTCGAGCTCGCGACACGGCAGCCAGATCGCGCCGCAGTCGGCAGCAAACACGAAACGATTGACGAGCACCAAATCCCCCGCCTCGAGCGTCGGGGACATCGATCCGGACGGAATGCGGATCATCTCGAACAGGAAGATCCGCGCGAACAGGGCCAGCAGGACGGCCGTCAAGAGCGCCGATCCGATGCCGTGCCAGGGTCGCCGAGGCCGCGTCACCGGACGAGCATGAAGGTGCGGCCCCACCGACTGTTCGTGACGAATCCGACCGCGGTTCGCAGCAGCTGCGTCAAGCGCGCCATCGTCCCGGGCCATCGCCCGTCGCTGGTCTCGCCGCCGTTGGACCAGTAGATCAGGAACGCTCGCCCTTTGACGTACCGCTCGGGGACCACCCCCCAGAAGCGCGAATCGTATGAATGGTCGCGATTGTCGCCGAGGAAGAAGTAGTGGCCCTGCGGCACCGCAACACGCGGCATGTTGTCGCGCCGCAGCTCGGCCGCACCGACGCGCTGGCGCCGAGTGAACAGGCGTGAATCCCGATGCTCGACGTAGTGGGACTCCTCGACCCGCTCGCCGTTGACGTACAGCTGCTTGTTGATGATCTCGACGGTGTCGCCACCGACCGCCACACATCGCTTGACCAAGTCGATGCGTGGATCCTCGACGGAACGGAAGATCACCACATCACCTCGACCGGGAGCACGCCCAGGGAGGCCGGGAACTTCGCCGGCTCCGGAGGAGCCGAAAATGAAGCGGTTGACGATCAGGTGGTCGCCAATCAGCAGAGTCGACTCCATCGATCCGCTCGGGATGAAGAACGTCTTGAGCACGAAGGTGTTCGAAAAACCGAGGAAGAGAGCGGCGACGAGAAGCGCCTCGAGATATTCCCGGAAGACGGAGCGGCGGCGAGATGAGCTCATCGACCGCGCAATCTACCGGAAAGCGCCGCTGACCGCCACCACGTCAGCGGATTTGGTCAGCGTCCAAATCCTCTGACGAGCCTCGGGACCCCTGAAGCTTGGCGGCCAGCGTTTCGAAACGCCCGGCTCGGCGAGCCAAGACGTCAAGTACCTCTGACGCCGGCGTTTCCTCGTCAAACCCGGCAATTGCCTGTAAACCTCTGACCAGAAGCCACTTGGCGCAGACGATGAGAGCTGGCACCGATCATGGAATAGCTCACGACGTCAACAACCGGAAGGAGGCAGACCCGAGCGGCCAGACCCAACGATCCACTTGCACGACAGAACAAAACGAACGCAACGCATAACCGGTCGCTGCGCGACCACCTCAGGCCCGCCCGCGGGCAAGAAAGGACAAACTCAATGTTTCACACTCACAACACTCTGCGCCTCGTCATCGGCATCGCCCTGCTGGCGCTGGCAAGCCTCGGCGCGGCGGGAGCCTCGGACGCCCCTGTCGGCGTGGTGAACCTCAACACCGCCAGCGTCGAGCAGATGCAGCTGCTGCCCGGAATCGGGCCGGCCGTGGCAGCCAGAATCGTCGCCCAGCGCGACACCGAGGGTCCCTTCCGCAAGGCCGAAGAGCTCATGTTGGTCCGCGGGGTGGGCGAGCGCACGTTCGCCAACCTCAAGCCCTGGATCGCCCTGGACGGCAAGACCACACTGACCGAGAAGGTCCGGCTTCCCCGCGCGCCGAAGGCGCCGAAGGACTGAGGCACCCCGCCCCGGGGCCACCGCGGCCCCGGGGCGGACCTCTCGAGCACCCCATGCAACACCGAGGTTTCTCCCTGCTCGAAGCGCTCATCGTCCTTGCGGTGTTTGGCCTGGCAGCAACGCTCGCCGTGGCGCGACTCGATGGCGCCTACCGCCGCACCGCCCTGGACCTGGCGGCAGAGGAGGTTCGTAGTGCCCTCCATCTGACCCGGTCGATCGCCATTCGACACAACCGCAACGCCGCCCTTCGCTTCGAAACCGGAGCCATCAGCGGCGCCGTCCGCATCTATCGAGACGGCGATGGTGACGGCGTCCTGTCTCGTGACATCACCGCCATGATCGACCGTCCCGAGGGGCCACTGCGCCAGCTCGGCCACCCAGGGCTCGCGGTGCGTTTCGGCTTCCCCCGCGGCACGCCGCCGCGAGACCCTGCCGATCCGAGCCGTCGGCTCGATCGCCTCGACGACCCGATACGCTTCAACCGCTCGAACCTCGCAAGCTTCGACCCCTTCGGTGCCGCCACGCCGGGCAGTGTCTACCTGACCGACGGCGTCGACGGGTTGGTAGCGGTGCGCGTCTTCGGACGCTCCGGCAGGATCCGCATCCTGCGCTGGGACCCCGAGGCGGATCGCTGGGCCGAGCGTTGACGCGCTCGGCGCCAGCCGCTACAGTTCCCTCGTCCGAGCGTTCCTGAGCCATCGCCCCGTGGAAAACAGCGACAACGCCATCGTCATCGTCACCTCGGTCGGAACCGAGGAGCAAGCCAACCTGATCGCGCGCGAGCTCGTGGCTCGCCGCCATGCCGGCTGCGTCAACATCATTCCCTCGGTTCGGTCGATCTACCGCTGGAAGGGGCGCATCTGCCACGACAGCGAATATCTGCTGATCATCAAGTCGATGGCCCAGGAGTTCGAAGCCGTGCGCGAGGCCATCCAGGAGCTGCACACGTACGAGCTCCCGGAGATCCTCTCCTTTGCCGTAGCGCAGGGTGATCGCACCTTCCTCGGGTGGATCGCCGCGGCCCTCGACAAGGATGCGGACTTCCCCGACGACGAGGAAGACGAAGAGCGGTAGCCCGGTTCAGCCGAGTTGGTGTTCCCGTGCCCACAGAGCCAGCTCCAACCGCCCGCTCAGGCCCAGCTTCTCGAAGATTCGGTGGAGATGGATTTTGACCGTTCCTTCGGTGATCGACAGCGACTCCGCGATAGCACGGTTTCGCAGCCCTTGGCCGACCAGGCGCGCGATGTCGAGCTCGCGCGCCGTCAACGCCTGCGCCGCCTGACGTCGTTCGGCCTCGCGTGCCAAGACCCGCTTGAGCGCGCGTGAGCCGATGCTGCGCTCGAGCCACAGCTCTCCGGCGGCAACGGCACGGATTGCCTCGGTGAGCAGGGCGGGCGCCATCTCCTTGAGCACCACTGCCCGAGCACCGCCGTCGATGGCCGCCAACACTTGCTCGTCGTCGATCTCGGCGGTCAGGAGCACCACGCGGGTCCGCGACCCGCGTCGCTCCATCTCTCGCAACACGCCGAGGCCGTCGCATTTCGGCAGCCTGAGATCGAGCACCAGCACATCGGGCGCGAGACGTTCGACGGCGCTCAAGGCCTCGACGCCGTCTCGAGCCCTGCCGACCACCTCGAACTGCTGCTCGAGCCCGAACAGCTGTTCGAGGCCGGCCAACACGATCGGGTGATCGTCGGCCAGCAAGATCCGAATCGAGCCTGGGGCGCTCATGAACCTCCTCCTACCTCGACCGGGATCGACAGGCGGACGGTCGAGCCCTCCGGACCGCTTTCGAGCCACAGCCGACCCTTGAGGGCAACAACCCGTTCCAGCAACGAGCGGGGACCTATTCCCCTGGCGAGAAGCTCGTGATCTTCGAGCAATCCCTGGAATCCGAACCCACAGCCGTCATCGGCCACCTCCACCGCGACCTCCCCGGCCCGAGTTTCGACCGCGGCTCGCAGCTGATGTGCCCCGGCATGCCGCGCCGAGTTGACGAGCGCCTCGCGCACCAACGAGCGCACCGGTCGCTGCAAGTGCTCGGGCACCTCGCCGATCTCGCGGCAGTCCACGTCGATATCCCACACCCGCTCGATCAGCGCCCCGAGCTCGCCGAGAGCCGTGGTCACCTGCCCGTTCACGCTCCGACCCTGCGTCGACTTGAGCTCGTCCACGAGAAAGCGCAGCTCCCGTTGCTCCAGGCCAACGAGCACCCGCAGCTGCTCGAGTTGTTCTCGAGCGACCGCCGGATCGCGGTCGAGGAGCTTCTCGAGCGAGGCCAAACGCAGGCCGATCCCGGTCAGCGACTGCAGCACGCCGTCGTGCAGGTCGCGACCGAGCTCGCTGCGCTGGCTCGATACGGCGTTCTCCTGCAGCCTCCGTGCGAGGTGCAGATGATCCAAACGCGACCCTGTGGCTGCCGCCACCGCCACCGCCAGAGGCATCAGCTCGGCGGCCGGCCGGCGGTGGGCAGCGACGACCAGGCGCCCGGAGACCGCCTCTCCGGTCAGGGCGAGATTGACCACCGCTCGAACGCCGAGGTCCTCGCGGAGGTCCTCGCCGAGCGCCGAGCCCGGCTCCCACACCACCGATCCGCCTCGTTCGACCACGCGCCCGCCTCCGGGTGCATCGCCCGCCGAGTCCCGCGGGCCGAGGTCCGGCGGCAGCCAGCGGGCCAGCGAGCCCTCGGCGAGCATCGCCACACGGAGCTCACCTCCGTGCCGGGAGGCCAGCCGCACGCCCGGCTCTTCGCGGTCGCTCCACACCAGCCACGAGTGCTCGGTGCCGAGCACCTCGCCGGCCCACGCCAGCACCGCCTCCGCCGCAACTCGCGGCTCGGTGGTCACCGTCATCGGCACCTGGCTGAGCAGGGCGATCTCGCGTCGTGTCTGCTCCTCGTGCAGCCCGAGGTAGCCCAGCAGGACCGCCACCACCAACAGGTAGACCGCCCGAATGATGAACCGATCGAGCTCGAAGCCTGGGTCACCCACCTCTGCGAAGAGGATGCCGACGGCCACGTAGGCGGACACGGAAGCAAGCGCCGTCCACAGCGTCCCACGCCACTGCCACCGCAACGTGGCGCCGACCAGGCAGAAGACGAAGTAAGCGAAGAAGGGGCTTGCCGGCCCCGCCGTGAAGTACATGAACAGGGAAAAGAACAGCAGGTCGAAGCCGTGATCCGCCACCCCGAGCCAGCCCGAGGGATGGCCGCGTCGAAGGACCCACAGCGCCAGGCCGACCGCATAGGCGACGTAGCCCACCAGCAGTGCGTAGCCGAGCTCGGCCGCCTTTGCCGGCTCGGCAGGATCCAGCCAGATCGCCAGCAACGAGAACGCGGCGAGGATGACCCGCCCACCAGCCACCAGACGTTCGGCGCGGACCCGCGGTGACGTGACGCGCAGGTTCATGCTCGCGGAGCTTAGCGAGGCCGGCCGAGCTCCACCATCTACCCTTCGATAGAGCACAACCTCCCCTCTGATATCTGTCGTTCCGCAGTGCGTCTCCGTACCATCCGAGCGGAGGGAAATCCCCCTCGCCATGGCCCGGAGCACATCTCGATGACCAAGCGAATCCTCGTTGCATTCGTCATACTTGTCTCGTTCGCAGCCGTCGGCTGCCGGCCCAAGAAGCCGGTGACGGTGGCTGCAGCCGCCACACCCAGTCCCGAACCGGCACTCGCCCCGGCGCCTGAGCCCGCCGCTCAGCCGCAAGCCCCGGCCGATCCCCTGGCCGGCTCCCTCGACGAGGTCAACGAGTACCTGCGCCGCAGCGGACTGCTCGCCGACGTCTACTTCGACTTCGATCAGGCCGAGCTCCGCCCCGAAGCGCGCCAGCGTCTCCAGCGCAACGCCGAGTTCTTGCGCGAGCACTCGCAGTTCGTCGTCACGATCGAGGGCCACTGTGACGAGCGCGGCACCAACGACTACAACCTCGCCCTGGGCGAGCGCCGGGCGAGCGCGGCATTGCGCGAGCTGGTGGCGTCCGGCGTTGCGGCAGACGCCCTCACGACGGTCTCGTACGGCGAAGAGAAGCCCGTGTGCAGTGCCAGCGAGGAAGCCTGCTGGCAGCAAAACCGCAGAGCGCACTTCGTGGTCAGCGGCCGCCGCTAGCAGGCGTCGACGGCAGACCGTCGCAGGACGACGGAACACTCCGCTCCAGGATTTCGTAACAACTGACACGGCCGAACGTTTCTCTCAGCGGAGAACCCGCTCGGTTGCTCAGACTCAAACCACCTGGAGCTCGATCCGTGAAGACCAAAGACCTGCTCTCGTCCCTGCTCGTGGGACTCTTGCTCGCAACTCTGCTCGGGGGCTGCAGCGCCGCCGACACCGATGCCGCCGAGCTGACCGACGCCGAAGCCGGGAAGGATGCAGTTCCCGTCGAGATCGCGGTGCTCGAGCTCGGCCCCATCGAAGCGGTGCTGCGCTCCTCGACCAATCTCGAAGCCGAAAGCGCCGTCCGGGTGATCGCCGAGGCGGCGCGTCGGGTGACGGAGCTGCGGGTCGAGGAAGGCGATGTGGTTCGTCGCGGCGACCTGCTGGTGCGCCTCGAGGACGATGCCCAACGCGTGGGGCTCGAGCGCACGCGCCAAAATCTCGCCAAGGCGCGCGCCGAGTTGGCCCGGCAAGAGGATCTGTTCACGAAGCAACTGGTCAGCGAGAAGGTCTACACCGACGCTCGCCACGAGCTCGAGCTGCTCGAGCTCGCGCTTGCGGATGCCCAGCGAGAGCTTTCCTACACGGAGGTTCGAGCCCCGATTGCGGGCATGATCACCCAACGCCTGGTCAAGCTCGGGGACGCCATTGCGCCGGGCCAGGAGCTCTTCGAGATCGTCGACTTCGACTCGTTGGTCGCCAAGGTCTTCGTGCCGGAGCGGGAGCTCGGTCGTATAGGCGTCGGTCAACAGGTGCGACTGGTGGCCGAAGCCGGCCGCGGCATGGTGTTTGCCGGCGCGGTCGATCGCATCGCTCCGGTCGTCGACCCGCGCACCGGCACCGTCAAGGTGACGGTGAAGGTGCCACGGGCTGAGGGTCTGCGACCCGGGATGTTCCTCCAGGCCGAGCTCGTCACCGATGTCGACGCCGATGCTCTGCTCGTCCCCAAGCGCGCCCTGGTGCTGGACGGCAGCACCAGCCTGGTCTATCGCCTCGGCGCTGACGGCAGCGTCGAGCGGGTCGTCGTGGCACCGAGCCTCGAGTCTCGCGACGTGGTGGCGGTCCCGGCTGGGCTGGCGGTCGGCGATCGCGTAGTGGTGGCAGGCCAGGCCGGCCTGAAGGCGGGCTCCAAGGTCCGTGTGGTCGGAGGCGGCGCCGATGTCAACGGCTGAGGAGCAACCGAGCAAGCGCCGTTCGCGCAAGCGCCGCGAGTCGCCCACGGCAGCCGCCGTGGCGGACGCCGCACCTTCCCCCGATGTGGTCGAGCCGGCCGCGACCGCGGCTCCGGTGACTGTCGAGGAGCCCGACGATGTGCCGCGCCCCGCCGGCAGCTTCGCCGCCACCCGGCCGGTAGCCGTCGGCGTGATGTTCCTCGCCGCAGTGATCTTCGGCCTGCTCTCCTATGCCAAGTTGCCGGTCAACCTGATGCCGGAGCTGACCTACCCGACTCTCACTGTGCGCACCGAATACCCCGGTGCCGCTCCAGAGGAGGTCGAGAACGACATCAGCCGACCGATCGAAGAGGCTCTCGGGGTCATCGGCGGGCTCAAGCGAATCTCCAGCATCTCGCGTGCCGGCGTCTCGGACGTGGTGCTCGAGCTGGGTTGGGGCATGTCGATGACCGATGCGGTGCAAGACACCCTCGAACGGCTCGATCAGGTCTTTCTGCCGGAAGAAGCCGAACGACCGTTGATCTTGCGGTTCGACCCGTCTCTCGATCCGGTCCTCGAGCTCTCGCTCGCTGCCGCTGGTGAAGGCTTCGCGGGCGAAGAGGGGCTGCGCCGCCTGCGCCGAATGGCCGAGCTCGAGATCAAGCGCGAGCTCGAGCCGATCAAAGGGGTCGCAGCGGTGCAGGTTCGAGGTGGGCTCGAGGAAGAGATCCACGTCCGCCTGAGCCGTCTCGAGCTGGCCCGCACCGGGATCAGCTCGCGCCAGGTCATCGACCGCCTGCGCCAGGAAAACGTCAACGTCGCCGGCGGCACCCTCGAGGAAGGCAGCATCGAATACATGGTGCGAACCCTCAACGAGTTCGCTGCCGTCGAGCAGATCGCCGAGACCATCGTCACCCGAGTCGACGGCCGTGACATTCGCGTCAAGGACCTCGGCACGGTGGAACGCAGCCATCGCGAGCGCCAGATCACCACGCGCACCGACGGCCGCGAGAGCGTCCAACTCGACGTTTTCAAAGAGGCCGACGCCAACATGGTGGCGTTGTCCAAGCGGATTCGAGCCGTGCTGGGAACCCTGGAGGACGAGCGCGAGGCGAGCGAGACCGCCGCCGCCGACACCGCGTCGAAGCCGGCAAAAGGTGGCCCTCAGGGGCTCGCCCAAAGGCTGCTCGACGAACAGGGCGCTCGCCTCGAGATCGTCGCCGACCGCTCGGTTTTCATCGAGAGCTCGATCCGGGAAGTGCGCGACAGCGCGATCTTCGGCGGCCTGCTCGCGATCCTGGTGCTCTACCTGTTCTTGCGCAACGGTCGCTCGACTGCGATCGTCGCGGTCTCGATACCCGCCTCGCTGCTGATCACCTTTGCTCCGATGCAGCTCTTCGGCCTGTCGCTGAACATCATGTCGCTCGGTGGTCTGGCCCTGGGTGTCGGCATGCTGGTCGACTCCTCGATCGTCGTGCTGGAGTCGATCTTCCGCTGCCGGGAGGAGGGCGACGCGTTGTTGCCCGCGGTGGTTCGCGGCACGAGCGAGGTCCGTGGCGCCGTCATCGCCTCGACCCTGACCTCGATTGCGGTGTTCCTGCCGATGGTATTCGTCGAGGGAGTCGCCGGCGAGGCCTTCGGTGACCTCGGGATGGCGGTGGTGGTTTCGCTGCTCGCGGCACTGGCAGTGGCGTTGTTCCTGATCCCGATGCTCGCGGCCCGCCAGGGGCTCGACCTCGCCGCGGTCGACGGGGCGCCGGCCGCACGGGTGTGGTCGTTCGCTTCCCTGACGGCCGCACGTGCCGATCTAGCGAGCGGGGCTCGCCGCTGGTACCTGGTACCGTGGACGCTGCTACGGACGGCGCTGTGGCTGCCGGCCGAGCTCATCGGCAAGGTGTTGCTGGTGCTCGGCGGCCTGCTGGCGGCGGCCACTCTGCTCGGGGTGCGCTTGCTGTGGCGCCTGGGGGAACGTGTGCTCGACCCGGCGGCGCGGGCCCTTGCCGCCGGCATCGATCGCCTGCAGCGGTGGTATCGCAGCGTCCTGGGCTCACTGCTGCTTCGGCCCGCCGCGGTGTTGGTGCTGATGGTGGCATGCCTGGCGCTGATCGGACGCGGCTTTGCCAGTCTCGACTCAGAGCTTCTGCCGGAGGTCCACCAGGGAGAGATCACCTTCGAGCTGGCTTTGCCGGCGGGGACACCGCTGGAACGCACCGAGGCGATCCTGCAGCCAATCGAAGCTGCCGTGTTGGCGGAAAAGGCCCACATCCGCGCCATGATCACCACCTTCGGCTTCGACCCCGTGTTGTCGCAGCGATCCGACGAAGGCGAACACACCGCCCGCTTTCGCTTGTTGCTCGACGCCGCCGATCCCGCGGTCGAGGAGCAGGTCGTCGCCCGCCTGCGCGAGCGCCTGGCGACGGTGCCCGACCTCGACCAACGCCTGACCCGGCCGGTGCTCTTCAGCTTCCGCACGCCGATCGAGGTCGAGGTCCACGGCGACGATCTCGAGCTGCTGCGCCGCCAGGCGACCGAAGTGGCCGGTGTGCTCGAGCAGCTGCCCGAGCTCGCCGACGTCGAAAGCACCCTGCGGCGCGGCGCCCCCGAGGTCGAGATCGTCTACGACCGCGAGCGCCTGTCGCGCGCCGGGCTGTCGCTCGCGACGGTGGCGGATTCGGTCCGCGACTTGATCAAGGGCTCCGAAGCGAGCCGCTTCAACCAGAAAGATCGCCGCATCCCGATCATGGTGCAGCTCGACGAGGGCGACCGCCGCACCGTCGAGGATGTCGGGGACCTGATCGTCAACCCGGGCGACGCGCGGCCCCTGCCGCTGTCCGCGGTTGCCGACATCCGTCTCGGCGAAGGTCCGAGCGAGGTGCGGCGGGTCGACGGGCGCCGAGTTGCGATCATCCGTGCCAACCTGTCGCGCGGCACCGCGCTCGGCGCGGCGGCTGCGGCGATCGAGAAAACCCTCGATCGCCGCATCGAATGGCCAGCGGGGACCACCTGGTTCCTCTCCGGGCAGAACGAAGAATGGGAACGATCGGCCGGCAGCCTGTGGCTCGCCCTGGGCCTGTCGATCTTCCTGGTCTACGTGATCATGGCGGCGCAGTTCGAATCCCTGCTGCACCCGCTGGTGATCATGGTTTCGATCCCGCTGGCCTTCGTCGGAACCGTGCTGACGCTCGAGCTGCTGGGGATGACCCTCTCGATCGTGGTGTTCCTCGGGATGATTCTGCTCGCGGGCATCGTGGTCAACAACGCCATCGTGCTGGTCGACTACGTCAACGTGTTGCGCGCCAGAGGGATGGAACGCCGCGAGGCCCTGCTGACGGCGGGTGCGGTGCGGCTGCGCCCGATCCTGATGACCACTGCGACCACCGTCCTGGGCCTGGTGCCGATGGCGCTCGGGCTCGGCGACGGGGCGGAGATTCGCACCCCGATGGCGATCGCGGTGATCAGCGGGTTGGTGTCGTCGACCGTCCTCACGCTGATCGTGATTCCGGTGCTCTACGAGGTCGTCGAGGGTTGGGTCGAGCGCTGGCGCGACCGCCGACGCGTGCCCGAGTCGGAGCCGGCAACCCACCTCTCCCCCGCGGACGTGACTCCATGAGCCCGCAGGATCCGCGCCGGGAGCTGCGCGGCCAACGCGGCACCTGGTTGGCCCGGCTCTCCCTCGATCGCCCCATCGGGGTGGTGGTGTTGCTCGCCAGTTGGCTCGTGATCGGTCTCGTGGCGACCCTGGGTATCCCCATCGAGCTCGTCCCCAAGGGCTTTTCCGAGCCGTTTCTCCGCGTCTTCGTGCCCTGGCGCGACGCGCCGGCGACCGAGGTCCTCGACAAGGTCGTGCGCCCCCTGGAGGAGGAGCTGTCGACCACCCCCGGGCTCGAGCGGATCAACTCGAGCTCCTTGACCGGCTCGGGTCGAGTATTCCTGTCCTTCAAACAGGGCACCGACATGGATGTCGCCTACCGCGAGGTGCGCGACCGCATCGAGCGCGCCAAACGCCGCCTTCCCGACGACGTGGAGCAGGTCTACATCCGCAAGGACGACGACACCGGCATTCCGATCTACGTGCTGGGGTTGGCGGTCGAGGACGGCATCGGCGCCTCGTACGACCTGATTCAGAACGAGGTGATTCTGCCGCTCGAGCGAATCGACGGCGTCGCGGCGGTGGATGTCGATGGGTTGGTCGAAAAAGAAGTCCTGATCGAGCTGGACCGCGAGCGTGCTCAGGCCGCAGGCATCAACATCTGGACCCTCGCGCAGGAGCTCGGGCGCGACAACTTCTCGCTGGCCAGCGGCCAGGTACGCACCGGCGATCGCAAGTTGCTGCTGCGCAGTGTTGCCACCTACGCCAGCGTCGAGGAGCTCGAAGCCCGTCCACTTTCGCCCACGGTGCGTCTCGGCGACGTCGCCACCGTGCGCTACGACCTGCCCGAAACCAAGTTCCGGGTGCGTGCCATGAGCAAACCGGCGGTGGCGGTGGTCGTCCGCAAGGAGGGCGACGCCAACACCCTCGAGGTGACCAAGAGGGTAGCCGAAGCGGTCGAGCGGATGAAGGACAACCCGCGGCTGACCAAGCTCGAGTCGACGGAACTGTTCAACCAACGCAAGGTCATCCTCGAGTCACTCCAGACCCTGGTGGGCAGCGGTCAGGTCGGCGCGCTCTTTGCCGTCCTGGTGCTGTTCTTCTTCCTGCGTCGGCTGCGCATGACGTTGATCATCACCCTTTCGATTCCGTTGTCGCTGCTGGTTGCCTTGGCGGTGATGTTCTTGAGTGGCGAAAGCCTCAACATCATCTCGCTGTTGGCGTTGATGATCTCGGTGGGCCTGCTGGTCGACAACTCGGTGGTGGTGGCCGAGAACATCTTCCGGCTGCACCGCCAGGGACTGCCGCGTCGCGAGGCGTGTCTTCAGGGCGCAAGCCAGATCGCTCTCGCGATCGTGATGGCCACCCTGACGACGGTGATCGTTTTCCTGCCGGCCTCGCTGGTCGAGGGGCAGGCGCAGTTCTTCCTGCTGCGTCTGAGCGTGCCGATATCGGTTTCGCTGCTGGCATCACTGGTCGTGGCATTGGTGCTGATTCCCCTGGCGCTCTACACCACGCTGCCGAGCTCGGAGGCGCCGGTTCGCAACGGTCCGGGTCGGCGGATGTGGTTGCGCGTCGATGCTGCACTGCGTTCGGCCTACGAGGCGACCTTTGGCCGCATCAACGACGCCTACGGCCGGGTTCTGAATCGTGCGCTGGCACGGCGGGCCGATGCGATCTTGTTGGTGACGCTGTTCTTGATCGGCACCATCGTGGTCTTCTCGAAGACCACCAAGTTCGTCGGCGTTCAGGAAGAGGAACGGGGAGGATTCCAGATCCAGGTCGAGCTGCCGCCAGCCACGAGCTTCCGCGAGGCCGAAAACTACTTCCTGGAGGCTGAAAAAGCGGTCGAGGCGTTGAAGAAGGACCTCGACCTTGCCGGCTGGTTCGTGTTCCACCGCACCACCTTCGGCCGCATCGAGGGCTGGTTTGAGAGCGACCGCACCAACGAGGTCACGCCGCGAGAAGCCACCGAGAGGGTTCTGGCGGCCCTGCCCGAACGC
>CAZRFU010000015.1:0-82289 GCA_964599475.1 uncultured Thermoanaerobaculia bacterium
GTATCGGGTATCGGGTATCGGGTATCGGGTACAAGATACCGGCCAGGCGCCGTAGGTGTCGCGCCTAACCCCCAACCCCCACCCGTCGCGGCAGCGTCACCCGAAACGTCGAGCCCACGCCTTCCCGGCTGCTGACCTCGACGGAGCCGCCGTGGCGCAGCGCCGCATGCCGGACGATCGAGAGACCGAGGCCGGTGCCGCCTTCGGCGCGGGTGCGACCACGATCGACACGATAGAAGCGCTCGAAGATCCGCGGCAACGCCGCCGCCGGAATTCCCATGCCGCGGTCTTCGACCTCGATCGCGAAGTGTGCGTCCGACGCGACCAGCCGCACCGCGATCGAGCCGTTCTCGCGGTTGTAGGCGATCGCGTTCTCGACGAGATTGGAAACCATGCGTTCGAGGGCCTTGCGGTCGCCCAGCGAGATCGCGTCCGTTGCCAAGTCGAGGTTCAGGTCGAGCCCGCGGCTTTCGATGCGCGGCCGGGCGGCATCGACCACCTCGTGTACCAGCTCGCCGAGGTCGACCTCCTCGAGGACCTCGGTGATCCCGACTCCCTCCATCCGCGCGAGGGTCAGAAGGTCGGCGAGGAGCGCCTCGAGGCGGCCGGTCGAGGTCAGAATCCCAGCCAGGAACCGCCGCGCCAACTCGGGATCGGCGAGCGCTCCGTCCTCGAGGCTTTCGGCGTACCCCCGCACGGCCGACAGGGGTGTTTTCAGCTCGTGGGAAAGGTTCGCCACGAAATCCCGACGCATGGCATCGACGCGTGCGGCCTCGGTGACATCGCGCACCACCACGACCACAGCGTCTCGCCGTGGCAGGATACGCCCGCGCGCGACCAGGAAACGGCGTTGGCCCCGAGTGTCGTCGAGCTCGAGCGAGCGCTCGACGATGTCGGGGCTGTGCATGGCCTCCCCCACCAGCTCGCGAATGGCGGGATGGCGCACCGCCTCGAACACCGGGGCATCGGCGAGCACACTGCCGGTCCGCATCAGTTGGTAGAAGGCCCGGTTGACGACCGCGGTCCGCCCACCTTCACGCACCACCAGCACCCCGTCGGGAAGGGCCTCGAGGATCTCGCGCACCTCATCCGCCGTCTCGGCCTGCCTTGCCACCTCCTGACCGAAGCGCTCGGCCAGGCCGTTGACGCGTTCGGAGAGGGTGGTGATCTCGGGCAGAGCACTCGCCGGCAGGCGAAACGCAAAATCTCCACCCGCGAGCCGTTCCACCCCGGCGAGCACCTGGTCGAGCGGTGCCACCAGCACACGCCGCAACCACCACGCGGTGCCGGCCGCCGCCGCGATGCCCACCACAGCAGCCAGCCCGAGGGTCACTACCAAATCCCGCTTGGCCGGCGGCCCGTTGAACAGACCCACCAGCACCAGCGGCAGAGCCGCGAGCACTGCGGCCGCCACCGGCGCCAACAGCGCCCATCGCAGCCGCCAGGCCAGGCGCGGAAAGGTCATCAGGGCTTCAGCCGATACCCGACGCCGATGAGGGTCTCGACGCGATGTGCCTCGCTGCCGAGCTTCTTGCGCAGGCGCCGAATGTGGGTGTCGACCGTGCGCGAGTCGACGTCCTCCGCGTACCCCCAGACCTCGGACAGCAGCGTCGCCCGACTCTGAGTCCGGCCTCGCCGCTCGAGCAAGATCCGCAACAGCCGCAACTCGGTGGCGGTGAGGGCAACCTCCTCGCCATCGACCGTGACGCGATGGCCCTCGGGATCGAGCCGGATCGCACCGGCCTCGAGCCAGGAGCCTTCTCCCGTCTGGGTCGGCGGACGCTCGGCCGAACGTCGCAGGATCGCCTTGACGCGGAGTACCACCTCGCGGGGGCTGAAGGGCTTGGCAAGGTAGTCGTCGGCTCCGAGCTCGAGCCCGACGATTCGGTCGACCTCCTCGGCCCGCGCAGTCAGGAGCAGAATCGGGATCGTCGCGGTGGCGGGCTCGCGCCGCATCAGCCGGACGATCTCGAGCCCGTCGATGCCGGGCAGCATGATGTCGAGGATCACCAGATCCGGCGGATTGGCCTTGATCGCCGCCCAGCCCTCGTCGCCGCGCCTGAAGCCTTCGGCCACCAGGCCGGCCCGCCCGAGGTTGTAGGTCAACACCTCGAGAATCGGCTCCTCGTCTTCGACGACCGTGATACGTGGCTGGCTCATGGTGCAACTCCGAACTCGAGCACGCTAGCAGAGCCGTGGAATCGCTCCAAGCCGGCGGCGCCGGTCGTCACCGCGGCGTCACAGGGGAAGAGGGGACCCGGGATCAGGGACCGGGGACTAGGGATCAGGGACTGGGGGAATGGGGACAGAGGATGTTTTGCGGGGGTTGGGAAGTGGGACGGGTACAATCGGCGTCCCCGAGGCACCATGAGCACCAAACCCGATCCCTCCCACGTCACCCTGGCCTCGAACCGCAAGGCTCGTCACGAGTACCTCGTGCTCGAGACCCTGGTCGCCGGCATCGCCCTCAGGGGCACCGAGGTCAAGTCGATTCGCGAGGGCAAGATCCAGCTGCGCGAGGCGTGGGTGTCGATCAGCGACGGCGAGGCGTGGCTCAACGGTGCCCACGTCTCCCACTACAGCATGGGCAACCGCGAGAACCACGAGCTCGAGCGCCCGCGCAAGTTGTTGCTGCGTCGGCGCCAGATCGACCACCTGGCGGGAGCGGTGCAGGGCAAGGGGCTGTCGATCGTGCCCCTCGAAGTGTTCCTCGCGGGCAGGCGGGTCAAGGTCGAGATCGCCCTGGTCAAAGGCAAGAAGCTCTACGACAAGCGCCAGGCCGAACGCGAGAAGACCCTCGAGAAGGAAGCCCGCGACGCCATGCGCCGCGAGATTGACTGAGCGGTTCCCCATGCACCGTTCGAGGTGCATCCCGGCTGGAGGGAAACGGAACCGCCTGTGCACCGCCTGCAAGGTACCGGGTACTGGGTGCCGAGTACTTGCCGGAGTGCTGCACCGGGGTTTCTGAGCAGTTCCCCACGCACCCCTCCGTGGTGCATCCCGGAGGATGAAAATCAAGCCCGCCGTCCGGTCTCCGTTCCGGCCTGGTCCCGGGTCCCTGGTCCCGGGTCCCCATTTTCTGAGCAGTTCCCCATGCACCCCTCCATGGTGCACTCCGGCCGATGAGAATCCGGTCTTCAGTACCCGGTACCTGGTACCCGGTACCCATCTTCTGAGCCCTGCGGTTGACATATCGGACCGTTCTAGTCCAAGATTCGCCCTGCCGTTTGTTGAGATCTCGTCTCAAGATCTAGGGATTCCCAAGGAGCTGGTTCGTGAGCCGTATTCATATCCTCGCCCTCGCCCTCGTCGCCCCAACGTTTGCGGTCGCTGCCGCGATCGACGACCAGGGCCCCTCCACCCCTTCTCCATCACCCGAAGCAGTCGCCGAGGCCAAGCTTCACGACCGCATCCAAGTGGTCGGGACGTCCGAGGACCTCGACCTGATTCCCGGTGCGGTGCACGTCATCGGCCACGAGGAGCTCGAGCGCCAAGGTGTCGTCGACATCCACCGCGCCGTGCGCCGGATCCCCGGCTTCTCGCTCCAGGAGGAAGACGGCTACGGTCTGCGCCCGAATCTCGGGCTGCGCGGCAGCGGCGTCGAGCGCTCGAGCCGCATCGCCCTGCTCGAGGACGGAATCCTGACCGCTCCGGCCCCGTATTCGGCTCCTGCCGCCTACTACTCGCCGACCATGGGCCGCATCGAAGGGCTCGAGGTGCTCAAGGGCGCGAGTGCAATCACCCAAGGGCCCTACACCGTCGGCGGTGTCGTCAACTACCTCTCGACCAGCATTCCCGGACAACGCGCCGCCCGCTTCGCGCTCGAGCTCGGCGAGGACGGCCATCAGCGCCAGCACCTTTGGGCCGGCGACAGCGGTGAACGCTTCGGCTGGTTGCTCGAAGGACACCGGCTCGCGACCGACGGCTTCAAGCGCCTCGACGGCGGTGGCGACACCGGCTTCGAGCTGGTCGACTTCACCGGCAAGGCGCGCTGGACCTCGGCGCCCGGCGCGAGGGTGGCCCAATCGGTCGAGCTCAAGCTCGGACGCTCGGAGCAGGACGGCGACGAGACCTACCTCGGTCTCAGTGTCGACGACTTCGAGGCTGATCCACTGCGCCGCTACGCCGCCTCAGCCAACGACCACATCGACGTCGAGCACGAGCAGATTTCGTTGCGCTGGCTGGTGTCCCCCGCCCCCAACGTCGACATCACGACGGTGGTCTACCGCCACGAGACCTTCCGGCTGTGGAGCAAGCTGGAGAACGTCGCGGGCGTTTCGATCTCCTCGATCCTCGCCGATCCGAACCGCTACTCAACGCAGTTGGGTGTCGTCCGCGGCGAGCTCGACAGCGCCCCGGGCGACCTGCGCCTGCGCAACAACCGCCGCGAGTACTACGCCGAAGGCGTGCAGAGTGTGCTCGGCTGGCGCCCGGTCGAATCGCACCAGATCGAGCTTGGGCTTCGTTGGCATGCCGACGCCGAGGATCGCTTCCAGGAGGACGACCGCTGGCAGATGGTCGACGGTCGCCTGCAGCTCACCACCCTCGGGGCTCCCGGCAGCCAGGACAACCGCATCGGCTCGGCGACGGCTTGGTCGGCATTCCTGCGCGATCGCATCGAGCTCGGCCGCCTGACCCTGGTGCCGGGGATTCGCTTCGAGTCGATCGATCTGCTGCGCCGCACCTGGACGAGCACGGATCCCGGGCGGGCCCTCGATCCCACCCGCCGCGAGAGCACCGTCGACGTGTGGATCCCAGGACTCGGCGCCCATTGGCGACTGAGCGATGCAGCCGGCGTGTTCTTCGGCGTGCACCGCGGCTTTGCTCCGCCTGGCCCGGGCTCCGCGGCCGAGGTCGAAGCCGAGGAGAGCATCAACTGGGAGCTCGGATGGCGGGCTCAACACGATGGCGCCCGCGCCGAGGTGGTGGCGTTCTTCCACGACTACGACAACCTGCTCGGCGCCGATACCCTCGCGGGCGGCGGCACCGGCACCGGCGATCAGTTCAACGGCGGCGCAGTCGAAGTCTCGGGCCTCGAAGCGTCGGCGAGCTGGAGCCTGCAACTCGGCGGTTGGCAGCTGCCGATGCGCGCCTCCTGGACCTTCAACCAGGGCGAGTTCCAGTCGAGCTTCACCAGCAGCTTCGCCGACTGGAGCCCTCGGGTCGAGCGCGGCGACGAGCTGCCCTACCTGCCCGAGCACCAGCTCTGGCTCGGGCTCGGCCTCGAGCGCGGCCGCGTCGCGGTCGACCTCGATCTGGCGTGGCAGGACGAGATGCGCACCAAGGCCGGTTCCGGGCCGATCGCCGAAACCGAACGGATCGAGTCGCGCTTCGTCACCGACCTCTCGGCCCGGATCGCACTGCCCCACCAGCTCGAGCTCGTCGCCCGCGTGCGCAACCTCTTCGACGAAACCTACGTGGCGGCCCGCCGACCCGCAGGCCTGCGGCCAGGTTTGCCTCGCACCGCCATCATTGGCCTCAGCTGGAAGCTGTGAGGAGCCGGACCATGCGAGGACGGCTGGTACTTCCGCTCTGCCTGGCCGCGCTCGCGGCGCTCTCGTGCCGCCCCGACGGCCCAGAGGCGCCGCCGAGCCTGACGCTCTACTCCGGGCGCTCGGAGGCTCTGGTGGCCCCATTGATCGACCGCTTCGAGCAGGAGTCCGGCATCGAGGTCCAGGTCCGCTGGGGCGACACCGGTGAGCTCGCCGCCGCGATCCTGGAGGAAGGGGAGAGGAGCCCCGCCCAGGTCTTCCTCGCCCAGGACGGATCGACCCTAGCCACCCTCGCCGCAACCGGCCGCCTGGTCGCCCTTCCGAAGGAGATCCTCGAGCGCGTCGAGCCTCGTTGGGCGGATCCGGCCGGGCGGTGGGTAGGGCTGTCAGGTCGCGTGCGCACCATGGTGATCGACCCCGAGCGAGTGCCCGAGGATGAACGGCCGACGAGCCTGAGCGACCTCACCGACCCGCGCTGGGCCGGCCGTTTGGCCCTCGCGCCGAGCAATGCCTCTCTCCAAGCACACCTGGCGGCGTGGCGCGCCCACCACGGCGAGGCCGGGTTGGCACGGCTGCTCGAAGGCATCGCCGCCAACCGACCGCTGCTGCTGCCCAAGAACACCGCGGTGGTCGAGGCGGTGCTGAGCGGCGAAGCGGACCTTGGGCTGATCAACCACTACTACCTGCTCCAGGCGCAGAGGCAACGCGGTGAGGCCGTTGGCCTCAATTGGGTGCCGACCGCATCCGATCGCAGTGCCTTCGTCAATCTCGCGGGTGCTGGGCTGTTGGCTGACTCCGACGCCGGCCGCCGCCTGCTCACCTTCCTGCTCGCACCCGAAGCCCAGCGCTGGTTCGCCGAGCAAACCTTCGAAATCCCACTGGCGATCGACGCGCCGCCGACCGACATCGGCCTCGACCTCCGCGGCCTGGCTGGAGCGCCTGGCGACCTCGACCGGGTCGATTTCGGCAAGGTCGCCGACGAGCTCGCCGGTACCCTCCGGCAGCTGCGGGAGAGTGGTCTGCTGCAATGATCCGCGGCCTGCTCCTGCGCGGGGCTGCCACCTTCGTCGCCATCGCCGCGGCCCTGCCGCTGGTGTGGCTGGTGGTGCGGGCAAGCGGCGCCGGAGGCCAAGACCTGCTGGCCCTGGCGCTGGCACCGCGAACCCGGACGTTGCTCGCCACCACCGCGATCGTCACCTTCGCGACCTTGGTCCTGGCCAGCGCCTTGGCGATTCCCCTCGCCTGGCTGGTGACCCGTACCGACCTGCCCGGCCGGCGCCTGATCGCGGTGCTGGCCGCCCTGCCCCTGGTCATTCCGTCCTACATCGGCGCCTTCGCTCTGGTGGCGTTGCTCGGTCCGCGCGGCGCCTTCCAGAACGTACTCGAACCGTTCGGGATCGAGCGCCTACCCCAGATCGTCTACGGCGTGCCCGGAGCCATCCTGGTGCTGGGCCTGCTGAGCTACCCGTACCTCTATCTGCCACTCGTCGGAGGTCTGTCGACCCTCGATCCGGCGCTCGAGGAGAACGCCCGCCTGCTCGGCGCCGGGAAACGCCGACGCCTGCGCACGATCCTGCTCCCGCAACTGGTGCGACCCTTCGCGAGTGGGTGTCTGTTGGTGGCACTGTACGCCCTCTCGGACTTCGGCGCCGTGTCGATCACTCGCGTCGCCACCCTCACCGTGTCGATCGACAACGCTTGGCGCTCGTTGCTCGAGCGCTCGGAGGCCGCCGGCCTCGGGTTGATCCTGGTTGCATTCGGCGTGGTGCTGATCGCCCTCGAGACCTGGCTCGTCCGCGGCGCACCGGCCGCCTCGGTCCGACCTCGGCGCCAGGCGCCCTTGCACGCCCTTGGGCCCACGAGATGGTGGATCTTCAGCGCGGTTGTCGCGGTGCTCGGCTTCGCCCTGATCGCGCCGCTCGCGGCGATTGGCTGGTGGGCGCTGCGCGGCCTCAGCGCCGGTATCGAGCTCGAGCTCACACTCGCGCCGGCTCTGACCTCACTCGGTCTGGCGACGGCGGCAGCACTCTTGGCAGTGCTCACAGCCTGGCCGGTGGCGTGGTGGTCCGCGCGCGTCGGCAGCCCCGCCTCACGCCTGGTCGAGCGGGCCGTGTGGATCGGCCACGCTTTGCCGGGCCTGGTGCTCGCTTTGGGGCTGGTGTTCTTCGCGATCCGACTCGCCCATCCCCTCTACCAGACCACTCTGCTGTTGGTCGTGGCCTACGTGCTGCGCTTCCTCCCCGAGGCGCTCGGACCTCAACGTGCCGCCCTCGCCCGGGTGCCCGCTCGCCTCGAGGAAGCCGCCCGCGCGCTGGGACGCTCCCCGGCGGCGGCCGCCAGAACGGTGCTCGTACCACTCGCGCTGCCTGGGGTCCTCGCCGGCGCAGCCCTGGTGGCGCTGACGACCCTCAAGGAACTGCCCGCGACCCTGGTGCTGCGCCCCACCGGGGTCGAGACTCTCGCCACCCGGGTCTGGAGCGCCGTGGCCGACGGGCGCTGGGCCGAAGCCGCGGTGCCGGCACTGCTGCTGGTCGCACTCGCCGCACCGATCACCTGGATGGTCAGCCTGCGTTTCCTGGCCGACCACGACCCCACCGGCAAGCCACCATGGACGCCCTGAACATCCACGGGCTCGGGCTCGAACGCGGCGGGCATCGTGTGCTCGAAGGCCTCGACTGCTGCGCTGCCGGCACCGGCATCACCGCGGTCATCGGCCCGAGCGGCTGCGGCAAGACCTCCCTCTTGCGGTGCATCGCCGGATTCGAGCGGCTCTCCTTCGGCACGATCGAGGTCGGCCGCCGCCGGGTCGCCGGCCCGAGTGTCCACCTCGCACCCGAACAGCGCCGGGTCGGCATGGTGTTCCAGGACGGCGCCCTCTTTCCGCATCTCGACGCCGCCGCCAACGTCGGCTACGGCCTTGGTGTCCGCCCGGACCCTTCGCGGGTCCGCGAGATGCTCGAGCTCGTCGGCCTGGTCCATCTCGCCGCTCGCCGCCCCGACCAACTGTCGGGCGGTGAGCAGCAGCGCTTGGCGCTGGCTCGTGCGCTCGCTCCGCGCCCCGACCTGCTTCTGCTCGACGAACCCTTCGCCAATCTCGACGCCGGGTTGCGACGGCATCTGCGCGAGGAGCTGTTCGAGGTCGTCCGCACCACCGCCACGGCCGCCCTGCTGGTCACTCACGACCAGGAAGAGGCCCTGTCACTCGCCGATCGCGTCGGCATCCTCCTCGACGGGCGGATCCAACACCTCGGGGCGCCCGAGGAGGTCTACACCACACCCAAAACAGCAGCTGTCGCCCGCTTCCTCGGCGAGGGTCAGCTGGTGCGCTGCGAGGTCGCCGGCGGACGAGTCACGACGCGATTCGGAACCGCCCGCGCCGCCGGCCCAGGCACGACCCTCGCCCTGATCCGGCCGGAGAACCTACGCCTGGTCGAGGCGGCCAACCCTGAGCACACCGGGATCCTCGAGCGTAGCCGCTTCTTCGGCCACGACGCCCTCGACCAGGTCCGTTTCGACGACGGCTCCACCGCGGAGGTGCGACGTTTGGCAGGCTCGCCCTCCTGGCCACTCGGCTCCGCCGTGGGAGTCGAGCTCGCCACAGAAGAGCTCTGGACCCTCGACAACTAGCGTCGACGAAAGGAGGACCAGGGACCGGGGATCGGGGATCCGCCGGAGGACTTTGCGCCATTGCGCTCTGGTGTACGGGCTGCGGGAGCGCCCCAGGGTGCGCGTGGCAGCGCGCACCTCTTCGCGGCGTGTCCGGCGTCAACGCTGGCGCCGGGAGCCAGGGATCGGAACGGCGTGGGTGGGCGAAGGCTGCGGTGGTTGACGAGCCGGAGCGCCGGTCTGTGCCGTCTTCAGTACCTGGTACGTGGTACCCGGTACCCATTCTCTGGGCAGCCGGTCACCGCTCCCGCGCGATGCCCGACTTGGCGCGGCGCGGCGCGACCTCGCGGATCCGGTCGAGGGCGGTCTGGCCGCCGTACCTCGCGACGATGCGATCATCGTACTCATCGGCAACATTCGCTACCGCCGCAATCGCGCCGAGCAGGTTGGTCCGCTCGACCGATCGCCCAAAGAGGGTGTGGGAGAAGAACACGTCGTCCTCGACCAGCGAGAAGGCACCAAACGGCAGCTGGTGGTTGAGCTCGAGCAGGCCGAGCAGGAGCCGTTCCTCGAGGTCGACGCCCTGGACGCAGTAGGCCATCACGACGACTCGAGCCTCCTCGGGACCGTAGGGCTCCACCGCGATCTCGATCACCGTAGTCCCGTACTGGACGTAGGCGCGACCGGTCGCCTCGTCGAAAAGCGGCGCCTCGAACAGGTCACGCAGGTGCTCTTGAACCTTCTCGTAGGTCTGCTCGTGAATCGCGTGCGCGAACTGCATCAAAACCTCCCAGAATCCCAGCATACCAGCGAGTTGCGAATTCATCGAGCCCCTCCGCTGGTGGTTTGACAGCGGTTTGGCGTGCGCGTATCGTGGCCGATGCACGGTTCCGAACAGCGCGAACCAGGCCCGGAACCCACGGTGGGTGCGGGCATCGACCGCGGATGAGGAGACTCCCAGTGAAGAGGTCAGGACGGTTGATGTACACGGTGCTCGGCGCAGCGGCCCTGGTGGCTGCCACCCCGAGCTTTGGCGCAGGCTTCAGCATCTTTGAACAGGGCAGCCGAGCCATGGGTATGGCCGGCGCCTACACCGCCCAGGCCGAGGACGGCTCGGCGATGTTCCACAACGTGGCGGGCCTGGCCTTCCAGCAGGAAGGGGGGCTCGAGGTCGGCGTCACCTTGATCACCTTCTCCGAGTCCGAGTTCGAGGGCGCTGCGCCCTTCCCGGGAACCGGCGCGACGGGCGAGCAGGAGAGCAACATCTTCTTCCCTCCCCACGCCTACTGGGTCAAGCCCATCAACGATCGTTTCACCTTCGGCTTCTCGATGAACTCGCCCTTCGGCCTCACCACCGAGTGGAAGGACCCGGACACCTGGTCGGGTCGTTTCCTCAGCAACCGTGCTGAGCTCCAGGTCGTCGATCTCGGCGCCAACTTCGGCTGGAAGGCGACCGACACCTTCGGGATCGGCTTCGGTGTGATCGGCCGCGCCTCGACGGTCGAGCTCGAGCGCCACAGCGGGATCATCAACCCCTTCACCTTCCGCGTGGTCGACGTGGCCAACGTCGCGCTCGAAAGCGACATGGACTTCGGCTACGGCTTCCAGGTCGGCATCCTGCACAAGATCAACAACAGCTTCTCGTGGGGCTTCTCCTACCGCTCGAAGGTCGAGGTCGACTACGGCGGTGACGGCCTGCTGACCCAGATCTCGACCGGCAACGCCCAGCTCGACGCCGCGGTTGCTGCCCAGTTGCCGTTGGGCCAGACCCTGCCGATCGAAACCTCGATCGAGTTCCCCGACACGGCGAGCTTCGGTGTGGCCCTGGCGCTGTCGGCCCACAGCGTGCTCGAGATCGACGTCAACTGGACCGGCTGGAGCAGCTTCGACGACGTGGTGATCGACTTCACCACCGCTCCCGCCCTGACCTCGACCCTGCCGCAGGGCTGGGACGACGTCTACAACTACCGCATCGGCTACCGCGTCGGCACGTCGTCGGGCAGTGAGTGGCGCTTCGGCTACGTCTACGACGAGTCCCCGCAGCCGGACGAGGGTGTGAGCCCGCTGCTGCCGGACGCCGACCGCAACGGCTTCACCGTCGGCTGGGGCCGCAAGGGTGCGCGGGCCAAGACCGACATCGCCCTGATGTACCTGCCCTTCGACGAGCGTGTGACCAACAGCAACCGCGACAACTTCAACGGCACCTACAACACCACGGCGTGGCTGCTTGGCGCCACGTTGTCGTTCTGAGCCGAGGAGGAGGCCAACACATGCGTACCACTACGACCATCTTTGCCGCCGGCGCGCTGATCGCTTCGCTCGCCGCAGGGCAGGCCGACTTCACCCGCTACGTCGCGATCGGCGACAGCATCACCGCGGGGTTTGCGAGCAGCTCGCTCAACGCCACCTATCAGGCCAACTCCTACCCGGCGATCCTGCACCGCCAGGCGACCAAGGGCGCGGCCGGATTCGAGCAGCCGACCGTGTCCGAGCCCGGCATTCCGCCGATCCTGCAGCTGCAGAGCCTGGTGGGGCCGGTGATCGCCCCCAAGCCGGGCCTGGGCCAGCCGACCAACCTCACCCTGCCGCGGCCGTACAACAACCTCGCCGTGCCGGGCGCCAAGATCGACGACGCGATCAACCGGATCTCCGACGGCGGCGGTCTGCACGATCTGATCCTGCGCGGGATCGGCACCCAGCTGGTCCAGGCGGTTGGGCTCCAGCCGACCTTCGCGACGGTGTGGATCGGCAACAACGACGCCCTCGCTGCCGCGACCTCGGGCCTGGTGATCGAAGGGGTCACGCTGACCTCTGCCGGCGCTTTTGAAACCCGCTTCCGCAGCCTGGTCGGCACCCTGCGCAGCGCCACCAGCGCCCGCCTCGCCCTCGCGACCATCCCCAACGTCACCACGATCCCGTTCGTCACCACCGTGCCGGCGGTGATCATCAACCCCGCCACCAACCAGCCGCTGCTGATCAACGGCGCCCCGGTGCCGCTGCTCGGCCCCAACGGCCCGCTGCAGCCCGGCCGCGACTTCGTGCTCCTGACCGCCACCACCTTCCTGCGCCAGGGCTACGGGATCCCCGTGACACTCGGCGGCAACGGCCTGCCCCTGCCCGACAACGCCGTGCTGTCAGCGAGTGAAGCCGCCACCATCGCGGCGCGGGTGAGCGCCTTCAACAGCGTCATCCGTGCGGTCGCCCAAGAGACCGGCTCGGCCCTGGTCGACGTGCAGGCGGAGTTCGACGAGATCGCCTCGCACGGCCTCGACATGGGCGGCATCCGCATCGACGCCCGATTCTTGAGCGGCGGGCTCTTCTCCTACGACGGCGTCCACCCGAACGCCTTCGGCTACGCCTATCTCGCGAGCCGCTTCATCGCGGCGATCAACGATCGTTTCGATGCCGACATTCCGCAGGTCGATCTCGGACCGTTCCTGTTCGGCAACGACGCCGCCGGCCCGATCGTTGGCCCGGCGGTCACCGCCGATCTGAAGTTCACCGAGACCGCCTACGACAACCTGCGCTGGGCGCTGGCGATTCCGAAGACCGAACGGCTCTTGGAGATCAAGCGCCGCCGCGAGGCGGAGCAGAATCCCGACCGTCCGACTGGTGGTGGGGGTGCCTTCGAGCACTGACGAGATAGCTGACGCGTCTCGAGCGAAACGGCGTGGCCTCGGCCACGCCGTTTTCGTTTGATCCAGCGGCGAACCTTCACCGGCCGCATCCGTACGAGCTGCGTTGCGACCAAGGAGCCGCGCAAGCATTGCGGCATCAACGTCGCGGAAAGGGATCGTGAGCAGACCGAAGTTCGACCGCGGGATCGTCGAGGGCCCGATCGCACCCGCGGTCTGGCGGTTGGCATGGCCGACGATGGTGCAAAACATCATCGGCGGCCTGCAGGGAATCGTCGACCACGCGATGGTGGGCCACTTCGTCGGCTTCACCGGCAACGCCGCTATCGGCGTCGCCTTTCAGATCTTCCTGGTGGTGATCGTCTTCGTCAGCTCGCTGTTTTCAGGCATGGCAGTGCTGGTGGCGCGTTTTGCCGGAGCCAACGAGCCGGAAAAGGTCAACCGCGCGGTCTACCAAGCCTTCCTGGCCTCGCTGGTGTTGTGCCTCGGCGTCCTTGCACCCGCCGGTTGGTGGCTCGCCCCGACCCTGCTCGACGTCATCAACGCCGCCCCCGAGGTGCAAGCCGAGGCCTTGCCCTACTTGCGCATCATGTTCGTCGGCGGCATCGGCATGCTGATGTTCTACATGTTTGGTGCCGCCTTGCGATCGGCCGGTGATTCCCGCACGCCGCTGCGCCTCGGCGCGATCCTGACGCTCGCCAACATCACCCTCAACGTGATCTTCATTCGTGGGCTCGGGCCGATCCCCGCCTTTGGGGCAGCCGGCGCGGCGATCGGAACCACCCTTGCCGGCTTGTTGGTGAGCTCGATTGCGGTGTGGAAGTTGTGCTCCGGCAGCCTGGTGGTGCAGTGGCACCGTGGGCTCGGCCTCGCACCGCACTGGCCGACGATCAAGTCGCTGCTGCGCTTCGGCCTGCCCACCGGGCTCCAGGGCATCGCGATGAACGTCGCCGGCGTATTGTTGCTGCGCTTCATCGGCTCCCTCGAGCACAGCGCCGAAGCGCAGGCCGCCTACGCTCTCGGCTACTCCGAGCTGTTCTCCCTGATCACCTGGACCTCCGTGGGCCTCATGGGTGCGGCCGCCGCCTTCGCCGGCCAGAACCTCGGCGCCGGGCATCCCGATCGCGCGATTGCGGGGGTGCACCACGCCGCCCGCATCGGGCTCATCATCGCGGTCCTGGTCGGCACCTGTTTCGTCGTGATCCCCGAGCGCCTGCTCGCGGTCTTCGGCATGGAACAGCCGCTGGTGCTCGAGCTCGGCGCCCAGCTGCTTGGGTTCCTGGCGGTCTCGGGCCTGTTCGTCACCGTCGCGCTCACCTACACCGGCGGTCTCCAGGGCACCGGCGATACCCGCTCACCACTGCTGATCTCGATCGCCTCGCAGATCGTGGTGCCACTCGGCCTGTGCACGGTGCTGCAAGCGACGATCGGTCTTGCTTCGCACCACGTGTGGCTCGCCATCGTGCTCGGTCACGCCACCCGCTGCGCCCTCAGCGTCTGGCGCTTCCGTCAGGGCCGCTGGCGCACCATCGTGGTGGAGTGATGACAGTTGCCATCCACACTCCGTGGTAGGCGGAGGTGAGACGACCAGGAACCGGTCGAGGACGAAGACCAAGGTTCCGGGTATCGGGTATTAGGTATCGGGTATTGGGTATCGGGGATCGGGGATCGGCAGCCTAGATGGCGCAACCCCCAACCCCTAACACCCAACACCCGACCCCTTTACGGCACCGTCGCCGACCACCGCGAGCTGTTGCCGAGCTCGAAATCGTCCTCGAAGATCAGCGCGCCATAGCGGCGGATGAAGGCGCCGAGGTCGAAGTCTCCCTGCTGTTGCCAAGACACCACGAAGTTGCCCGTGGGGTCCCCACCGATAGCGGGATTCGCGATCTCGAAACCGGAGCTGACCTCGAACTCGAAGGAGAAGTGGGCGGGCGGCAAGCCGCCCTCGGCGAAGGGGCTGCCGAGCGAGCCGGAACCCTTGACGCCCTTGAGAAAGATCGGGCTACCGAGCAGAGGAGCCCCCAACGGATTGGGGATCGGCTCGGTGCTGACCCACACGAAGGTCGCCCCTTCGATCGCGTCCGCCGCGACTGCCGGCTGATCCTGATTCCCCGCTTCGATCTGGTTGACGCGGAATACGTTGCTCGCCTGGGACAGGTTTGCATCGAGGCGCCGCCCGAAGATCCCGGTGCCGTCGGCATCAGGTGCTGTCCACACCACGAAGTGCTGTCCGTCTCCCCCGGGCTGGATGTCGAGTGCCACGCCGCCCATGCTCGTCGCCGCGATCGGCACGTCGAGCCCAGTCGGCCCTTCGCCGATCTGAAAGCGACGAGCCGCGATGCCCGACCCGGAACCCCCGGACCCGAACCACACCACCGTGAACAAACCGGTCAGTGGCGAATAGGCCACCGCGGGCTCGGTCTGTTCCCCCGTCGGTGTCTCGTTCACGATGTGCTCCGGCCCCGGGCTCGCGGGGGCCGGCGGAAAGAAGCGGCCGACGATCGCCCCGGACTCATCCGAGTCCTGCCCGGAGCTCTGCCAGACGACCAGGTGCCCACCCCCTGGCACTGCGGCCACCGCAGCGGCCTTCTGATCCCCAGTGGTGGTGACGTTGATCGGGAACACCGCGCCGCAGCTGTCCTCGCGGCACCGACGCCCGCGCAGACCCACACCGTCGTCGTCGAGGACTTCCCACACCACCAGCGCCGTGCCGTCGTCGGTCACGGCGGACACCGGCGATTGGGCAGAGCTGTCGAGCAGGATCTCCCCACTGACCGGTACCCCGTCGCGTTCCTCGAAGGCGCGAAAGAACACGCCCTGTGGTGGCTCCCCGGTCACCGGCACGGCCAAGTCACCCTGCCACACGACGGCGAAGTCGCCACTCGCCGTGCTGTCGACCAGCGGGCGTCGTTGATCACCCACCGTCACCTGCGCGGCCTCGCTGCGGTCGCCGCGCGGCCGCGGCGGCTCACCCGCGATCAACGGCAGCGCCGCTACCGCTGCCAAACCCGGAACGATCAGAAACTCGCGACACCTTCCCATCGTGACCTCCTATCGCTGCGGCAGCGCCGCGAGCTCGCGCTCCAGGGCGGCAGTCTCCGGGTGATCCGAGCCCAGGCTACCACGGGCGAGCTCCAGCGCCTGCTGGTAGATGCGCCCGGCCGACGCGGTGTCGCCGAGCGCCACCGCGAGACGTGCACGGCCGGTTGCCGCCTCGACCACTCTCGGATGATTCGCCCCGAGAGCTGCAACCAAACGTCGTTCACCTTCCTCGAGGTGACGCCGAGCTGCGGCAAGCCGACCGAGCCGCCGCTCGACGTCGCCGAGGCGAACCAGGGCCAGCGCCGTTTCGGCGTGGTCCACGCCCAACCGCGCCTCGAGGATTTCGCTCGCGCGGGTCAGCGCCGCAGCCGCCTCGAGATTGCGGTCGAGCCGCGCCAGCAGCCGCCCGAGACTGTTGAGCACCAACGCCAGAGTCGGATGGTCCTCGCCGAGAACCCGCTCCCCCAGCACCAGCGCTTCGCGATGGAGTCGTTCGGCCTCGTCGAAGCGGCCCTGCTCTCGCGCGAGAATGCCGATGTTGTTGAGCTGCGCGACGATCGCGGGGTGGTCCTCACCCTTGGCCTCCCGCGTCAACGCGAGGGCTCGCTCGAGACGCGACCGGGCTTCGTCGAAACGCCCACCCTGCCACGCGAGGATCCCGAGGTTGTTGAGTGAGTCCGCGATCTCGTCGTCCGGCCGTTCAGCCTGTTCGCGCAGCGCCAGACTCTGTTCCAGCAGGTCCTCGGCGGCCTCGAGCTCGCCGCGATTCCAGGCCAAGATGCCGAGCTGATTGAAGATGAACCCGGCGAGCTCGGGCTCGGAAGAGGTCAGCGGTTCGATCGCCAGGCGAGCGGCTTCGAGCTCGGTCGCTGCCGCCTCGAGCTCGCCGCGATCGACCAGCACCGCTCCCAGATGCGCGCGGCTCTCGATCGTCGCGACGGTTTCTCCGGAGATGCCCTGTCGCGTCTCCAGCGCTCGCCGAAACAGCTCCTCAGCAGCCTGCGCATCGCCGAGGTTGAGGGAGATCTGGCCCAGGATCTGCTCGAGCCGGGCGCGAATTTGGGGCTCGGCCTCCAGCTCGTCGCCGATCTGCTCGACGCCGCGGGCCACCAACTCGCGCGCCGTGACCTCCTCGCCACGAGCCTCGGCGGGGTTCGCCGCCCCGAACAGATCCTCGAGGAAGCCGGCCACACGATTCGCGGTGGCAGCCTCGCGATTGGCACGGTCGACCTCGGTGGCGAGTTGCGCCGCCAGGTCCTCGGCCCGAACCCGGGCGCGTTCGGCGCGCACCGCCAACACCGACACCACCACCAGGACCAGGGCGAGCAACGAAAACGCCGTGACCGCCGCAATCCAGCGCAGCCGCTGGCGGCGCTCGCGCTCGGGGCGATCGAGCAACCAGCGTAGTCGGATCAGCGCCTGCGACGCAGTCGGTCGACGCTCGGGAATCGGATGTTTGAGATCTTCGAGGAACCGGGCCACCTCGGGATCCGCCCCTTCGACGGGCCGACTCTTGCCGGCGATCACGAGGGCCAGCGTTTCGCTGAGCAGGCCCGGCGGATACGCCGAGCGCCCGGTCAGCAGCTCCTGCAAGACGATGCCGAGCGAAAACATGTCGCTCGCCTCGCCGACCTCGAGTCCACCGGCTTGCTCGGGGCTCATGTAGCGCACCGTCCCGAGTACCCACCCTGCCTGCGTCAGTTGGGTTTCCGCGGTGGCGGTGTCGAGCACTCCAGTCACCGTCGCAGTTCGCGTCCGAAAGGCAATCGTCGCGTCGGGATCCTCGGCGCTCGCGGCCCGCACCGCCTCGCGGTCGGCGTCGGGATCGAGCACCGAGCGGGCGATCCCGAAATCGAGGATCTTGATCGCCCCAGTCGGCGTGATCATGATGTTTTCAGGCTTGAGGTCGCGGTGCACGATGCGCTCGCGGTGGGCCACCGCCAGCGCCTCGACGATCTTGAGTGCCAGCTCCAGCACCTCGTGCTCGTCGAGCTCCCGGTGGCGGCGCCACTCGTCCAAGGTCTGGCCCTCGACCAGCTCGATCACCAACCAGTCGGCCTCGGGGGTCTCGATCAGGTCGTAAACCTGGCAGATCGCAGGGTGGGCGAGCTTGGAGAGGATGCGCGCCTCGCGCCAGAATCGCGCTTTGGTGTCTTCGGAGAGGCGGAACTCGGCGCGCAGGGTCTTGACCGCCACCTCGCGCTGCAACTTCTCGTCGAAGCCGCGGTACACCTCCCCCATTCCTCCGGCGCCGAGCAGCGCCTCGAGGCGGATGTGACCCACTGCAGTGCCGACCAGCGACATCTCGCGGCGATCGTACCAGGCCACCCGATCGGTCCACGGGCCTGGGATCGGAGCGAGGAGAGGACGTGCCATGCCCCTCAAGACGAAGCCGGTGGCGAAGTCCTCTCATGCCAGCGTCGCCACAGTCGAATCCCTCGACCGGTGCGGCTGACCTCGGCGAACGCGGCGAGCGCCGCAAGGTAGGGACTCCGGGTCGCGTCGACGCCGTTGATGCTGGTGATCGACACCGAAGCCTCCGGGGCCACGCTGCGGCCGAGCCGGGCACGCAGCGGCGCGATCGCCATCGCGAGGTCAGGATCGTCCGGTCCAGGGACGAGCTCCAGCCGTTTGCCCTCGAGCACGCCGATCGCAGCAGCGCCGCGGTAGGCGATCGCGTTGCCAGCCAGCCGGCGGGGTGCTTGGAGTGAGGCGATTCCAAGCCCACTCGGAGCGGCTGGGTCGAGTGCCGAACACCACCAGCTCGCATCGTCGGGAAGCCCACCGGAAAGCAGCTTGATCGCCGCGGGCAGCGCAAACTGCGGCCCGGACAGGTCGTCGAAGAACCGTCCCGACTGGATTTCTCCGGCGAGCTCGAGGAGCCGCAAGGCGCGAAACAGTCGCCCCCACGACAGGCTCGGCAGCTCCCGCACGAGCAGCTCGCGGAAAACCACACCGTAGCGGCCGAGCACCAGCCGCGCCCGATCCTTGTCGAGCTCGAGCGCGTCGAGGGGATCGAGCTCCTCCTGCTCACGGGGGAGCAGCAACCAGCGCCCGCCAACGCCGAGGTTGGCCCGCCATCGCGCCACCACCCCGTGCGACCGGCGCCTTCCGGGCGCCTGCGGCCGGCGCTCGGGCTCGGGCTTGGGCGCTTCGAACCCACATGCAATCGCCCGGCGCAGCTCGCCCGGATCCTCGTTGGTCAATCGACCTGCCCACACGCCGTCCCAGAGCCTTGCCTCGACCGCCGCCACGCTGGTGCCGAAGGTGCGCGCAAGCTCCGGTCCCCGAGCTCCCGCGGCTGCGATCACAGCGCTCAGCTCTGCGTCGCGATCCCTGGACTCGGCGTCGAGCACCAGCTCGAGATCTTCGACCCGCGACACCAGCAAGCGTCGTCGTCCGGCGCCGGTCCAGATCCAGCTCCCCTCGCCCACCACCCGATCGAGCCACGTCGGCTGGTAGGAGGGAAACCTGGCCACCAGCAACTCGGTTTCAAACGCTGCCGCCGGCACCGGAAAACCGGCGAGACGCTCGAGGGTCCGTTCGAAGGCCGGGGCATCTTCGGAGGAGACCGTGGCGAGACCAGTCCAACACGCCAGAAACAGCGGCAAGTGGCCGATCGGCCGCGAATCGAGCCGGGGTGCCCGCGCCCGTCGTGCCGCTCGTACCAGCCGATCGAGGTTTGCGCGATCGACCCACCAACGCGCCGGCGAGCCCCTCAGGAACGGGCCTTCGACCACCTGGTCCTCGAGCTCATCGAGCGCCGCTGCGCACGCGGCACCGAAGTGGCTCTCGAGGGTGGAGGGCGCCACCAACACCCGGGTCGCGAACCATTCGCCGAGCAGCGACGCCTCCAAGACTTCGTCGGCAACCCGGCGAGCCAGGCCCGTCGCCACCCGCAGCGGCGTGCCCTCGCGTTCGACCTTCACCACCCGCTGCGCGAGAAACTGGCCGTGACCTTCGGGAGCCGGTCCCCAATCGCGTTCCACCGCAGCAAGGAGCGCCGACCATTCTTGCGCGTCGAGGGCTACACGTTCTTCGATCCACGCCGCCAGCTCACTGCCCCAACTCGGTGCCCAGCCCGGCGCCGTCCGCGCGAGTTTGGCCTCGAGCTCGGTGACCACCCCTGCCTCGACCCGGGCATCACCTCCCAACAACAACTGATCGAGCAGACTCGAGCCGACCTCGGCACCACGACCGTCGGGAGCGTCGTCCTCGTACATCCGTTGGTTGGTTTGCTTCCACATCACCCCGGAAGCAAAGGGCGATGGTGTCGACGTCATCCGCCACGAGATCCGCACCTCGCCGGCGATCACCCGCTGCAGGTGCCGGCGCAGCCGCTCGAGGTCGTGCCCCTCGGCGAGGCTGGTGCGCCAGGTCTCGAGCGTCAGCGGGAACTCGGGTTCTCGAGCCACCGCCTCGAGCAGGCGTTTGGCCCGCTGGCGATTGAGCCACAGCGGGATCCGGCGCCCGGCCGAGCCACGCGGCAACAACATCGCCACCTGGGCAATCTCGCGGAAACGCGCCCCGAAGTAGCCGGTGCGGGGCAGACGTGCGCGCAACAGCTCTTCGAGGTCATTGGGATCGACGAGCGATAGGAGCTCGCGTTGGTCGAGCGTGTGCGGTGCCTCGACCAGCACGATGTCGTCGTCGTGGATCGCCCGGCACGAACCTCCAAAGCGTCGCTCCCAGGCTTCGGCCAGAACCAGCGCAAACGGGCGGTTGACCGCTCCACCCCACCCGGTGTGCAACAACAAGCGCATCGGGGCTGCTGGATCGGTCGGGTCACGCACCTCCTCGATCACCAGGTGCTGGTGGTGCGGCAGGCCGGTGCCGGTGGCGATCCGCTGGCGCCGCACCAGGCCCGCGAGCGACACCGCAGCCGCCCTCTCGAGGCCGAACGCGGCGACGATTTCGGCCACCAGCGGATCCCCGCTCGCAGGTGGGACCGGGTACTGCTCGACCCAGCGATCGAGCCGCATCAAGGCCTCGCTCAAGCGCTGGGACAACGCCGCCGGGCGATCTTGTTCCTCACCCTTCCAAAACGGCGCCATCGGCGCGTCGGCACGACCGGGGGCGACCAACACGTCGTTGTGGGTGATTTCGACGATCCGCCACGACTGCGCTCCCAGGGTGAATGCGTCACCAACGGACCGCTCCCACACGAACTCTTCGTCGAGCTCACCCAGCCGCGCGCGGGTGCCTGCCAGCCGCAGATGGAAGTAACCACGATCGGGAATGGTCCCACCGCACTGGGCCAACAGGCGACGGCTGCCACGACGTGCCTCGACCGTGCCCGCCACCCGGTCGAGCATCACCCGAGGCGCGAGCTCGCGCAGGCGCGAATCGGCAAAGCGCCCAGCCAACATTTCCAACACCAGCTCGAAGTGCCGCTCGGGCAGCTCGTGGTAGGCGGTACAACACCGCACTCGCTGGTACAGTTCGCTGATGCCGACCGGCTGATCGAGGGTTTCCGCCAGGATCACCTGGGCCAACACGTCGAGCGCCGGGCCCACCAACCTCACGGGTTCGATCGCCCGTTCGGCCACCGCCTGCGCCAACACCGCGGCCCCCAGCAAGTCACGACCATGGGTAGGGTAGAGCCGACCACGGCTGACTGCCCCGACCTGATGCCCGGCGCGACCCAAGCGCTGCACCGTGCTCGCAATCGACGGCGGACTCTGCAGCAACAACACCTCGTCGAGGTCGCCGATGTCGATCCCGAGCTCGAGCGAGCTCGTCGCAACGATGGCCGGCAACTCTCCCGCCTTGAAGCGCGTCTCGACCACCTCGCGCACCTCACGCGAGAGGGATCCGTGGTGCGAGTAAGCAAAGAGCTGGTCCTGATCCTGGTTGAGCAGCCGGGTGACCTTCTCGGCCATGCGGCGGCTGTTGGCGAACACCAAGGAGGTGCGGTTGGCGCGAATGCGACGCCGCAGGTCGTCTTGCAGCTGCTCCCAGAACGGGTCTTCGTCGGCCGGACCGACATTGGGTGGCGGTGCGGCAGCAACCCGTTCCTCCTCCGGACGAGGATCCTCGAGGTCGCCGGCAAGGCACGACACCACCGCCAGCTCGTAGCGCTTCTCCCCGCGGCAGTCGACGATCTCGACCCGCCGCGGCTGCCACGAAGGGTTGTCGACCGGCCCGCTGCGACAATACCCTCCGACAAATCCGGCCACATCCTCAAGGGGCGCCACCGTCGCCGACAGCGCCAGGCGCTGTGGCTCTGCGGCCAGGCGCGAGAGGCGTTCGACAGCGGTCATCAGATGCAGACCACGGCGAGAATCGACCACCGCGTGGATCTCGTCGAGGATCACCAGCTGGACCCCCTCGAGCATGCGCCGGCCCGCCTGCGACAGCAGCAGCAGATTGAGACTTTCGGGTGTAGTCGCCAGGATCTCGGGCGGATGGCGCAGCATCCGCCGCCGCTCTGCCTCGGGCGTGTCGCCGCTGCGGGTAGCCACCGCAATCGCCGGCGGCGCGAGCCCGGATTGACGCAGTGCCGCGCTCAACCCGGCGAGCGGCTCGGCGAGATTGCGCTGGATGTCGGTGTTGAGGGCCTTGAGCGGCGAGAGGTAGAGCACCCGCGTGCGACCGGTCTCCCACTGTCCCGTCAGCAGCCGATCCAGCGCCACCAGGAAGGCGGCCAAAGTCTTGCCGCTCCCGGTCGGCGCCGTCGCCAGCACGTGCACGCCGCTGGCGATCAGCGGCCAGGTCCGAGCCTGGACCTCGGTCGGCGTGCCGTATCGGCGCCCGAACCAGGCCTCCACCTCGGGATGGAGCGCCGCGCTAGGTGGAACGTTCACGCAAGGATTATCGCCCTGACGGGGAGGGGCTGCGGGGGAGGGGCTGGGGGACTCCCGGAGCGCGATTCCGAAAGTCCCTTAGTGGCCTACCCCTCTGGATGTTCCTCCGTTTCCGACATTCTGGACGGCAGCCTTCATAAGTAACTGAATCGAAGCAGCTAAGCACGCCGCCAAGCGGTCGTCATTTTGCAACCCGAGAAGAAGAATCTTTGGTTCGGAGAAGATCAGATCGCGGCCCCTTCCTCGCCTTCCAAGTGTCTTGCGCTCGATCCGACACGTCACGGCCAAGCCCTCCGGGCGGCTGCGCTGAAGACAGCTTGCCGGCCTTGACCCGCCGGCTCGAGCGCAAGCGGAGCTGGGTAGGCGAAGAAAGGGGGAGACCAGACTGGACCTGGTTGACGACGGCCGACCAGGTGGGCGTTCCCCCCAGCTCGGACCGGCTGCGAATCCGCTTGCAGTCCGCGGCGAAGGTCGGTGCGGGAAGTAGGCACCGGCATGCCGCTGGTGATCGCGATTGTGGCCGGAGGCAGAGCGAAGGGGTCCGCCGCGTCAGTCCCTCCTCCCCCAAAGATCGAGGTGGGCCAGCGCCAGGACCAACACGGCCGGCAGCACCTGAAGCTCCAACCGAGGCAGAGTTGCGGCGACGAAGTACGAGAGCTCGAAGGGCGCTAGCGCCCACGCTGCGAGATCCGCGCCGAGCATCCCGAGGACCACCAGCACAACCGGCCGACCGATGCGCCCCAGCAGCAGTAGCGGCGTCGCCAGCAACACCAGATCGAACCCAAACCACGCCGCCGACGGGTACCACTCGCCGATCGCCGCCGGCAGCGCCGACAGGCGCTCGAGGTCGAGGTCGAGGACCCGGAAGGTCGGCACCAGCTGCTGCACCGCCAGACGCGTTTGGTGCAGGCTCACCACCACCACCAGCGGCGCTGCCGCAAAGAGCGCCCACCGATCGCGCGCGCGAGCCGCGCGGACCACCAGCAGCAGCACGCCGAGGATCACCCCTTCGACCTTCGCGGCCGCGGCAACCGCCGCGAGCAGGCCAAGCTCGAACGTCGCGCTGCGGGCGGGCCCCGCTTGCAGCAGCGGAGGCACCGCCAGCACCAGCAACAACGCCAACACCACGTCGACCGAACCGGGCAGCAGCGCCACGATGCCGAAGGCCACCACCACCAGGGTCACCAGCACGGTGCCGGTTTCGCGCATCCAGTGGCCGACTCCGAGCGCCGTCAGCCCGTCGCGAACGGCAAACGGCAGGGCGAGTACACAGAGGCTCGACCACAGGGTCAGCGGCCCGGGATCGAAACCCCCGAGCAGGCTCGACGAGGTCAACAAGCCGGGGATCAGCTGGGGATAGTCCGGCTGCACGTACCAACGACAGGGGCAGCGCAGAAAGACCGGATCGACCCACCCGTCGAGACTGAAGCGCGACGCCTTGTAGGCCCAGTGGAAGATGAAGTCGGGATTGGTCACGGCCATCGCCACTCCCGCCGCCGCGAGCCCAAGTGCGGCGACCAGGCTCACGGCCAACGCGGCCGTCGGTCGCGCGATCGGCAGCGGCGCCACCCGTCCGCGGGTGATCCACCAGGCCGCCGACGCAAGCACCAACCCGGCGACCAATACCGGCGCGATCCGCCAGCGCCAGCCCAGCAGGCTCATCAGGTCGAAGGCGAGGTGGTGCACCACGGCGCCGCCGAGGACCGCGAGGATCACCGCCCGCGCCGTGCTGGTCCCGGCACCTGCGACCAGCGGCAACACCAGCCGCCCGATCGAGCCGAGCACCACCAGCAGCAGGGCGATCGCAGCGATCGTGCTCACGGCGAGCCCAGCCGTTCAACCGTGCCGAAACGATGATCGAGCTCCAGTGCCCTAACCGCCGGTGGCCGAGTGGCAGCACCCCAGTAGGTGACGAAGAAGGCACACAGCCCTGGTGGTGCCTCCCGCGCGTCCCACACGTCGTGCGCCGGCGCAAGGAACGCCACCCACTGGCGGATCTCGCCGCGGCGACGCTCCGGCAGATGGGGTGCATCCCAACACCACACTCCGGCCGCGGCCGGCGCCACGACCTCGGCGGCTTCGACGAATGCCCGCAGCCGGCGCGCCTCGCGGTCGTGCCAGCGCAGCGCACCCGGAATCCGCTCGAAGTACGGCGGCAACGTGCGCCAGGCGCGGTAGCCGGCATGCAAGGCCGCCGCGCCCGCCCACACCAACAGCCCCACGACCACGATGCGCGCGATCCGCCGGCGCGGGCTCATCGCGAACGCCACCACAACGCGGCGGCGAGCAACCACGCCACCACGCCGACCCCGAGTCCCACCGGCAAACCCGGGGGCGTGAATTCGAGCACCAGGTCGGCTACGCCCGGCGGCACCACCACCCCGAGGAAGGCACCGTTGACCACCAGGGTTTCGAGCTCCTCGCGCCCAGGAGCCCGTGCCGTCCAGCCCTCGGGCCAGGTCAAGGAGGTGGCGAGCAGGCGGGTTTCTGCCACCGGCTCGACGCGCAAGGGCTCGATCCCCGGGCGCCGCTGCCCGCTTGGCCTCACCGCCGTCACCGTGCCGCCAAGAGGCAGCTGCGTGCGCCCCGGATCGATCGCCACTCGCCGCGGATCGTCGAGGTTGCGCAGCCAGTCGGGAAGTTCTCCTGCGGCGACCACGTCGACCTGCGAAGCGATGAACCAACGCGGCAAGACGCCACGATTGCGCCACACGCTGTGGCCCGAGCCCACTCCCGCCCACACCAAACCCCGGCGTTCGCGGCCGCGTTGATGGGAAAGGATCGCGGTGACGTTGAGCGCATCCAAGAACGGGTGGTCGACGTGGAGGAACGAGGCGAAGTAATCCTCAGCCGTGGGTGCGAACTCGAACACCGCGCCAAGCGCCCGACCGAGGTCCGCCCGACCGAGGGGATCGTTGCCGCGCACATCCTCGAGGCCGTAGATCGCGAGATGGTGAGGGTAGAGCGCTCGGCCCTCTCCCACCACCCGCCCGGGCTCGCGAGTGCGGCTCGCCGCTTCGAGCTTGTCGATCACCGCGGTGCGCGGATAGAACCACTCGGGGCGGCCGTGCGGCAGTTGGGGCGAGGCCCAGGCGCCGAGGTCGACCAGCGCCACCACCACCACCAACGGCATCGCCGCCGGACGGGTGCGCGGCAACGTCGCCAAGCCCAGCGCCAGCGCCAGAGCGACCCACGATCCGATCACCCAGGGATCGGCGTCGACCCAGAGACTTGCGCTCGCCGCCACGGCAAGAGCCACCACTGCCGCCGCACGTGGACGCAACCACAACCGCGGCGCCGCCAGCGCCCCTGCCAACGCACTCGCCAGGCCCCCGGCCAACATCACCCGCTCCCAGGTCACCAGCTCGACCAAGGGCACGGCGTGGAGCAGCTCGGAGAGAGGTCGCCACCCGCTCGCTGCGAGCAGCGTCGTTGTCGAAAACAGCGCGGCGGCCCGCGCCACCCGCGGTCCCACCAGCAGCGCAGCAAGAAGCCCGGCGAGTGCCACCAGCCCGGCGTAGGGCACCAGGCCCTCACACCAGTTGTAGCGCCCGACGAAAACCTCGCCGTAGGGGCGCCCGGCGGCGAGCGGATTGACCCATGCTCCAAACAACAGGTGCCCACCCTTGTGGAACAGCTCGCCGGTCGCCTCCATGGTGGTCTTGTCGACGAACCGCTGCGACTGGCGCACTGCGGCGAGGGTCGGCAACACCAGCGGCGCCGCCAGCGCCACCCCCAAGACCGCCGCTGCCGTCGCAGCGCCAAGGCGGACCAACGCTCGACGCCTGCGCATCACCGCGAGACCCAGAGTCGCCGCCAGCAACCCGCCGCCGAGGCCCGTCTCGGGGTGGCCCGCGAGCAGGACCACGGTGGTGGCGAAGGCCGCGCGCAGGATCTCGCGCCCCCACTGTCGTCGCGTCCGCATCAGCCCCACCACCGCGAGACAGTGCCAGGGAATCCACGCGGCGGTGCTCGCCAGCGGGAACAGCAACCACGCCACCATGCCGCCGCCGAGCCCGAAGCCCACCGCCGCCAGCAGTGCCGATGGCGTCCGCCCACCGAGGCGCCGGGCGAGAGCCGCCGCGCCCTGCATCGCGATCAGCAATTTGGCCACGACGGCGAGCAACACGTGGTGTTGCAAGGGGGCGAGCCTCCCGATCATCGCCGTCGGCGAAAACACCTCGGCCTGAGGATTGGCCCATGGCGACGTCCCACCACCCAGTCGATCCGACCACAGCGGCAGCCGACCCGCCGAGAACGCCCTCCGCACCTCGACCTCGGCCGGCAGGAACTGCAACATCACGTCACTCTGCACCGCCCATGGGTCCACACCGTCGGGCAACCGCTCCTGCACCTCCGGAGCAAGGGCGAGTTGCCCGATTCGCGCCAAGCTGCCGTTCGGCACCAGCAGTCGCGAGCCCGACAGCCACGGGCCGAGCAACACCAGGACCACCACCCACGACAGCAGAACCTCGGGCCAACGCAGACGCCGCCCGAGCAGCCGTGCGCCCACCCACAGGCCGACCTGGGCGAGAGCCATCGCCAGCACCACCAGCAGCCAGACCGGCCAATCCACCATGCGGCGATCCTATCCGCCGGCGCCCAGCGCCCTTCGCTCAGCCCCGCAGGTGACGCTCGAAGAACGCCAGGGTCCGTTCCCAGGCGAGCTTGGCTGCGGCGGCGTCGTAACGGGGTGTGGTGTCGTTGTGGAAACCGTGTTGGGTGCCGGGATAGAGGTGGCGCTCGTAGGCCACGCCGGCTTCGCGCAGCGCCTGCTCGAATTCGGGCCACCGCGCGTTGATGCGCTCGTCGACCTCGGCCGACTGGATCAGCAGTGGTGCCTTGATCTTCTTGACGTCGGCGGTCTCGGCGGCACTGCCGTAGAACGGCACGCCCGCGGCCAAGTCGGCACGCTGGGTCGCAAGCCAGTTGACCATCCCGCCGCCCCAGCAAAAGCCGACCGCTGCGACCCGGCCGGTCGAACGTTCGGTCGAAGCCAGCCACTCGAACGCGGCGACGAAGTCGGCGCGGGTCTTCTCCGCATCGAGCTTCTGAAAGCTTGCCCGCGCGCTGTCTTCATCACCGGGGTAGCCCCCCAGGGGCGTGAGGGCGTCGGGCGCCAGCGCCGCGTAGCCGCTCAGCGCGACCCGGCGCGCGACATCCTCGATGTGGGGATTGAGGCCGCGGTTCTCGTGAATGACGAGCACACCGGGGAGCTTGCCCTTGGCCTCTGCGGGCAGTACCTGGTACGCACGCACGGTGCCGTTGCCGGCCGGCGAAGGGATGTCGACGAAGGTCGCCTTCAACCGTTCGTCGTCGGGGGCCAACACCTGCGCCCCCGCGAAGTCGGGCGAGAGCTGGTCGAGCAACATCATGGCGGTCACGCCACCCACGGCGAACTTCGCCGCCCGCTCGAGGAACCTGCGCCGATCGATGTCGCCGTGAACGTAGGCGTCAAAGAGCACGAGCAGCTCCTGATCGAAATCGTGCGCGGTCTTGCGAGCCATTGGCGTTCTCCCTTCGGTCGCATCCTAACGCGGCGATCCGGCTGGCCATGACGAGGATCCTTCGGTTGGGCGACAGCCAGCCACGGATCAAGAGCAAGCCAGCGTGTGGTCTAATGACCCAATGACGCCGCTTGGGGCCGCCCAAGAGCCGCTGGACGACGCCGCGCTGGCCCGCTCGATCGCGGCAGCCGGCTGCGCCCCTGCCTCGGAGGCCGAGGCCGAGCTGTGCCGCCGCTACCTTCGCCGACTGGTGGCCTTCGGTCGTCGGCGCCTGGGCTCGGAGGACGCGGCTTGGGACTTGGCCCAGGACAGCCTGATCCTCGCG
The DNA here is from genome assembly GCA_964599475.1 of uncultured Thermoanaerobaculia bacterium. Taxonomy (GTDB): domain Bacteria; phylum Acidobacteriota; class Thermoanaerobaculia; order Multivoradales; family CAZRFU01; genus CAZRFU01. The sequence goes on from CAZRFU010000015.1 coordinate 28,417, forward strand.
CTCCAGAAGCTCCGCGGCGGAGAGGTTCGGGACCCGGAGCGCATCGGCGCCTTTATCCTCGGGGTGGCAAGGACGCTGGCGATCGCACGGCAGCGGGATCGACACCAAGAGCACCTCTCGCTGGCTGATTCCGAGTCGACGCTGCCGGCCTTCGAACCAACACTCCGGGACCCGTTCGCCCACGCCCGGATCGCCGACTGTCTCGACGCCCTACCCGACAAGCACCGCTCGGTGGTGCTGATGAGCTTCTACGCGGAGCAGAAGAGCGACGAGATCAGTGCCTCCCTGGGCTTGTCCCAAGGCAATGTCCGGGTCCTGCGACACCGTGGGGTGGCGCACCTTCGCGACTGCCTCGGTCTGAGTGCGGTGGTCTCGGCGTGACCTCGCCCGATCTTTGCCCCGTCGGGCTCGACGAGCTGATCGACTACTTCGTCGGCGAGCTCCTGCCCGCAGAGGCGTGTCGGATCGAAGAGCACGTCTTCAGCTGCAGACGCTGTGCCGAGGCGTTCGAGAGCCTCGATGCGCTGAAACGAGCTCTCGAGGAGACCGTGCGCTGCGCCGAAATCGGGTGCAACGTGGGCTCGACGTTCCTCGAACGCGCCGTTCGAGACGGACTCTCGCTCAAGGAGTACCTGATCCCCGAGGGCGCAACCGTCACCTGTCACGCCGGGCCCGATGACCTCGTCGTCGTGCGACTCGGGGGCAGCTTTGCCAACTTCGAGGAGCTCGAGCTCGGCGTCGACTTCGAGGATCTCGAGACCGCGACCACGACGCAGCTCCCAGGGCGCACCGTGGTCGTCGATCGCGAGCTGGATCAGGTTCTCCTGGTGTTTCCCGGCAAGCTGGTCCGCACCTACCCTCGGTCGCGCTGGACCCTCCGGCTCACCGGCCACGGTCCCGCCGGACCTGCCGCCCACGGCCCGTTCGTCATGGATCACCACCCCTGACCAAGGCCTGGTTCCCTCGGCGGGTGTAACGATTGGCCAACTCGCCGCACATCCTGGGCATAACCAGGAACCGTTGGGTTCCACTCGACCCAAGGAGAATCATCATGCCCGAAACCCCAACCCCCGTCGCCTCCACGCCGATCGTCGTGCTCCCGCACGTGAGCGACAGCTTCGACTTCGGAGGGCTCGGTGTCGAGTGGAAGATCGACTCGATCCACACCGATCGCCGCTTTTCGGTCGTGCACCATCCGATGGCTCCGCGGGCCCTTGCTGCCCCGCTGCATCGGCATCACCACGAGGATGAGTACTCCTTCGTCATCGCGGGGCGCCTCGGCGCCCTGCTGGGCGATGAGGTGGTCTACGCCGAGGCCGGCACCTGGGTCCACAAGCCGCGCGGCCAGTGGCATACGTTCTGGAACGCCGCGGATGAACCGACCACGCTGATCGAGGTGATCTCGCCCGGCGGCTTCGAGAACTACTTTCGCGAGGTGGCGGCCGCCTGGGGCGACCTCGAGAAGTTCGCCGAGATCAACCAGCGCTTCGGCCTCGATATGGACTTCGAGAGCGTGCCCAGCCTCTGTGCGCGCTTCGGCCTGACCTTCCCACAACTCTGAGAGCTCCGTGCGACGAGGCGGTGCCCCGGGATCCGGGTAGGAGCCGGACCTACTCGGACGGAACCGACCCGCGCTCCGACGAGTCCCTGGTCCCGTCCCTGGTCCCGGGTCCCTGGTCCCTCCTCATTTTCATCCTCCCGGGTGCACCACGAAGGGCTGCAATGGGTACTGCTAGCATTCACCCCGGATGGCCTTCGCGCGAAACCTCTTCGTTGGCGTGCTCCTGGCGCTTTGTGGTGCCGACATGGCAGCGGCGGAGGCACGGGTAACACGCCTGATCGTGGCGGTGGAAGGGCCATACGTGCGTCTGACTTTCGACCTCGAGGGTGGTTTCAGCGAGCACTTGCTCACCCACATCGAAAGTGGCATCGCCAGCGGCTTCACCTACGACCTTCAGCTGTTGCGGGATCGCAAGCACTTCTGGGACGCCCGCGTGGCCACGGCCACGCTGCGTGTGACCGCGAGCTACGATCCGGTGGCACGGACGTTCCTGATTCGCTACGAGCTCGACGGCCGTCTGGTGGACTCGCGTGCGGTCAAGTCACGGGCCGAGCTCGAGAAGGCAATGACCCACATCGCCTCACTGCCGGTGTTCGAGACCCGAGGCCTGCCAACGGACGTGCGCCACATCGTCTCCGTGCGGGCCGAGCCCACCAACGCCCCGGTGCTCGACCTCTTCGGCCGCGGCGCTCGTACCGACTGGATCGAGTCGAGGAAGTTCCGCATCCCAGCCGGCGTCCGGTGACGCCGTGAACCTCCGCGACGCTCTCGAACGCCGACGCAAGGACACGCGTTTCGTCCTCGGTGTGCTCGCGCTGCTGCTGGTGGTGCTGGCTGCGGCGTACTGGTTCCTGCTCCAGAGCCAGGACCTGCCGTCCTTTCTGGTCACCAACAAGCTGCTGCTGTTCGTCCTGTTCTATCTCGACATCGTCCTGATCCTGGCGATCGTGCTGGTCCTGGTGCGCACCATCGCCAAGCTGCTGCTCGAGCGCCGCTCACGCGTCCTGGGCTCGCAGTTCAAGTTCCGACTGCTTACCAGCCTGGTCGGGTTGACTCTGGTGCCGGTGCTGCTGGTGTTCCTCTACGCGACCGAGTTGCTGGAGAAGTCGGTCGATCGCTGGTTTCGGACCCCCGGCGTCGATGCCCTGCGCCAAGGCGCCAACGTCGCCCAGGGCCTCCGCCGCACCCTCGAGGCGACCACGGTCGGCGATGCGCAGCGGATCCTTTTCGACCTCGATTTCGGCGGCGAGCTCGACGCCGAGCGGCGCGGTCGCATTGCCGCGGGCCTCTCGGCTCAGCTCGAGCCGGCCGCGCTCGACCTCGCCGTCGCGTTTCGCGGCACGGAGTTCATTCACGGTGTCCTGACGCCGCGTCAGGGACTGGAGGTGCTCCCGGATCTGCCTCGAGCCTTCCTCGAGGAAGCGGCGAGCAACGGCACCGCCACCCGCTGGAGCACCACCACCGGAGTCGTGCGCAACCTCGTGCTCGGGGCCGCGGCACTCGATCAGGAGGCCCCTGCCGGGATCGTCGTGGTCGGACGGGTGATCGACGAGCAACTCGCCAACGACAGCGAACGGCTGATCATGGCGGACCAGAGCCTGCGTCGGGCGGAGCTGCAGACCGCCGAGATCAAGACCAGCCAGCTGCTGCTGTTTCTCTTGATCACGCTGCTGGTCCTGCTCACGACCTCTTGGATCGGGTTGCGACTCGCCCGGCGCTTCACCGTGCCGATCCAGGCGCTGGCCGAAGGCACCCGGCGCATCGCCGAGGGGGACCTCGCCCACCGGGTCGAGGTCGAAGCCGACGACGAGCTCGGAGTGCTGGTGGATTCCTTCAACGCGATGACGCAGGACCTCGATCGCAACAAACGCCTGCTCGAGGCGCGCAACCGCGAGCTCAAGGCCGCCAACGACCACATCGAAGGGGAACGGGCCCTGCTGCTGGCGGTGCTCCAAGGTGTAGCCGCCGGCGTCGTGGCGATCGACGCCGAGGGAGTGGTCTTCCTGTGCAACGGGGCGGCCCTCCGGATGGTGCGGCAACGCGAGGGCGACATCGTCGGCCGCCCCCTCGCCGAGGCTTGGGGGGATCAGGAGCGGCGCGCGCTGCTCGACGCCATGCCGCCGATGGACGCGGTCGGTGCGCGGCCGAGCGAAGTCCGCCTGGTGCTCGGGGGCACCTGGAGATCTCTCGAGCTGAGTGCCGCCTCCCTGCCGGGCCGGGGCGGCGAGCCCGGAGGCCAGGTGCTGGTACTCGAAGACCTGACCGAGCTCGTCAAAGCACAGAAGCTCGCCGCCTGGAGCGAAGCCGCGCGCCGCATCGCGCACGAGATCAAGAATCCGCTGACCCCGATTCAGCTCGCCGCCGAGCGGCTGGTGCACCAGTACCGCAATGCGCCCGAGAGCTTCGAACAGTCTCTGACCGAAGCCGTCGCGACGGTCGTGCGCGAGGTTCAGCACCTCAAACAGATGGTCGATTCCTTCTCGCGCTTCGCCCGCATGCCCGCGCCGCGCCCGGCCGCCTTCGACGGTCGGACCCTGGTCGAGGAAACGCTGCGGCTCTACCGCGGGGTCAAGCCGGGGGTCGAGATCCGCGCCGAGCTCGATCCGGCGGCACCGCCGGTGTGGGGCGACCGAGATCAGCTGCGCGGGGCCCTGGTCAACCTCGTCGACAACGCCTTCGAAGCCACCGACGCCCCCGGCGAGGTCGTCGTCAGAGTCGAGGTCCGAAGTCGAGTTTGGCTCTTGAGTGTCTCCGACACCGGCAGGGGCATCGGGGCGGACGACGTCAGCAAACTCTTCCTGCCGCACTTCTCTACCAAAGCCCGCGGCACCGGCCTCGGCCTCGCGATCGTGCATCGCACGGTCAGCGAGCACGAGGGCACGATCCGCGTCGAGGATCACCTGCCGCGCGGGACGACGTTCGTGATCGAGATCCCGCTGCCGCAGGAGGCAGGCTGAGCGGAACGGGGATCGGGGGTCGGGAATCGGGGGTCGGGTACAGGAGGTACCGGGTACTCTTCGGATCCCGGTTCCCGTCTCCCGTGCCGTCTGCGGTGCTAATGTCTCCCCACCACAGGGGGAACCATGCGCGAGCCACGCTTCACGGTGGGCATCGAAGAGGAATACCAAATCATCGACCCGGATACGCGGGAGCTCACCTCGTACATCCAGGAGATGTTGGATGAAGCCCGACTGATTCTCGAAAGCCAGGTCAAGCCAGAGTTTCTGCAAAGCCAGCTCGAGGTCGGAACTCACATCTGCCGCAATATGAAGGAAGCGCGCCAGGAGCTGGTGCGCCTACGGCGGTCGGTGGTCGAGCTCGCCGAGCGACGCGGCAAGCGCATCGTCGCGGCCAGCACCCATCCCTTCTCGAGGTGGGAGACCCAGCGGGTCACTGCGGGCGAACGCTACTCGCAGCTGCACACCGACATGGCCGAGCTGGCGCGACGGATGCTGATCTTCGGGATGCACGTGCACGTCGGGTTCGACGACAAGGACCTGATGATCGACGTGATGAATCAGGCGCGCTACTTCGTGCCGCACCTGCTCGCCCTGTCGACCAGCTCGCCCTTCTCCGACGGTCGCGAGACCGGGCTGAAGAGCTACCGCTCCGTGATCTTCCAGAGCCTGCCGCGCACCGGCCTGCCGCCCGAGCTCGACTCCTACTCCGACTACCTCGCGCTCATCGAAACGCTGCAGCGCACGCACTGCATCGACGAGCCGACCAAGATCTGGTGGGACATTCGCCCCCACCCGAAGTTCCCCACCCTCGAGTTCCGCATGTGCGACATCTGCACCCGCATCGACGAGGCGATCTGCGTCGCCTCCTTGATCGTGGCGATCGTCCACAAGCTCATGCGCCTGCGGCGTCGCAACCAGAGCTTCCGGGTCTACCGCCACCACCTGATCAACGAGAACAAGTGGCGCGCCGTGCGCTTCGGCCTCGACGGCAAGTTGATCGACTTCGGCCAACAGAGTGAGAAGCCGATGCGTTCGCTCGCCCACGAGCTCCGCGAGTTCGTCGACGACGTGGTCGACGAGCTCGACCTGCGCCGCGAGATCGACTACATCGAGAAGATCCTCGACAATGGCACCAGCGCCGATCGCCAACTCGCAGCGTTCCGTGCCAACGGGGGCGACCTGAACGGCGTGGTCGATCATCTGATCGCCGACACTCGTTTTGGCTGGGGCTGAAGGCGTCGAGGCGCTGCACCGGCGTTTGGAGATGGTCCTCCAGCGCCGCGTGGTCAAGCTCACCCTGACCGCCAACCGCACGGTGTTTGCAAGTTGGCGCGAGCGGCGGCTGCCGAACGGAGAAAGCGCCGTCGAGCTGCGGCTCCACCGGCACTTTCTCGACGCTCGAGAGTCGGTGCTGGCCGCCCTTGCAGGACTCGGATCACCGGCGGCAGAAGGTCGTCGCGCAGCACGCCAGGCCCTTCGAACCTGGTGGTCGAGCTTCGAGCACCACGACACACCCCAATCCCCTCGGCGGCTGCGTCTGCGGCCCCAGGGCCGGGCCCACGACCTCGAGAGTCTGCTCACACGAGTGCAGGTCGAACACTTCCCAAACCTGTCGGCGGCGATCAGCTGGAGCCGCGGCACCGGTGCGCCGCGGCGACGCACTATCCGACTGGGAAGCTGGGATCACCGCCGGGCGCTGATCCGGATCCACCCTGCTCTCGACCAAACGTGGGTCCCGGCGTGGGTGATCGAAACCATCATCCACCACGAGCTCGCCCACGCCGCGGCGCCGCCGCGGCCCGGAGGCGGCGGCCGACGCCACATTCACCACGCCGAGTTCCGCGAGCTCGAACGCCAACACCCGCGGGCGTTCGACGCCGACCGCTGGATCGCGCAGCACCTGCCGCGGTTGCTGCGAACTCGGGCCGGGTCAGGGGTTAGGGGTTAGGGGTTTGGGAGCGAGCCGATCATGCTTCGGTTGCCGCCCCGCAGGCCCGTAGGAGTGCATCGCGCGCGGCGAGCGCGAGTACCAGCAGTGGGCCGGCCAAGAACAGCGCCAAGAAGGGCAGTGTTGGCCACATCCGCGCTGAGAGGGCAAGCCAGGTGGCGATCCCGAGCCAGGCGGCCAAGGCCACCTCGGCAAACACCACACCACTGAGCCGAGCGCGGTAGGCGCGGCGCTGGCTCGGTCGTGGGCCGGCGTCGACCAGCGCCAACTTGGGCGTACGGCGAAACTCCCCGCCTCGGCGCCACAGCCCGCCGAGCGCCGCAACGCTGTTGTGCAGAGCCATGCCGATCCCGAGCGCCATCAGGCCCGGTACCAGCAGCAACGCTTCGCGCCGACGACGACCCGCGACGACCTGGCTCTCGAGGTAGAACCAAGCGACCGCCGCGGTGCCGCCGACGAACAGGGGCAAGTCGACCAGCAGGATGACCCAGCCCGGATCGCCCCACCGAAGCGCCATCGCCAGGGGTGCACAGACGCTCAACACGACCACCAGCGGATAGGCCAGGTTCGCGAGCAGATGCAGCGCCGCCTCCCGTCGCACCCTCGGCTGCAGTGGCGCCTTCAGGACCGGACCCAGCAGTTTGCGAGCGGTCTGCATCGACCCGCGAGTCCAGCGGTCCTGCTGCCCTTTGAACGCGGCGAGATCCGCCGGGAGCTCAGCCGGGACGACCAGATCCTGCAGGAAGACGAACCGCCAACCGGCCAGCTGAGCTCGGTAGGAAAGATCGAGATCTTCGGTCAGGGTGTCGTGGGTCCACCCGCCGGCGTCCTCGATCGCCCGACGGCGCCACACTCCCGCGGTGCCGTTGAAATTGAACAGGCATCCGGCGGCCGCCCGCCCAGCCTGCTCGATCGCGAAGTGGCCGTCGAGCAGCAGCGCCTGGATCCGGGTGAGCAGCGACATCGAGCGATTGAGGTGCCCCCATCGCGCCTGCACGCACCCGACGGCCGGATCCGCAAACGGCTCAGTCGCCCGAACCAGGAAGTCGCTCGGCGCAACGAAATCGGCATCGAGGATCGCAATGAGGTCACCGCGAGCCGTCTGCTGCCCAAATGCCAGGGCCCCGGCTTTGTAGCCCTCGCGGTGCGGCCGCCGGACGTGTCGGACGGCAATGCCTCGGGCCTGCTCGGCTGCCACGGCCTCCGCCACCACCACCGCGGTGTCGTCGTCCGAGTCATCGAGAACCTGGACCTCGAAGCGATCGCGAGGATAGTCGAGGGCACAGGCCGCGCGAATCGCGCGCGCAGCGACGAAGCGTTCGTTGTAGAGCGGAATCTGGACCGTCACGAAGGGCAGCGGTTCCGGCACGGCGCCGCCACGGGGCTCGAGTCGCCTGGCAGACCAGCACAACCAGCAGCGATGCAGGCCGTACGCTGCGAGCGGAAGCAGTGCCCCGTAGTACGCTGCCAGCACCACCACGTCGAGCCCCCGAGCCTCGAGCCATGCAACCACCAGATCCACCGTCAAGACTCCCGGCGACACTCGCGGCAGCGGCGGTGCTGCCGTGGGCCGTGCTTGCCGCGGTGGGCGACCCGACCGCGAACCCGGTCCTCACCGCCGCTCTGGTCGCGGCGGCGATCGTGATGATGGCCGCCACCGTGCGTGCCACGCCGCGCCTTGGCCACCTGCTGGCGGCCGCGGCGGCGATGCGATTGTTCGCGTTGGCTTTGAGCCCGACCCTGTCCGACGACGTGTGGCGGTACCTGTGGGAAGGGCACGTCGCACTCGAGGGCTACTCGCCCTGGCATCACACCCCCGAGGACCCAGTCCTCGAGCCGCTGCGAACCCCCGATTGGGAGCGTGTTGCTCATCGCACCATTCCGAGTATCTACCCACCCTTGTCGCTGGCAGGATTCAGTATAGCCGCGGCAACGCCTGAGCCTCTCATCGCCTGGAAGGCCTTGCTCGCGGGCGCCGACCTCGCGGTCTGCGGCCTGATTGCGCTGCTCTTGCGGCGACGGGGTCTGCCCCTGCAACGGTTGGCCTGGTACGCGTGGAACCCCCTGCCAATCGTCGAAGGTCCGGGAATGGGCCATCTCGACGCCCTCGCGCTCGCCACGGTGCTCGGCGGCCTGGTGCTGCTCGAGCGACCCGGCAGGGCCTCGGCAGCAGGGGTGGCGCTCGGCCTTGGGGCGCTCGCCAAGATCGCCCCGGTAGTCCTGGTGCCGTACTGGATGAAGGGATCGCGTCGGCCCTGGGCGCTCGCGGTGACCACCGTCGTCGTCGTCACGGTCGGCTCGGCGCCGATGTGGTGGCACGGCGCTCCGAAGGCGCTGTCGACGTACGCGGTGCAATGGGAGTTCAACGGCCCTCTCTACGAGCCAATGTGGCGCGCGATCCAGGCCCTCGACGCCGATACGGCGATCAAGGCGGGATTCGACCAGGTCGAACGGGCGCTCGAGCGCTGGGAACTGTTCGATCCGTGGTACCGCTGGGTCTACCCCCAGTTCCTGGCCAAGCTCGCCCTGCTCGTCCTGGCTGGCGCCGGGGCCCTGGTTCTGCTGCGTGCTCACGACCCCCTCCTCGCCACCGGCACACTCTTCGGTCTGTTGTTGTTGTGCTCGGCCACCGTCTATCCCTGGTATCTGCTGTGGATCCTGCCCTTCGCCGCGATCAGCGCGCGCAAGGGGTGGCTCCTCGCCTCGGTCACGATCTGGCTAAGCTACGGCGCCCAGCTCGGTCTGGCTTCGTTGTGGCCGTGGCTGTGGGCGCTGCAATGGCTGCCGCCGCTCCTGGTTGGTGCTCGAGAATCCCGATGGTCGTCCACGCGCTGAAGATTTCCTACCTCGGTTCCGCTTATCAGGGCTGGCAGCTCCAACCCGGCCTGCCGACCATCCAAGGAGAGCTCGAACGCGCCCTCGAGGCCGAGCTCGGCGCCAGCCTGCGGGTGACCGGTGCGAGTCGAACCGACGCCGGAGTCCACGCCCGCGGCCAGGTCGCCACGGTGCGCCTGGACACCGGGGTGGCGATCGGACGCTTGGTCCACGGCGTCAATCGTCGGTTGCCGGCGGACATCCGCGTGCTCGAGGGTTGGATCGCCGCCCCGGACTTCCACCCGCGCTTCGACGCCTGCTGGAAGGAGTACCACTACTGCGTCGAGCACCGAGCCGTCCTCTCGCCGCTCGACGCCGACCGCGTGCTGGCGGTGCCCGAAGGAGTTACCCTCGACCTCGAGCGCCTCGCATGCGCCACCGCTGCGCTCGTGGGGGAGCACGACTTTGGCGCCTTTGCGCTGGTTGGGGGTGCCCACACGACCAGTCGTCGACGCCTGGACGAGGCCCGTTGGGTCGTCGACGGCCCTCGGCTGACGCTGGTCCTGCGCGGCAACGGCTTCCTGCGCGGGATGGTGCGGTCGATCGTCGGGACCCTCCTGGAGGTGGCCCGCGGTCGCCGCTCGGTGGACAACTTCACCGCCCTGCTCGCGGGCGCCAACCGTTCGGCGGCCGGCCGAACGGCTCCACCCCATGGCTTGTGTCTCGTCGAGGTCGGCTACGCCGACGGCGGCCGCTCCTGATCGCTTGCCCCGAACCGGACGCTGCGCTACCGTTGCGCCACCCGATGCGAGCCGTCCCCGCTGTCCCACCGCCGACCCGCCCCACGAGCCTCCTGGAGCCAGAACGTCCGTGAAGAGTGGGATCAAACGCCTTGCGACCGCCGCCATCCTGGTCCCGGCCATGCTGGCCGCCTTCTTCGCCATGCCGGCGCCCGGTTTCCTGGTCGTGTGCCTGGTCACCGTGGGGCTGGCCGTGCAGGAGTACAACCTGCTGATTCGGGCGATTGCACCCGCAGCGCCGATGGCCTGGCTGCACCTCCTGGTCCCGGCAGCGGCGATCGGGGCGACCGCGATCCTGACCGGCCATCTCGCGATGCCCGCGGAGGTCGCGATCGCCGGCTTCGGTGTGACTGGGGTCGTCCTCGGTACGGTGGTGCTCTTTGCCCGCACTCCGATGGACCAGGTGGCGCCTGCCCTTGGCGGCCTCAGCTTCGGTCTGCCCTACTTCGCTGCTGCCATCGCGTCGCTGGCCGCACTCCAGCGCGAGGATCCGTGGTTGATCTTCCTCCTCGCGGGCATCGTCTTCCTTGGCGACACCGCGGCGTACTACTTCGGTACGGCGTTCGGCAAGCACCGACTCGCGCCGGTGGTGTCGCCGAAGAAGTCGTGGGAGGGAGCGGTCGCCGGGTTTCTCACGAGCCTCGCCGCCGCGGTGGTCTGGGGCCTGTGGCGTGATCGGGTAGACGTGTTGGTGATCGCCGTCGCGGGAATCACGGCAATCGCCGCGCAGCTCGGCGACCTGGTCGAATCGATGCTGAAACGGGAGGCGAAGATCAAGGACTCTGGAGGCCTGCTGCCGGGCCATGGGGGGATGCTCGACCGGCTCGACGCCCTGCTCTTCGCCGCCCCGGTCTTCTACGGCGGTCTGCACCTCCTGGTGCCGCGACTGTTCGCCCCGTGATCGGCCTCGCGCTACTGGGGGCGACCGGCTCGATCGGCACCAGCACCCTGCGGGTGGTGCGGGAACATCCCGAGCGCCTGCGCGTCGTTTCGATCGCCTCCCGTGGCAGCGACCTGCCGGCGCTGATCGCGGTCGCCCGCGAAACCCGAGCCGAGGTCGTGGCCGTCGCCGACCCCGCCGTCGCCGGTGCCCTCAGGTCGGCCCTGCCGGATGTCGACGTGGTGGCGGGAGAGACCGGCGTCGTCGCCGCAGCGACATGGCCCGGAGTCGATCGAGTGGTGGCCGCGATCGTTGGTGCCGCCGGCCTGCCCCCGGTTTGGGCGGCCCTGGAACGTGGTCTCGACGTGGCTCTGGCGAACAAGGAGGCCCTGGTGGTCGGAGGACCCCTGGTCACCACCCTCGCGGCGCGGCACGGCGCACAGCTCTTGCCGGTCGACAGCGAGCACGCTGCAATCCACCAGCTGCTGCGCGGCGTCGACCCGACCCACATCGAACGCCTGGTGCTGACCGCCTCGGGAGGACCGTTTCGCCGGCTCCCGCGCGAGCAGTGGTCGTCGATCACCGTCGCCGCGGCGCTGCGCCATCCGACCTGGACCATGGGCGCCAAGATCAGCGTCGACTCCGCGACCTTGATGAACAAGGCACTGGAGCTGATCGAAGCCCGCTACCTCTTCGACCTGCCTGCCTCCAAGCTCGACGCCATCATCCATCCGCAGTCGATCATCCACAGCCTGGTCGAGCTGGTCGACGGCTCGATCGTCGCGCAGCTGGCTCCCAACGACATGGTCTTTCCGGTGCAATACGCGCTCGGCTGGCCTGAGCGTTGGTTTGCCCCCTTTGGGCGCCTGGATCTCACCACCTTGGGCACTCTCGAGATGGAGGCGGTCGATCACGCGCGGTTCCCAGCGATCGGCCTCGCACGCGCGGCGCTCGAGGCTGGGCCAAGCGCCCCGGCGGTGCTCAACGGTGCCAACGAGGCTGCCGTCGAGGCATTCCTCTGCGAGCGCATTGCCTTTGCCCGGATCACCGAGACCGTCGAGGCGGTCTTGGCGCGACATGACGCCTCGACTCCGTCCACCCTGGCCGAGGCGTTGGCCTGGAACCAGTGGGGTTACGCCACCGCGCAACGACTCCTGGGGTGAAACCCCCCAGGGCCGGCCCGTGTACACTTCTCTGACGGCGCTCCTGGCGCCGCCGCCGCTATGAATATCCTGATCAACACTCTCGCTTTCATCGCCGCTCTCGGCATCATCGTCTTCGTCCACGAGCTCGGCCACCTGGTGGTGGCGCGGCTGTGCAAGATCCGCGTGCTGGTCTTTTCGCTCGGCTTTGGGCCTCGCCTCTGGGGGCGCCGTCGCGGAGAAACCGACTGGCGCGTCTCGGCGATCCCCCTAGGCGGATACGTTCGCCTCGCCGGTGAGGACCCCACCGAGGCGCAGCTGCCCGGAAGCTTCCACGCCCACCCGCGTTGGCAGCGCATCCTGGTGTATCTCGGCGGGCCCTTCGCCAACGGCGTGCTCGCGGTGGCAATCTTCACCGGCGTCTTCATGGTCGGTCTCGATCTCCCCCTGCTGCAGGAGATTCCGACGGTGGTCGGCTCGACCGAGCCCGGCTCTCCCGCCGAAGCGGCCGGTTTCGTCGCCGGCGACCGGATCCGTTCCATCGATGGCCGCGCAGTTTCGGGTTGGCAGGACGTCGTCCTCGAGATCGGCCAAGCCGCCGGTCGCACCATCACCGTCGAGGTCGATCGCGCCGGCGACCGCCTCACCCTCGCGGTGCTGCCGGTGGCGTCGGGGAAGTACCAACTCGGTGAGATCGGACTCTATCCGCGGGTGCTGCCGCGGATTGCCGAGGTGATGCCGGACTCTCCCGCAGCCGCAGCCGGGCTCGCGAGCGGTGATGAGCTGCGCGGCGTCGATGGATCGCCGATCAGCGACCCTTCGGACTTCGTCGCCCGGATCGCGGCGCGCCCGCAGGAACCGACCACCATCGAAGTGGTGCGCCAGGGTGCGGTGCAGCAGATCGAGGTGACGCCGGCGCTGGTCGAAGGGAAAGGTCGGATCGGCGTGCGACTGACTCTCGCCCGCAGCTATCCCTTCCCGGCGGCGGTGGCGCAGAGTTTCGCCTACTGCCGCGCGATCGTCGACCAGACCTTCGACATGTTGGGGCGGCTCGTGCGACGCGAGATGCCGGCCCGCAATGCCCTGCACGGCGCGGTCGAGATCGCGGCAGTCAGCGGTGAGGCGGCACGCCAGGGGCTCGGCACGCTGTTCCACGTGATCGGCCTCATCAGCGTCAGCATCGGGCTGCTCAATCTGTTCCCGATCCCGCTTCTCGACGGCGGGCAGATCACCGTGCTGCTGGTCGAGAGCCTGATCCGCCGCGACCTGCCCCTGCGTGCCAAAGAGCTGATCAACGCCACGGGTGCCGCTCTGTTGCTGGCGCTCACCGCCACGGTGCTCTACTTCGATCTCGAGCGCAACATTCCGGCGCTGCGGTCGAAGCCGCCCGCCGAGGCACCGGAAGCGGAGCCCCGATGAGGCGCCTGCTGCGGTGGATCGGGGCCTTGGTGTGGCTCGTCCTGCTCGGTGTCGGCTGCGTGGCGGTCGCCTATTCGAGCTTCAACCTGGTGGTGCGACGGGGCGCAGTCGCGACCCCAGACCTCACCGGTGTGCCCCTCAAGGACGCCTCGGACCGGCTCCAGGATCTGGGGCTGCGCGTCCGCCACGACCGCGGAACGGATCGTCCGCATCCGACCATCGGACCGGGCCTCGTGGTCGAGCAGCGTCCTCCAGCGGGTGCCCGCGTCAAACGGGGCGGCCGCGTCGATCTGGTGGTTTCGACCGGCGCCGATGCGACCCCCGTGCCCGATGTGGTGGGCGCTGAGCTCCAGGCCGCTTTGGTCGCCCTGGCTGCGGCCGGGGTCGAGCCGGGCGCGACGCTGCGGGTCTCCAGTCCGGATCAGCCGGCCGGTCGTGTGGTCGAGAGCATTCCCCCCGCTGGGGCTGCCGTCGGACCCTCAACCAAGGTCACACTGGTCGTCAGCGAGGGAGCTCGTGAGCAGACCTGGCTCATGCCTCACCTGATCTCGCGCAGCTACGCCGAGGTCCGCGCCGGGCTAGAGCAACAGGGCTTCCGGTTCGGCCGCGTCACATTCGAGCGCTACGAAGGGATCGCCGCCGGCACGATCCTGCGGCAGTTTCCACTGGCCGGCCACCCCTTGCGCCGCAGCGAGGCGATCTCGCTGGCCGTGGTCGCCGACCCCGACGAGCTCCTGGCATCACCATGAGACTTGCTCCGTCGCTGCTCGCCGCCGATCTGGCCAACCTCGCCGGAGCCGCCGCGTTCTGCGAGACCCACCGCGCCGACCTCCTGCACCTCGACGTGATGGACGGAGCCTTCGTGCCCAACCTGACGTTTGGGGCGCCGGTCCTGGCAGCCCTGCGGCGGCACACGTCACTCGCCTTCGACGTCCACCTGATGGTCGAGGATCCGGACTCGATGCTCGACGCCGTGCTCGCCACGCGACCCGAGATCGTGAGTGTCCACGCCGAGGCCTGCCGCCACCTCGACCGCACTCTGGCGCGGATCGGCACGGCCGGAGCCCGGCGCGGCGTAGCGATCAACCCCGCTACCCCGATCGACCTCCTCACCGACGCCCTCGCCGTGACCGATGTCGTCGTGGTGATGTCGGTCAATCCCGGGTTCGGGGGACAACGCTTCCTCGACTACACCCTCGAGAAGGTGCGCCGGTTGGTGTCCGTGCGCCGCGATCGAGGCCTCGCCTTCGAGATCGAAATGGATGGTGGTCTCGACCTCGAGACCCTTCCACTGGCCGGCGCCGCGGGAGTCGATCTCGCCGTCGTTGGTTCGGCGCTTTTCGGTGCACCTGACCCTGCGGCACGCATCGCCGACCTGCTCGCCCTCTGCCGCGACCTCCCATCGGAGAAGACCCCATGATCCGTCTCGCCTGCCTGCTCTTGCTCCTGTTCCAGACCGCCGGCTGCAAATCGGCGTTGCGTGAGGATCCACTGCTGCGGCTGTCGTCGGCCGAAGCGCTCGAGATCGGCCGTGAGCTGCTCGAGCAGAAGAAGTACACCAAGGCGCGCGAGCACTTCCAGCACGCCTTCGAGGTCGAGCCCAACTCGCGCGGTGGGCGGGAGGCCCTGTTGCTCGTTGCGGATACGCTCTTCACCCAGGGCGGCAAGGTGCGCATGGCCGAGGCCGAGGGCAAATACCGCGACTATCTCACGCGCTTCCCGACGAGCGACCGGGCCGCCTACGTCCAGTACCGCATCGGCGCGAGTCTGGTGGCGCAGCTCGGTCGGGTCGACCGCGATCAGGCACCGACCCGCCGAGCGATCGAAGCTTTCGACGAGCTGATCCGTCTCTACCCAACCAGCGAGCACGTCGACGAGGCCGAAGCGCGGATCGTCGAGCTGCGCTCGCGTCTGGCCGAGCACGAGTACGAGGTCGCAGCCTTCTACCTACGCTATGGCCTTCCGGTCGCCGCCGCCGGTCGCTTCCAGTGGATCGTCGACAACTACCCGAGTTACCCCGGCCTCGACCGCGTGCTGTTCGAGCTCGGCACGGTCCAGACCCAGCTCGGCAAGATCGAGGAGGCTGGCGCCGCGTTCGCACGGCTCCGTGCCGACCACCCCGACAGCCCGTTCATCACCAAGATTCCCGACACCCCTGCCAAGCCGCAGGTAGAGGTCCAGTCGTGAGCGTCCGGGTTCTCTTGATTCTCGCCCTGCTGGCGCCCGGCTGCAGCAGCCTCGGTGTCGGTTCCTCGCGCGAGCCCTCCGGCGCCGATCTCCGTGATCTGCAGGCCGCCTCGACGCGACACGAGATCGAGATCGAGCGCCTGCGTCGAGAGGTTGCCCGCCTGACCCTCGAGCTCGAGCAGTTCCGGCGCCTTGCCAAGGCTCCCGCCGCTGCAACGCCGTCCCCCACGCCCGCCAGCCGGCCAGCCGCGCCGACCATCGAAGCCAGCGATCTCGAGCCACCGCCCAGCCCGCCCACCCCTGCTCCGGCGGCCCCGACACCCGAGGCCGACCAAGCTGTCCCGGTGGCGCTGCCGGAGGCGGCCCAAGCGGTCTACGATCAAGGCTACTCGCTCTACCACCAGAATCGCTACCTCGAAGCCGAAACCTCCTTCCAGCGGTTTCTCCAGGCTTGGGGTGACAGCGAGCTCGCGGACAACGCGTTGTTCTGGATTGGTGCCAGTCGACTCGCTCGCGGCGAGGCCGATACGGCGCTGGCGGCATTTCGCGAGGTGACCTCGCGTTACCCGGAAGGCAACAAGGTTCCGGACGCCTTGCTCAAAATCGCCGAGATCAGCGAGAGGGCCGGTGACTCCGAGGGGGCAGCCACGGCCTACCGCCAGATCCTCACCTTCCACCCGGACTCGGCGGCGGCAACGATTGCGCGTGACCGGCGCCGGAACTGAGCCGCCGGCCGGCGACCGGCGCGGCTGCTGTTCAAGTAACGCTTGAGCTTCGGCGGCCCAAAGCCTTGACAGACCGAGATCGGTTGTATACTTTTCGATGCAAGTTTCTTCTCGATCCGTCTCGCCGAGGAGGCACGACATGAAGACCCTCAAGCTCTTGGTCGCCGGTTTGGGCATTCTCTCGCTCGCGACTTCCGTTTCCGCTGCCGACCGGCCACCCCGAGATCTGAAGCTCGTCGGGGATCATTGGACCGCCTGGGACCCGCCGACCGACATTCCGGAGGGTTCGGAGGTCCACATCATCGTGGCCGGCGACACCCTGTGGGATCTGGCCAAGAAGTACTCCGGCGACCCCTACCTGTGGCCGCAGCTGTGGGAGAAGAACCGCTACATCCTCGACGCGCACTGGATCTACCCCGGTGATCCGCTCGTGCTGTCGGTCGCAGTCGCCGGTGGGGTTCCGGTCGGCGACCTCGACGGAGAGATCGACCTGGACGGCACCGGCGCGGCCGAGGGTGCCGGCGCCGAGGACGACGGCCTCAAGCTTGCGCGCGATCTCGAAGGGCCACAGCCTCTCGGCACCGAGGACGACATCTACTGCAGCGGCTTCATCGGCGCAGACGAGCAGAACTTCGAACGTTCGATCGTCGGCTCCGAGTACGACAACGAGCACCCCACCCTCGAGAGTGGCAGGGGGTTGTTTGCCGAAGGCCATTCCACTCGCATCGACCTGACCACCGGTGACATCGTCTACATCGACGGCGGGCGAGCAGCCGGCCTGACTCCAGGATCGCTCTACACCGTCATGGAGGACGGTGGGTCAGTCCGCCACCCCGGCACTGGAGATGCTCTCGGTCGCCTGTGGAACTACCAGGGCCGTGTTCGCATGTTGACGGTCCAGGAGAACCTCGCCATTGCCGAGGTCGTTCAGGCCTGCGGACCGATTCGCGTCGGTGATCGCCTCAAGCCGTTCGAGCCGGAGCCGGTGCCGCTCGGCCGGCGAACGACCCCCCGTCCGCCCAACTACCCGGCGAGCGGGGAGCAAGTCTCGCAATCGCCGATGATCGTCATGGCGCGCGATCGCATCGTCAGCCTCGGGCAGGATCACGTGGTCTGGCTCGACACCGGTGCCAACCAGGACGTGGCACCCGGCGACATCTTCACGATTCATCGCCCCGGCCGGTCGGGCCAGCCGCCGCTCGTTCTCGGCGAGGTCGCGGTCCTCTCGGTCCAGCCCAGCACCGCGCTCGCCAAGATCATCTCGTCGCGAAGCACGATCTTCGTCGGCGACCGCCTGATCCGCAAGTAGCTCGCGCGGTACCCGGAGCGGCGGCGGCGATCCTTGACCGAACCCGCGGCCCGTGGTACCTTCTCCCCGGTTCTCAGGACTCCATGACGTGAAGAAGGACAACCTCAACGGAAAGTTGCGAGGCGTGGTCAACGAGCTCGTTGGCCGTGGCCTCACGCTCGCCCAGGCGCGTGGCGAGTTCGAGCGTCAGTTCCTGCTCGCGTCGATCCAACATCACGACGGCAACATGTCCAAGTCGGCACGCGCTCTCGGCGTCCATCGCAACACCTTGCGAAACAAGGTCGACTCTCTCGGAATCTCCGAGGACCCTCCACCGAGCCGACCTCTCCGACGCTCCACCTCCCGCACCCGCACCTAGACCCTCTCCCTTCCTGCTGTCCCTCCCGTGCCCGCACCTCGCGCGGGCCGTCTCTGGTTGGCAACACCGAGCCCTTTCGGTATCCGTTGCCGCCATTCGAGGTAACCATGACCAGACCCATCATCCTCATCCTCACCCTCGCAGCCAGTTTGCTTCCCTTGAGGAGCACCTCGACTGCGGTCCTTCCGGATCTCGACTCGCCGGTATCCGCCGAAGAGATCGCCCTGCTGGACAGCATCTCGCGGTGGCTCGAAGGCAAGCCTGGATCGATCGTTGCCCACATCGAGAGCGAGCGGGCGGCGTTCGACGCCTTCAGGCGGTGGAATCCACGCGAGGTTCGCCGGCACGCAGTGATTGGCCTACCGTGGGGCGAGGAGATCTTCGAGACCGCTCAGAGGCATCAACTCGACTCGTTGCTGCTCGCCGCCGTGGTCGAGGTCGAGAGCGGCTTCAGACCGCAGGCTACCTCGCCGCGCGGCGCCATCGGGCTGATGCAGGTTCTGCCGACCACCGCCGGCGTCGAGGATGCCGGCGAGCTGTTGATCCCCGAGCGCAATCTCGAGAGCGGCGCGTCCTATCTGCGCGCCCTCCTCGACCGCTTCGATGGCGATCTCGTCCTGGCTCTGGCGGCCTACAACGCGGGCCCGGGAGCCGTCGCTCGGTTCCGTGGCGTGCCACCGTACCGCGAAACCCAGGCCTACGTCGAGAAGGTCCTGAGTCGCTACGTCGAGCACCACCGCGGGCTCTGGCAGTCCGGCAAGGCACCGGAGACGCTGGTCTTCGGCTAGCAGCTGCAATCCAGCGTGCACCACGGCCGGGTGGAAGCTCTCCCCTCCGAGCTATCGGCACCCAGGTATCGGGTATCGGGTACTTGCCGGAGCGGCGCGGGGTCATACTCCGGCCAGCTCCCCACTTGCGCCGCGTCAGCCGGGCTTGTTGTCTTCCGGGGTGTCGTCCGCATTGCCGCGCAGACCCCGTCGGAAGTTGCTGATCCCTTCGCCCAGCCCGCGTCCGAGCTGGGGAAGCCGGGTCGCGCCGAACAGCACGACGATGATCAGCAAGATCACGATCAGCTCATTCAAACCGAAGGGCATAAGAACCTCCAAGGCTCAGCATACCACTTTGCCGTCCGATGCCCGGGCGCGGAACCGAGCGTCCTCGGCGGCACGGCGCGCCCACGCGGCAAAAGTCGGCGACCACGCCTCGAGCTCGGGCACCTCGGGGCCGAGCCGCGCGAGCTGCGCGAAGGCGGGTGGACACAGGGGCAGGTGCCGCGGTACCCCTCGCGCAGCGAATCCCAGGAATGTCCCGAGGATCTTGAGGCAGCGCTGAGCTGCCACTCCGGCCCACTGCGGGCGCTGCTCCGGGCCGATCAGACTCTCCTCGAGGCGAGTGCGCGCCTCCGGTTCCAAGACCACACTGTCGACCAGCAGCGAGGCCAGATCGTAACCCGCTGGCGCCGGACGCAAGTCCTGATGATCGAGGACACCGACCTCTGCGTCCCCGAGAGGTACGAGGTTGCGGATCATGAAGTCACG
The DNA here is from genome assembly GCA_964599475.1 of uncultured Thermoanaerobaculia bacterium. Taxonomy (GTDB): domain Bacteria; phylum Acidobacteriota; class Thermoanaerobaculia; order Multivoradales; family CAZRFU01; genus CAZRFU01. The sequence continues at coordinate 48,058 of CAZRFU010000015.1, forward strand.
GTGGGCCGGGACCATGTCGCGGCCGATTCGCCGGCACAGCCCCTCCAGCGCGTCGCGGAAGCCGTGCGCTCGATGCTCGGGCAGATATCCGATCGGGAGGAGGCCCGCAGTGATCGTCTTGTCCAGCTCGGCCATCAGGGCTTCGGCTCCGAGTGGAGCGAGCAGGGTCGTTTCGGCGCCGAGATCGAGGGCGTTGATCCGTGCAGCGGCGGCTGCGGCCCGCAGCATGTGCCGGCCGAGGGCGGTCGCCGCAGGTGCCGCCTCGAACACCGTGCTTCTGCCCAGGTCCTCGACCAGCACCCATCCCCGATCGACATCGACGCTGCGAATCCCGGGCACCCGCACTCCTGCGTGCTCGAGCAGAGTCGTGGTTCGCACGAAGCGGCGAAGGCTGTCGAGATCTCCGGCCGGGTGGGTCGCCAAGAGATGGCCACTGCCGGCGAGGCGTCGGTAACGGCGGGGTGAAAGGTCTCCGGGGAGGTCTTCCACCGACGGCTGCCATCCGAGCTCGCGGCAGGCCCAGGCCAGCGCCTCGTCGACCGCACCCGGCTCAACGGTTGACACGGCCCACGCTCCTTCCAATAATTCCCCGATGGATCCCGAGGGAGAACCACTCGACGCCCTGGAAATGGAAGCGGAACTGCGCCTGCCGCGCGGGGCCGCCCAGCCTCCGGTCGAGTTTCGCCTCACCGCCGCGGACGTGACCTTGCTTCGCAGCCTCGGAATCGACCCGACCCGCCGCGCGCCGAAGCGCAACCCGCCCCCCCTTCATGTCGCGTCTCCGAACCAGATCACGGAGACGTTGCGGCCCGCTCGCACCCCCTCAGCACGCGAACGGCGATAGCTCCACCACCGCTCGTCACAGCGCGTGCACACCCCTACATCGACGACCTCGACTCCGGGTGGCAGGCGACGGCGCGCGGTTTGCTTCAAGTCGAGCTGCCAGCGATCGCCGCGGCCGGGCGCGAGCACCCCGTTCTCGCGAAAGGCCTGCGCCACCTCCGGTCCGACCTCGTAGCAGCACGGGCCGATCGCGGGCCCGATCCAAACGCGCCGCAGCGGCCCCAGAGCCTCGACCGTGTTCTCGACGATACCGGCGGCCAACCCGCGCCAGCCGGCATGGACCGCCGCGACGAACCCGGCACCAGCGAACAAGATCGGCAGGCAGTCGGCCGTCTGGATCGCCGCGGCGAGCCCCGGACACCGAATGACCAAGGCATCTGCCTGGCCTTGCACTCCGGGCTCCCGTGCTTCGAGAAGCTCCCGGCCGTGGACCTGCTGCACCCAAGCAGACGGCGGAGGCGGCGGCCCCGCCCCCGCCGCTGACGCCTCGAACCGGCCCGAGAACCACACCTGGACCGCTCCCACCCGATCGACGATCAAAGGCTCACCCACGACCATCTGCGGAGTCTATCGGCACCACCGAGCGCGCGATAGACTCCCGGGGTGATCCGCTTCTTCAACGTCACGAAGCGTTACGGCGAGACCAGAATCGCGCTCGACAACGTCAGCTTCGATGTCGACCGGGGCGAGCTGGTCCTCCTGACCGGCCCGAGCGGCGCGGGCAAGAGCACCCTGCTGCGATTGATCTTCCGCGAGGAAGTTCCCACCGAAGGTCAGATTCTCGTCAACGGCCGCAACGTCGCTTCGCTGCCGCCCGCCAAGATCCCGTTCCTGCGTCGCTCCATTGGTGTCGTGTTCCAAGACTTCCGGCTGATCGCTCGGCGTACCGTGTTCGAAAACGTCAGCTACCTTCCGCGGGTCTTGGGTATGGATCGCGACCAACAGCGACGGATCGTCACGCACACGCTCAAACGAGTGGGGCTCGCCCACCGCGCCAACGACTTCCCGGTCCAACTTTCGGGCGGGGAACAGCAACGCGTCGCGATTGCCCGCGCCCTGATCAACGAGCCCGAGCTGCTGCTCGCCGACGAGCCAACCGGGAACCTCGACCCGGCGCTTTCGGACGAGATCGCCGAGCTCTTTCGCGAAATCAGCCTTCGCGGCACGACCGTGCTGTTGGCCACCCACAGCCCCCACATGGTCACCAAGCTCGGCAAGAGGGTGATTCATCTCGAAGGCGGACGGGTCGCGGCCGACTCCGCCGCCGGGAGCGCGCCCGCTTGACCGTCTCGCGCGCGGTCCTGTACTTCTTCGCCGAAGCGGCGCGCAACCTGCTGCGGTCGTGGCGGGTCAGCCTGCTCGCGGTTTCGACCATCGCCGTCAGCCTGCTGGTCGGCGGCAGCTTCCTGCTGGTGGCGAGCAACATCCGCGAGTTGGTCGAGGCCTGGCGCGACAGCGCGCGCGTCGTCGTCTACCTGCGCGCCGGCCTCGACACCACCACGGTTCCCGAGCTCAGCCGGCTGCTGCGCGAGCCCGCTTGGGTTGGGGAGGTCGTGGAGGTCCGACCCGCCGACGCGAAGGCGCGCTTCGAGGCGACCTTCCCGAGCCTCGCCGAGCTCATCGGAGTCGTCGGCGAGCACCCGCTGCCGGCGTCCTTCGAGGTGGCCTTCGACAGCACAACCCTGGTCGACCGCGACTTCGACGCCTGGATCGAGCTGATTCGCTCCCAGCCGGAGGTCGAGGTCGTCGACGACGATCGCGACTGGGTGCGCCAGCTCGCGCGAACCGCAGACTTGTTGCGCCTGATTGGCGCGGTCTTGGGTCTGATCCTGCTGATCGCCGCGATGTTCACGATCGGCAGCGTGATTCGCCTCACCGCCTTCCTCTACCGAGACGAGATCGCGGTGATGCGCCTGGTTGGGGCCACGGAGCTCTTCATCCGCGGGCCCTTCTACGCCGAAGGAGTGCTTCAGGGCCTGCTCGGCGGCGCCAGCGCCCTTGGCGGGCTCTACGGACTCTGGCGCCTCGCCCTTCCCCAACTCGAAGGGTCAATCGTCGGCCTGACGCTCGGGGCCGAGTTCCTGGCCCCCTCCGAGCAGGTCGGGCTGGTCGTGCTCGGCACCGTCGCCGGCCTCGCCGGGGCCATCGCCTCGCTCAATCGCGAGAGCTTCCAGCGCAGTTGAATCCACCGCGGCCGGAAACGCGGTCCTCGCCGTCACCTCGCGCGCCCATGCAGCGACGAGCGCGAGCCTCTGCGATTCCTCTCCGATTCCTCGACCATCGTGGGACGACGCGAGCCAACTCGACTGCCGTCCACAACGAAGCGGTCGACTGAAACGACAACGCCCGCGGCCGTAGCCGCGGGCGTAACCTCCGACCCGGCGAGAGGATCGCTCAACCGCCGCCGGGGTTCTGCTTCATCTGCTTCTCGAGGGCTTCCCGCTCCCGCGCGAGTTGCTCGAGCACCAAGCGCTCCTCCTCGATCGCTTCGTTCTCGAGGGCGGTCGCCTTGTTCCGCTCGGCTCGCTGTGCCCCAGCCTCGTCGCCGACGCGGCGATAGGCGGCAATGGCCGCATCGAACTTCTTCTGCTTCTCGTAGATGAACGCCAGCTGCTGCGTGATCTTCTTGACCGCGTCACCACTGGCGCCTTGCAGGGCCGCACCGAGGGTGCTCTCGGCCTTGCTGTATTGCTCGAGCGAGGTTTGGGCCTGACCGATGTAGTAGGGCACCAGCCAGTCGCCGGGCTTGAGGCTCTTGGCGCGCTCGAAGGTCGCGATCGCCTCGGTGTAGGCCTTCGCGCCGAGCTGAGCCTCGCCGAGGGTCAGCACGTTGTCGTAGGTGTTGGCCTTGGCGACGACCTGGGCCGCGACCTCCGCGGCCTTGCGGTAGGCGGCAACCTTGGCCGCGCCCTGGGCCGTGCGACCCGAGAGCAGCAACGCTTTGGTGTAGGCCTTGAGGATGTCGACGTCACCAGCCTTCAGCCGCGCCGCCTTCTCGAGCGCTGCTGTGGCCGTGGCAGCATCCTGGTTCGAGATCGCGAGGGCGCCCAACTGGTACTGCAGATTCGCATCGTTTGGATTGGCCGCGGCAGCGCGCTTGAGCGCATCGATCGCTCCGTCCGACTGCCCCGTGCCGCTCATTGCTGCCGCGGAGAGCTGGTGCAACGTCGCTTTCTGATTCGCATCGAGCTTCCCGGCGTCGATGGTCTTGAGGACGTTGGCCGCCTCCTGGTAGCGCTTGGCTTCGAGATACGCTTGGCCGAGCACCATCTTGGTCTGGGCCGAGTTGGGATCGAGGTCGTAGGCCTTCTTGAGCGCTGCGACCGCCTGGCTGGCCCGATCGAGCTTGAGCAGGGCGCGACCGAGCATCAGGTGGCCGCCTGGCCAATCCGGCTGCTGCGCCGCGACGCCCTCGAACTCGCGCACCGCGTCCTGATACTTGCCCGCTTGGAAAGCAGCGACGCCTTCTTCCCATCCGGCGAAGGCGACACTGGTTGCGCCCAGGAACAGGGCGAGAGTGGTCTTGAGGATCGTCCTCTTCATCGATACTTCTCCTTCAGGAGCCAATGCCACGTGCCGTGCGTTCACCGCGCGACCACTTGTCACCATGCACGATCCGCGCCACCGCCTCAGCCGTGGACGATCTGCTTGACCCGCGCCAAGAAGGTCTTGGCTTGATTCGGGCCGAGGGCGGCCGAGACCACTTTTTCGTGGCCGCGCACCAAATCCAGGACTGCGTCGACACCTCGCCCCGACTCGAGCTGTGCCGCCGACGCTCGGAAGCCGGTCTCCAGCTCGTGGGCCCGGGGATGTCCCGCGACCAGGCCCGACGCCTCCCGATGCAATCGCATCGCAAGCTGGACGAGGTCGGCCGGCGTCATCCGCTGGAGACGCTCGGAGTGCAGGGCAGCGAGGTCCTCCTGCAACTCCACCAGGCCCGAGGTGATCAGGCCGTAGAGGACCTTGCAGGTCTCGAAAGGCGAGGTGCTCAGACTGATCGCGATCTCTTCGATCGAACGCCGCTCGTCGATCTTGCGAATCAGTCCCCACTCCTGCGGCGTGAACGACACCGAAGTAGTCGAGCTGGCCGAGGTGAAGACGGGCACCAAGCGGGTCGAGGGAATCTTCTTCGACAGCACCTGCCACTCGTCGATCCGTCGCGCCGCCTCCATCAGGAGGTTGGTGTTGGACTTCCTGATGGTCGTCGCCGGGGCCGTCTTCCCGGCCGAGAAGGCGAACTCGCCCTGCGGCCAGATCGCCAACTCGTAGACCGCGTCCTCGCCCGACAGATCCCCGAGCTGAGCGTGGACGATCTGCCCTCCGTCGAGGTAGATCTCGCCACGCTCGGCACCGTTCTGGAGCGCGAATACACCCGTCTTCCCCGACACCGAGACGAGTTGAATGATGTCGGGCAGCGGAAGCTCTTTGAGGGACCCCTGAAAGGCCATCTTGGTCTCGACGGGATGGTTCGCCCCGGCCTCAGGCCGAGGCTACTGAATCCGGAAATTCACCGTGAGGTTGTAGTACACCGCGACCGGCTTCCCATTGAGGGTTGCGGGCCGGAACTTCCAGCGCTTGACGGCGTCGACGGCAGCATCTTCGAGGCCCATCGGAAGCCCCTTGAGCACCTTGACGTTCGTGACCTTACCTTCCTTGTCGATGATCGCCTGCACGATCACCACACCTTGGACGCGCGCCTTGCGGGCGATCTCGGTGTACTGCGGCGGCGGCGCATCGACCTTTTCCGGCGGCACGACGTCACCGGCGACGATGATTGGACCTTCCGGCTCACTCGGTGGTGGGCCGGCCGGGATGTCCCACAACACGTCGGTGTCGGGCACATCGAACTCCGGCTCCTCCTGCTCGATCTCGCGAATCGGCTCGGGCTCGTCAGGCGTCGGATCCGGGATCGGTACCTTCTTGGCCTTGGGCTTCGGGAGCTCCTTCTTCTGCTCCGGTGGCGGCTTCTTGAAGCGCACCTGCTGCACCACGTAGACCTTCGACTTCTCCGGCTCCGCCGCGGCCTGGGACATCAGGTCGGGGAAGTGGATCGCGAGCAGAATGAGGTGAAAGACGGCGGCCGCGCCGAGCGCCCACCGCATCGCCTTGTTGTCCGCCTCGTACTCGTGTGCGAAGGTCTCGAGGTCCGTCAACGGTGCGACGACCTCTTGTTCCTTGCCGGTCTTCTTTTCGTCCGCCATCACGAACCCCCTCGGAGAACGATCACTGCCAGAAGGCGTCGATTTCTCGGCGCGTCGGAATCGAGATGTTCTTGATCTCGAAGTCCTTCTTTTCCTTGGACTGACGTAGCTCGTCGAAGACGTTGACCATGTCGCCGTAGGCCGCATTGGGCTCGGGCTGGATGATCACCGGCTTGACCGGATTCTTCTCGAGCACACCCTTGATGTAGTCGAGAATCTCCGTGAGCGGCATCGGCTTGCCATCGACTTCGATCGCCCCACCTGGGTTGATCTTGACCAGGATCGAGTCCTCCTTCTCGATGATCGGAGGACGGTCGTCCTCCTTCGGAAGGGCGAAGTCGAGCCCACGGGTTGCCGTGAAGGTCGTCGTGACCATGAAGTAGATGATCAGGAGAAAGGCGATGTCCGCCATGGACGAGGTCGGGATCTCGTCACTGACGGATGTGGTGCGTTCCATTTTCATCGCATTCCTCCCTTACGGGTTCGACCCTTCGACGGTTTCCTGCTCGGAGAGCAGGTAGATGACCTCGACTCTCGCCTGCTTGAGGGCATCGATCACACGGTCGACGATCTCGTACGGAGTCTTCGAGTCGGCCTTGAGGACGAACGGTTTGCCGGGGTTGCCGGCGATCGTCTCGTTGGCGAACGACAAGACGTCTTCGACGCCGTTGACGGGTACGCTGATCTCTTCACCGTCGCTGACCTTGATCAGCCCCTGTTCGGTGACCGAAACGTACGCGGCCTTCTTGGGAATCTCCAAGCGGATCGCGGTCTTCGGCAGCAGTACCTGCGTCTTGTCGACCTCGAAGGAGATCGTGACCATGAAAAAGATGATCAGCAGGAAGGCGATGTCAGCCATCGACGCCGTCGGGATGACGGGTTGTGCCTTCTGCCGGGCGATGAGATTCATCGTGGCTCCGTCCGATCAGCCGGCCGCCGGACGTGGTGCATCGCCACGCTCGGGGTTGACGCCGCTGCGTTCCATCTCGCTGAAGGTCTCGACCAGCATGTTGGCCGAGGTCTCGATGTCGCGCACGAACTTGTTGACCTTCGACATGAAGTAGTTGTACGCGATCTGCACCGGGATCGCGACCAGCAGGCCGGCGGCGGTGGTGACCAGCGCCTCCTTGATGCCGATGGCGACGAGGCCAGGATTCGAGAGACCGGCCTTGGCCAGCGCATCGAAGGACTTGATCATGCCGGTGACGGTGCCGAAGAACCCGAGCAGCGGCGCGACGTTGGCGGTGGTCGCCAAGACGACGAGACGACGCTCGAGGCGCCCCATCTCGAAGAGCGCGGCGTTTTCGATGGTCTTCTCGACATCTTCCTTCGGCTGGCCATACTTGAGCAGGCCGGCCTTCATGATCGAGGCGACCGGGCCCTGGTACTGCTCACAGATCTTGACCGCATCGCGAATCGAGCGATTGACGATCAGGGCCTTGCGAATCTTGGCGAGGAACTCGTTGACATTGATCTTCGCCTTCTGGAGGACGAAGGCACGCTCGATGATGACCGCCACGGCCACGACCGAAAAAGCGAGCAAACCGTACATGGTCGGCCCACCCTGCCGCATGTACTCCATGAAGGTCCCGGTAATGTTCACGCTCTAGCCTCCTTGCTGGTTGGACTCGCGGCGTGCGAGCCCGGTTCCCGTGAATCTTCGCCAAAATCGCGATCGAACCGGTTTCCAGGAGACCGTCACCTGGCCCATCGGAGTGCATGTCACTGCCGCCCGGAAGAACGCGGGCGGGCATGTTAGCACAGGCCAAAAAACACGGTCAAGGACTCCGGCATTCGTCACAACTTCAACCTATTCTGCGATTTCCGTGCGCCGCCGGGCGCTGCAGCAGCCTCAGCCAGGGCTCCCCGCGATCGCACCGTGAAGCACAGCGCCACCGCCAAGGCATCCGCGGCGTCCGCCACCGGCCGTTCGGTCAGGCCCAGTTGCAGCGAGACCATTCTCGCCACCTGGCTCTTGTCCGCTCGGCCGCTGCCCGTCACTGCTGATTTCACCTCGGCGGGAGCATACTCGACGATGAGCGAGCGGGTGCTGCGGCCATGGAAACTCGCCTCGAGCACGACCACGTCCGGGCGCCAGCGCTCGAGCACCTCCTCGATGCCGGCGCCCAGGATCCTGAGGCGCTGCGGCAACTCGAGCTCTCCGGACGGACTGACTCGTCCCCACTCGAGGGCCGACCAACGCGCCCCGCGCCGCTCGAGGACTCCCCACCCGGTGTGGAGACTGCCGGGATCGACGCCCAGGACCCGCTGTGGTCGAGCAAGCGTGCTCATCCCCGCGGGCCCTCGCGGCGGCGAGGCCGGTCACCAGGGGTAGGCGCTCCGAGGAGTCTGTTTGCCGAGAGTGTGCACCGCATGATGGAATGAACGACAATACTATGTCCAACCCCTCCGCTCCCTCGGCCGTTGACGCTGCGGAAGGGGGGTGTTAGAAACCCAGCACGCGACTTTCGGGTGGAGCAGTTCATGTCGTTGATCTTGGTCGTCGAATCGGACCAATCCCAGGCGGGGCGCCTCGCGGCGGCACTGCAGAGTGAAGGTTGGCAGGTGCGTCTGGCTTCCTCGGCGGCCCAGGCCGAGGGTGGCCCAACGCCCGACTTGGCGATCGTCGCCGCGGACCTGGACGGCGCGCGCGAGCTGTTCGCGCGGTTTTCTCGGCGGCGCGGTGGCCCCGGAACCATCGCTCTGCTGTCGTCGACCAGTGACCGCTCCCAAGTGCCCGAGCTCGAGGCGGAGGCAGTGCTCGACCTGCCGGTTCGAGAAGGCGATCTCCAGCTGACCGTGACGCGATGTTTTGCCGCCAAGGCTCCGCAGGAGCCGAGCTCCCAGGAGCGCTTCAGCTCGCTCGACATCTTCGGGGACGTGCTCGCCGAGGTCGAATCCGAGCCCGCGCAGGCCCAGCCGGTTGCTCCAAGTGTTGCGGCTCCGCGTGTCCCAGCGCCGCGCGCGCAGGCGCCGACCGGCGACGTCGAAAGGCAACTCGAGCAAACCCTCTCCGGCGTCCTCGGCGCCGAACCCAAGACGGTCAAGCCGGCCGCGCCGACCTCCCGGCCCGCACCACGCGAAACCAGCAGCGTCGACGACCTCCTCTCCCAGACCCTGTCGGGCCTCGGCGTCGGAGCCAGCAAGAAGCCGGCACCACCCAAGCCGGCAGCCCCAGCGCCACCACCGCTGCGCACTGAAGCTCCAGCTCCGACGGCTCCCGCACCTCCGGCGCCGGCCGCCCCAGCGACTCTGCCCACGCCCGCCCCTCCGGTAGCCCCTGCCGCGCCGGACGAGCCGACGGTCAAGATCAGCCTGCCGGTCACACCGAGCATCCCACCGGCGGCGGCTCCGCGCCCACCTCAAGCGCCGGCGGCGGCCCCACCGAAGGCCGCCGAGCCACCTCCGGCAGCCGCTGCGGCTCCGCCCGCGACGGCTGCGCCTCCGCCCTCGACCCCCAGCCGGGCCCCGCAGGCTCCGCCCGAGGCCCTGGCCACCCAAAAGCTCGAGGTGCAGAAGCCACGCGACAAGCGGCCCACCGACGGGCCTCGCTCCTTCGGCCAGTACACCCTGCTCGACAAGATCGCCACCGGCGGCATGGCCGAGGTGTGGAAGGCTCGGATGCTGGGAATGGAGGGCTTTCAGAAGAACGTCGCGATCAAGCGGATCCTGCCCCATCTGACGGACAGTTCCGACTTCCTGACGATGTTCATCGACGAGGCCAAGCTCGCTGCGCAGCTCAACCACAACAACATCATCCACATCTACGACCTCGGCAAGATCGAGGAGGACTACTACATCGCCATGGAGTTCGTGGACGGGCGCGACCTGCGTTCGATCCTCAACTCGGCGAGGCGCAAGCAACCAACCCCGGCGCTGCCCATGGGCCTGGCGCTGCTGGTGGCGGCGCGTCTCGCGAGCGCGCTCGACTACGCCCACCGCAAGAAGGACTTCGACGGGCGCGAGCTGGGACTGGTCCATCGCGACGTCTCCCCGCAGAACGTCCTGATCAGCTACGAGGGCGACATCAAGCTCTGCGACTTCGGCATCGTCAAGGCGGTCGCCAAGGCCAGCAAGACCCAGATGGGCGCGCTCAAGGGCAAGCTCCAGTACATGTCCCCCGAGCAGGCCTGGGGCCGAGTGGTCGACGCCCGCAGCGACATCTTCTCCCTGGGCGCGGTGCTGTTCGAGATGCTCACCGGGCGACGACTCTTCGCCGGCGAGAGTGAGATTTCCGTGCTCGAGTCGGTGCGCGACTGCCGCATCGAAAGCCCCCGGTCGGTCAACCCGGCGATCCCGGAGAGTGTCGACAAGGTGGTCATGCGCGCGCTCGCGGGCGAGCCGGACGATCGTTACCAGACCGCTGGGGAGATGCAGAAGGAGCTCGAGCGGGTGCTCTACGGCCTCGACCCCACGCCGAGCGAGAGGGATCTCGCCCTCTACCTGCGCAGCCTCTTCGACGATGCGCCCGCGACCCCGCTGCCGCCGGCAGAGCCTGCGGCGGCTGCAGCAGCCGCCAAGGCGGCGCCGCGCCCGGTCGAGATGCCGACCGCGGCAGGGGTCAGCTCGAGCCGATTCGATGCAACCGGCGCCGATCCGGCGCATTCGACCTCGAGCTCGAAGGGCCGCTACCTCTTGATCGGCGGCATCGCTGCCGCGCTGCTCGCGGCAGCCGGCCTGCTGCTTTTCGGTCCCAAGAGCAACAAGGCGGCTCCGGTTCAGGAGCCCCCCACGCCCGCCGTGACGGCCCCTGAGCCACCGCCGGCGCTGCCGGCCGAGGCCCCCGCGCCGGCGGCGGAGGCCGACCTCCAGGCCCTGGTCCAAGAGCAGGTGGCAGCTCAGGAAACGCTGCTGCGCGAGTCCCTCGAAGCCGAGAAGCGCGCGCTCGAAGAGCAGGTCCGCAAGGCCCAGGCCGAGGCGGAGCGCCAGCAAGCGGCCGTCGCCAAGCCCGAACCGGCCAAGCCTGAGCCGGCCAAGCCCGAGCCGAGCCGGCCCGAGCCACCCAAGAAGGAGCCGGTGGCAGCTGAACCGCTGGCCGCCCAACCGGAGCCCGAGACGAAGCCGGCTCCAGCACCGGCGTCGTCCGAGCCGGCTCGGGCGACACCAGAGCCGGCTCGTCCAGCGACTCCGCCGCCGGCAGCGACTTCCCCGGCTGGCGCGACCAAGGCTCCCGCACCTGCTCCCGCTCCGGCCCCTGCGACGAAGACCGGAGACCTGGTGGCGTTGAGCGATCCCGGGTTGACGCCGCCCAAGTTGCTCGACATGCGCAAGCCCGACTACCCGCCGATGGCTCGCCGCCTCAAGGTCCAGGGAACCGTGGTGATCACGGTGTTGGTGGACGAAAACGGGATGCCGTCGCAGCCCCGCGTCGTCCGCGGTGTCGACCAGAACGTCGGCATCAATGAGGCAGCTCTGGCGGCAATCCAGACTGCTCGCTTCGCGCCGGCGACCAAAGACGGGGTGAAGGTCAAGGTCTGGTACACCCTGTCGATGCCGTTCCGCTTGTGATGTGTCACCAGAGCGCGCCGCTCGTGTACGATTCACCTGTCCGTCACCGTTTTTCAACGACGAGAACCGAGGAGGTTGAGCATGTCGACGCTCAATGACCAACAGAAGAAGTTCTACGAAAACACTCTTGCCGTGACCAAGCAGGAGATCTCCGATCTCGATCGCCAGATCGAGGAAGAGCTTGCCAAGGTCAAGGAACGCCTGGCTCAGCTCCAGAATGCCAAGAAGGCTGCGCGTCAGATGTACGACGCTGCCTGCCTGCGGCTCGGCGTGGCCAACGACCTCGAGGCCGAGGACGAAGGCGGCGCCGACGTCTGAGTCGCACGGCCGCGAGGTGGTCCGAGCCCGACGGCCGCCGACCCGGCGGCCGCGATCGTTTCACCCTGTCGAGCTCCCCTGACACCCCATGGCCTGGTTCAAAAAAGCCAAACAGCCCAAGCCCGTCCGCGAGGTCGCCCGGACCGCAATCCCCGAGGGCCTGTGGTCGAAGTGCGAGTCGTGCCGCGAGGCGGTCTACACCCGCGATCTCGAGGCCAACCAGCGCGTATGCCCCCGCTGCGGTTGGCATTTCCGTCTGAGCTCGCGCGAACGCATCGCCATGCTCCTCGACACCGCCGCACCGCGCGAGTTGTTCGAGCGCGTGGCTCCCGTCGACGCTCTCGACTTCAAGGACTCGAAACGCTACCGCGATCGGATCAAGGTCTACCAGGCCAGCTCCGGCGAGCGCGACGCGGTGGTGGTGGTCGAAGGTTCGATCGAAGAGGTCCCGGTCGTGCTGGCAGCCATGGAGTATCGCTTCATGGGCGGGTCGATGGGCTCGGTGGTGGGCGAAAAGATCACCTTGGCCGCCGAGACGGCACGAGCACAGAAGCGTCCGCTGGTGGTGGTCTCCGCCTCCGGTGGGGCCAGAATGCAGGAAGGTGCGCTGTCGCTGATGCAGATGGCCAAGATCTCCGCCGCTCTCGGCCGACTCCGTGCGGCTCGGCTGCCCTACATCTCGATCCTGACCGACCCGACCACCGGCGGTGTGACTGCCTCCTTCGCGATGTTGGGCGACGTCAACATCGCCGAGCCCGGGGCCCTGATCGGGTTCGCCGGGCCTCGGGTCATCCAGCAGACGTTGCGCCAGGACCTGCCTCCCGGATTCCAACGCAGCGAGTTCCTGCTCGAACACGGGTTCCTCGACCTGGTCGTCGCCCGCCCCGAGCTCAAGGCCACGGTTGGCCGCGTGCTGCGTCACCTCGGCCCCTGAGCCTGCCTTGAGCGCCACTCTCGGTCAGCTGGACGCCGGCCGGATGCGGTTCGGTCTCGGGCCGACCCGGGCGCTGCTCGACGCACTCGGGGCCCCAGACCGCCGTTTCCCGATCGTCCTCGTCGCCGGCACCAACGGCAAGGGCTCGGTATCGGCCACGCTGGCCGCGATCGCCACCTGCTCGGGTCGGCGGTGTGGTCTGTTCACCTCCCCGCATCTCGAAGAGCCCCGTGAGCGCATCCGCATCGACGGGGAGGCGATCGCAGCGGATCGGCTCGAAGACCTGGTCGCCGAAACGGTGCGGGTCGCCGCCGACCTTGGCGATGAGCCGACGTACTTCGAAGCCACGACCTGCGCTGCGCTCGTGGCATTCGCCGACGCGCAAGTCGACCTCGCGATCCTCGAGGTCGGCCTGGGGGGGCGGCTCGATGCGACCAACGCCACCGAGCCCGCGCTCTCGGTGATCACCACCATCGCCCTCGATCACCAAGAGTACCTCGGGGATTCGCTTGCGGCAATCGCCCGCGAAAAGGCTGGGATCATGAGACGCGGTCGCCGGACCATCGTCGCCGGTTGCAGCGACGAGGTTCGCCGAGCGTTCGACGCCGCGGCCGCAGATGCCGGCGCCGTCGTCGAACCAGCTCGCCTTCCCTACGGCCTCGTGGGACGCCGCCTGACCATCCATGGCAGGCGCGGAGTCTACGCCGCCGAGCACACCCTTGCCGGGGCGCATCAGGCCGCCAACTTGCGGCTCGCCGCTCAAGCTGCAGAAGCACTGATCGACCTCAACCTGCTCGGGCCGAAGCCCAGGATAGCCGACGGGCTGTCGCGTGTGCGCTGGCCGGGCCGCTTCGAGCACGTTCGCCTCGCGGACACCGAGGTCGTCTTCGACGGCGCCCACAATCCCGCCGGAGTCGTTGCTTTGCTCGACGCCCTCGGCGACGCTCCATTCGATCTGGTGTTCGGCGCTCTCAGCGACAAGGACGTGGCGACGATGTTGCCGCCACTCGCTGCTCGGGCGGGGAAGGTCATCCTGACTCGGCCGCTTCACACCCCAAGGGCACTGGCACCCGAGGATCTCGCCGCGCTCATCGACCAGCCCGCGGTGATTGCAGCCGACCCCCTCACCGCACTCCAGCGGGCCCTCGAACAGCCGGCTCAGCGAGTCTTGGTCGCAGGCTCGCTCTACCTCGTCGGCGAAGCCCGCCAAGCCCTGCGCCGGTTGCGCGGTGTGCCGGTGCCGGCAGCCGAGGCAGCTACCGTGGTACTACCTGGTCGCGGGCCGGGCCACTGAGCGACTCATTCGCGCCGGGCGGAGCAAACCAGCCGAAGTAGACCGCCGCGACGAAGTCACGTAGGCGAATGCGCTCGGACTCCGGCAGACTCATCAGCTCGACGCCGGCCCCGCACTGGTACTCGACCCACACCACTCGTCCCGATGTGCGCAGGGTTCCGCGGCCGTCCGGCACCCCGATCTCGAGCTCGAGCACCTGGCCCTCCGACAAGGGATGCCGCATCGACAGGAACAAACCACTTTCGCTCACGTCTTCGACCCGCGCCTCGATCGGCCGACAGTTCGCCCAGTAGCGCGCCTCCAGCGGCAGGCTGACCCGCACCGTGCGCCGCCCGTGAACCAAGCCCGTCTCCACTGCCATTGCTCGTGCCTCCTGGTCGATCGTCTCTATCCACCTGACGAAGCGCAGGGCGAGGCATTCTCAGGCCAGGTGGGGACCGGGACTGGGACCGGGGACCAGGGACCAGGGACCAGGGACCAGGGAAGGTACCGGGTACTGGGTACTGGGTACTGGGTACCGCGGAGGGGAACCCGGTACCTCCTTCATCTCCAACCTAACAAAAAGCCGGCTCGGCAGCTTCCGGATAGAGCGGGAAGGCCGCCGCAAACGCCTCGACCTCGGCGCGGACACGCGCCAGGTTGCCCGAGTCGTCCGGCGCCTCGAGAACCTTTGCCATCAGGTCGCCAATGCGGTCCATCTCGGTCCCACCCATTCCGCGGGTGGTCACCGCGGGCGTGCCGATACGAATTCCAGAGGCCACCATCGGTGGGTTCTGATCGAAGGGGATGGTGTTCTTGTTGACCGTGATCGCAGCGTGATCGAGTGCAATCTCCGCCACCTTGCCGGTGAGCTGGTGCACCGCGACGTCCAGCAGAAAGACGTGATTGTCGGTGCCACCAGAGACCACTCGGTAGCCGTGGTGGGTCAACCGCGCCGCCAGCCGCTGGGCGTTGTCGACGACCCGCTGCTGGTAGTCGCGAAACTCCGGCCGCTGCGCCTCGCCGAGCGCCACGGCCTTGCCGGCGATCACATGCATCAGGGGGCCACCCTGGATACCGGGAAAGACCGACCGGTCGATGTCCTTGGCGAGCGCCTCGCGACACAGAATCAGACCACCTCGCGGTCCGCGCAGGGTCTTGTGCGTGGTCGTCGTCACGACATCACAATGCGGCACCGGCGAAGGATGGAGGCCGGCGGCGACCAAGCCGGCAATGTGGGCGATGTCGGCCATCAGCACCGCACCGACCTCGTCGGCGATTTCGCGAAATGCCGCGAAGTCGATCACGCGGCTGTAGGCACTGGCACCACAGACGATGATCTTGGGCCGTTCGGCGCGCGCGAGGCGTGCCACCTCGGCCATGTCGATGCGTTCGCTCTCGCGGTCGACGCCGTAGGCGACGACGCGGAAATCCCGGCCCGAATACGACAGGCGGTGCCCGTGGGTGAGGTGACCGCCACAGGCAAGATCGAGCCCCATCAGGGTGTCGCCGGGCCGCAGCAGGGCGAAGTACACCGCCATGTTGGCCGACGTCCCCGAGTGCGGCTGAACGTTGGCGTGCTCGGCTCCGAACAACGCCTTGGCCCGGTCGATCGCCAGGCGTTCGACCACGTCGACGACCTCACAGCCACCGTAGTAGCGTTTGCCGGGGTAGCCTTCGGCGTACTTGTTGGTCAGCACGCTGCCGACAGCTTCGAGCACGGCACGGCTGGTGAAGTTCTCCGAGGCAATCAGCTCGAGACCCCCACGCTGCCGCGCCAGCTCGCGCTCGAGGACGTCGAAGACTTCCGGGTCGCTCGACGCAAGGGGACTGTGGCTACGCGCTGCGCTCATGATTCCTCCGCCGGGCGCCCGGCCCGATCAAACACTCATCTTGTCGACCCGACGCTGGTGGCGGCCACCTTCGAAGGGTGTCGTCAGAAAACACTCGAGCAGTGCCGCGGCATGGGCTGACGCTGTCACCCGCGCGCCGAGAGTCAGACAGTTGGCGTCGTTGTGCTGCCGCGCAAGAGCCAGGCTGAAGAGGTCGGTGCCAACCACCGCCCTCACCCCGGCGTGGCGGTTGGCGCTGATCGCCATGCCGATGCCCGTGCCACAGACCAACAGCCCCCGATCCGCGGCTCCGGTCTCGATCGCCCGCGCGACCGCGTGGGCAAAGTCGGGGTAGTCGCAGCTGCTGTGATCCGACGTGCCGAGGTCGTCGACGACCAAACCCTGCGCCCTCAGCAGGGCCGCGAGCTCGTTCTTCAGGTCGACGCCGGCGTGATCGGCGCCACATGCGATCCTCAGCACCTGGCTCACAGGGGGATGTTCCCGTGTTTCTTGTTCGGCATGCTGGCGCGTTTGCCGCGCAGCTGCCGCAACGCCCGTGCGATTGCGGGACGGGTCTGCCGAGGTCGGATCACCGCGTCGATGAAACCGCGTTCCGCCGCGATGAAGGGGTTGGAGAACTTGGCGCGATACGAGTCGACGTGCTCCTTGCGCACCTGCTCGGCCCGCTCGCCGGCCTCGGTCAGCTCCCGGCGATACAGGACGTTGACCGCCGCTTCCGGGCCCATGACCGCGATCTCCGCGGTCGGGAAGGCCAGATTGACGTCGGTGCGCAGGTGCTTGCTCGCCATCACGCAGTATGCGCCACCATAGGCCTTGCGGGTGATCACCGTGATCTTCGGCACAGTGGCCTCGGCGTAGGCGTAGAGCAGCTTTGCGCCGTGTTTGATGATGCCGCCGAACTCCTGGTGAGTGCCCGGCAGGAACCCGGGCACGTCCTCGAAGGTCACCAGCGGAATGTTGAAGGCATCGCAGAAGCGCACGAACCGTGCGCCTTTGAGCGAGGCGTCGATGTCGAGCACTCCGGCCAGGAAGGCCGGTTGGTTGGCGACGATCCCGACCGACTGATTGGCGATCCGCGCAAACCCGACGACGATGTTGCGGGCATAGTCCGCCTGCACCTCGAGGAACTTGCCGTCGTCGACGACACCCCCGATCAACCGCTTGATGTCGTAGGGCTTGTTGGGATCGGCCGGGACCACGTCGTCGAGTGCCGCGTCCTCGCGGTCTGGGGAATCGTCGCTGCGACCGAGCGGCGGATCGTCGAGGTTGTTGCTCGGCAGGAACGAGAGCAGATCGCGAATACCACGCAGGCAGGCAGCGTCGTTGGCGACGGTGAAGTGCGACACGCCGCTCTTGCTGGCATGGGTGCGTGCTCCGCCGAGGTCCTCCTTGGTCACCTCCTCGTGGGTGACGGTCTTGATCACCTCGGGCCCGGTGACGAACATGTAGGAGGTGTTTTCGACCATGAACACGAAATCGGTGATCGCAGGCGAATACACCGCACCGCCGGCACACGGGCCCATGATCGCGCTGATTTGCGGCACCACCCCTGAGGAAAGTGTGTTGCGCAGGAAGATGTCGGCGTAGCCGCCGAGCGAGGCGACTCCCTCCTGAATCCGCGCGCCGCCGGAGTCGTTCAACCCGATCACCGGCGCCCCATTCTCGACCGCGAGATCCATGATCTTGCAGATCTTCGCGGCGTTGGTCTCCGACAGCGACCCGCCGAAAACGGTGAAGTCCTGTGCAAACAGATACACCAGCCGTCCGTCGATGGTGCCGTAGCCCGAAACCAGGCCATCTCCCGGAATCCGCTGTCGCTCCATCCCGAAGTCCCGGCAGCGGTGCATCACCAAGGCATCGAGCTCGACGAACGATCCGGCATCGAGCAGCAACTCGACCCGCTCGCGCGCGGTCAGCTTGCCGGACTCGTGCTGCTTGGCAATGCGGTCGGCTCCGCCGCCGAGCCGAGAAGCCTCGAGGCGGTGAGCGAGCTCCTCGAGCGTGGGGTTCGCAGTCGTCGGATCGGCCATTGTTGTCCTCCAGCTCCGCATTCTAGCGGCTCCAGCCAACCGCTACTCCTCCCGCAGCGCCTGGGCAGGAGAGGTAGCCGCCATACGCCAGGCCGGGTAGAGCCCCGCCAACGCGGCCGCAACGACGGCGAGGGCGACGGCCCCGGCGAGCTGGGCCGGCACGAGCACGAAGTCCATCGTCCACCCGAAGGAGCGACGGTTGATGACGAAGACCATCGCCGCCGCGAGGGCGGTTCCCGCGGGCAAAGCCAGCAGGCCCGCCAGCAGCCCGAGCAACGAGGTCTCGAGCATCACCATCGCCCGCAGTTGGCGCGGAAGGAGCCCCAGCGCCCGGTAGACGCCGAGCTGTCGAGTGCGTTCGAGCTGCAATGCGAGCAGGGCAGCCAGCACTCCGACGAAGGCCACGACCCCTGCGAGAGTGCGTAGCGTTGCGGTCACCGCGAACGTGCGGTCGAAAACTTCGAGGGAGTCCTGCCGCAGACCCGCCTGTGACACCACCCGGAAGACACTTGGATCGAGCCGCGCTGCGACGACCTCGCGCACCCGGTCGGCCTCGGCGCCCGCCGCCAGGAAGATCCCGGCGCCCGAGAGGCGACGATCGTCGAATGCTCGGTCGAAGGTCGCGCTCGACATCGTCACGACACCGCGATCGCTGCTGTAGCCCTCGACCACTCCCACGATCTCGTAGTCGCGGGGGCCACGGTCGGTGGCGATGCCGAGTCGGTCACCCACGCTCAGGCGGCGGCGCCATGCCAACGACTCGGAGATCAGCACCGCGTCGCCGCGCCGAAAGCGCGGCCAAGCGACCGCCGGATCGCCCTCGAGAAACCGGTAGTCGGGATCGACCCCCTCCTGAGGCCCGATCGCCTGGAGCAGCAGTCCCTCGCCACTGCGATCCCGGCCGTCGAGGAAACGGACGACCTCGACGGCTGCGACTCCCTCGATGGTGGAGAAGCCGGCGACCGTATCGCGATCGAGAGCGTCGCGGCTCCCCTCGACTGCTGAGACGTAGAGGTCCGCCGCCAGCACCTGTCCAAGCCAACGCTCGACGGTGGTGCGAAAGCTCGCAATCATCACCGTGATCCCGAGCGTCACCGACACCGCCACGGCAAGAGCGGCGAGAGCCATCCCGGTGCGGCTGAGCGAGGTGAACATGCCACCGACCGCGAGCCTGGCCACCAGCGGCAGCCGCAGTGGCAACAGCAGCGTCGCCACCCAGCCCGCCACACTCGGCACGATTGCCGCAAAGGCCAGCAGCGCCGCAAAGATCGCCGCAAAGCTGGTCGCCAGCCCAGGCAGCGGCATCAGGCCTGCCGCCAGCAGCACCAACCCCACAGCGACCCAGCCGGCGCGAGCCCGCCACACCGCCGATCGCCGCTCGTACGCAGAGCGTGAGAGGGAAGCCGACGGGCGGGCGGCCGAGGCCTCGTGTGCGGCCGGTGCGGCAGCCAGCATGGTCGCCCCGACGCCGAGCACGAGCGCCTTCACCAGGGCCAGCGGCTCCGGCACCAACCCCACGACTCCCGGCTGCGCCAAGTAGAAGGTCTCGACCGTCCGGCCCACCGCTCCCAAGAGACCCCGCGCAAGCAGGATCCCCACGCCGATGCCGAGGGTACTGCCGACCAGCCCGAGCCAGAGCGATTCCCTCAGGATCAGCAAGGCAACTTGGCGACGAGTCGCCCCCAGGCAGCGCAACAAGGCGAACAATCGGCGGCGCTGCACCACCGAAAAGGTCGTGCTGTTGGCGACGAGGAATACACCGCACACCAGCGCCAACAAGGAGAGCGCCATCAGGTTGACTCGAAACGCCGCTGTTGCGCCAGCCGTCTGGGACGCCCGGCTCGACGACTCGAGCACCACCCCGGGCGGCAGGCGGGCCCGCAGCTCCTGGCGGACGCGGTCCCCGGCGGCGCCTGCCGGCAGGATCAAGTCGATCCGCGACAGCCGTCCCAACCGGCCGCCGATGCGCTGGGCGGTGGCAATATCGACCCAGATCGTGCGCGCAAGAGCCCGCTCCTGGCCGTCGTCACCCGCGGCGAGCACCCACACGACCTCGAGCTCGGCTGGTCGGCCCGCGACGCTGATCCCGAAACGATCCCCAGCGCCGATCCCCAGCTCGGTCGCCAGAGTCGCGCCGACCACCGCGGCGCCGGAGTGGGCGATGAACCCCGCGAAGTCCGCGGTGGTCTCGCCGGTGGCTGCTCCGAGCCGCGGGCGCAGGGCCGCTTCGGCGATCGGCTCGACACCCAGTACGGTGACGCGCAGGCCGGAGGCGTCGACTCGAGCATCGGCGATCTCGACGATCGGCGCGGCCCGACGCAGAGCCAGGTCGCGGCGGACGAGTCCCCAGATCTCCTCCGGCAACCCTCCCGTGCCGCCGACGATGCGGTCGGTGGTGCCGCCTTCGAGGATCTCCGTCGCCTGTTCGAAGCTCGTCTCCGCGCTGCCGACGGCGATCTCGATCGCGACCACCACGGCGACGCCGAGCGCCACCCCCAACACCGCGAGAGCGACCTGCAGACGATGTGCCAGCAGGTACCGGCGACTCGCGAGCGCCAAGAGGCCCGCAGAACCTCGGGGCCTCACCCGCTCGAACCCTCTTCGATCAGACGGCCGTGGTCCATACGCAGGACCCGATCGGCCACCCCGGCCATCTCGCGGCTGTGCGTGACCATGACCAGGGTTCGACCAACACGACGGGTCAGTCGATCGAGAAGCTCGACGACCTGCACGCCCGCCTCCTGGTCGAGATTGCCGGTCGGCTCGTCGGCGAGCACGACCTCGGGCTGGTGGACCAACGCCCGTGCCACCGCCACCCGCTGTTGTTCGCCTCCGGACAACACATCCGGAAAGGCCTCGAGGCGATCGGCGAGACCCACTTCAGCCAGCAGCTCCCACGCTCGCTCCCGGCCGACCCGATCGGCGCGACCTGCGAGCTCGAGCGGCAGCACCACGTTCTCCAGCACCGACAGCGTCGGAACCAGGTGGAAGAACTGGAACACGAAGCCGATGTGATGCCGACGAAACAGGGTCCGGGCGGTCTCGTCGAGCGCTCCGAGATCGACGCCGGCGACCTCGACCGAGCCCGAATCCGGCAAGTCGATGCCGGCGATCAGGTTCAGCAGCGTGGACTTGCCCGAGCCACTCTTGCCGAGCACCACCACCAACTCGCCGGCAGCGATCGAGCAATCCAAGTGGTCGAGCACCCGGTGCTCGCGAACGCCCTCGCGAAACTGGCGGCACACGCCGCGTAATTCGATCACGGTTGTCGCCTGCTCAGAAAATGGGTATTGGGTATTGGGTATCGGGTACTGAAGACCGGCTTTTTCATCGGCCGGGGTGCACCTCGAAGGGGTGCATGAGGAACTGCTCAGAAAATGGGGACCAGGGATCCGGGACCAGGGATCCGGAACGGAGACCGGGACGCCGGGCTCGATTTACCATCGGCCGGGGTGCACCACGCAGGGGTGCGTGCGGAACGACTGCCGGCCTGCGCAGCGCAACCGGGGCGAGCGGCGACACGCCCTGCGATCGTATCGGCAAAGCCCCGGCGATGGGCGCCTCACGCGAGCCGGAATTGCTCGACTTCCTGCTTGAGCGCCTCCGATTCGCGGGCGAGGTTGCGCGCGGCACTCGTCATCTGCTCGACCGCCGAAAGATGCTGACGCGAGACCATCGCGATCTGGTCCACCGCCTTGACGATCAGGTCGCCGCCTTGTTTCTGCTCCACCGTGGCATCGACCATCTGTGCCGTGAGGTCGTGCATCTGGCTGGCCGCACGGGTGATCTCCGAAGCGTCCGCGGCGTTGTCGCGGGCTGCTGCGGCAATGCGCTGAGCGAGGTCGGTCATGCGCGAGGCGGTTTCGAGCAACTGACCCGCCGCCGAGCTCTGCACGTCGGTCGCCCGCGTCGCCTCGCCCGCAAGCGTCGCGGTGCGTTCGATCGAGCCGACGATGCCCCGCACCACCCGGTCGGTGACCTGGACAGCAGCTTGGGTGCCGGAGCGCACATTTTCGATCAGCGCCGCGATTTCTTTGGTGGAGTCGGCCGAACGTTCCGCCAGGCGTTTGACCTCTTCGGCCACCACCGCAAAGCCGCGACCCGCCTCACCCGCGCGCGCGGCCTCGATCGCGGCGTTCAGAGCCAAGAGGTTGGTCTGGTCCGCGATCCCCTCGATCACCTTGACGATGTGGCCGATCTCACCCGAATGTTGGCCGATCGCCTCGATGGTTTCGAGCAGCTTCCCGCTGGCGGCCCGCACGTCGCCGAGCGATTCCTGCGACACCTGGTCGACCGTGCGCACCGCACCGGCAACCTCGGTGATCGACTGCTTCAGCTCGTTGAGCGTGGCGGTGGTGGCGTCGACCGCCTGCAGCAGCTCACCGCCGTTGGAGGCGGTCTGCTTCAGCGAGGAGTCCATGCGCTCGATCGACTTGGCGGTCTGCTCGACGCGGTGCACCAACACCTCGGCGTTCTTGGCCAAGTTGGCGATCTGGGCGGCCATCTCGACCATCGTCGACGAGGTCTCCTCGGTCGAGGTCGACTGACTTTCGGCCCCGCGGGCAATGTGATCGGCCGACGCCGAGATCTCTTCCGACGATGCGGCGACGTTCTGGGCGGTCTCGAGAATCTTCGAGATCACCCGCTGCAAGTTGCCGACCATGATGCGCATGCCGTCGAGCAGTTGGCCGGTTTCATCGCCCGAGCCTTTCGGCACGGCCACCGTCAGATCACCTTCGGCGAGCCGGTTGGCGACCGAGACCGCCGCGTTGAGGGAATCGACGATGCGTGAGGCCAGCAGGAAGAACAGCGCCGAGCCGAGCACGGCGATGCCCACGCCGACGAAGGCGGCGAGGCGGCGACTGCGGCCGACATCGTCGAGCAACATCCGGGTGCCGATGCCGAGCACCAAGGTCCCGAGCCGTTTGCCCTCCTGCTCGATCGGCGCCCCGACCAGCAACAGGTCGCGCGACGACACCGTCACGAGCTCCGTTGCCACCAGCTCGTCCCGTGCCGCGTCGACGCGCGCCTGAAACTCGATCGACTCCTCACGGCGGTACGAGGCGAACTCGCTGCCGTCGGGCCGCAGCACTGCCGCAAAGTCGGCATCCGGGGAGTTCGACAACACCGCCAGGGCTGCGGTGACCGAGTCCACGTCGTCGAAGACCAACCCGAGCGCCGCGCTCTGAGCCGTGATACGCGCCATCACCACCGCTTTCTGGCGCAGGTATTCGCTCATCTCGCTGTACTGGCGGTTGGGGAAGAACAAGAACAGGAACGCCGCCACCGACGACAACACCAGCAGGGCGGCGAGAAAGAGCTTGTACTTCAGGCCGGTTCGGCGAATCGAGAAGCGGTCGCTCACTGGATCTCCTCACGCGTCGCACAACGCGAAACGACACAGTTTCTGGTGGTCATCGAGTATACGGCACGGGTGGTGCCGGGGATCGGGGATCGGGGATCGGCAATCGGGGACCGGGGACCGGGGCGGGAGCGGGGAGCAGGGACCGACTGGTATCATCGAGACGCACCGACCACCGAGGACCGCCGCATGGACGAAACGCTGTTCGACAGCCTCTTCGAGGAGTTTTCGCTCGAGGCCTACGAACAGCTCGCCCGGATCGAGGGGCATCTCCTCGACTTGGCCACCGCGAGCCCCGAGCAGCAACACGAACGCCTGGTCGAGGTCAAGCGCGATCTCCACACGATCAAGGGCAACTCCGGCATGATGGGCCTCGCCGATCTGCAGAGCGAGGCCCATCGACTCGAAGATCTCGTCGGCTTGGCCGATCCCGGAGCCCGCGTCCACGATCTCCTGCGCGGCGTCGACGGGCTCCGCCGCGGGCTCGAGGCAGCCCGTCGGCGCGCTCAAGGACGGGCGGATCTCGGCGACGGTGAACGGGCCGGAGGCGAAGATCTCGGCATTCGTGTCCCGCTCGCGACCATCGACGCTCTGTTCGATCGCGTCTCCGAGCTGGTGATCTTCCGCAACCACCTCGACCGCACCATCCACCAGACCGGCCTCGCGCTCGGTCGACACAACGAGCTCTGGCGCGAGCTCGAAACCGCCCACCGCCAGCTCGCCGGCACCCTCGACGTCCTCCAGCGCGGTGTGACCTCGTTGCGGATGGTGCCGCTCGGGAACCTCTTCCCGGGCTGGCGCCGTCTGGTCCACGACGAAGCCTCGCGGCTGGGACGGGAGGTCGAGCTGCGCAGCCTCGGCTCCGAGACACCGATCGACAAGACCCTGCTCGAAACCGCGAGCGAAGCCGTCGGCCACTTGTTGCGCAACTCGGTGGTCCACGGCATCGAAACGCCGGAACAGCGCGAAGCCGCCGGCAAAGCGCGCACCGGCCAAGTCGTGGTTGCGGCATCGACTCAGGGCGACGAGATTCACGTCGACATCGAGGACGACGGGCGTGGCATCGACGTCCCGGCACTTCGTCGGCGAGCCGCCGAGCTCGGTCTCACCCTGCCGAGCGACGCCGATGGGCACGCCTTGGTGTTCCTCCCCGGTCTTTCGACCGCAACCGACACCGATCAGAGCGCCGGACGCGGCATGGGGATGGCGGCGGTGGCCGAGAGTGTGCGGCGCCGCGGCGGTGAGGTCGAGGTGTTTTCGGCACCGGGCGTCGGCACGCGCTGGCGACTGCGGCTGCCGCTCACGGCGGCGATCATCCGCGCGCTGCTGGTCGAGGCCGATGGCGAGATCTACGCGATCCCGATGTTGGCGGTGCACGAGACCCTCGAGCATCGCGGGGTCTTCACCACCGTGGCCGGCGTCGACTCCCTGTCCTGGCGCGGTCAGCAGGTGCCGATCGTCGACCTCGGCCTGGCCCTCGGGGCGCGGGGCGACCGGCGCAGCTCCGGCCGGGCGATCGTCGTCCAGGCCGGCCAGCGGCTGCGGGCGGTGCTGGTCGACGAGATTCGTGGCCTCCTCGAGGTGGTAGTCAAGACTCTCGACGAGGTTGCGGCCGCGCCGCGCGGCTTGGCCGGCTGCACCATCCTCGGCGACGGCCGGGTCGCCATGATCGTCGACCTCGCAAGCCTCGAAGAACCCGCTGCCCCTGCCAGGAGAACGGCATGACGAGATCCGAAAGCTCATCGGCGAGCACCACCGGCCCCGACCGCGTGCTGCTCTTCGCGGACACCCTCGGTCGCGAGGAGCAACGCGAACGCGAAGCCCACCAGTGGGAACCGTGGCTTGCCATCGGTCTCGACCAGGAACGTCTCGCCGTCCCCGTGCGCCAGGTGCTCGAGGTCATTCGCCCCGGCGTCATCACGCGGGTCCCCCACGCGCCCTACCCCGTGTGCGGAGTCACGAGCTTGCGTGGCGCCGTGATCGCCGTGGTCGACCTTCGTCGCCGCCTGGGACTCGCTCCGCGTGACATCGACGATCAAACCCGCGTCGTGGTGGTCGCCTCGCGGGGCCGCCGCATCGGCCTGTTGGTCGACCGCGCCGAGCAGGTGATCTCGATCGATGCACTGGCCATCGAGCCGCCGCCACGCGACGTCCTGACCGATCGGTCGTACTACGTCCGCGGTGTTTCCCGCCGCGACGCCGGCCTGGTGGTCCTCCTGGCCCTCGACGAAGTGCTCGAGGTCCGTGCCGCAGACGATCGTGCCCTCGAGGAAACCCCCGAGCCGGAGGCCCCACGATGAGCTCCTCCCCGACCTGGGAGCACTCGATCGAGCTCCTCGAACGCCTCCCCACCCTTCCGACCCGCGAGCGCGTCGATGCCGTCGAGCTCCTGTTCCGCAGCGCCAGCCCGATGGTGCGCGAGCGCGCCTTGCGCACCGGCGCGGTGGTGGTGCCCGACGACCGCATCGAGGCCTACCTGCGCTCCGATGCCGACGACGTCGCCCGCAACGCCGGCCTCGAGATGCTCAAGTTGCGCGGCTCCAAGGGCGTGGCTCTGGCGATCCGTCTGCTGCGCGACGACGACCCGGACGTGGTGCTGCAGGCCGTCCTTGCCCTCGGCCATGCGCGCGACCTGCGCGCCCTCGAGCCGCTGCGCAGCGCCCTGACCCACGCCGATCCGAACGTCGTGCAAGCGGCGATCGAAGCGGTCGGGCGCCTCGGCGATGCCCGCGCCGTGGCGGACCTGGTGGTGTTCCTCGACGCCGAGCCCTGGTTGCAGATGGCGGCGATCCAAGCGCTCGGCGAGCTGCGCGATCGCGCCGCGATCGAGCCGCTCGCAGCCCTGCTCCCCGACCTGCTGGTCGGACCGCTGGTGGCGGAAGCGATCGCGCGCATCGGCGGCACCAAGGCCTACCGTCTGCTGGCGGCCCAACTGCTGCACTTCGGCGTCACCGCCGACACCGAAGGGTTGCTGGCTCTGCTCGCCCACGTGATCGAAGGGTTGAAGATCAAGCCGGCGCCCCTGCCTGGGCTCACCGCCTTGCTGGCCGAGCTCCTGGAGAGCCCCGAAGCGCTGGAGGGCGGTGACGCCACCCGTTTTGCCGCTGCGCGGTGCCTGCTGTCGCTCGCCCCCTCGCCGGCCGACGAGCGGGCCATCGGCGCCCTGGTCGCCGGTGACGTCGACGCCCTCCACCTTCCAGCCTGCCTCGAAGGACGGCCGGACCTCGTCCCGCTGCTGCTTTCCCAACCCTCGACCGCCCGGTGCTGGGGCTTCCTGCTGGTCGAACGTCACCCGCGCGCCGCAGCGATCCCCGACATTCTGCGCGCGCTCGACGACGGCCCCGCAACTCCGGAGTTGCTCAAAACCGCGATCCGGGCCCTGGCCAAGGTTCAGCGCCCGGCCCTCGCAGCCGGTCTGCTCGCGCGCTACCAGGCGGCCTCACCAGAGCGCCGCCGCACCCTCGCGCACCTGGTCGCCACGCAACAGACCCACCTCGCCACCGCCCTCGACCAACAGCACGAGCTCGCCCTCGAGGATCGCCTGGTGCTGGCAGCCCGCGCCGGCATCAGGCTCGACGGGGTCGCCCGCGATGTCGCCACCCTTGCCGTCGACCGCCGCATCGAGGTGCTCGAACAACTGATCGATCTGCCCGAGCTGATCCGGATCCTGCCGTGGCGCGAGTGGTTCGAAGAGGATCCGGACCGCTGGAGCGACCTTGCCGCCCTTGCCGCCGGCCAACTCGGCCTGCGCGAGCTGGCGCCGATGCTGCGGGCGCGGCTGGCGGCAGAAGCGACACCAACTCTCCTGCGTGCCGTGGGGGATCTCGGCGACCGCGACAGCGTTCCCATCCTCCAAGAGCTGATCGCCGCCGGAGATGCCCGCGTCGTGCCGCTGGCGCTCGAAACCCTCGGCCGCATCGGTGGGCCCGAGGCCCGCCTCGAGCTGCGGCGCGTCGTCACCGATCGCGGGCCGGAGGAGCGGATGGCCTACCGAGCGCTGTCGATGTGCGCCACGCCCGACGACGACGAGATCTTTCGTCGCGCCGTCCACCATCCGGACTGGTACGTGCGGTTGGCCTGTGCCGAGGTTCTCGGCCGCTACTCGCGAGCGGAGAATCTCGAGGCCCTCGCCCAGCTCGCTTCGGACACCGTGCCTCTGGTCGCCCAACGCGCCATCGCTTCGATCGAACGCTGACAGGTCGACCGATGCAGGGAGCCCCCCCACCGGTGGTGATGACAGCCGAGGAGCACCTGCTCCTCAGCGAGCTGATCGAGTCCCACTTTGGGCTGAGCTTCCCCCCCGAAAAGCGTGAGCTGCTGGAGATGCGACTGCAGGTGAGAATGCGCCACCTCCACCTGCAGCGCTTCATGGACTACTACCTGCACCTGCGTTTCGACCTCGACCGCGAGTTGCGCCAACTCGCCGAGGTCGTCACCAACAACGAGAGCTACTTCCTGCGCGAGCGCCACCAGCTCGAAGGCCTGTTCGGCAGCGGCATGAACGATCTCGCGGCCGGGCGGTTCCTCTCGAAGCTGCGCATCCTGTGTGCCGGCTGCGCCTCGGGCGAAGAGCCGTATTCGATGGTGATCCTCGGCAAGGAGCTTGCCCCCTGGCTCGAGCTCGACATCCGCGCCTTCGATCTCGACAACGCGCGCCTCGAGGCGGCGCGGCACGGGGTCTACGGCGCCTCGGCGCTGCGCGCCGTACCCCCCGAAGCCCGCAACAACTACTTCCGCGACCTCGGCGGCGGCCGCTTCGAGCTGCGCACCCCGCTGCGCCAAGGAGTGCAGCTGGCGCACGGCAACATCCTCGATCCCGAGTGCTTCGAGCCTGCCGGCGCATTCGACGCCCTGTTCTGCCGCAACGTCCTGATCTACTTCTCCGAGCGCGCCTTTCGCCGGGCGATCGCCAACTTTGCCCGCGCCCTGCGCCCCGGCGGGCTGTTGTTCCTCGGCCACTCCGAGTCGATCATCGGTCGCAGTGAGCTGTTCGAGACCGTGCGGCTGCCGCAGTGCATCGCCTATCGGAGGCGGGCCGAATGAGGGCGATTCGCCTCGCCGTCGCCGACGACTCCACCTTCGTGCGGATGGCAATCGCCCGCATGTTGCGCGACGAGCCGCGGCTCCAGGTGGTCGGCCTGGCTTCCTCCGGCGAGGAGCTCCTCGCCAAGCTCGACGAGTGGCGACCCGATGTCATCACCCTCGACCTCGCGATGCCGGGCATCGGCGGCTTGGGGGCGCTCGACCGCATCGTCGCCATGACCACCATCCCGGTGATCATCCTCTCGACCCATGCCGGTCACGGCGCGCCGCAGACGCTCGAGGCCCTGCACCGGGGAGCCACCGACTTCATCGACAAGCAGAAGTATTCGCTGGTCGACTTCCGCGCGCTGCGCGAGGTGCTGATCGATCGCGTCCTGACCGTCGCCGGCCGCAGTACACCGGCGCCACAGGTCACCGCCCCGCTGCCCGTGCGCGACCGGCCCCGCGGCAGGCTCGACGTGGTGGTGCTGGGCGCGTCGACCGGAGGCCCCCCTGCGATCGAACGCATCCTCGGCGACCTCGGCGCCGCCCTGCCGGTGCCGATGGTCATCGCCCAACACATGCCCGAGGGCTTCACTCGGGCTTTTGCCGATCGCCTCAACGGGCGCCTGCAGCTCGAGGTTCGCGAGGCCCACGACGGTGAACCGCTGGTGCCGGGCCGGGTCCTGATCGCGCCGGCGGGCCGCCATCTGCGCCTCGCCCTGCGACCGGACGGCGCCCGCATCGCCACCCTCCACGACGAGCCCAAGGACGCACCGAACCATCCCTCGGTCGACGAGCTGTTCCGCTCGGCTGCGGCGATCGCCGGCCCCTCGGCGATCGGCATCCTGCTCACCGGCATGGGCCGCGACGGTGCCGCCGGCCTGCGCGACCTGGTCGCCGCCGGCGGCCTCGGCTGGATCCAGGACCGCGCCACCTCGGTGGTCTGGGGCATGCCCGGCGCCGCCGCAGCCTTGGGCTTCCCCCACGAGCAACTCGCCCTCGCCGACATCGGCCCGCGGTTGGTCGAGGTCCTCGGCGGCTGACCCGGTGCTACAGCGGGAACGGCTGGACGGCCGCCAAACAGTCGACGATGGTGCAGGGCACGGCGAGCCGCTACACTCGCCGCACGGTGTCAAGGAGGTCTCGATGACCGTTTCCGATGTCCTCGATCTGCTCCACGCTGAACGCGACGAGCGGGGCATGAGCAACTGGGCGAAGCTCGGCTCGGGCACTGCTGGGATGAGGAGTTTCGGCATTGGCCTCACTCGGCTGCGCAAGCTCGCCAAGCAGATAGGGCGCGATCGGGAGCTCGCGCTGGAGCTCTGGGAGAGCGACGTCTACGAAGCCCGAGTGATCGCCCTGCTCGTCGACGATCCGGCACGAGTCACTCCCGAGCAGGCTGAAAAGCAGGTCGAAGAGCTGGCCGGCGGCATGCTGGCCCATGTCTTTGCCTCCTGCGACGCCACCCTCGCAAAGACCCCGTTTGCGGTCGAGCTCGCCGACCGCTGGGTCAGGAGCGACGACCCCGTCCGCCGCGACTGCGGCTACGGCCTGCTCTACGAGGCGTCGAAACTCTCCGGCAGGAAGGCGCCGAGCGAGGCCTTCTTCCTCGCCCACATCGAGCGCATCGCGGCCACGATCGAAACGGAGACCGAGAAGGTCCGCCTGGCGATGGGTGCGGCGCTCATGGGGATCGGCAAACGCAGCGCCACGTTGAACCAGGCCGCTCTCGAGGTCGCGCGAGCCGTGGGTCCGATCGCGTTTACCAGCCCCAGCGGCGAATGCGAGCCGTTCGACGTCGCAAAACACCTGACCAGCGAGCGGTTGAAGGAGAAGTTGGGGGTGTGCTGCTAGTCTGGGCCGCGATGCCCCTGGCCTACGCGGTTCTTCGAGTTTGGGTGTTTCTCTTTGGGTTGGGGCTTCTCGCCCTCGATGTCGCTGCGCCCGCTCTTTCTTGGGAAAGCGCAGCTGAGGCGCAGCTAGAGCGTTCTGGGGTCCTCTTTCATTCCGTCGTGCGGCTTGCCACTCTCTCGTACCTGCTTCCGTTTCGGTGGGGCATCGACACGCCCGTGTTTCACGCGCGGGTTACTCTCGCAGCGACCGTACTGGCTCGCACCATGTTCGTGGGCATCGAGATGGCTCTCGGGGCCTGGGGTGCAAAGCACTGGACTCTTTGGCCTCTCCTGGCGGCTCTAGTGCTCACTGAGACCACCGCGATCGGCCTGCTCTTCTGGCGGCGCAATCCGTGATTCGCATCATTTCTGTTATTCTGCTCCCGTGTCCTACGTCCTCACCATGACCGACCGCGGAGTGGTAACGCTGCCGGCGAAGCTGCGGCGCGAGCTCGGGCTGGTGGCGAACCAGCCCCTGCTGGCGGAGGTCACAGGCGACGGAGTCTTGCTTCGACCGGCGGCGACACTGCCGATCGAGATCTACAGCGCCGAACGAATCGAGGAGTTCGACCAGGCGGAGGCCGATCTGGCGCGAGTGTTGGCACAAGAAGGCTCGTAGCCGAAGTGCGCGTGTTCCTCGACGCCAACGTGCTGTTCTCCGCAGCGCGCAACCACGGGCCAATGCACGCGTTGTTGGTCGCGATCCTCGAACGCGGGAGCTCGAGCCACGCGGACGCCTACGTCGTCGAGGAGGCCCGTCGAAACCTTGCCGCAAAGCATCCGGATCGCCTCGGCGCTCTCGACACGATCTTGGCGAACGTTCAGGTTGCGCCAAGTCCTACCCTCGGAGCGGCGCCTGCAGGCGTCGTCCTCGACTCCAAGGACGTGCCCGTGCTGCTCGCCGCGATCGCCGCGCGGTGCGACGTCCTGGTCACCGGAGACCGCACCCACTTCGGGCCACTCTTCGGCACCACCGTGCACGGGGTTCAGGTCCTCCCGCCGGCAGAGCTCGCGCGCGTGCTCCTCGCATGAAGCAGCGCCAGGCGCGGATCGCGGCGCAGAGACTGCCGCTGGCGCTCCGAGAGTACCCGGTACCCAGTACCCGGTACCTTCCTTGTGGTGCACCAACGGCAGATACCCCTCCAGCCGAGGCCCACCACGGAAGCGTGCTACCGGCGACTACCGCCCGCCACCACGAGCGAGTTGCTGCCGCAGGAGCTCGTTCTCGAAGGCGATGCCCACTTCGGCAGCGACGAGGTCGAGGATCTCGATCTCCTCGATAGCACGGTCGAGCTCGCCGTTGTCGGTGTAGATCACCAGAATCACCCGATTGGTCCCCATCACCGGAAAGATCGCCACTTGGCCGCTGCGGGGTCGACCGAGGAGCTGGGCCATCTCGCCGGGCAGGGCCGCCTGATCGAAGGGCACGGACATCGCGTGCCCCTGGTCGATGGCGCGAGCGAGCGCGTGAGATCCTTTGGCGGGGAGGGTCAGACCCCGGGTGGTCTCGGCCAGCGGCCGGCGGTCGCGGCTGAAGCCGAAGGCGCCGAGTGCTACCAGCTCGTCGCCGCGGACCAGGAACAGCACGGCACGTTCGACCGACTCCGCGACGATGTTCATCAGGTTCAAGGCCACGGTGGCGGAGAACACGCCGGATCGAAGGTCCGAGACCACACGGCGCAACTTGGCGAAGCCCGACCGATTGAGTGGCCCGGTGTCGTGGACCCGCGGAGCCGGCCGACGCAGAGCGCTGATCCGACCGATACACGCGCGCACGGCTTCGGGTTGGCCCCAGGGCACGACGGCTGTCGCCCCGGCGCCGTAGGCGTCGCCGGCGTCCTGCGGATCGCGCACCACGGCGACCACGGTCAGCCCGACGCCTTCGCACACCACCCGTTCGAGCGCCGCGAGGGCGCCCAAGCCGCGGCGCAGGTCGAAGACCACGATCGCCCCCCGTTCAGCCGCCCGCCCACCGGTCGCCAGAGAGTGCACCACACACTCGACCTCGTCGCCGAGAAGTGCGAGCAGGTCCCGATCGAAGGTCCCATCGTCGGAGAACAGGTGCAGTCGCACCTTGGGCGGCGCAACACTCGACCCGGCCCCAAGCTCGGCAATGCCACGCTCGAGGGAATCGGGATCTTCCTGCGGCACGGCAGCGGTGGCGACCGAGACCACCTCGTCACCACCCTCGAGGCGATTGCGCTCGTCGAAGACCCGCGCCGCCTCGAGCAGGACCATCTGGGTGTTGAGGTCGAGGTTGGGAATCAGATCCGACGGATACACCGAGACGTCGTCGATCGGCCGCACCGCGTCGACCTCGAACGCGAAGCTGCCGTGGCTCCACGCGACCAGCTCGAGAATGGTGCGCTCGATTTGTCGCTTGAGGGCGTTGCGCACCTCTTCGACCGGCAGCGTCGTGGTGGTGAGGAGCACCTGACCGAAGGAGCGCCTCGGCGCCGAGGTCTCGTGCTCGTGGACCGCCGCCGCCAGATCCTCGCTCGAGATCAGTCCCTCTTCGAGGAGCAGCTCGCCGAGGCGTTTGGACTGAGGCGTCCACGCCCACAAGATCGCCCCGCGGTGGAAGGTGACCTCGGCCTCCTCGCCGCGGCGCTGCAGTTTCAAGATCCCGGTGCGGCGCCCGAGATGGATGAACTGCATGACGTCCGACAGCGGGACGTCCTCGAGGCGGCCGCTGAGACTCATCGACGCCCCGTCGCGCTCAGGCGAGCTGGAGAGCTCACGGGTTACCCGCCCTTCATCAGCTGCACCAGGCTCTGCAGCGTTCGCAGCTTGCGATCCGCACGCGAGCTCGCATTGGCGGCGTACAGGGCGGTGGCAGCGTGGGCGGCGAGCAGGTCGAGGATGTCGCGATCCTCGCTGAGCGGGGAGGTGCAGTGGTCGAAGAGCTTGAAGACCACCAGGGCGCCGACGGTGGTGTCGTCGACCCGCAGCGGCACCACGCCGAGCACGCCGGCAGCCTCGCCGGAAGGCGTGAGCCGCAGCACGCCGTCAGTCAGCGTGCTGTCGACCAGCGAATCGCCCCCGCGGTAGACGCCCTCGGCGTACAGCGGCCCGGCGTCCTCGGCCAACGCCACCGTGCAGGCGGCAGTCTCTTCGTCTTTGAGCAGCAGCGCGTACCTCTCCGCGCCGAGCAGGTCGCGGGCGATCTCGGCAATCGCCACCGTCACTTCCTGCGGGTCGAGGCTCGCATGAAGCTGGTACGTCGCGACATACAGGCTCATCAACTTGCCGACCTGACGCTCGGTCTCGATCAGTTGATCAGCCAACATCTTGCGGTCGGCTTCGGCAGCCTCGAGCCGCTTGAGCAGGTCGGGCGACTCACGCGGCGCAGGACCGGCCCCGGCGAGGGTGCGCTCAAGCCGCTGCGCCAGCTCGGTTGCGCCGTCGAGCGTTGCTCGCAGCTGGTTGATCAGCTCGTGGTGGCTCGTCCCCGTCGCCATCGGTCGCCGGCTCGGTCAGCCGGCCCCCTCGAGCAAGCTGCCGACCACTTGGTTCAAGTCCTCGGCCTGGAATGGTTTGGTCAGGTAGGTCGTGGCGCCGGCTTCGAGGGCACGCTGAGTGTCCTCGTCCTTGCCTTCGGTGCTCACGATCACCACCGGGATGGTCGCAAAGGCGGCGTCCTGGCGCAACTCGCGGAGGAACTCGAGACCGTTCATGTGCGGCATGTTGATGTCGAGGAGGATCAGGTTCGCATCAGGGTGCTCAGCCAGCTTCGCCAAACCTTCCCGGCCGTCGTAGCAGTGCACCAACTGGTGACGCTTGAGCATCAGGTCGTACATACGATGGACCAGCTTGGAGTCCTCGACGATCAGAATCTTCTTCACAGGCCCTCCAACACCGCGGCACCTCTCCACCGTCACACATCCAACGCGTCAGTCTACCCTTCCCGCCCGCGAACCGGCAAATTACCGCACGGCCCGGGGCGCACGTCACGGAAGTGATCGGTTCGGGGCACACTGTCTGGCACGGGGT
>CAZRFU010000016.1:0-13347 GCA_964599475.1 uncultured Thermoanaerobaculia bacterium
CGGACAAGGCCTCACCGCCGCCCCCGTTCCCCACCGCAAACGACCGTACTTCGCCGTCGTTTACCCCCGTCCCCGCCGGTCCCGTCAGTGCCGACCACGCGCTCCCGTCCCATTTCGCCACCCGGTTTACCGTCACGCCACCGGCCGTCGCGAAGGTGCCGCCCACGTACAACGCCTCGCCACCCCCGTCGTCCCACACACCAAGAGCTAGCACGAAGGAGTTGGTGGTCACCCCCGTTCCCGCCGGTCCCGCCAGCGGCGACCAGCTGCTCCCGTCCCACTTCGCCACGTTGTTCACCTCGAGACCATTGGCGTACCCGAACGAGCCGCCAACGTAGAGCGCGGGGCCACTGCCGTCGTCCCAGACCGTCATGGCCTGAACCTCTCCACTCAGGTCGGCGAGGAAGAAGCCGGTCTGCCACCCGCAGGCGGTTCCCTTCTCGACCGACCGCAGCGGCTGCGTGCCGTGCGCACCGTCGCCGTGCCAACGCAGCCCGAGCGACGTGGCGCCGACCTCGGGTATCGTCACGACCTCGAGCCCTTTCGCCACCGCCCGCTCGACCACCACCCGCTCGCCCCCGCTCAGCTGCCCGTCGCCATCGGCGTCGTCGAACACCTCGATCCACGCCGCGGCGTCGCCCTTCCAGCTCACCGCGACCTGCGCGCCCTCCTGCTCGCCGACCTGGCCGAGCCAGGTCGTGCTCAGCAGCTGGTCGGTGCTCGGGCCGCTGCGGGCGCTACAGTCGGGTGAGGTGGCGGAGGTGGGGGCCGAAGCAAGCCCGAGCACCAGGGCCAGGCTGAGGGAGGAGGTCGATCGGGGACTCATGGAGCTCTCCTATGGGCGGTGCGCGGCCCGTCTAGTCGGGTGCCACCTTCGAGAGCGACATCCAGCGACGGATTTCCCAGCGGCGACTCGGACTCAGATCTGCCGGGATGGGCGGGTGGCGCCGATGCCGGGCCCCGGCACACCGCTACAATCCCTCTCCCATGAGCGATCCGGCAACCACGGCGCGCGATCGCGCTCGTCCCCGGCTCGGCGCCAGACTTCTCGCGATCGCCGTGATGGGCCTCGCGATCGGGCTGGTGTGCGAGCTCGGCTCGTGGGTCGCGCTCGGAGTGCTCTCGGGCCGGCCAAGCGGCCCGTCGACCCAGATCGAGCGGGTCCGGTCGCGTGCCTCCGGGGTGGTGCACGAGACGGCTGGACCCGAGCAAGAAGTCGTAGCGGGGGTGTTCACCGACGAGATGGTGCACCCCTACTTGGGTTTCGTGATGGAGCCCGGATCCCAGCTACCCGACCAGCGATTCGACCAGGCCGCCGCGCAGTACGGTTTCACTCGCAGTCTCGCCCCGTTGTTCCACCAGCCCGATCCGGGCCTTTTTGTCGTTGGGGTGGTGGGCGGCTCGGTCGCCAACATCTTCGCGACCACGGGCGTGCGGGCATTGCGAGAGGAGCTCCGCAAGTCTCCCCGAGTCGCCGGCAAGCGGATCGTCGTCGTCAACGCCGCCGTGCCCGGCTTCAAGCAACCACAGCAGTTGTTGACGTTGAGCTACCTGCTCGCCCTCGGTGCACATTTCGACCTCGTGCTCGCGATCGACGGCTTCAACGAGGTCGCTCTTCCCGCGGCCGAGAACATGCCGCTTGGAGTGTTCCCGGCCTACCCCCGATCCTGGCTCTCGCTGGTCGGCGAATACGACGAGGAGCTCCGCCAGGCTCTCGGCGAGCTCGCCTACCTGCGCCGGGTCAGGTCCGAACGGGCTGACTGGCTGCTCCAGAGCCCACTGCGCTGGAGCTTCTCGGCCCGCTTGGTGTGGGATTCCCTCGACCGGCGCCTGGGTCGCCGGATCGAGAAACACCAGGAGGTGGTGACCGCACGTGCCAAGGACGGCTACCGCAGCCCGGCCACGCAAGGGCCTCCGTACGAGGCCGAATCGGCTGAGCGGCTCTTCCAAGACCTGACCTCGATCTGGAGCCGCAGCTCGCTCGCGATGGCGGCCTTGTGCCGTGGACGAGATATTGCCTACCACCACGTGCTGCAGCCGAACCAGTACCTGCCGGGCAGCAAGCCCCTCGGCCCGGAGGAGCTCGAGCGCGCCTGGAGGGAGGACCATCCCTACCGGCAGCCGGTGATCGACGGCTACCCCCATCTGATCGCAGCTGGCGCCGAGTTGCGCTCGCGCGGCGTCTCGTTCCAAGACCTCACGCAGGTCTTCGCCGGTACCCGAGAGCCGATCTACCTCGACGAGTGTTGCCACTTCAACCGAGCGGGCAACGCTCTGCTCGGTCGTGCAATCGGTGCAGAGATCGTGAACGGCCTCCTCCGCGGTTCGGGGCCTGGGATCGGGACCGGGGCTGAATGGCCATGATACTTGGCGCTCTCGGCGTGATCTTCGCGGCAAGTGCGCTCGCCCTCGCGCTGCGGCCGACGACGCCGCGGCTCGGGGTCCTGCTCGTCGTGGCGGTTGCGCTCGGTGGCGCTGCCGGAAGGGACTGGCTCGGTGCACGGGCGCAGCGCGGCGCCTCGATCGAACGGCTGGTCGCAGCGGTCCCCGAGTTGGGCCGCGAGGGCTATGCCAGCTCGGATAGCTGCCAATCGTGCCACCCCGGCGAATACGAAAGCTGGCATCGCACCTACCACCGCACCATGACGACGCTCGCGACGCCGAGGAACATCCGCGGTCCCTTTGCCGGGCAAACCCTGGTCTCGCGCGGTCGCTCGTACCAGCTGTCGCGGCGCGGCGACGAATACTGGGTTCGCCTCGTCGACCCCGACTGGGAGCGCACCGAGCGTCTCGCCGGCCGTGACCCGGATGCCGGGGTCGCGCCGGCACCGGTCGAGCGTCGCGTGGTGCTGCTGACCGGTTCGCACTCGATGCAGACGTATTGGGTGGAGGGGAGGCACGGGAACGAGGTCTACAACCTCCCGTTCGTTTTCCTGTCCGAGCAGAACCGCTTCGTGCCTCGCGAGGATGTGTTCTTGCGCCCTCCGGACGCCGGCCGATTCTTTGCCGTGTGGAACAACAGCTGTATCGAGTGCCACAGCACCGCGGGCAAAGTCGGCTTCCAGTTCGAGGAAGAGGTGTTTCGCTCTGCCGTGGGCGAGATCGGGATCGCCTGCGAGGCCTGCCATGGCCCGGCCCAGGCCCACATCGAGGCCAACCGGAACCCGCTGCGGCGCTACCGGCTCCACCTCGACGACGAAGCCGATCCCACCGTCGTGCAGCCTCAGCGACTTTCCGCCCAGGCATCGTCGCAGGTGTGCGGCCAGTGCCACGGCATCGGCATCGCCGAGGAGCTGGACTGGCTCGAGAACGGCCACCGCTTCCGCCCGGGCGAGACGTTGGAGGAAAACCGCTTCATGGTGCGGCCGGCGGTGGATCGCGGCTCGGAGACTCTCCGCACACTGGTCGAGCGAGATCCGACCGCACTGTCGAGTCGCTTCTGGTCCGACGGCATGGTGCGGGTTTCCGGACGTGAGTACAACGCGATGATCGAGTCCGCCTGTTTCCAGGGCGGACAGCTCAGCTGCCTGTCGTGCCATTCGATGCACGCGAGCGACCCCAACGACCAGCTGGCTGCCGGGATGGACGGCAATCAGGCGTGCCTTCAGTGCCACGAGGAGTTTCGTTCGCAGGTGACGCAGCACACGCGGCATTCCGCAAGCTCGACCGGAAGCGCCTGCATGAACTGCCACATGCCGCACACGGTCTACGGACTGCTCAAAGGGATCCGCAGCCACTGGATCGACAGCCCTCGCGTCGCCACCACACTCGCCACGGGCCGCCCCAACGCGTGCAATTCGTGCCACATCGACCGCACCCTCGGATGGACCGCCGAATATCTCGAACGGTGGTACGGGCAGCCGCAACCGCACCTCGGCGAGGACGATCGACGCTACTCGGCGGCCCTGCTCGCACTCCTTGCCGGTGATGCTGGGCAGCGCGCGCTCGCGGCCTGGAGTTTCGGCTGGGAGCCCGCGCAGCAGGCTTCGGGCCGCGGCTGGATCGCGCCGTACCTTGCCCATCTGCTCGAGGATCCGTACTCGACCGTGCGGTACATCGCCGGGCGTTCGCTGGCGACGCTCCCGGAGTATCGGGGGATCGAATTCGACTTCCTCGCACCGCCGGGCGACCGGGCGGAAGCGCATCGTCGAGCGCTCGACGTGTGGTTCGATCTCCCGGTCGAACGAGTTGATCGGCGTGGCGAGGCGGTCCTGATCGACGCCGAGGGAAACCCGCTACACTCGGAACTGAGCCGCCTGGTCAGGCAACGTGACGATCGACCCGTGGTGCTGAGCGAATGAGCAAGCGCGACTTGGAGCAAGAACGAGTACTTCGGCGGCACCTGGGTTGGGGCTGGTGGTCACTGGTGGTGTTCCTTGCCCTGGGCTTGGTGCTCGAAGCCCTCCACGGGTTCAAGGTTGCCTGGTACCTCGACGTCTCCCAGGGGACCCGCCGCCTGCTCTTCACCCTCGGCCATGCGCACGGAACCCTGCTCGGCCTGCTCAACCTCGGCTTCGCGGCCAGTGTACGGCTGGTTCCGGGATGGGAGACCCGAGGACGCAGCTACGCATCCCGACTGCTGGTGGCGGCCACCGTGCTGCTGCCGGGCGGATTCATCGCCGGTGGGCTCCAGGTCTACGCCGGCGATCCCGGAGTGGGAATCGTTGCGGTGGCGCTGGGGGGCCTGCTTGGATTGGGCGCGGTCCTGCTTGCTGCGGTCGGCACCATGCGCGGGCTCGACGTCGTCCCCTAGGGAGGCGCGCCCCGTGGGCGGAATCCTGGATCGGGCGGGCGAAGGATCCCCAAAGCCGCCCAGCAAGGCGACCAAGGCAAGCGGCACTGGCGGCACCAGCGGCTCGGCCGACAGGACGCGTGCTACGCTGGGAAAGGCCGTGATTCGATCGCACCGCGCTTCCCCTGCGCCCCCTCGACGAGGTGGGATCCCCGCCACGGCGAGCCTGCCGTCCGGCGGCGACGCCCACTTCACGCGCCTGGCTGGGTCGTGTCGAGCCGTGAGCGCGATACTCGCGGCTTGGCTCCTTACTGTCCTGTTCCCGGCGGCAGCGAGCGCGGGCGACATCCACGACGCGGTGCGAGCTCGCGACGTGCAGAGGATCGACGAGTTGCTTGCCCAGTCTCCCGGCCTGCTCACGTCGCGGGACGACAGTCAGCGCCTGCCGCTCCATTGGGCGGCTCTCGGCGGGGACGTCGCGATCATCGAGAAGGTGTTCGAGAGCTCGCTGCTTTCGGAGGGAGACTTTGCGGGCTTCCAACCGCTGCATCTGGCCGCCATGGGCCAACTAGAGGCCACCAAGTGGTTGATCCAGCAGGGGGCCGACGTCGGGGCACGGTCGAAGGAGGGTCTCAGGCCGCTCGATTGGGCGGCCCGGGCAGGAACTCCGGACATCATTCGCTACCTGGTCCAGAGCGGGGCGTCGCTCGACGCGAAGACGATCCTCGGCGCACCGCTGGCGAACGCTGCCACGGCGGAACGGGTCGAGAACGCCCGTGCTCTGATCGAGCTCGGCGCCGACGTCGACGGGGAAGCGGCGGTGACGCCGCTGAGCTTCGCCTCGGCCAAGGGCAACACCGAGCTCGTGTCGCTGCTGCTGCGCCACCGGGCTGACCCAAACCGGCGCCTCTCCAAGGGAAGGACCGCACTGCACGTCGCCGCCATCAACGGCCGCCGCGCGGTCGTCGAGCTTTTGCTCGAGGCCGGCGCCGACCGATCGATTCGCGACTCCGCTGGGCGGCGAGCCCTGGATGAGGCGCTCGAACGCGGCCACGCGGATATCGTCGCGATGCTCGAGGGAGCCGAGCAGAAGCAGTGATGCAGAGCGCCCGCGGTCAGGCTGGCCGCTGAGCTCCGAGCTCCTGCAGCTTCACGTGCAGATGCGTCCGGCTGATGTCGAGCATCCGGGCGGCGGCAGAGA
Organism: uncultured Thermoanaerobaculia bacterium; assembly: GCA_964599475.1. Lineage (GTDB taxonomy): Bacteria > Acidobacteriota > Thermoanaerobaculia > Multivoradales > CAZRFU01 > CAZRFU01. The sequence goes on from CAZRFU010000016.1 coordinate 5,934, forward strand.
CGTTCCAGCCCACGTGGCGGAGCACGGCTTCGATGTACTCCTTCTCGCAGGCGGCACGAAACTCCCGCAAGGAGAGCTCCATGTCGCCGGGTCGAATGATGAGCCTCGATGAGTCGCCGGTTGGTCTCGGGTCCGAGCCGAGGCCGGACGGCAGCTGCGGCGCCGTCAGCGGATCAACCCCGAAGACGCTCATCCGTTCAGCCAGAGCTTTGAGCTCTCGGATGTTGCCCGGCCAGCGGTGCCGTTCGAGCACGAGGTAGAAGTTCTCGTCGACCGCCGGGAGGCGGGTGCGGTGGCGGCGGCAGAAGCCCTCGAGGAAGTGATCGAAGAGCAGCCGAATGTCGCCGCCGCGCGCGCGCAGGGGCGGCACTTCGAGCGGGAGGTGGGCGAGGCGGAAGTAGAGGTCTTGCCGGAACCGCCCCTGCTCTACCGCGAGCTCGAGGTCCGCGTGAGTTGCCGCGAGCACGCGCACGTCGACTGGGCGATCGCGCGTCTCGCCGAGTCGGCGCACTCGGCCGTCCTCGAGCACTCGCAGCAGGCGGGCCTGCAGCGTGAGGTCCATGTCGCCGATTTCGTCGAGCAGGAGGGTCCCTCCGTCGGCTTCCTCGAACAGGCCGGCCTTGGCCGTCTTGGCGTCGGTAAAGGCGCCGACGCTGTGTCCGAACAGCTCATCCTCGACCAAATTGGGGGCGATCGCCGCGCAGTTGAGCTTGATGAAGGGACCCGCGGCTCGGGAACTCTGGCGGTGGATCGCGTCCGCCACCAGCTCCTTGCCGCTACCGCTTTCGCCTCGAATCAGCACTCGCGCGTCGGTGGCGGCCACCCGCTGAATGTGCTCCTTGAGCCGAGCCACCGCCGGTGCCGATCCCAGAATCTCGGCGGCCGCGCCGAGCTCCGAGCGCAGCTGAGCCACCTCGCGGCGAAGGGCCGTGCTTTCGAGGGTGTTGTGAATCGACCGGAGCAGCCGCTCCTTGCTGAACGGCTTCTCGATGAAGTCGTGGACGCCCAGCTGCAGCGCGTCGACCACCTCGCGGATGGAGGCTTCACCCGAGAGAATGATGGTCGGCGGGAGCCCCGGGCCTGCGACCAGCTCGCGGACCAAGTCGATTCCGCTTTTGCCCGGTAGTCGGACGTCGAGAAGGAGTAGGTCCGGCCGCGTGCGCCGCAGCGCGAGCAACGCCTCTTCCGCACTTTCCGCGGTGGTCGGCGAGAAGCCGGCGTCGCGCAGTTGGAACAGCAGCTGCGCGCGGATCTTGGGGTCGTCCTCGACGATCAACGCCTGGGTCATACGGCCCGTCCCTGGCTCGCGGGGAGGACGAGGCGGAAGCAGGTTCCGCGAGCCGATGTTTCGACCAGATCGAGGTCGCCTTCGTGGTCGAGGAGAATCTTCTTGGCGATCGCGAGCCCCAACCCCATCCCGTGGCCGATCGTTCGGGTGGTGACGTAGGGCTCGAACAGGCGCTCGCGGATTTCCGCCGCGACCCCGGGGCCGTCATCTCGCACCTCGAGCGACAATCGATTCCCGTGTCGCTCGAGGCGGAGCTCGATCCGCACTGGCTTGCCTGCGGCGGCTTGCGCGGCGTTTTCGCACAGGTTCACCAACACTTGGCGCAGCATATCGCGGTCCACCAAGACCTCAGTGAGCAGCGAATCCGGCCCGAGCGCGGGCGCCACCAGCAGGGTCGTGTGCAGCCAAACACTGGCGTAGGTGGCAGCGAAGTCTTCGACCACGCTGCGCAACTCACATCGGACCCGGCGGGGATCGGGCAGCCGCGCAAAGGAGGTGAAGCGCTGGACGAAGTCCCCAAGGCGATCCAGCTCCTCGAGTGCGCTACCAGCGGCCTGGCGGGTGGTTTCGCCATCGTCCGCCAAAGCCGGGGGGAGGTCACCGATGCGCTGAATCTCGAGCTTGGCGGCGGTCAGCGGTGTGCGCATTTCGTGCGCGTGGCGACGGGCCGCCTCCTGCCAAGCCGAGAGGTTCTTCAGTTCGGCGAGGCGCCGGCGGTCACGGGCTACGGCCCTCGAGGTCGCTTCGACCATGCCCGCGATACGCCCGATCAGGTCCCGCCCGCCGACCTCCACGCGCAGATTCTCCTGGCCTTGGGCAAGGTTCTCGAGGGCTTGACGCAGGCGCTCGAGGCGAGGCCCGTCGCGGCTCTGGCGGTAGGCCAGGGCGCCGGTAGCAAGTAACGTACAGGCGGCGAATACCAGGATCACCAGCAGGCGATAGCGCCCGATCAGCTCCTGGCGGTTCTGCTGGAGGATCTGGAGGTGGCCGCGCATCTGCTGGAGGGCGTCGAAGCGCTCGCGATAGCGATCGTGGTTCTCGGGGTCGAGATCGGCGAGGCGGCGGGTGCTGTGTTGTGCGGTTTCCAACAACTCGACCAACTCCGGCTCGGCGACCAGCCCCATGGCTGCGGAGTCGAGTTGGCGCAACAACAGCGAGGCGAACAGGGTTGCAGCCAGGGCCAGACCGGCCGCCGCCAGGAGAGCAGAGCGAGTTGTCAGGGTGCGGCTCCGGCGGGTAGAGGTACGGTCCACTGGCAGGACCGCAACGACTTGCGCTTGATGGAGGTGGCGATGAGGACGTTGAAAACCTGGCCGAGGCCGCCTTCTGCGGGTGCCGACCCCAAATCCGGGCTCTGGCTCCCGCGGCGTAGGGTCTCGGCCAGCCATCGCTGAGTGTCCTCTTGTTCTCGGGCCGAGAACGGGAGGACATCGAGCCCAATTCGCAGGGATTGCTCGGGAGTGTGGTTTGGCTCCATGGGGAGAACCGCGACCTCGAGATCACGCCACCAGCGGCGCAGGTCGGCGAGGGTCTCCACCTGCAGATCGGTGACATTCCCGTCGGGGGCGACGACGCGGGTCGTGAAGGCCTCCTCCCACAGCAGGTAGCGGACTTCAACGCGGGCCGCGCCCACCGAGCCGTCGGCAGCCTCAGCGCTGAGGTGAAAGGTGGTGGTCAGGCCCGACGTGAGCGGCCTCTGGACCTCCTGATCGTCAAGGATTGCTGGGAGGTCACGCAAGATCCACCAACCGCCGGCGCTTCGCAGCGTCGGATCCGCTCGCACGACCGGCGCCAGGCCGAAGGCCAGCACCGCTGCTGCACCGAGCACTCGGACGTGAAGTGCGCTCATAGCTCCAACGTCCGGCGCGTGTCGACATAGATGAAGCGGAAGCGGTAGACACCCCAACTGTTGCGGAAGACGAGGCCGGTTGACGCACTCCAGCCTTTGCCCGAGCCGATCGCACTGTTGGTGGAGAACCCCGCAGATTGGTCGCTTTGGTAGTTGACCGTGGTCTCCCAGCGCAGCTGGCGCCAAGCGTCTGGGTCGGGGCGATCGAAGAGCGAGAGCTGGTAGCCCAGCTCGGCGATCCCGAGCCACTGTTCTTGGCGCTGTTCCAAGATCGGTTGAGGCGCCGACTCCAGGGGACTGCGGAGGTGGAACTTGAAGAAGTGGGCCGAGGCGCGTGCGCTCACGCTCTGGCGCTGGGAGAGCGGCCAGAAGCGGACCGCGGACAGGTCGAGGTGGTACGAGTCGGCTTTGTAGGCCTGAGGCTCGATGGTAGGGATCCCATCGGTCACAGTGAACGCCTCAAATTCACGGTCGAGCTTCAGGTAGCCGATTTCGGCGTCGACGCGCCAGCCCTCGGTGGACAGGGCGGGGTCGTCGAGAGAGTTGTAGATCCAGGCGGCGGTCGAGGCCAGGCTGGTGCTGGCAAAGGTCTGAGGGGCCACTTCGCGAGCACTCGAATCGAACCACGAGTAGTGGGTGCTCAACTGGAAGGACTGGTTGGTCCGCAAGGGGATGCCGAGGCTCGCCGACGCCTGGTGCGTGCTCCCAAAGGACGAGGCCTCCTCGAGCCCGTACCCCAAGCTGAGGACTGAACCGCTGCCGAAAAGATCGTAGTGGTTGTACCCAAGGGAAAAAGCCGCCGCGTCTCTCTCAGGCTGCGTTGGACCGCTGCCTCCGCCAATCGCGACGAAGAGCTCGCCGCTACGGCCCACGAAAAAGCGCTTCCCGGCGGTCAGGTTCGAGGCCGTGAGCTCCTCTCGCCGCAGCCCGGCCGAGCTCCAGCGCTGCGTCCGGTGACCGAGATCGGCCCCGAAGAACCAGGTGCGGGCCTCGTAGACGGTGATGACCAGCTCATAGAGGTCTCGAGCCGTGCCCTTGCGCAGGGCAAAGTCGGCGTCGAGGACAAAGGGGAGCCGCACCACTCGGTGGATCGCATCCCGCAACTGATCCTCGGTGTAGCTGGTCCCGGGCTCGAGCAGCGACTCGGCCAAAATGATGTCGGGGGAGACGTTCGTCGCGTTCTCGACGACGATGGTCTCGAGCAGGAAACTGGGGCCGGGCGCACTCTTGGCCGGAGACGGCGCCATCCAACCCAGCACCAGCGCCACCAGCAGCAGTCGCCAGCTCCACCATCGCGTGGGCCACGAACGCGCTGCGAGCGCGGTCCTCGAGGGCCGGCGGGCCTTGGGTTGCCCGAACATGTCCAGGTCTTTCATCTCCTGCCTCCATCCTATGGTTCTCGGCAATTCGCGCGAGCCGCTGGTGGGGATGGCAAGTCTGATGCCGGGCCGTACCGTCACCCAGCACTTGGCGCGAAATCTCTGCCCATCAGGAGGTTGCGTGCAACATGGCTGCAGCGCAAGGTGTGGATCAGCGCCACAGAGCCCCCGTCAGGTGTCGCGGTGACCGGACAGGTGTCGGCGCGAAGGAGCAGTCCGCGATGTCGAGGCCGGACCCGTTCAGGGCGGGGCGTCACTCACGGCAAGAACTGCCCTCTGTACAGCGCTGGCGAACGCCGCCGCATCGGAACGCGCACTCCGGGACCGTGCCGGATCCCCAGTGCAGATCACGGCTCGACGGAGCTCCAATCGCCGGCCGAGCCGCCGTCGGAGCCGTCCGAGAAGAGGGCTCCGAACAGCACCGACACCGCCCCGGCGTCGGCCAGCGCACCGACGGTCCGGTAGGGCAGGCCGATGGCGAGGTCCGGGTGGCCATCTCCGTCAAAGTCGCGGCTCGCCAGCGCGGCGCCCATGTCCGCGCTGTTCTGCGCGGTCGGAGGGATCCCGGCGACGCCCGCGGCCAGGAAGCGAAAGCGCGTGTAGAGCCCACCCGGCCCGCCGGTGAGCATCGCAAAGCCGCCCCGGTCCACCCCGCCGACGTCCTCGCCCGGGATGCCCACCACCAGATCCTCGAACCCGTCGCGGTCGAAGTCCGCCGCGACCAGCGGCGAGAACGGTGGTCAACGCGGTGGTGGCGAATGGCAGACACGATGGCGGGCGAGCTCGATGGTGGTACATAACCACTACGCGCGAAGCGCAAGCGTGGGAGATCAGAGGCGTGGAGCTCGGCCACCGCGGTGGTGGTTCGTTGCGTCAGCGCTCGGGTTTCGCGGTACCAGCAAACGAGCTGCGTCCAAGCCACGACGGCAGGGAACGCTGCAGCCAGCGCGGCCCTTCGAGGCGGACGCGCCCGTCGCGCACCAGCTCGTCCCAGTCGCAGCGACCGGTCCAATAGCGAGTCAGGTCGAGCAGACTGCCGCTCACCACCAGGTCGACCTCGAAGCCGGGATCGGTGATGCAGAGGTCCGCCTCCCCGGCTCCGGCCAACAACCACCAACGCCGCATCGGACCTTCGACGCCGCTCAAATCGAAACGCAACACCACCCGCTGCTCGGGCACCGAGGAGCTCACCAGGCTGCGCCGAATGTCCCACATCAGCAGAGAAGGATCGAGGTCGGTCTCCTCGACATCGCCAACCACCCAGCGCTGGCCCCACACCCCCAACCCCTCGATGATCGGCCGCAGCTCCTCGCCGGCGTCGGTCAGGTAGTACTCCTCGGCCTTCTGACCCCGAACCGGGCGGCGTTCGACGATTCCCGCGCGTTCGAGCTGGCGCAGGCGCGTCGACAGCAGCGAACGCGACATCAGCGGCACACCTCGACAGAGCTCGTTGAAACGGTGGCTGCCGGCCAGCAACTCGCGCAGCACCAGCGGCGTCCAACGCTCCGCGAGGATCTCGGAAGCCTTGGCGACCGGGCAGAATTGACCATACCGACTCACGAACTGATTGTACGCCCGGCCCAAGCCGGACGGTACATATTTTGAACCGTCTGGGTCCAGAAATCGGACTATCGCTCGCCCTCGAATGGTGTCACCGTGGGGTTCCGGCGGTGCGGGGCACAACTCGCGACCACGGCAGACCTTCCCGAGGACCCGATCATGACGACTCCCGCTCATCCCGCCCCCTTCCGAGGTCCCGAAGGCCTGCCTGCGCCAGTGCCGGGGGATGCTCTGCGCAGGTTTCGCGCAAACCTAGCCGAGAGTTTCGGCCCCGGCGAGCCCGGCTACGACGCCGCCTGCCAAATCTGGAATGCGATGATCGTGCGACGACCCGCGCTCGTCGTGCGCTGCCGCCACGCCGCCGACGTGGCCGCGTGTGTCCGCTTCGCCAATGAGCACCGCCTGGCCTTCGGTGTGCGCGGCGGTGGGCACAACATCGGCGGCCGCGCGTTGGTCGAAGGTGGACTGCTGATCGACCTGTCGCACCTCCGTGCCGTCGCTGTCGACCCGGCGACCGGCGAGGTCACGGTCGAGCCCGGCGCGCGGCTCGGCGACCTCGACCGCGCCACCGTACCCCACGGCGTGGTCGTGCCGAGCGGGATCGTCTCGGCGACCGGAGTTGCCGGCCTGACCCTGGGCGGTGGCTTTGGGTGGCTCTCGCGGCGTTGGGGGTTGACCTGTGATCATCTCGTCGGCGCCGAGGTGGTCACGGCCACCGGGGACCACCTGACCGTCGACCGCGAGCAACATCCGGAGCTGTTGTGGGCGTTGCGCGGTGGAGGTGGTGGGTTTGCCATCGTCACCTCCTTCCGCTTCGCGGGTCGGCGCATGCAACCGACGGTGCTGGCAGGCCCGGTGTTCCACGCCCCCGAGGCGACCGCCGAAACCGTTGCGCGCTTCCGTGCGCTCTCCGCTGGGGCTGGCGAACAGGTTGGCAGCATGCTGAAGCTCGGTGCCGCACCGAGCGCTCCCTTCCTCCCCACCGCGGTCCACGGGCAGGCCCAGGCCACCATCATTCTGTGCCACAGCGGTGCGGGGCAGGAGCACGCCGAACAAGAGCTGGCGGCGTGGCGCGGTGGTCCCAGCATCGAAGGCCGAGTCTTGGCCGATCTCGTCCAACCACGAACGTTCGACTCGTTCCAGTCGATGTTCGATGCGGGAGAGCCGGACGGACGCCGCAACTACTGGAAGTCGGAATACGTCACCGAGCTCGACGACCACATGCTCGCGACGCTGCTGGCGAGCCACGCGGAGCTGCCGTCGCCCAGCGCCAACATCAAGGTGTTTTCGCTCGGCGGTGCGGTGGCGAGCGTTCCAGCGACTTCGAGCGCCGCCGCG
>CAZRFU010000016.1:13357-81989 GCA_964599475.1 uncultured Thermoanaerobaculia bacterium
AAGCGCTGGCGCAGCGCATCGGCGCCGCCGCGCACCGCGACGCCCGCTACATCGTCGTCTTTGCGACCTCCTGGCCCGACGAAGGTGGTGATGCCGCAAACGTCGACTGGGTCCGGCGCGGCTGGGCGGCGATCCACGCACGCTCGGGTCGCGGCGGGTACGTCAACTTCCTCACCGACGATCACAGTGCCGAAGAGGCCTCGGCGTCCCACGCCGGCACCGACACCGCCCGCCTGGCGGCAATCAAACGGGAGTGGGATCCCGAGGCACGGCTGGGCCGGCTCACCTGATTCTGCTGCCCGCAGGCGCCCGCCGCGAGCGACCGGCTCGGATCTGCGACTTCGGAAACCGTGAGACGATGATCTGCTTCGCCACTCCTTTCTGCGTCCGCGATCTCGGCCCGCGCCGCGACAGCCTGGGAAAGCTCCCCGGCGCCGCCAGTCGGGTTCGCATTCAGCGCCGCGATCCGTGCGCGGGGAGGTAGTCGGCGAGAATGTTCGACTCCTCGGTTTCGCACTCCGCGAAGGCCCTGGCCCCGACTTTGCCGATCCGCCGATCTACGGAAGCAAGGAGGAGACCCCACCATGCGACCGAGCGCACCGCACCAGGAATCCCGCCGACGCGTCCTCGCCGGCTGGACCGCCGTTTTGCTCACCGCCGCCTGCCTGGCCGCCGACGACGGCGACGTCGACACTTCGTTCGGGGTCGATGGCCTCGTCACCTATGGAGCGTTCGGCGCCGTGCGGCTCAACGACGTGACGAGCAGCGAGGCTCTGCTCATCGCGGTCGGAGGCTACAACTTCGCCAGCGGTGACCCGCACCTCCACTGGTGGTCTGTCGACGACGACGGCGACCGCGACCTCGATCACTTCTGCGAAGGCGAGACGCACGACCTTCTTCCGCTGTCCTTTGGCGTCTCCTCGGAGGCGAGGGTAGGCGTCGTCGACCGCCAGGACCGGCTCCTCGTCGGCGGCTGGCTGTCGCTGCTCGGCAGCGAGAGCCAGAAGCGGCCAATCGTCGCACGCTTCGACCTCGGCACCACCGGCTGCGTGCTCGACACTGCGTTCACGAGCAACGGCTGGGAGCTCTACGACGACGAATCCTTCTGCGCCACCGCCAGCTGCGAGGTGCTCGCGCTGGCCGAGGTGGCCGAAGAGACCGGTGCCGTGGCCTCGCCGCGTCTCGTCGCCCTGGTGCGAGCCGCAAGCGGTGGGCTCGGCGCCTCGCGCCTGTTCCTGCTCCGGCTAACCGCCAGCGGCAGCCCCGATGGGGCCTTCGGCAGCGGAGGCTGGGTCGAGGTGCGGCACCCGCACGCGACGGACCCCGTCCTCTTCCCGGAGGCGGCCCTCGCCGTCGACCCGCGCGGCCGGCTCTACGTGGTCTTCACCCACTCCGATCCACAGGACACGCTGGATCTCGACGTGAGCGTGATGCGCTACAGCGCCGGCGGCGTTCGCGACACGAGCTTCGGTGACGCTGGGCTGATCGAAGTGACCAACAACCCTCCCGGCCCCGATGCCTGGGACTCCCGGGCCCACGAGATCGAGGTCACCGCTGAGAGTCGGCTGGTGGTGACCCTGCGCGCCGTCGGAGCCACCGAGGCGAGGTCCTACTCGTTCGTCTACGACACCAGCTCGGGCACGATCCTCAGGTTGTGGAACTGGGGCGACTCGCCGCCCCCCACGGCTGTCGCGCAGGGCAACGGCCGACTCATCGAGGCAGGTCGCAATCCGTTCTACGATCACTTCTACGCCGCACGCTACCTGACGTCCGCTCCTCAAACGCCCGACATCTCCTTCGGCGGCGACGGCTTCGCGATCTATGAGCTCGACCCTCCCGATTGGGGGCCGCCGACCGTGGTCAAGGTCCACCTCTGGCATGGCCGGATCGTGTACGGCGGAACCCGGGCGGCCCCTGCCTTCACCGAGTCTTTCCTGCTGCGCGCGACCAACACGCATGTCTTCGCGGATGGCTTCGAGGGTGGCACGGTGGCGACCTGGGGTGCCAACGAACCGGACTGATTCAGGCTGGGCTACCGCCCGAGCCCTCACGACCTCCCTGCAGGGGAGGGCCGTCGCCGCCTGGCTCCGCGAGCGCTCGCAGGAGGAACGCCCTCGCCACTTGCCAGTCGCGCTTGAGCGTCCGCTCCGAGGTGCCGGTGAGACCAGAGATCTCCTCGAGGGTAAGCCCGGAAAAGAAGCGCCACTCGACCAACTGGTGCAGCTCGTCGTCCACCGCGCGAAGCCGCTCGAGGGCACTGTCCAGGGCCAAGACCTCCTCGATCGGCATCGTCGGGTGTGCGAGCTCGAGCCCTACGACATCGAGGTGGACGGCACCACCGCCACGCTTGTCGCGGCCCCGGTGGCGAGCGTGATCGATCAGGATCTGGCGCATGGCGCGGGCGGCGAGCGCAAAGAAATGGGAACGATCCAAGGCTCCTGCGGCGTTGTGGGTGGCGAGCTTGAGGTAGGCCTCGTGCACCAGAGCCGTCGTGGCGAGGGACTCGTTCCTGCCGAGTCGCGCGGCATGGCGCGAGGCTACCCGCCGCAGCTCCTCGTAGACCCGCGCGAACACTTGGTCGTGGGCAGCGCGGTCACCGCCACGCGCGGCTGCCAGCAGCACCGCGGTGTCGGCGGCGTCCAGGCCCGGAGCGCGAGGGTCGGAGGCCATGGCGAGATTCTATGCCGCCGAATCCTGGGCCGGATGGACAACGGGAGCGTCCCCGACCGCATCGCATGCCCGCGCCGCCACGCGCCACAGTCCCAATGGCCGAATCTCGGCCCTCGGCCGTACAATATCGAGGTGACTCCACCACTCCGCCCATCGCTCAGCGACCGGGCAGTTCGGATCAGGCACTCGCCCTGCTCTGGGGGAGAGTCCGCGTGAGCGACGGAGCGCGTTGGCCCGAGCTGCGCGCCCTGGTCGGCGAGTTGCTCGAGGTGCCGCCCGAACACCGCGAGGACAGACTCGCCCAGGTCGATGCCGAGCTCGCGCGCGAGGCGCGTTTGCTGCTGGCCGCTGATGAGACCGGAGCCACCACCCGTTTCGAGCGACTCGTGCTCGATGGTGCTCAGCAGGCGTTGGCCCAAGCAGCGGGCGGCGACGCACCGGTGCTTTCGCTCGCCGGTCTCCAGATTGGACTGTGGCACGTCGGCCGCGAGCTCGGGCGTGGTGGCATGGCCGAGGTGTGGGAAGCACAGCGCCAAGTGGCCGACTTCCAGCAGGTCGCAGCGCTCAAGGTGCTCAAGCGCGGCATGGACTCCGAGGAGCTCGTGCGCCGTTTCTCGCGTGAGCGGCGGATCTTGGCGCGGCTCGATCATCCCGGCATCGCGCGTCTATTCGACGGTGGCCTGGCCCCCGACGGGCGACCCTACCTCGTGCTCGAGAAGGTCGAAGGAGAGCCGATCACCACCTGGTGTGCACAGCGCGGGGCCACGGTGCACCAGCGCCTCGAGCTGCTGTTGGCCTGCTGTGACGCGGTCGCTGCAGCCCATCGGCAGTTGATCGTCCACCGCGACCTCAAGCCCTCGAATATCCTGGTCACTGTCGGCGGGCAGGTCAAGCTGCTCGACTTTGGCATCGCCAAGCTGCTCGAACCGGAAGAGGGCGGCGAGACCACCCGCGCCGAGCTGCGGATGCTCACCCCCGCCTACGCGGCGCCCGAGCAGATTCGCGGCGAGCCGGTGACGACCGCAACCGACGTCTACGCGCTGGGGCTCTTGAGCTACGAGCTGCTGGTGGGGCGTTTGCCCCATTCGCGTCGCAACCTCGGCTCGCTCGGGCTTGCGAGTGTGGTCGACAGCGAGGTGCCGGTGCGTCCCTCGACCGCGGTGCTCGAGACCGAGGGGTTCCCCGCCGGAGATGCCGCCGCAGCGGACCCGCGCTCGCGGCGTCGGCTGGCACGCGAGCTCGCCGGTGATCTCGACACCATCGTGCTCACGGCTTTGCAGCGCGATCCGGCACGACGTTACCCGTCGGTTGCGGCCTTTGCCGAGGATCTGCGCAGATTCTTGGGTGGGCACCCGATCGCGGCGCGGCGCGACAGCCTGGGCTATCGCCTCGCGAAGTTCACCGGTCGCCACCGGTTCGGTGTTGTCGCTGCGAGCCTTGCCCTGGTCTCGCTCCTGGTCTTGGCTGGTGTCGCGGCACGGCAGGCGACCGTCGCCGCCGCCAACGCGCGCCGTGCCGAGCAGGTGCAGCGTTTCTTGATCGAGGTGTTCCGCCAGTCGGAGCCCGGCGAATCGCTGGGCGAGACCCTCACTGCGCGCGAGGTCCTCGAGGAGGGTGTCTCACGGATTGATCGAGCACTCGGCGATCAGCCCGCGGTGGCTGCCGACCTCTACGACGCCCTGGCCGAGATTTACCAGCGCCTTGGCCTGGGAGCTCAGGGCCTCGATCTCGCCCAACGTGCCTTGGCGCTGCGCGAGCGAGAGCTCGCACCCGACCCGGCCAAGATCGGGGAAACGCTGACCCGGATTGCCGCGCTCCAACTCGAGGGCCCGGAGCCGGCGCAGGCCCTTGCAGGTGCACACCGTGCGTGGTCGTTGCTGAGTCGCGAGCTGGGCGAGGACAGTCTCGAGGCAGCACGCGCGGAAAGTGAGCTCGCTGCGGCCCTGATCTGGGCGGACCGCGCCGAGGAGAGCGTGGCCCATCACCAACACGCCTTCGACGTGCTCAGTGCCCTCCTGGGCCCCGACGATCCTCGCACCGCCGCACAGCTGGTGGCTTTGGCTCGTGCCCTCGAACAAGCGGGCCGGTACGAGGACTCGATCGCTGCATTTCGGCAGGCCCTGCCGGCGCTCGAAGGAGCCCTCGGCGACCTCCACCCGGATGTCTCCTACGCGCGCCGGGATCTCGCCGGGGTGCTCGATCGGGTCGGACGGCCCGCCGAAGCCGAGCCGCTGCTCGAGGCGGCGTTGGCGGCGCAACGCAAGGTGCTCGGGAACGACCACTGGCAAGTCGGCGAAACTCTCTTCTCCTACGGCATTCTGCTCAACACCGCCGGACGTTTGCAGGAGGCGGAAGCTGCCTTCCGCGAGGCGCTGGCGATCGACGGCCCCGCCACCCTCGCCGCCCACTGCCTGCGCTTCCTCGGCACCAACCTGGCCGAGCAGGGGCGCCTCGACGAGGCGGTCGAGAGTCTCGAATCGGCGATAGCCGAGTACCGTCGTGTCGAGGGCCTGGACTCGACCGAGGCCTGGCGTGCGGTCGCCAGCCTCGGCCACGCCCACCTGCGCGGCGGGCGGGTCGAGCTGGCCCTCGCCACCCTGCGCGAGGCGGTGGCGCGGCTGGAGGAGCTGGCCGGGCCCGAGAGCTACCAGGTACGGATGCCGCTGCGCCAGCTCGGTGAGAGCCTGCGGTGGGCCGGCGAGCTCGAGCAGGCGGTTGCGGTGTTGCGCCGCACCCGCGCCCTCGAGGTCACCCTCTTCGGCACCGAGGACCATGGCGACATCGCCCTGACCGATCTCCAGCTCGCGCGAACGCTGTTCGCCGTCGGGACCAAACCCGCACGCGAGGAGGCAAGCGCCCTGTTCGACGAAGCGATCGAGCTGCTGCGGCGCCACAAGACTCGCAGTGCCAGTCTCGGCGAGGCCCTGCTGGAGCGCGAGCGGCTCAGGCTCGCGCTGGGTGCCCCGGCGATCCGAGCCAACCTCGCCGAAGCCGTCGAGCGGCTGATGAGTGCCTACGACGCCGACGACCCCCGCACCCGCGAAGCTCGGGCCCTCCTTTCCGGCTCCGACCCGACCGCCAATCCCTGACCCGGGCTCTTCCTCGTTCACCAGCTCCTCCCCGGAGACCTGACTGCCTTGCCGGCGGCCGGCGCCCCACCGAACAGCGTGGCCCGCTGCCAGCGAGATTGTCGATCTGGGTTCTGAAAGGAGCTTCAGATGGTCTCCGAACGAGCACCACGTCACCTCGCGCGTCACCTCGCGGGCGCATTGACGATTTTCGCCGCCGGCAGTGTCTCAGCCCAGGAGATCGGCGTCGACGACTTTCGCATCAGCGCCATGGGAGGCAGCGGAGATAGTGCCTACACGGCGATCTACTCGTCGGTTGCCCACAACCCCCTCGCCGAGGAGTACCTGGTGGTGTGGCTCGGCGACACCAACACCGGCGACGGCGACAACCACTACCAGATCTTCGGGCAGCGTATCGACGTCGCGACCGGTGCCGAGCTCGGAACCGACGACTTCGTGATCGCAAGCCTCGGCGGCCCCTTCGGATCGGCGCCGTTCGCCTGGGTGACGGTGGCTCACGGCTCCGGCCAGAACGAGTACCTGGTCGTGTGGTCGACGATCACCGGGCTCGGCAACGGCAGCGACTACGAGATCTTCTGTCGTCGCGTCGCCGCCGACGGCACACCCCTCGGCGTCGCGCTCCAGATCAGCCACATGCACAACCCGACCCAGCCGCAGAACGAGAGCCAGTACACCGCCACCGAGCCCGCCGTCGCCTACAACCCGCTCGCGGACGAGTTCCTGGTGGTGTGGGCGGGCGACCATGGTGTCGGCGGACTGGTCGACGAGGAAGTCGAGATCTTCGGGCAGCGCATCAGTGCCACGACCGGCCTCGAGATCGGCACCGACGACGTGCGCATCAGCGACGTCGGAGGCACCGGCAGTACCTTCTCGGATGCCCGCTCGCCCGACGTCACCTACAACTCGATCGACGACGAGTACCTGGTGGTGTGGGCCGCCGACGATCCCGATGCGGGCACGGCCGACAACGAGCTCGAGATCTACGGGCAGCGCCTGACCTCGCTCGGCGGCGAGATCGGCGTCAACGACTTCCGCGTCACCACCCATGGCCCCGCCAACGAGCCGGGCTACTCCGCGCTCGAGCCCGCGGTCGCCTTCAGCCCGGATCACTCCGAGTACCTGGTGGTGTTCAGCGCACCCGAAGCCTGGTCGCAGGCGGTCGGACCCGGCTTCGAGATCTACGCCCAGCGTCTCGACGCGAGCGCAAGCGCACTCGGCGGCGCCTTCAGGCTGAGCGATGTCGGCGGCCTGGCGGAGCTCGCTTTCGACGCCGACACCCCCGATGTCGCCTATGCCCCGGCTTCGGAGCGCTGGATCGTCGTCTTCCGAGCCGACGACAACGTCGGCGGGCAAGTCGACGGCGAGCGCGAGGTCCACCTGCAGGAGGTCGATGCGGCAACCGGCGCCGAGGTCGGCGACAACGACGCCCGCGTCAGCGACATGGGCCCCACCGGCAGCACGATCTACCAGACCTCACTGCCCACCGTCGCTTGCGCCGCTGCGACCGAGTGCCTGGTGATCTGGCGCGGCGACGACAACGTCGGCGGCCTGGTCAACGACGAATTCGAAATCTTCGGCCAACGCTGGGCAACCACACTGCCGGCCTCGATCTTCGAGGACGGGTTCGAAAGTGGCGACACCTCGGCGTGGAGCCTGTAGCTCGGCGACGCTGGGTTCCGCGGCGTGTTGCTCGACCCGCGTGCAGCGCCATGGTCGGCGCAATGACGCCGCGCTGGGCAACCGGCCTGCGGCCCACTCACGGCACGGTGTTCGACCACGCCCAGGTGTTGCCAGTCTCGAAACCGTCGGCAAAGAACCACGGGCAGCCGCCCGCGGTGTGCTCGACCGAGCCCATGTCGTTGGTGCCGTTGCCCTGTGGCCGCAACACGCCACGCTGATCCATGAAGGTATTGCCGCCCGCGAGAGGGATCCCAGCGTCGATCGCCGGGCTGCTCGGGCTGAGATTGTGGCTGCGGGTGAGCTCCTCGGGGATCCCGACCGGGCAGGAAAAGCCGAGGGGCAGGATCTGGGCGTCGGTCTCGGGTTTGTTGCCGTTGGTCGCAAGCTCGCCACAGCTGATCCCAGACCACAGGCTCGCGCCGATGTCCACTGCGGCGCCGCCTGCGATCGAGCACTGGTCGCCGCTGTCCGTTGCGCTGTTCAGAGCCCAGATCACGTTGCGGGCGTGCAACGTCGAGCCGATCGCCCCGGTCGTGACGCCACCGCCAACGGCGGCCTGATTGTTGGCGATCGTGGTCATCCGCAAGGTCAAGGCGCCTTCGTTGTGGATACCACCACCCGAGCCGGCGCTGGTGTTGCCGGAGACCGTCGTGTTCTCGAGCTGGAGGGTCCCGAGATTGGCGACGGCGCCACCTCTCGCGGCGGGATCGCTCGCGACGTTGCCCGAGAAGGTGGACTCGCGCTGGAGCGACGATGACCCCGCTGTGATGAAGAAGCCCCCTCCCTCGGCGGCAGCATTGTCGGCGACCGTATCCCGGCTGAGTGAAACGCCGGAGGCGTTCTGCAGCAACACGGCGCCGCCCTGGCCGGCCGCCACGTTGAGCACGAACGAGCTCAGATCCAGAAAGCCCGAGGCGCTCGTGGCACGAACCGCACCGCCATCGCCACCGGCGGTGTTGTTGTCGAACGAGGATCCAAACACCGCGAGCTGGGTCGTGTTGGCGACATCGAGCGCGCCGCCATGGCCAACTGCGGTGTTGTTGGTAAGGATGGTGCGGCTCAGGTCCACCCGCCCGCCGATGGCGGCGATGGCTCCGCCGTCGCCGTTGGCGTGGTTGCCGGCAAGAGTGCTCCACAGAGCGTGGACCACGCCACCACTCGCGAGCACGGCGCCGCCACTCCCGGTGGAGGTGTTGTTGGCCAGGATGGCTCGGTCGAGCTCGAGGTCACCACCGGGCTCCACCACCCCGCTCCACCGCCCGCTGCAACGCCGTCGACGAGGAAGATCTCTCGCATCGTGGCGACCGCCGCAGCGGCGACCACGAAGTGCCGCGTCGTGCCGCCACCCGACAGTGTCACCTTGTTGTCCCCATCGAAAACCACGAAGGCCGTGATCGGCTTGGCGGCGGTCAGGGTGATCACGATCGGGTCGGGGCCACAGTCGAAGGTGATCGTGCCACCGCCGGCGTGCGCCGTCGCGATCGCGGCATCAAGGTGGGACTCGGTGCATCCTCCAGGCGAGCCGTCGCCGACGACGGCGTTGGCGCCGAGGACCGGAGGGACGGCGAGCAGCAAGCAGAGGGTGAGGCAAGGGAAGTCGCGAGGTTTCATGGCGTAGTCGAGCTCCAGGAGTTGGTGTTGCCGAGATCAAAGTCGTCGGCGAAGAGGGCGAAACAGTCGCCGGCCTGGTACTCGACCGCCCCAACGTCACAGCCAAGGCCCTGGGGCCGCGGGACGCCACGCTGGTCGACCTGCGGGGCCAGGGCACAGGAGGCCGCGTCGATCGCCGGGCTCGTTGCCTCGATCGCGTGGGTAGGGGTTCGTTCGGTTGCCAGTCCAGTGCAGGTCCTCGCCAGGGCGGCGATCCCAGGATTGGTGTTGGGTTGGTTGCCGCTGCTCGTGCCGGTACCGCAGGTCGTGTCGGACCAGATGCTGAAACTCAGCCCGAGCGGCGCGGCGCCGAAGTTGCACTGCGAGTCGACAAGGCCGTTGTTGGATCGGTTTGCAACCAAGAGGCTGTTGTGGATCTCGAGCAGGCCGGCAGGCAAGTTGTCGATCCCGGCGCCGGGGTCGCGTGTGACGTTGCCGACGATCGTGCTGTTGACCACCATGGCGGTGCCACTGTTGCTGAGGCCACCGCCCCCCAACGCCCAGTTGCCGGAAATGGTCGCGTTCTGCAGGGCCAGCGTACCGAGATTTTCGATACCGCCGCCGATCACCGCGCTGTTGCGCGACACCGTTGTCGATATCACCACGACCTGCGATGGCGTGTTGACTCCGAGTCCACCGGCGAGACCGGCCGAGTTGTTGGCATCGAGCCAGGAGTCGGTGATCGTGACGTCGCTGCCATCCCACACGTAGAGCCCACCCGCCTCAGCCGCGTCGTTGCCCCGGATCAGCACGCGGGTGAACTGGGTGAAGAACGCGCCGCGCAGGGCGACTCCTCCGCCGGCGCCGCCGGCCGTATTCCCCTCGATCCGGCTGTCGATCACACCGACATTCGAAAACCACGCTTCGACGGCGCCCCCATCGGTTCCGGCGCCGTTGCCGGTCATCGTGCTCGATTGCACCACGAGGCCGCCGGGATAGAGGTTGATGCCACCTCCTCCTCCGACAGCCTCGTTGTCGCGGACATGGCTGTCGACGAGGGAAACGAAGAGATGGTTGCCGGCGATCGCACCGCCCCAGGAGGCGGAGATGTTGTCCTCGAGGGTCACCCCCTCGAGATGCAGTTGCACCGCAAGGTCGAGGGACGGGGCGGGAGCCCAGATCGAACCGCCGGGTGAGGCGCTCCCGAGCGTCAGGGTGAGATTGCGCAGCGTCACCTCGCTGTCGTCGAGAAGGCGAAAGTGCCGCGTGGCAAGGCCTCCGGAAAGGGCGATCAGATTGCCACCATCGATCGTGACCTGGTCGCCGAGGACCTTTTCGCTGGTGAGCACGATGGCGTGGGGAGCCGGCCCACAGTCGAAGGTGATCAGGCCGCCTCCGGCGTTGGCGGAGGCCACCGCCGCCGTCAAGGCCGCCTCGGTACAACTTGCAGACGATCCGTCGCCCACCACGGCGTCGGCGCCGTAGGTCGGCGCGACCAAGGCCACGGCGGCGGGAAGTACGAGCTGATGAACCAGGCGCATTGGGTTTCCTCCTCGAGCTGCTATTGGCTCGAACGGGAAATCGAGGGAGAAAGCGGACATGGCGCCCCTGCTAACATCTCCGCGTGTCAGCTCCCATCCCGGCCGGCGACCTCACCGCCCTGATCGAGGCTTGGGATGGCGGCGCGGGGGTGCCGGTCGACGAGCTGTGGCAGGCTGCCTATGCCGAGCTCAAAGCGCTTGCACGCTCGCGACTGCGGCGCCAGGGACCCGTGACACTGCTCGACACCACCGCTCTGGTCAACGAGAGCTACCTGCGGCTGGTGGGCGTCGGCCGCCTCCAGGTCGAGACTCGCGGCAAGTTCTTCGCCTACGCCTCGCGCGTGATGCGGTCGGTAGTCGTCGACCTCGCGCGCGAACGACTCACGACACGGCGTGGTGGCGGTGCCGAGGCGGTCACCTTCGACACGGACGCCGTCGACCGCCTGCAGTTCCCGGCGCTGGCCGAGCCGCTCGATGTCGATGCGGTGCTCGCGGAGCTGGAGGTGGTCGACCCGCGACTCGCGAAGGTCGTCGAGATGCGCTATTTCGCGGGCTACACCGAGGTCGAGATCGCGACGATCCTCGGCCTCACCGAACGCACGGTACGCCGCGACTGGCACAAGGCGAAGCTGCTGCTGCGCACGATGATCGTTCGCTGAGGCCCATGAACCGCCTACCATGCTCACCCGGCCAATGGCCCGAGCTCTCGCGGCTACTCGACGAGGCGCTCGAAAGTCATCAGCAGGATCGAGGAATATGGCTCGAGCGCGTCGGCCGAGAGCGGCCGGACCTCATCGAGGCCCTGCGAACGGTGCTCGAGGCCGAGGTAGGCGAGCAGGCCGATGCCGCCCAATTCGAGTCCCCGTCCTGGGATCTCCTCGATGACGAGGATGCTCTTGGCCAGGGAACCGTCGTCGGGCCCTACACGCTCGAAGCCGAGTTGGGAGTGGGCGGGATGGGGACCGTCTGGAGCGCCCACCGCAGCGACGGCGCGTACCAACGCCGGGTTGCACTCAAGCTGCCCCACCTCTGCGGGCCGGGGGCGGATCTCCGGGCTCGGTTTCGGCGCGAGCGGGACATCCTCGCCCGGCTGTCGCATCCCAACATCGCGCAGTTTCTCGACGCCGGCGTTGCTGCCGACGGGCGCCCGTATCTTGCACTCGAGTTGGTCGAGGGGCGGTCGATTCTCGAGGCTGCTGGGTGCGCTCGGCTCAGCGTCGACGGGCGCTTGCGGTGGTTCCGGGCGGTGCTCGACGCCGTCGCCTACGCCCATGCCAGGCTCGTGGTCCACCGCGACATCAAGCCCTCCAACGTCCTGGTCGGCGCCGCCGGCTCCGTCAAGCTGCTCGACTTCGGGATCGCCAAGCTGCTCGAGCCGACCGCCTCCGAGCGCGGCGGCGCCGCGCAGCTCACCCGCGCGGACGTCAGACCAGCGACTCCCGACTACGCCGCTCCCGAGCAGCTCGACGGCGGTGATGTGACCGTGGCGACCGACGTGTGGGCGCTCGGTGCGCTGCTGTTCGAGTTGCTGACCGGTGGCCGACCTTTCTCCCGCGCCGAGCGTCTGAGTAGCCAACGCGACCGCTTCGTACCGTTCTCCTCGCGCCGCGTCGACCCGACGCACGCTCGGGCGTGCGGCTTGTCGACGAAATCCCTCGCCAGGCGACTCGAAGGCGATCTCGACGCGATCCTCGCCAAAGCTCTCGCTTTCGAGCCGACCGATCGGTACGCCTCGGTCGAGGCATTCGCCGGCGACCTCGACCGCCACCTTGCTCTCCAGCCGATCGTCGCGCGGCGGCCGAGCGCATTGGTGCGGGCGCGCCTGTTCGCGCGCCGTCACCGAGTCGGACTGGTGTCGTTCGGCCTCCTCCTCGCGTCGGTGACCGCAGGCATGCTCGGGGTACTGCTGCAGGCCCGGGCGACCTCGGCGGCCGCCCGGCGCGCCGAAGCGACCAAGGACTTCCTCGTCGAGGTCTTCAAAGGCAGCGACCCGCGGGTTGCGCGCACCAAGCCCCGCGGCGAGATCACCGCTCGAGAGCTGCTCGACATCGCGGCTCACGATCTCGAAGTCGGGTTCGAGGATGATCCCGAGACCCGGATCGAGCTGTTGGGGCTGACCGCCACGATCTACACCTACCTCGACGAGATCGGTGCCGCACGGAGGCTGGCCGAGATGGGACGGCTCGAGGGGCAGCGCCTGCTCGAGGCCGACGATCCTCGCCTGCTCGACCCTTGGCTTCTCGAGATCTGGCTTGCCCTCGAGGCCGGGGACCTCGAGTCCGCGCGGACACGGCTCACCGAGGTCGACCGACACCTTACGGTCTACGGGCTCGATCACACGGTCCACCGCGCCGGTTACCACCTGGCCGCCAGCGACATCGCTGCGGCGCAGGGCGATCGAGACGGCCGGAAGCAAGAGCTCGAGCAGGCCCGGGCTCTTTATGCTGCGGTGGCTCCACGCGACTCAGGGCATGCCGCAGCGCTGTCGAATCTCGGCCTGTTGCGTCTGGGGGGTGGTGAACCCACGGAGGCTCTGACCCTGCTCGACCGCGCCCTGACGGTGGCCCAGACTGCCACCAGCGATGTGGGTACCGACCTCGCCCGGATTCACGCTCGTCGAGGCCGGGTGTTGCTGGAGCTCGCGCGCTTCGAGGACGCCCGGGAAGCGCTCGACACGGCTCTGGCGCTGTACGCCGCGACGGTCGGCACAGACCATGTGACCACCTGGGCCCCGCGCGCCGCCCGTGCCCGAGCGGCAGCCTACCTCGGCCAAGCCATCGACGCCGACCGCGACCTCGGTTCTCTCGAAAGCCTCCCGGGCTGGCAGGAACCGCGTTTCTCGCGCTACCGTCAGGAGGCCAACTTGCACCGCGGCCTGGCTTTGGCCAGACTCGGTCGGCAGCCACAGGCTGCGGCGATTCTCGCCGAGAGCGTCGCAAGCCTGGGCGACGATCCCGAGCTCGAAGCCGAGATCCGCTGGGCTCGGCTCGAGATCGCAAGCACCCGGTCCGACGCAGGTGGATGACCGGAGCCGTCCCTCGACGTTCCCCGGTCCGGCGCCCCGCTGACGGCAGTCACCGAGACGCGTCTGGGAATGCCGCGCCCTGATACCGACCGCGCGGAGTCCTCTTCGAGCCGGGTGTCAGCCTGGGCGTGGTTCGAATCCGGTCAGCTCGAGATGCAACATCGCGCGAGCGGCCCGCCAGTCGCGCTTGACCGTCCGCAGCGAGACCGCTGTCGCATCGGCGATCTCCCCAAAGGTCAGCCCGCCGAAGAAGTGCCACTCGACCGTTTGGGCCAAGCGCGGGGCTGCGAGCTCCAGACGAGACAGGGCAGCATCCAGCGCCAAGAGATCTTCGATCGGGGCCGACGTGCCCGGCGCTGCGACGGCGATGGCGTCGAGGTCGATCTCAGGCTGACCACCACCACGTTTGCCTGCCTGGCGCCCGCGCGCGCGGTCGACCACCACGTGGCGCATCGCGCGCGAAGCCACTGCGAACAGGTGTTGACGATCTTCGAATGGTAGCGCCCCTCGGCGCGACAGCCGCAGGAACACTTCGTGCACGAGCGAGGTGGCGGACGGCCCCGCAACTTGGGCCCGCAGGTGGCGACCCGCCAAGGCCCGGAGGTCGGCGTAGATCAGATCGAACACCTTGCCTGCAGCATCGCGGTCGCCGCCGCGAGCGGCTGCCAGGAGCGCGGTCACGGCGCCCTGGTCGCCTTCGGGGGAATCGCCGGCCGCACCCATTCCGAAGATTCTAGCGCCGCGTCCGACATCTCCTGTAGCGTTGCCGCACCGATGGCCACCTCCCGGCAGGAAGAGCGAGCGCGCTGGTTCGTCGAGCTGTGCGACCTCGAGCTGCGGGAGCGTGACCGGGCTCTCGAGGAGATCGCCGCGAGCGATCCCCAGCTGGCGGCCGAGGTCGAAAGGCTGCTCCGCCTCGATCGGCAATCGAACGGGCCGATCGAAGCCCTGCGCGAGGAACTTGGACCGGCCCTGCACTCGGCGTTTTCCGAACTGGAGGTGGCAGACCTTGCGCCGCCGGAACGGCTCGGCCCGTGGCGCCTGGGCGAAAGACTCGGTGCGGGCGGCATGGGCGAGGTCTGGGCCGCCGAACGCGCCGATGCCGGCTTTGCCCAGCGCGCTGCCATCAAGCTGGTCCGCTCGAACATGGCGAGCGAGGAGGTGGTGCGCCGCTTCGCCATCGAACGCCGGGCTCTCGCACGGCTCGAACATCCCGGCATCGCCCGGCTGCTCGACGGCGGTGTCGCTCCCGATGGTCGCCCGTGGTTCGCCATGGAGCGGGTCGACGGCATCGCGATCACGACCTTCGCCGACACCAACGCACTCGACCTCGGGTCGCGATTGCGACTCTTCCTCGCCGTCATCGAGTCCGTCGCCTTTGCTCACCAGGCGCTGGTGGTCCATCGCGACCTCAAGCCCTCGAACATCCTGGTGACCGCGGCCGGCGCGCCCAAAGTCCTGGACTTCGGCCTGGCCAAGCTGCTCGACCCGGCGGAAGGCAACCAGGACCAGCCGGAGCTCACGCACACCAACCTGCTGGCGCTGACCCCGGCTTACGCCGCTCCAGAGCAATTCCTCGGCGAGCCGACCACCACCGCAACCGACGTCTACGCCCTGGGCGCGGTTCTGTTCGAGCTCCTCACCGGGCAATTGCCGCACCAGCGGCGAAGCCCTTCGCTCGCCGTGCTGCTCGAAGGGCTCGAGCGCGAGACCCTCGAGCGCCCTTCTCAGCGCCTCAGGCGTTCGGCTGCCAGCGAACGCCCGGATCGAGCCGCCAGGCTGCTCGAGGGAGACATCGACACCATCGTGCTGCAGGCTCTCGCCCGCGAACCGGCCCGCCGCTACCCAACCGTGGCGGCGCTCGGCGCGGACATCCGCGCCCACCTCGAAGGGCGGCCGATCGCGGCACGGCCGGCCTCGGCCTTCTACCTCTTCTCCAAGTTCCTCGGGCGGCACCGAGCGGCGGCGATCGCTGCGCTGACCGTGGTGTCGGCCCTGAGCGTCAGCCTGATCGTCTCGTTGCAGCAGACTGCGGTCGCTCGCGCCGCCCTCGCCACGGCACAGAGCGAGGCCCGGCGCGCCGAGAGGGTCAAGGACTTCCTAGTGTCCGTGTTCGAACAGGCCGACCCAACCCACACCCAAGGAGCCGACGTGCCGGCGCGACAGATCCTCGCCGAGGGCGCGGCCCAGCTGAGGACCAACCTCGCCGACGAGCCCGAGGTCCGCGCCGAGCTCTACGACACCGTCGCGCAGATCCAGACCAGCCTGGGATTGCTCGAAGAGGGGCTGGCCAACGCCGAAGCCGGCGCCGCAGAGCGCAAGCGGCAGTTCGGTGACAGCTCGCGCGAGTACGCCCGCAGCCGGGTGACGGTGGGCCGGGCCAAGCTGCAGCAGGCCCAGTTCGCTGGCGCGCTGGAGGACTTCGACCATGCCCTATCGGTGTTCGAAGCCAGGGTGGATACCCGCTCGCTCGACTTCGCGAAGGCACTCTCCGGTCGGGCCGAGGCCCGTCTGATGCTTGGCGACCCGGAGCAGGCGCGCACCGATCAGCTCGCCGCCAATGCGATCTATGCCGCGGCCCTCGGGCCTGAGGATCGGGAAACCCTCGGCCAGCTCTCGAATCTCGCCGTGATCGAAACCCGGTCCGGAACCGTCCTCGAGGCCGCGCGGATCTTCCGCCAGGTGCTGGCCGGCCTCGAACGCGTCGAGCCCCCGGACTCGGCACGTGTGCTCGATGTCGTCCTCAATCTCGCCACCGCCCTCGACACCGCCGGCCAGAGCACAGAGGCCTTGGCGCTGTTCGAACGCGTCGTCGCCGGTCGCCGGAGGATCTACGGGGACCAACACCCCCTGCTTGCCGAAGCGCTGGTGATCGCCGGGCTCAGGATGTCGCGAGCCGGCCGTGGCGACGACGCACTTCGAGCGCTCGACGAGGCCCGCGCGATCTACGCACCGCTCGATCACCCGGAGCTCGGTACCGTCGACAACTTCAGCGGCCTGACCTACGCCGACCTGGGGCGGTTCGCCGAAGCCGAGGCGGCGTTCGCGGCAGCGTCGGCTCGGTTCTCACGGGACCTCGGCCCCGCGCACGTGATGACGGTTTCCGCCAACGCCAATCGGGCCAACGTGGTGAGTGAGCTCGGTCGCGAGGACGAGGCAGTCGAGCTGTTCGCCGAGGCGGTCGCCCAGCTGCGTGTGCTCCAGCAGCTCGACAACCCGAGGCTGTTGCGCATGCGACTGAACTGGGGAGCGGCGCTGCGCCGCGCCGGACGCTTTGCCGAAGCGCGGTCGGTGCTGGAAGCCGCGATGGCGGCCGCGCGCGAGCAGTTCGGAGGCGACCATCTGCGCATTGCCGAGGGCTCGGTCGAGCTCGCCCGCCTCGAGCTGGCTGCGAGAACGTCCACCGCTCCCGAGGTCGCTGCCTCACTGCTCGCCGAGGCGGAGCGGATCGCCGAGAACAACCCGCCCAACGCCGCCTTGGCCCGCAATCTGGCGGCAGCGAGGGCGGAACTGCGGGAGGCAAACGGTTCCTCGGCACCCATCACGGCCCCGACCACCCTGCCATCGACCCCGCTCGAACCCGTCCGAGAAGATCAGGCCATTGTCGAGGCTGGGGGACGGGCTCTACCATCTCCTGGCGTGCGGCGCGATCGAGGTGGAGATCAGCTCCGGCTCGGTGTCCGCGGTAGACGTCTTCGCCGACCGGCTGCGATTCGAGCTGCTGGATCTGCTGCGTGACGGCTTCGAAAGTGGCGACACCAGCGCATGGTCGCTCGCGGTGCCGTAGCCGCGGCCATCCGGCCTGCGGGCTATCATCTGCTCGCGGTGACCGAGATGCCGAGCGCGGACTCGCCATTCGCAACGGTCGCGGCGCAGGCCGAGAGCAGAGAAGCCGACGAAGGCCCGGCGGGTTCAGCCGAGTTTGGGGTGCGGCTGGAGGATTCTCGTGGAAGAGTGGTGGTATTCATGGATCGCACTGCCCGGGCTGATCTTCCTTGCCCGTACCACTGATGTCGGCCTGTCGACCCTGCGTATCCTGTTCATCGGCCAGGGCCGTCGCGGTCTGGCTGCCGCCACCGGGTTCTTCGAGGCGATCATCTGGCTGACGGTGGTGTCGCAGACCTTCAAGCACCTCGACAACCCGCTGGCGATCATCGCGTACGGCGGAGGCTTCGCCATGGGCAACGTCGTGGGGATGATGCTCGAAGGCAAGCTTCGACTGGGAGTCCAGGTCGCCCGGATCATCGGCGCCCGGGATCCGACGCTGTTGCAGGATTCGCTGAGGGCCCTCGACATCGGCTTCACCAGACTCGAGGGTCACGGCGCTCAGGGGCCCGTCTGGGTACTGTTTACGGTCGTGCGTCGGCGCGACGTGGCACGCCTGCTCGAGGCCGTCGAACGCGTCGCTCCCCAGGCCTTCGTGTCGATCGAGGACGTCCGACGGGTCGACCACGGTGTTTTCCCGCACCCACCGATAGCGACCGAATGGCCGGGCTGGCGGCTGCTACGCAAGGCGCGCTGAACTTCCGTGCTATTATTTGAAGGAGTTTCTCGAAGGAGAGGTCCCATGTCGAAGATGTTCAGCTGGAGTCTCCTGGTGCTGATCGCGTCCGCCGCGAGCGCCGGCACCTTCACCGTGACCCTGCACAACGGCAACAGCTTCGAGAGCCGCTACCAGCCCAAGGCTGCCAGCTGGGATGACAACGTCATCCTGGTGCTCGACGAGCTCGGCAACTGGGTTGGGCTCGAGCGCGCCGACGTCAAGTCGGTGATCTCCGACATCGAGGCTCGCGGCTACGGCATCGTCATCGACACGACGACCAAGGAGTTCGGCTTCGCCCCGAACGACGCCGCGCTCCCCGACGAAGAAGGTGGCGCACAGCCGCAGCAGGCGCCGTCGGCCCTCGACCGCATCCTCGGGCAGACCTACGACACGCCGCAGTTCGTCGAGCCCGGCTCGAGTGGTGGCGGGTTCCCGGTCTTCAGCGTCGGAACCAGCGGCAGCGCGGCCACTCAGCCGCAGGGCCCTCGCTGATCTCGGGCCGTGGCGCGGCTGATCCGTGACGGCGGCGGCTACGCCGTCCTCGAACGCGGCGCCGCGCTGCGCTTGAAGAGCAATCCCTTCGAGGTTCCGCGGCACGCCTGGGAGCTGGGCTCCCCCTGCGAGCCCGGCACGGCGCAGGTACCGGTGCACCCACGGACGGTCTTGGGCATCGGTCGCAGCTACCGCGCCCACGCCGAAGAGCTCGGCAACCAGGCTCCCGAGTCTCCGCTACTCTTCCTCAAGGCACCGAGCTCGCTGCTCGACCCCGGTGCCCCGCTTGCGATCCCCACCAGCTGCGGCCGGATCGACTTCGAGGGTGAGATCGCGCTGGTGCTGGCATCGCGGCTGGATCGAGTACCAGCAGACGAGACCCTGTCGAAGGTGCTCGGAGTCACCGCTGCGTGCGACACCACCGCGCGCGAGATCCAGCAGGGTGACCGCACCTTCGCCCGTGGCAAGTCGCTGGTCTCGAGTTGCCCGATCGGCCCGGTGATCGATCTCGATCCCGACTGGGGAAACCTCGAGGTCGTCACGCGGATCAACGGCGTCGAGCGTCAGCGTGGACACGAGCGGATGTTGCTGTGGCCGATCGCGGAGATTCTCGCCTACGTGTCGAACTGGATCGTGCTCGAAGCCGGGGACGTGATCCTCCTCGGCACCCCTGCAGGCGTTGCGCCCTTGAGCCCCGGCGACCGGTTGGAGGTCGAGGTCAGCGGCGTCGGGGTGTTGCACAACCCTGTCGTAGCGCGCTGATGGGGCCTCGGCGTCTCAGGCAGGTCATCGCCCTGATCGTGGCGCTGGCTGCCGCGGTGATCGGCCTCGAGGGCCGCGGATACCCCTGGTCACTGGCCGCGATCTTGGGTGCTGCCTGCGGAGCGTTCGTCTGGGTCTTGCTCGAGCGGATCGGCGAGATCGCGGCGATGTTCGGCGATCACCACCCGCCACGGGAAGACGAGGACCGCCGCCAACAGCGCGAGATGGATCCACCCGCCGAAGACCATTCCGGCGCCGAGGGATACCAACCAGGTCGAGAACAAGCCGAAGGTGAGGGCCAGCCGCAAGAGCTCGGGGCGCATGATGCACAGTCTAACCCCGAGGAGCCACTTCGCCGTGCGACGCTGGATACTGACACCCCCGAGGTGCTGTTCGACCACCCGCTGATGCGAGCCGAACGGCGTCGGCTGCCGGCACCGGACGAGGAGCAGCACCGCTGATGCTACGCCTCGCCGTCGCCGTCGCCGCCGGCGGGGCCCTCGGCGCCCTGCTGCGCTGGGGTGTCGGTCTGGCGGGCCTCGAGCTCGCGCGTCGGCTCCCGGAGCCGGCGCGCTGGTGGCCTCTCGGCACCCTGGCAGCCAACGCCCTCGGCTGTTTTGCCATCGGCCTGCTCGTCGGGATCTTCGAACACCGCTGGGCAGCCCCGAGCGGGTGGCGAGCCTTTCTGGTGGTCGGGCTCCTCGGCGGATTCACCACCTTTTCGAGCTACGCTCTCGAGGCGGTGCAGATGGTCCAAGACGGCCGGGCCCGCGAAGCCCTCGGCTACGTGCTGGTTTCAACCGTCGGCGGGGTGCTGCTGGTCGCCGCCGGCTGGACCCTCGGCCGAGCGACGTGAGCAGTTGCCTACGCACCCTGCACCCCGGCCGTGCACCCCGGCCGATGAAAATCCGGTCTTCAGTACCCGGTACCTGGTACCCTCGTGGGCGCCTGCCAACCGTGTAAGCTCACTCGCGATGCGACTCGCCAAGTACTCGATACTCGCCGCCGCCGGCATGCTCCTGACCTGGGGCTGTGGCCCAGGCGAAAGCACGGGCGAACCGGCCGCAGCCCCCAACGAGCTGGTGACCGAAGAGGTCGCTGCACCGGTTGACGCGGCAGTCGATGTCGACGCCGACCCCAAAGCAATCGCCCGCAGTCACGAGAGCGTCGGCGGCGTGTTGCCCTCGGACTTTCCCGCAAGCTTCACTCTGCCGCGACCCGCGAGCATCATCGATCTGAGCTCGACCGACGACGGTTGGAGCACCGTAGTGCTTCGTACGCCCTCGTCACCCGGCCAGGTCGCAGGATTCTTCGCCCGCGAGCTGCCCCGGGGTGGCTGGACTGAATACGGTGGGCTGTGGATGCGCGACCGCACCCAGGTCCGGGTGACGGTGAAGGTGCTCCCCGACGGCGCCCGGGTCCAGCTGGACTACCGCACCTCCGCCAGCTAGGAGGACTCGGCGGGGCGGCCCGGTCGGACGTGAATGGCGCCGTCCGAGCCCGAGGACCAAGGTACCGGGTACCAGGTACTCGTCGGAGCGCGAAAGCCACCCTCGGACGAAGCGCGCGAACGCCCGTCCATGTCGACCCGACGGGACGCCCGCCCTCCGGCTGGTCCCGGGTACCGGGTCCCGGGTCCCTATCTCTACCGCCCAGCCGCCACCAGCCGTGCCCGGCACAACTCGATGGTGCGCATCGAGTCGCGGTAGCTCTCGTCCTGCGCTGCCACCACGAGCTTCTCCGCTGCAGCCATCGCCGCCTTGGTCGCGTCGACATCGATCTGCTCGGGGCCCTCGGCCTGATCGGCCAGCACCGTGACGACGTTGGCGCGCACCTCGCAGAAACCGCCGGACAGCGCAAAGACCCGAGTCTTCGCGCCGTCTTTGACCCGCATCACGCCGATGTCGAGCGTCGCCACCAAAGCGGCGTGGCCGGGGAGCACCCCGAACTCGCCCTTGCTGCCGGGCAGGATGACCTCGTCGCATGCGCCCGACAGAACCTCGCGATCGAGGGTGACGAGATCGAGGTGCAGGCGACCGGACGGCCCTGAGGTCGGTGCGTTTGCCATGACCTCAGCCCAGCAGCTTCTTGCCGCGCTCGACGGCTTCGTCGATGGTGCCGACGTAGAGGAACGCCTGCTCCGGCAGCTCGTCCATCGCGCCGCTGGCGATCTGGCGGAAGCCTTCGATCGTGTCGTTGATCTTGACGTAGCGTCCCGGCAGACCGGTGAACTGTTCCGCGACGAAGAACGGCTGTGAGAGGAAACGCTGGATCTTGCGAGCGCGAGCCACCGTCTGCTTGTCGTCCTCCGACAGCTCGTCGATGCCGAGAATTGCGATGATGTCCTGCAAGTCCTTGTAGCGCTGCAGGATCGACTGCACCTGGCGCGCCACCTGATAGTGGTCGTCGCCGACGATGCGGGGATCCAAAATCCGCGAGGTCGAGGCAAGCGGATCGACCGCAGGGTAGATGCCGAGCTCCGAGATCTGGCGCGACAACACCGTGGTCGCATCCAAGTGGGCGAAAGCGGTCGCCGGCGCCGGGTCGGTCAAGTCGTCGGCGGGCACGTAGACGGCCTGCACCGAGGTGATCGAGCCGCGACGCGTCGAGGTGATGCGCTCCTGCAGCTCGCCCATTTCGGTCGCGAGGTTCGGCTGATACCCGACGGCGCTGGGCATACGACCGAGCAGCGCCGACACCTCCGAGCCCGCCTGGGTGAAGCGGAAGATGTTGTCGACGAACAGCAACACGTCCTTGCCCTGGGTGTCGCGGAAGTACTCGGCGACGGTCAGGCCGGTCAGGCCGACGCGCAAGCGGGCACCCGGCGGCTCGGTCATCTGGCCGTAGACCAAGGCCACTTTGCTGGTCTTGAGCGCCTCGTGGTCGACGTGGGTGAGGTCGAACTCTCCAGTCTTCTCGTACTCTTCGTAGAACTTCTCGCCGAAGTTGATGACCTTGGACTCGACCATTTCGCGCAGCAGGTCGTTGCCTTCGCGGGTCCGCTCACCGACTCCGGCAAACACCGAATAGCCACCGTGCTGGAGCGCGACGTTGTTGATCAGCTCCTGGATCAACACCGTCTTGCCGACGCCGGCACCACCGAACAGCCCGGTCTTGCCGCCCTTGGTGTAGGGCTCGAGCAGGTCGATGACCTTGATGCCGGTCTCGAACATTTCGGTTTCGGTCGACTGCTCGTCGAAGGCCGGCGCCGAACGGTGAATTGCCCAGCGGTCTTCGCTGGTCACCACGCCGAGCTCGTCGACCGGGTCGCCGATGACGTTGAGCACACGACCGAGCGTGGCCTGCCCGACCGGGATGCTGATCGGATTGCCGGTGTCGATCGCCGCCATGCCGCGCACGAGGCCTTCGGTCGGCGACATGGCGACGCAACGGACGCGCTTTTCGCCGAGGTGCTGTGCGACCTCGGTGGTCAGGTCGATCGCAACGCCGGCGTCGGTGGTCGCAACCACCCGAACTGCGTTCAGGATCTCGGGGAGCTCGCCTTCGAACTCGACGTCGATCACCGGTCCGATGACCTGAACGACCTTGCCCTCTTTCGATTGTGCTTGTGCCATGTGGAGCCTCGTCGGATTGCAGCGCAGGGCTGTTTTCGGAATGTGGGAGATCAGGTCTCGAGCGCGTTGGCGCCCGAAACGATTTCGATGAGCTCTTTGGTGATCGCGGCCTGACGCGCACGGTTGTAGGAGAGGGTCAGGCGCTCGATCATCTGCTTGGCGTTTTTGGTCGCGGAATCCATCGCCGTCATCCGCGCAGCGTGCTCGGCCGCCTGCGACTCGAGCAGGATCCGATACACCTGGTAGGTGACGAAGCGCGGCAGCAACTCGCCCAAGATGTCCTTGGCATTGGGCTCGTAGATGACGTCGCCACCGGCGGCCTCGTCGGCGGCAGGCGGCTCGAGCGGGAGCAGACGCTCGTCGCGCAACTCCTGCGCGATCATCGACTTGAACTCGTTGTACACGACCCAGACGGCATCGTACTCACCACTGATGAACGCCGCGGTGATGTCGGCTGCGATCGCCTCGGCATCACTGCGCTCGAGTCGGGTGAAGAGACTCGAGTGGGCCGCACGGATACGGGGCCACCGTCGCCGGAAGAAGTCCGCCCCCTTCTTGCCGAGCAGCAGCAAGTCGGCGTTCGGCAACTGCTGCAGACGCTTGCCGGCTGCCCGCAACACGTTGGTGTTGAAGGAGCCGCACAGGCCCTTGTCGCCGCTGACCACGACCAGCAGCGTGCGCTTGATCTCCTCGCGCTGCTCGAGCAGGGGATGGGACCCGGCCCCTTTGGCGGCGAGGTTCGCGATGATGGTGCGCAGGCGGGTCGAATACGGGCGAGTCGCCAGCACCCTATCCTGCGAACGACGCAGGCGCGCCGCCGCCACCATCTTCATCGCCTTGGTGATCTGCTGCGTGTTCTTGACCGAGCGGATCCGGCGACGAATGTCGATCAGATTCGGCATCTCAGCCCACCTTGGCCTTCGGATTCTCGACCAGGAAGCGGTCGCGGATCTCGCCGAGGGCCGCGATGATCTTCTCGTCGAGCTCCTTGTCGATCGCCTTCTTCTCGCGTAGGGCCGCGAGCAGGTCGGCCTTCTCCTCGCGGAAGAAGCGGTGCATCGCCGCCTCGAAGGCGAGCACGGACTTCACCTCGATGGTGTCGAGGAAGCCCTTGGTGCCGGCGAGGATCGAGAGCACCTGGAGCTCGACCGCGAGTGGCGCATACTGGCCCTGCTTCAGGATTTCGACCAGCCGTTGACCACGAGCGAGCTGGGCCTGCGTCGCCTTGTCGAGGTCCGAGCCGAACTGCGCGAAAGCCTGCAGCTCACGGAACTGGGCGAGCTCGAGACGCAGCGTGCCGGCGATCTTGCGCATCGCGGTGATCTGGGCGTTGCCGCCGACGCGCGAGACCGAGATGCCGACGTTCAGCGCCGGACGCACACCCGAGAAGAACAGGTCGCTCTCGAGGTAAATCTGACCATCGGTGATCGAGATCACGTTGGTCGGGATGTAGGCCGAGACGTCGCCCGCCTGGGTTTCGATGATCGGCAGCGCGGTCAGCGACCCGCCGCCGTTCTTGGTCGAAAGCTTGGCGGCGCGCTCGAGCAGGCGAGAATGCAGGTAGAAGACGTCGCCCGGATACGCCTCACGGCCGGGCGGACGGCGCAGCAGCAGCGACAACTCACGATAGGCGACGGCCTGCTTGGACAAGTCGTCGTAGATCACCAGGGCGTGGCGGCCCGAATCCATGAAGTACTCGCCGATGGCGCACCCGCCGTAGGGAGCGAGGTACTGCAGCGGCGCGGGCTCTGAAGCCGAGGCTGCGACCACGATGGTGTGGCCCATCGCGCCGTACTCTTCGAGGGTCTTGACCACCTGGGCGATGGTCGATCGCTTCTGGCCGATGGCGACGTAGATGCAGATGACGCCGCTGTCCTTCTGGTTGATGATGGTGTCGACGGCGACCGCGGTCTTGCCGGTCTGGCGGTCGCCGATGATCAGCTCACGCTGGCCGCGTCCGACCGGGATCATGGCGTCGATGGCCTTGATGCCGGTCTGCAGCGGCTCTTTGACCGGCTGACGATCGATGACGCCGGGCGCGATGCGCTCGAGTGGGTACCGCTTGGTGGTTTCGATCGGGCCCTTGTCGTCGATCGGCCGACCGAGCGGATCGACCACCCGTCCGATCATCGCGTCGCCCACCGGCAGCTCCATGATGCGGCCGGTGCGGCGCACCTGATCGCCTTCCTTGACCAACCGCGAGCTGCCGATCAGCACGGCGCCGATCTGGTCTTCTTCGAGGTTGAGGGCGATGCCGAACACTCCGTTGGGAAACTCGAGCATTTCGCCCGACATCGCCTTCTCGAGGCCATAGACGCGGGCAATACCGTCGCCGACGTTGAGAACGGTACCGACTTCGGCGAGGTCGATGTCCGCCTCGTAGCCCGCCAGCTCCTTTTCCAGGATCGCGGTGATCTCATCAGCCTTGATATGCATACAGGTGCTCTCCGTAGAAAAAGGGGCTGGCGCTCAGGCCTGCGCGAGGCGCGCCGAAAGGCGCTGCAGCCGGCGCCTGAGGCTCGCATCGAAGACTTTGCTGCCGACCGTCGCCACGAAGCCGGCCATCAGGCTCGGATCGGTCGAGGTCTCGATATCGACGGGGCTGCCGACCGCCTTAGCCAGACCGCTGCGCAGCGAAGCCAGTTGCTCGGCAGTGAGTGGCGTGGCGCTTCTGACCTCGGCCTTGACCGTGCCGAGCGCCCGCCGCAGGAGAATCTCGAGGCCGTCGGCGATTTCCGCCAGCCGCCCTAGCCGGTAGTTGCGTGTCAGCGTGGCAGCCAGGCGCCGGGTGATCGGACCGCTTCCCAGCTTGGCGACGACCTGGTCGATCACCGCCAGCTTGGTCTCGAGCGGCACGCCGGGGTTCGCAGCGGCCCGCGGCAGGGCCGGATTCTCGGCGAAGACTGCTGCCAGGGCTCGCAGCTCGGCCAGCACCTGCTGGGCGGCCGTGGTGCTGCCGGCTACTTGAAAGACCGCCTTGGCGTACGGACGAGCTACCCGGCCGATCATGCGCTTTTCCTCTCGAGGCCGGCGACGCCGTCGTCGAAGAGCCGACGCCGGGTCGCATCGTCGAGCTCGCCCGCGAGCCTGGCAGCGGCAAGCTCAGCGGCGAGCGCTGCGGCGTGACGAGTGAGCTCTGCCCGAGCCTGCTCGATACGGTGGTCCATCTCGGCATTGGCCTGGTCCACGACCCGCTGGCGCTCGACCTCGGCGGATGCCAGGATTTCCTCCCGCTCGCGCCGGGCATCCGCGTCACCCTTGGCGGTCAGCTCGGCGATCTCGCGCTCGAGCTCGGCAATCGCGCCGCTGAGCCGTTCCTCGAGACCGGCCACCTGACTCTCCTGCCGACGCGCGAGCTCGAGGCTCTCGCGGATCGCCACGCTGCGCGCGTCGAGGAAGGCGAGGATCTTGGGAACCGCAAACTTGAAGATCGCACCGAGGAAAATGGCCAAGTTGATCGACAGGAAGATCCAGACCGGCAGGCCGAGCCAGGTCCCGCCACCTCCGGCCGCCAGGGCCGAGGGGGCAACGCCCAGCACCACTGCGGCAAACGCGAAGCGCCGGGCCGACATCACGCCACCCTCCCGAGGAGGCGCCGCACCATGTCGTCGGCGATGCGTTCGGCGCGCGCCGCGAGCACCCCGCGCTCGGCAGCGACATCCGCCTCGAGCCGGTCGCGCACCTCGTCGAGCTTGGCACGGGCGGCCTTCCGCGCCTGGTCGACCAGGGCGGCCTTTTCGGCTTCGGCTTCGCGCCGGGTCGCCTCACGCCGGCGAGCGATCTCACGCCGGGCCTCGGCCAAACGCTCGCGCTGGGCGGCAAGGCCGGTTTCGAGTTTCGACGAAGCGGCTTCGAAGCGCGTGTGCGCAGCGGCGATCGTCGTTTCCCGCTCGTCGAGCAAGCGAGTGATCGGTCCAAAGAAGGACCATCTCAGGATCGCATAGACGACCCAGAAGATCGCCATGACGACCAGCAAGCTGGCATCGAATTCCACGGACGGACTCCGCTCGGGTTGTTGACCGAAAAAAGGCTGAGAATGCTCGGCGTCGAGTCTCGACCGGAGAAGTCGAGAGCGGCACGACGCGCAGCCGGCCGCAGCCTGAGAGCTGCCGAAACTTAGCATCGGCCGCCGCGCTGGTCAACTCCGGCGCCCTGCGGCGCCGGCTCAGTCGGCCAGGATCAGCCGTGAGCGGCTCAGGCGGTCGGCCAGGGATCGCCGACCGATCAGGGCCACCAGCGCCAGCAGCCCGAGGCTCGCGACGGTGAAGACCGCCACGATCCATCGCACCGCGCAGCGTCGAAAGGTCGGCAGGCCACCGTCGTCGGCGACCAGCCGTACACCTGCCCAGGCCATTCCCGGCGTTCGGCCCCAGAATGCCAGGGGCAAGAGCATGTACAGGAACGAGAAGTCGAGCACGAACACCAGCACCCCGGCCAGGGCCCGGGAGGTCAGAGCCGTCCCGCCGAGGCTGACGCCCACCGCCACCACCGCCCCAATCAAGACGATGAATGCGAGATCAGCCAGCCCCCCCTGGAGACGCAGACCAAAATCGGCGTCGACGAGGTCGGCCGGCGGCTCGGGCTCGGGCGTCGCCCCAGGCACGTCGGCAGCCACCGGCCCGGCGCGTTCGTCCTGCTCCTCCTCGCGCTGCGGGTCGAGCGGAAGGTCGAAGAGGGTGGGGCCGCTGGGAGTCCGACGCCGAGAGCTCACGGCACTCGCGAGCTCGCGTACTTCGTGTAGATCCGCGCCAGCAAGTCCTCACTGCGATCCTTGTAGGTGCGGGCGAATGCCAACAAGCGGCTGACGCCTTCGTCCTCGGGAGCGAGCTTTTCCGCCTCCTGCAGGGATTCGATGGCCTTGGCGAAGAGGCCGCGCTGAACATCCCGAAGTGCCAGGTTGTAATAGCCCGTCACCAAGAGGTCGCGCAGGTCGCGATCGGCGTTGTCCTCCTCGTAGAGACGCCAGATCTCGGGCATGGCCTGCTCGTATTCCGCGTCCGCGAGCCAACGACGGACCTGGGCCAGGGCCTCGCGCTGTGTCTTGGCCTGCTTGTGCCGTTCGGCATCCTCGGGCTCGAGGGTGATGGTCTCGGCCAGCTGATCGTAGAGCGTGGCGGCAAGCAGCAGTCGCCGCTCGGCAAACGCCGCTCGCGCATCGTTCTGCAGCTTCTCCAGCCGAGCGATCTCGGCCGGGTCGATCTCCGGCTCGAGGCCAACCGGCTCAGCCGGCTTCTCCCACTCGCCCAGCAGCTGCTGAGCCTCCTGGAAGTGGGCGTCGCCCTCGGGAACTCGTTTGAGGAGGGCGATCGCGTTGGCCGGCTTGCCGCTATCGAAGAGAGCGCGCGCCCGATCGATCGGCGAAAGGTCGTCGGCGACGGGCTCGACGGTGTTGGGGAACACTTGGTCGCCCCGGGTCATCAACCACCAGCCGGTACCCCCGGCCAGCACCAACACCAGCAGACCCGCGCCGATGAGCATCGGCAACTTGCGCCCGGACTTGGCCTTGGGCTTGGGCAGACTGGGAGCCGAGGGCCGCTGGCGCGGAGCGGCTCCGGGCTCCGGCGGCACCAGGATCTCTTCGGTCAGAACGGCCTCCGCCACCGAGGCCTTGCGGGCAGCGGGGGAAGCGGGCGACGCCGTAGCCGGTTCCTGCTCGGCATTCTCCAACCGCTCGAGCAGCTCGCGGGCGGCGTAGTACCCAGGTTGCTGGTCGAGGATCCCCTGCAGCATGGCGCGCGCCCCAGCAACGTCACCCTGATCCACCAGAGACTCTGCGTCATGCAGCCTCGACTCGAGCACCCGCTCACCCTCGGCGCGACGCTTGCGTGCCTCCTCGATCCGCCGATTGGCCTCCTGGTGGTCGATGTCGATCAAGAAGATGCGCGACCAGGCATCGATGGCCGCCTGGAACTCGCCCTTCTCGAAGGCTCGTTGGCCTTCGTCGAGGAGCTCTCGAATGCGTGGGTCTTTCTCGGCGCTGCTGCTCGAGAGACCCAGATCGAAGGCCGGGGGGGCAGCCCCGAGGGCGGGTGCTGCCGACTCCAGATCCAATCCCGGCTCCGCGTCGAGCCCAAAGGCGGGAGCGTCGAGAACACCGTCGAGCAGCGATGCACCCGCCCCTGTGTCCGCGGGATCGCTCAGCTCCGCGCCGAAGCCCGGCAGCGCTTCGTCGTCCAAGTCGAGATCGTCCGAGCCGAGCCGGCCCTCGAGAGACAACACCCGAGGATGGTCGGCATCGAGGGCTCGGGCCTGTTCGAGTTGGCGTCGCGCCTCGTCGGTGTCGCCGGCGTCGAAGGCGCGTTCAGCGGCGTCGACCATGCCCAATACCAGCGGTTCGGCCTCGAGCCGCTCGGACGCCTGCATGGCCATCCTCCGCAGGTCGGGATCGGCCACCACGTCAGCCTGATGTGCCCCTGCCAGCGCGAGCACTCCGCGCAGGTCGCGTTGCGCCAGGAGAGCCTGCAGCTGACCTCGAAGGGTATCGGCGCCCGGAGCCGGCAGCGGCTCGAGATCAGGCAGATCGCCGAGCTCCCCAAACTCGGGCGGCGCCTCGGCAAACGCCCCAGGCCGCAGATCGTCCACCGTGATCGCCCCAGTCGCGTCGGCGAGGCGCGTCTGCAGCTTGGTCGCCGGGGCGAACATCGGATCCAGCCGCAGCACGAAGTCGCAACCGAGGCGCGCTTCCTGGAGCTTGCCGGCAGCCGCGAGGTCGAGGCTCTGGTCGTAGGTCTGCAGGATCCGCGCTTGGACGTCGGGCGGCAACGCGGGATTACCAGGGTAGCTCATCGGCGTGGCCCTCGATTCGAGTTCATTGCCCAGATGATACCAGGGCGGGGAGGCCTCATCGGCCGGGATCATCGGTCGGCCTCTGGTCCGAGCCCCTTCGAAGCCTGCTACGCTCCCTGCATGTTTGTGACCGACAGTGACGTCGGCGCCATCGTCGACCCGAGCGACGCGGTCCGCGAGCTTCTCGTCCGCGCCTTCGAGCGCGCCGGCCTGGCCGCCGAGGGTCACGAGCACATCGCCTCTCTCTGGCACCGACTGCGGGAGCCAGCGCCACCCCAGTTGCTCATGGTGCGATTCGGGCCGGAACACTCCGAGGGAACCTGGAAGCAGCTGCGGACGACCGTGCCGGTGCACATCATCGCCCTCGCCGAACGCTCGATGTTCCCGATCGTGATCCGCGCCCTGGAAGCAGGCTGGGTCGACGACGTGCTCGAGACCCCCATCGACCTCGACCGCGCCCTGCACCGCATCCTCGTCGGTCGCACCAGCCTCGCACTGCGCCGCCGGCTCGAGAGCCGCGAGGTTCCCGCACCACCACCGACCCGTGATCCGGTGACCGGCTTGTGGAATCGCAGCTCGGCCGTCGATCTGCTGCGACGGGAGCTGGCTGGGGCACGTCGCACCGGAGCCCACGTCGGCCTGGTCCGACTGCGGGTGATCGGGCTCGAACAGCACGTTTCACCCTCGGCCGCCGATCTGGCCTTTCGCCTCGTCGCCGATGCCCTCCGGGTTTCGGTTCGGGTCAGCGACTGGGTGGCGCGACTGGGGCCGCTGAGCTTCGCGGTCGTCCTGCCGGGTTGTGCCGAACCCCGAACCATCGCGATCGGCGAACGGATCTTCCGGCTGGCGACGGAACGGCTCGAGAGCAGCGGGGTGTTCGCCTCTCTGCGAGTCGAGGCCGAAGCGTCTTCCATCGCTCCCGATCACCCCGACAGCGAGCAGATCATCGCCGGCCTCGAGCAGGAGTGAGAGGCCCATCGCTCGAGCTGCAGCGACGCCCGGTGGCCGAACCGGCGAGCTCGGATACACTGTCCCGCACTCTCCCAAGGAGGTCCGCGTGACGCGACACGTTGCCTTCGTCGGCCCCGACGTTTTCGACATCTACCCGGAGTTCGTTCGCGGCCTCAAGGAAGTCGGAGCCCGCGTCAGCGGCCTCGGCCACACGCCCAACGAGCGATTGGCGCCGACGCTCAAGCGGCTGCTCGACGACTACGAACGGGTCGGCAACCTGCTCGATCCCGAAGCGCTCAGCGCCGGCGCGCGCGCGCTCGCCCGACGCCATCCGGTCGACCTGATCGAAACCGCGGACGAGTCCTTGGTGTTGGCAACCGCCCATGCACGGGAAGCACTGGCGGTACCGGGACTGTCCGTGCACGGAGCCACGCTGTGCCGCGACAAGCCGCTGATGAAGGAGACCTTGCGTCGCGCCGGCGTGCCCTGTGCGGCGTCCGACGCAGTCGATTCGCTGCAGGCCCTCGCCGACTTCGTCGAGCGCGAGGGCTATCCCGTCATCCTCAAGCCTCGCTCCGCACTCGGTGGGCTCGGCACACACCGCGCCGACGACGCCAGGGAGCTCGAGGCAGCGGCCAAGAAGCTCGGCATCGACCGCGGTGAATCCGCCGCCGTCGAGGAGTTCATCGAGGGCCACGAGGGGTTCTACGACACCATTTCGATCGACGGCGAGCCGGTCCACGAGATGGTCTCGCACTACTACCCCAACGTGCTCGAGGCGCTGTCCTCGCGTCACATCGCTCCTCAGATCGCAGCCACCAACCGCGTCGACATGGCGTCCTACGACGGCCTCCGCGAGATGGGGCGCACGGTCATCAAGGCGCTCGGCATCGGCACCTCGGCCACCCACATGGAGTGGTTCTACGGACCCAAAGGGCTCAAATTCAGCGAGATCGGGGCGCGCCCTCCGGGCGAGAAGTTGTGGAACCTCTACTGCGTCGGCAACGACATCGACCTCTATCGCGAGTGGGCGATGGTCATCGTCCACCAACGGCGCGGGGCCCACCTGAGCCGACGTGCCGCAACCGGATCGATCCAGGTACGGCCCGTGGTCGACGGCGTGGTGACGCGGGTCGTCGGACTCTCCGAGCTGCTGCCCCGACTCAAACCCCACATCTGGGCCTGGCAGGTCCCGAAGCCGGGCACACCCACCGATCCGATCTACAAGGGCTACCTCAACAACCTGTGGATCCGTCTGCAACACCCGGACTACGACCAGCTGCGCGCCATGATGGACCTGATCGGCGAACGCGTTCGCGTCGAGGCGCGGCCGGCGTGAGCGCCCGCGTCCTGGCCAAACAGCAGATCCACCCCGGGCGGGTGGTCGACCTCTGGATCGAGGAGGTCGAGCTGCCCAATGGACGAGTGGCGGACCTCGAGGTGGTACGCCATCCCGGCGCGGCCGCGATCGTGCCCATCACAGGCGCCGGCGACGTGATCCTGGTGCGGCAGTATCGCCACGCTCTCGGTCGTTACTTGCTCGAGATCCCGGCCGGCAAGCTCTCACCCGGCGAGGACCCGGCCGCTTGCGCCGCCCGTGAGCTCGAAGAAGAAGTCGGCCAACGAGCGGCTCGGCTCGAGCCACTCGGCGCTCTGGTGCCGGCACCGGGATTTGCCGACGAGGTCATCCACTTGTTCCTCGCCCGTGATCTCGAGGCAACGAGCCAGAACCTCGACGACGACGAGGTGCTGTCGATCGAGCTCCTGCACCTCGACCGTGCGGTCGACATGGCTCTGGGCGGTGACATCGACGACTCGAAGTCGGCAGTGGCGATCCTGCGAGCCGCAGCGAAGCTGGGCAACTTCGGCTGACAGCGCACCGGCCGGCCGCGACGCGCGCGGTGTAGCATGAACGGCGTTGCATGAGCACCGCCGCATGAGCACCGAAATCGTTGCCATCGTCAGTCGCAAGGGCGGGGTCGGCAAGACCACCTCGGCCGTCGGGCTGGCGGCCGCGCTCGTGGAACAGGGCCGGCAGGTGCTCCTGATGGACCTCGACCCTCAGGCCAGCGCGAGCGTTTCGCTCGGGGTCGACAAGCGGCAACTGTCGCCCTCGGCCGCCGACATGTTGCTGCGCGACACCGCCGCAGGTGAGGTCATCAGGGCTTCCGGCACACCGGGACTCGACTTGATTACGTCGTCGATCGACCTGCAGGCCTACGAAGCCGAAACCCGCTACGTGAGCGACCAGGAGACCGTACTGCGCGCCAAGCTCGCGGCGATCGAAGGGCGCTACGACTTCGTCGTGATCGACTGTCCTCCGGCGCTCAACCTGCTCTCCCGCAATGCCCTGGCAGCCTGCACCAGCTTCATCGTCCCGGTCGTTCCCCACTTCCTCGTGGTCGAAGGTGTACAAACCACCATCGGTGCCGCGGAGCGCCTGCGACAGCGCTGCGCCGGGCGTGGACGGCTGCTGGGAATCCTGCCGACGATGGTCGACTACCGCACCAAGCTCACTCGGGCCAGCCTCGCAGAGATCCGCTCGACCTTCGGCAGCGATGTCTTCGCAGTGGAGATCCGCACCAACGTGCGCCTTGCCGAAGCACCTGCGGCCGGGCAGACCATTCTCGAGTACGACGGCAACTCGTCGGGCGCCGGCTCCTATCGGCTGGCCGCCGAGGAGCTCCTCTTGCGGCTCGAGAGCTTGCGGCGACGTTTTCCGCTCGAGGAAACCCACACGATCGGATCCGGCGAAGGAGGCTCACGATGAAAGAGATGCTCGGCGGTTGCGGTGGAGGACGGTTCGTCGGCACCAACCTGCTGTGGCTCGAAGGCGCGTCGGCGCCGGCCCTCGAGTCCCCCGCTCACGCCGAGCTCGAGGTGCTCGCCAGCGGCAAGCTCATCCGCTGCTCCTACACCTGGGTCTTCGAGGGCCAAACCCAACACGGTTCGATGGTGGTCGCTTGGAACGGTCGAGCCGAGCGCGCGAGCGCCGGGTGGATCGACTCGTTTCACCAGAGCAGCCACGTGATGCAGCTCGAGGGCGCGCTCGAGGACGGCGGCGCGGTCGCGGTCTCCGGCACCTACCCCGCGCCGAGCGGGCCCGATTGGGGGTGGCGGATCCGGCTCGAATCCCCCACTGCCGACGAGCTCCTGGTGCTGATGGACAACGTCAGCCCTGACGGCCTTGCCGAGCCCGCCGTCCGCATCGACCTACGACGTCAAACCTGATGCGGGTCCTTCGCACCCCCGCCGAACGTTTCGTCGGCCTCCCGGACTTTCCCTGGGTGCCGCGCGAGACCGAGGTCTCCGGGCTGCGCATGTGCCACGTCGATGCCGGCGAGGGTCGGCCGATCCTGCTGCTCCACGGTGAGCCGACCTGGTCGTTCCTCTACCG
Organism: uncultured Thermoanaerobaculia bacterium; assembly: GCA_964599475.1. Taxonomy (GTDB): domain Bacteria; phylum Acidobacteriota; class Thermoanaerobaculia; order Multivoradales; family CAZRFU01; genus CAZRFU01. Next base: position 47,459 of record CAZRFU010000016.1, read on the forward strand.
CACCATGATCCCGGTGCTGGTCGAGGCGGGATTTCGGTGCCTGGCACCGGACCTGATCGGCTTTGGCCGCTCCGGCAAACCGGCCGACATCGGTGCGTACTCCTACGCCCAACACGTCGCCTGGCTCGCTGAGTGGATCGAAGCCAACGATCTTTCGGACCTGGTCTTGGTCGCCCAGGACTGGGGCTCTTTGCTGGGACTCAGGTTGGTGGCGGAACACCCAGGGCGTTTTGCCGCCGTGGTGATCGCCAACGGCTTCCTGCCCACCGGCGACCAGCGGGTGCCGGCGGTGTTTCGGCTGTGGCAGAACTTCGCGCGGTGGTCACCCTGGTTCCCAGTCGGGCGCATCGTGCAGTGGGGATCAGCCACCACCCTGCCGCCCGAGGTCGTCGCCGCGTACGACGCACCGTTCCCGACCTCGGCCCACAAAGTCGCCGCCCGGGCCTTCCCGCGCCTGGTGCCCACCACCCCCGACAATCCCGCCAGCAGCGCCAACCGCGCCGCGTGGAAGGTCCTCGAAGGGTGGCACAAGCCCTTTCTGACCGCCTTCGGCAGCCGCGATGCGATCTTTCGCGGCGCCGATCGGGTGCTCCAACAGCGGATCCCCGGCGCCAAGGGCCAGCCCCACACGATCATCCGCGGCGCCGGCCACTTCATCCAGGAAGACCGCGGGCCGGAGCTGGCGCGAGTGATTGCGGAGTTTGTGCGCGGGCTGGAAGGGGTTGGGGGTTAGGGGTTAGGGGTTAGGCTCCGTGCAGAGGCTGTCGGCGGGTTGCTACGAGCACCATCGGTCCGTGGTCGCCACTCGAGGGTGATCGCGTGCCGGCCGGCAGGAGCGCGCAGGGCGAGGAAGGCGTGGTCGGCGATCGCCACCTCGAGCGGCCCACCCCCTACGGTCGAAGCCCGCCAACCCGGCCACGCCGGTTCGGTCACCACCACCCATCCGTCACTCTGCATCGACACTTCGAGAGCCAAGCGGTTCGGCGCCTGCCGACGGGCGACGACTTGCCCGCTGGGATTGCCAACCTCGGCCGGCGGCGCGCCGGGTGCACCACGGAGACATGGGGAACTGCTCAGAAAATGGGTACCGGGTACCAGGTACCGGGTACTGAAGGCCGGATTTTCATCCGCTGGGGTGCACCACGGAGGCATGGGGAACTGCTCACAGATTGCCCCGAACGCCACTCCGACAAGTACCCGATACCCGGTACCCGGTACCTTGCAAGCAGTGCGCGGACGGCTCGATCGTTCCTCCAGCCGGGGCGCACCACCGAGGGATCCACGGCAACGACTAATCGTTCTGCATCAGGCCGCGGATCCGCCCACCGGGCTCGATGCGGACACGCCGCGCCGCGGGATCCTTGGGGAGTCCCGGCATGGTCATGATGTCGCCCGCAAGCGCCACGTAGAACCCGGCGCCGGCGGACAGCCGCACCTCGCGGATGGTGGCGATATCGCCAGGCGCCGGCCGCCCGCGTTTGGCCGGATCGTCGCCGAGGGCCAGGTGCGTCTTGGCGACACACACCGGCAGGTCCGGCCCCTCGATCGCGATCGCGTTGGCGAGGTCCTTCTTGGCCTTGGGGGTCAGCACCACGTCACTGACACCCCACGCGGTACGACCGATCAGCTTGAGCTTCTCCTCGGGGTGGACATCGAGCGGGTAGAGATGCCGGACATCCACCGGGTGAGGCTGCGCGGCCAGGACTTCGGCGACGGCGTCGGCGAGCTCGAGGGAACCATCACCTCCCTGGGCGAAGCCGTCACACGCCGCCACCGGCGTACCGCGGTCACGACCATGGGCGCGCACGATGTCGAGCTCCGCATCCGAATCGGTGGCGAAGCGGTTGAGGGCGACCACCGCCGGCACGCCGAACACCGCCAACGTCTCGAGGTGTTTGTCGAGCACGTCGAGGCCCTTGCGCAGCGCCGCTTCGTTGGGATCCCCAAGGGTTCCCGCGGCCGCGCCACCGTGGTGTTTGAGGGCCCGCAGGGTCGCGACGATCACCGCCGCGTTGGGGGCGAGGTCCTTGCGCCTTGCGACGATGTCGAGGTACTTTTCGCCACCGAGGTCGCAGCCGAAGCCACCTTCGGTGACCACGACATCGGCGTGGGCGAGTGCAATCCGGCTCGCGACCACACTCGAGCAGCCGTGGGCGATGTTGGCGAACGGCCCGCCGTGCACGAACGCCGGCCCTCCTTCGCGGGTCTGCACCAGGTTCGGCATGTGGGCGTCGCGCAGCAGGGCGGTCATCGCCGCAGCCGCCTGGATGTCGCTCGCGCGGACCGCCGAGCCGTCCGGGCGCCGACCGATGACGATCTTGCCGAGCCGGCGCTCGAGGTCGGCGAGGTCGTCGGCGAGGCAGAAGATCGCCATCACTTCGCTCGCGGCGGTGATGTCGAAGCGGGTCTCGCGCGGCACGCCGTGCACCGGGCCGCCGAGGCCGATGATCGCGTGCCGCAACGCCCGGTCGTTCATGTCGAGCACGCGCGGCCAGGTCACGGTGCGCGCATCGATCGGCTCGCCGAAGTGCAACGCGGCGTCGAGCAGCGCCGCCAGCAGATTGTGGGCCGCCGAGATCGCGTGGAGATCACCGGTGAAGTGCAGGTTGATCGCGTCGGCCGGCTCGATCGTCGCGAGCCCGCCGCCGGTGCCACCACCCTTGACCCCGAACACTGGGCCGAGCGAGGGTTCACGCAGGGACGGCACCGCGAGCTTGCCGCGTTTGCGCAAACCCATGGCGAGCGCAATCGACATCGAGGTCTTGCCTTCGCCCGCGGGCGTCGGGTTGATCGCAGTGACGAGGACCAGTTGGCCTCGACGGGCATCGGCTCGGGGTGCAGCCGCGATCTTGGCGCGGTGGGGACCCCACGGGAGGACGACGTCACGGGCGAGACCGAGCTCGTCCGCAACCGCTTCGATTGGACGCAGTGTCATGGACGCAACGATATCCCGCCGGCCTCGAACTGCGCATCACCCGAAGGTGTGGGCTTGGTCCAGCCCGCGGGAGACTCAGCCGCGTTCGCGCGCTTGCGACATTTCTCGAGGGTACCGTCAGTGGCTCGCCTCCGCTTGGTCGTGAGGTCGTGCGCTCCGCTCGACGACCGCTGCGGACCTCGGCACCACCGGATCCCAGATCTCGGCTCCCGGCCTTGGTCCCCCTATCGTCGACCGACTGCTGGTCAGCGAGCAGGGCGGGCGGTGGTGTGGAGGGCTCGCGGGTTGCGGCCTCCGCGTTAGCGCCGCAGCTGTCGTGCCCGCGCGGCCATCGCCACGACCAAGAACGCCACCGCGGCGGCCCCGACGACACTCGCGCCCGCCGTACCGCCGATCCAGTCCAGGCTCGGCGTTTGGTTGGCCGGGCCGACGTACCACAAGGCGACGTAGAGGCCTTCGAACAGGCGGCTGGTGCCGCTTGCCACACCGCAGGCGAGGGCGAGCGCCGGCACCATGGCGAGTCCGGCAGCGGCCACCGCCGCTCGAGCCCACGCGCCCTCGAGCAGCAGGCGGACGATCCAGGGTGCGAGCACCAGACCCGCGATCACCACTCCCGCGATCCAGGCCGCGATCACCTGCCGGCCGACCGGGCGCGGCGCCGCGAAGAGGATCTGATCGGTGCCGTGAGTGTGCTCGCGCGTGCCGAGCTTCGACCAGATCAGGATCGGCATCAGCGCCGCCGCCACCGCGAAACCCTGCGCCGCGTCGCGACTCGAAAAGCACAGGATCGCGGTGGGGATCAGCAGCATCACTCGCAACGGCCAGGAGAGAGTCCCGAAAGCCAGGGCAAGCTCGGCGCGGACCAATCCCGCGAGCCGCCCACTGATCTCGAACGCCGGCAGCCGGGGCACTGCGCCCGCCGACCGCCAGCTGTCGGCTACCGTGGGCGCGGCCTGGCGGGCACGGCGCCGACCGCCGCTTCGAAGACTCGAAAAGCGGTCGAACCACGCGGCGGCGAACACCACCACGGCAAACGACGCCAACACCACCAGCAGCCGCGGCCCAACCGTCGAGAGGCCCATATCGAGCCCGTTCCACTCGAACGCGGCGGCTCCGGTCGACAATGACCCGCCGCCGATGTTGAAGGTGAACTGCCCCGGCTCGGCCCCGGTCGCGGCGACGTAGTCGGCGATCAGGTCACGCCGCACGATGCCCATGCCGAGCCAATCCCACACCCCGCCCCCTGTCAGCACCACCGCCGCGCCGAGCGACCAGAAGAAGAACCACACCACGTTGCCGACACCACCGCGCAGGCCCGGAATGGTCTCGAACAGCACCGCACCCGCTGCCACCGCCATCGCCGCCGGGAGGGCCACCACCAGGCTCGGCCACAACAGCGGCCACAGCTCCATCGCCGCCTCACCCCGTTGCCACTGCAGCAGCGCAGTGGCCGCCCCGAGGATCACGATACTCGTCGCAAACAGCACCACGTTGGCGAGCCACTTGGACGTGAGATAGGCCCACGACGGCAGCGGTGTGGTCGCGAGCAGCTCGCCGACCCGTGAGCTGCGGTCGAAGGCGACGGTGCCCTTGACGAAGTAGAAACCGACCATGGTGACGAAGAAGCTCGTGGCCAGTGCCATCATGGTTCCAAGCCAGGCCGAATCGAGGGTGCCGCGCACCGCGCCCAGCCCCATTTCGACGTGGCCGGCAAAGCCCAACCAGCCGAAGCCGAGGGTGGCCACCACCATCGCCAGGAAGCTCCCGCGCCGCAGGCGCTCTTTCAGATCACCGACCGCCACGGCCGCGATCTGCACCACCGTCGGCCGACGCGGCCCGGCGAGGGCACCCGCCGCCAGAGAAAACCCCGCGACCAGCGGATGGTCGCCGGCGATCACGCCGCCACCTCGAGCTGGTCCTGGCCCAGGTTGACCAGATAGGCATCCTCGAGCGTCGGCGCCACGCCGATCGCCTCGGCCGCCGGCCGCGAACCAACGACGCGCAGCTGGACCCCGTCGCTGCGGCGGATGGTCCCGGAAACCAGGTGGCGACCCCGCAGCTCGGCGACTGCCGTGCTCGGTACCGTCCACTGCCACACCCGGCCGTCGAGCTCCGCCAACAGCTCCTCGGGGGTGGCGCGGCGGACCAACCGCCCCCCGGCGATCAACACCAAGTCGGTGGCGATCGCCTCGACGTCGGAGACCACGTGGGTCGAGAGCACCACGATCCGCTCCCCGGCGAGATCCGCCAGCAGGTTGCGCAGTCGGACACGCTCTTCGGGATCGAGTCCCGCCGTCGGCTCGTCGACGATCAGGAGCTTGGGGTCATTGAGCAGTGCCTGAGCGATACCCACCCGCTGGCGCATCCCGCCGGAGTACCCACCCAGGGGACGGTGGCGCGCGTCCCCAAGATTGACCAGGTCGAGCAGCTGATCGATTCGCTGGGTCGCGAGGCGCGCAGGGATGCCCTTGGCCGCAGCGATGTAGGCGAGAAACTCGACCGCGCTCAGCTGCGGATAGACCCCGAAGTCCTGCGGCAGGTAGCCGAGCTCGACGCGCAGGCGGTTGGGCTCGGCCAGCACGTCGACGCCGTTCCACGAGATCGCCCCCGCGGTCGGCCGATTGACCGTCGCCAGGATCCGCATCAGGGTCGACTTGCCGGCGCCATTCGGCCCCAGCAGTCCCACCACCCCCGGCCGCAACACCGCCGAAAAGCCCTGCAAGCCCCACTCGTTGCCGTAGCGCTTCCCGACCCCGTCGATCACCAAGCTCATCGCGTGCTCCCTCGTCGTCTGGAGAGACAACGCCCGGAACGCAGAGGTGTTACGTGAGGGACCGGGGACCAGGGACCCGGGACCCGGGATACCAGAGACGGGCACTTGATTTCATCCCCCGGGGTGCAGCACCCAGGGGTGCATGGGAACTGCTCAGAAGGATGCCCTCACCGCTCCGGCGAGTACCCGATACCCGGCACCCGGTGCCACGCCGGTGGCGCACAGACGGTCCGATTTCATTCAACCTGGGCGTACCACCGAAGGCCCATGGGCAACTACACAAAGAGGCGCGGCGGGGCCTTGGCCTGGTAGTCACCGTCGCGCAGCTCCTCGCCGTCAGGGGTGCCGAAGCGGCCGGGCGCGAGGAAGGCGAGGATGCGATTGCGGCCGTTGCCCTTGGCGGCGTAGAGCGCCTGGTCGGAAAGCTCGAGCAGCTCCTTGCCGGACTCGACGAACAGGCCCGGGAAGGTCGCCACGCCTCCCGACATGGTGACCGGCAGCCGTTCGCCCTCGAACCAGATCGGCAGCGCTTCGACCTCGGCGCGCAGACGTTCGACCACCGCGATCGCCTCCTCGGCCCCGAGTCCTTCGAGCAACAACGCAAACTCCTCGCCGCCCCACCTGGCGCACAGGTCGTCGTCGCGCAGCCGACTGCGCAGCACCGCAGCAGCGTGGATCAGCGCCTGATCACCTGCCGCGTGGCCGTAGACGTCGTTGATGCGCTTGAAGAAATCGAGGTCGACCAGCGCCACCGACACACTCTCGCCGCGCTCGGCGGCGCGCTCGAACGACTCCACCAGCCGCCGTTCGAACACCCGCCGCAGCGCCGCGCCCGTCAACGGATCCTCCCGCGCCTCGCGTCCCAGCACTCCGCGGTGGAGCCGCGCTCCGAGCTGCGGCAGCAGCCGTTCGATCAGCTCGGTCGACTGGCGGCCGAGGCGCCGCGGATCACACCACAACCGCACCACGGCAAGGGGTCGTCCCTCTGCCTCGAGCTCGTGCTCGAGCAGTTTCCAGCCCGAACGCCGGTGGATCCCCGGCAACATCGGCGGCGCCGTCGGCGGTTGGGGTCGGCCGACCACCAGGGAACCATCCGGGTCGCCCGCCCACTCCTGGCCCTCGCGACCATGCGCGACCACCTCGAGATGGAACCACTCGATCGGCACAGCGTGGCGCAGCTCGCGCCAGATGCTCGCCACCGCCTCCTCCAGATCCGAGGCGCCGCGGCTGAGCCGTTCGCCGGCGCGGCTGAGGCGTTCGAGCTCGCGGCCGCGCTGGCGCTCCCGCGTCGCCCGACGCCGCGACTCGAGCAGCTCGAGAGCTGCGGCTGCGGCCACCACGGCGACCGCATACCTCCCCAGCGGCGGGCTCGCGGCAGCGGCCCAGATGATGATGTCGGCCACCGTCCGCACGGCGGCCCTGGGCCCGGGATCGAGCCGATTCGTCGCGGCGAGCCCCGCGGTTCCCGCAAGGCCGGCGGTGATCGCAACGATCAGCAGCTGCGCCGGCTCGGAGGCCCCCACCGCGGTCGCGGCCCGAGACGCCATCGACGCTGCAGCCACCGACGCGATCACCACGGCAAGCGCGACTCCGGCGCAGCGCAATCGCTCGCGGCGTCGGTCGACACCATCGACCCACCACGCGACGATGGCCCCGCCGAGGCTCCCAACTGCGGCGAGCAGCAACGCGGTGCGCACCAGCCCGTCGGCGACGAGGGGGGCAATCACCAGCGCACCCCAGCCGAGGCCCGGTGTGGTCGCACCCCGCGCAGCCACGGCGGTGATCACCACCCCTGAGGTCACCAGGATCCAAGCCCAGTCGATCCGAGACCGGTCGAGCATCCACAACGACACGACCGCAATGGTCACGAGGGCGACGAGGACCAGCCGCCGACGATCGGCACGGCTGCCTGGCGAAAGTCCGGCGAGTGCCCGGGGCCGCACCACCTCACTCATCGACCAGCGTCTCTCGCTGTCGGCAGCAGATCAAAACCGTTGGCTGCCCGCACCCCCCGCAAAACGGCCTGCTCGACCACCAGCTGGGCGAGAACACCGAGTTGGTGCGGGTGCGACGGAACACCCCCGGTTGCCAGAATTGCGAGTAAATCGCCGTCGTAGAGCGACAGCGCCGGCGCGAGCACTCGATGAAACGCGCCGAAGGCGATTCTGGCCGCCTGGCCGAGCGCCAGACGAGGCAACGCGGCGTTGGTCATGATCACGGCGAGCGTCGTGTTGCCGGCCGCCTCCCACGGATGACCCTGCCCCGCCGGCTGGACCAACACCGTGCGAGCATCGATCATCTCGAGGGAGTCGGCGGCACGACGACACCCGGCCACGATGGTTCCCGATTGTGGGTCGATCACGTCACCGAAGGCGTTGACCGCAACGACCGCCGCGACCTCGAGCTCACCGACGCGAATCCGCGCGAACCCGATCCCTCCCTTCATGCCGCACTGCCGCCCGTTGGCTTTGCCGACGGTCGCGCCGGTGCCGGCGCCGACACTGCCGATCTCCACGGCGCCGGCCGAGGAGCTCTGGAGGGCTGCTCGCACCAAATCGGCAGTCGGCCGTGCTCCCGGGTCGCCGAAACCCAGGTCGAAGAGGATCGCCGTCGGCACCAAGGGTACCTTCCCGACCCCGGTATCGAACCCCACGCCCGCCCTCTCGAGGTACTTCACCACCTCGTCTGCCGCGCTCAACCCGAAGGCACTGCCTCCCGCCAACACGAACGCGTGAACCGGGGGGCCGAGGTGCCAGGGGTTGACCAGGGCATCGAGCTGTCGCGTCCCGCTCGCGCTGCCCCGGACTTCGGCCACTGCGCTGGCGCCTGCGGGGCACAAGATCACGGTGACTCCGGTTCCACCGGCCGCATCGGTGCCGTGTCCGAGCGTGAAACCCGGCACCGCCAGCTCGAGAGACGCCTCGACGTGCACTCCGTCCACCACGCGGAGATCCTACGCGCGACCGGTCGAGTGCGGGCGCGAGGTTTCCTCGACGGTCGCGCTTGACGTAGAATCTGGGAACTCGGGTTTCCTCCCGATTCCCTTGCATGCGACCTCCCCCGGGGAAGGACGGCTGATGCGCTCCGAAAGCTTGGTCATTTTCGACGAAGAGTACCACCACCTCGAAGAGGCTCTAAGCCGACTTCGCGCCGACGCCAACGCCAAGGCGGTGTTCCTGATCGACAAGAACGGTCAGGAGATCGCCTCGGCCGGCGAAACCGAGAAGTTCGACTCGACCTCCTTGGCATCGTTGACCGCCGGCAACGTCGCTGCGACCGACGGTCTTGCCAAGGTCATCGGCGAACGCGAGTTTTCGGTGCTGTTCCACGAGGGTCAACAAGACCACATTCACATCTCGATCGTGGCCCGACGCGCGATCCTGCTGGTCATCTTCGACGAGCGCAGCTCCCTCGGGCTGGTGCGCCTCAGGGTCAAGCGGGCGAGCTCGGAGATGGAACAGATCTTCGAGGACATGGTCAAGAAGAGCCAGCAGAGCTCGGCAGGCGACGCTGCGACGCCCTTCTCCGAGATCACCGACGACGACATCGACGCTCTGTTCGGCGAATGATCGCGGGTGGCAGCGAGAGCCTTCGATGACCTACATCAACTACGCCAGCAAAGAAATCAACTGCAAGATCGTCTACTACGGCCCCGGGCTGGGTGGCAAGACCACCAATCTGCAGTACATCTACGGCAAGACCGCGCCTGATGCCAAGGGCAAGATGATCTCGCTTGCGACCGAAGCCGATCGCACGCTCTTCTTCGACTTCTTGCCCCTCGACCTCGGGTCGATTCGCGGCTTCAAGACCCGTTTTCATCTCTACACCGTCCCCGGCCAGGTGTTCTACGACGCGAGCCGCAAGCTCATCCTCAAGGGCGCCGACGGCGTGGTGTTCGTCGCGGACAGCCAGGAAGAGCGGATGGATGCGAACATCGACTCGATCCGCAACCTCGAAGAGAACCTCACCGAGCATGGGCTCGACCTGACCACCATCCCCTACGCCCTGCAATTCAACAAGCGCGACCTGCCGACCGCCATGCCGGTCGACCAGATGTACCGCATGCTCAACTACAAGCGCGAACCGACCTTCGAGGCCGTCGCCTCGGACGGCATGGGGGTGTTCGACACCCTGAAGTCGGTGGCCAAGCAGATCCTCGTCGAGCTGCGCAAACGCTGAGCTCGGGAGCCATCGCTCCCCATGATCGACGTCTACGACCCTCTGCGCCGCGAGCTGCTCGATCTCCCCCTCGAGCACCGCGGATCTTCATTTCTCCCCGAGGCCTGAGCGCCCTTCCGCCCCCAAAGGAGCCCTGCGATGAGCAAGCGCTGGCAAAAAGTCGAAGTCCAATACCTGACCAAACACGCCACCTCCAAGACCGTCGACGAGTTGGCTGAGCGATTCCACACCGACGCCGCCGAGGTGACGGCCAAACTCATCGAGCTTGGGCTGATCGCCGACCCGAACGGCGGCAACGGCGACCAGGAGGCGGCCGCACTGGCTGCTTTCGAAAGTGGCCTCGAAGCCTTGTTCGCCCAACGACACGCGGCCGCGCTCGAGAGTTTCCGCACCGCGGCGGCGATCGGCGACGAGTACCCCGACCTCGCAGCGCGCAGTCGGCAGTACCTCGACATCGCCGCTCGCAAGCTCGCCGAGGCGCCCGAGCCCGACCCGTTTGCGGTTGCAGTGTGGTCCAAGAACGTCGGTGACCTGCAGGGCGCTTTGGCGCACGCCACCCCACTCGCCGGCAAGGACGAGCGGTTCACCTACCTGGCGGCAGCGACGTCGAGCCTGGCCGGCGACACCGCACGCGCCCTCGACTATCTCGCCAAGGCGATCGAAATGATGCCGCGGAATCGACGCTTTGCGGCCAACGATCCCGACTTCGAGGCACTGCGTGGCGACGCCTCCTTCGCCGCGCTGGTCCGCGGCTGAGGCGACGACGGAGGTCCCCGGCGACCTCCGTGTCGTCACGGTCGGGGGAGGGTCCGGCCTCTCGGTCGCGCTTTCGGGCCTCAAGCGCCATGTCGGCCGCGAGATCGCCGATCTCGCGGCGGTGGTGACCGTGGCCGACGACGGCGGCTCGTCCGGGCGCCTGCGGCGCGACTTCGGCGTGCCCGCGCCGGGTGATATCCGCAGCTGCCTGGTGGCCCTGGCCGACGACGAGGACCTGCTGGCACGGCTCTTCCAGTACCGCTTCCAGCTCGGCGAGGGACTCTCCGGCCACTCCTTCGGCAACCTCTTCCTGACCGCCGTCGCAGGGGTAACCGGGGACTTCTACCAGGCGGTCGAAACCGCAGAGAAGGTCCTCTCGGTTCGCGGCAGAATCCTGCCGGCAAGCCTCGGCGGCGACCTTCAGCTGCGCGGGCGTGGAGTTTCGGGCAAACAGTACCAGGGCGAGTCGGCGGTCGGCCTTTCCGGCGAGCGACTGACCGAGCTCGTCCTCGACCCTCCCCACGCCCACGCCTTCCCCCCCGCGGTCGAAGCGCTCGAGCACGCCGACCTGATCGTGCTCGGGCCCGGCTCGCTGCACACCTCGATCATCCCCAATCTCCTGATCCCCGGCATTCGTGCAGCCATTCGGCGCTGCCCGGCGCCCACGGTGTTGGTCGCGAATCTGATGACCCAGCCGGGGGAAACCGACGACCTGAGCCTGCTGGATCACCTCCAGGCGATCTGGCAACACGCCGGCGAGGGGCTCGTCGACGTCGTGTTGATCAACCGCTCCCCGCTCGACCCCGCGGCCGTGGCACACTACCGCGAAGCCGGTGCCGCACCGGTCGCGATCGACGTCGCGGCCATCGAGGCCCACGGCGTCCGGGTGGTGGCGGCGGACCTCGTTGCGCCCGGCGCCCTGGTTCGGCACGACCCCAATCATCTGGCCGAGGCCCTGCTGGGGCTGGCCGTGGAGCCTTGACCCCATGTCCGCACCTCGCATCGCCGTGATCCTCGCCGCCGGCCGCGGCACCCGTCTGCGCTCGCGCCTGCCCAAGGTCCTCCACGAGGTGGGCGGCAAACCGCTGCTCGCGTGGCCCCTCGATCTGGCGGCAGAAGTCGGCTGCGAGCGACGGATCGTGGTGGCGAATCCCGAGTCGCTCCCGGCTCTCCGGAAGGCCTTTCCGGATCCCACGATCGAGTGGCGTATCCAGGATCCCCCGCGCGGCACAGGTGATGCACTGGCCTGCGGCCTGGAGGCGGTTTCCGGGGACGCGGCGGTGTTGGTGCTGTCGGGGGATGCACCCTTGCTGAGGGTCGAAACCGCCGAACGCCTCCTGGCACATGCCGACTCCGGAGCCGGCGCGATGGCGGTAGCGTGGGTCGAACGCCCAGGTTCGCTCGGCCGGGTCTTCGCCAATGCTCACGGCGCGCTCGAACGCATCGTCGAAGTCGCCGACGCTCGCCCCGAGGAGCTCGAACATGGTCTGGTCAACGCCGGCTTCTACGCCTTCTCGGCTCGTGCTCTGGCTCCTCAGCTGACCGCCCTCGAGCCCCACAACGCCCAAGGCGAGCTCTACCTGACGGACGCCGTCGTGGCGGCCGCCGCAACGACATCCGTGGCGCTGGTCGAGCTCGAGGCCGGCGAGGCCTTGGGGGTCAACTCGCGCGCCGACCTCGCCCGGGTCCAATCTGCCCTGGCCGAGCGCGTTGCAGCGCGGCTGATGGACGCGGGCGTAACCATCCTCGATCCCAAGAGCACCGTGATCGATGCTGAGGTCACCATCAGCGCCGACACGATCGTCCACGCCGGGGTGCACCTGCTCGGCCGTTGCCGGATCGGCAGCGGCTGTGTTCTGCACGCCGGCGCGTGGATCCGCTCCAGCATGATCGGCGACGAGGTCGAAGTGTTGCCGTATTCGGTCGTCGACCAGGCCCGCGTCGGGTCGGGCTCGAAGGTGGGACCGTTCGCGCGGCTGCGCCCCGGAACCGAGCTCGAAAGTGACGTGCGCGTCGGCAACTTCGTCGAGGTCAAGAACGCGCGGCTCGCAGCCGGCGTCCGTGCTGGGCATCTGGCCTACCTCGGCGACGCCACCGTCGGGGCCGGAACCAACATCGGCGCCGGAGTGGTCACCTGCAACTACGACGGCGCCCGCAAGCATCACACGACCATCGGGCGCGACGCCTTCGTCGGCAGCGATACGATGCTGGTGGCGCCGGTGACGGTGGGCGACCGCAGCACCACCGCCGCCGGATCGGTGATCACTCACGACGTTCCCGACGACGCCTTGGCCGTCGCTCGCGCGCGTCAGCGGGTGATCGCCGACTGGTCGAGCCGCCGCCCCCGGCGCGAGGAGCACTGAGTCATGTGTGGAATCGTCGGCTATGTCGGCACCAAACAGGCAGCCCCGCTGCTGCTCGATGGCCTCCGGAGGCTCGAGTATCGCGGCTACGACTCCGCCGGGCTCGCCATTCTCGACGGCCCCGAGCTGTCGGTGCGGCGCGCCGAGGGCAAGCTGCAGGAGCTCGTCGACCGCGTCGCACACGACCCCGTGACGGGAAGCTGTGGGCTCGGGCACACCCGGTGGGCCACCCACGGGCGACCGTCGGAACGCAATGCTCACCCGATTCGCGACGCCTCCGGTCGGGTGGTGGTCATCCACAACGGCATCATCGAGAACTTCCTGCCGCTCAAGCATCGACTCCAGGCCGAGGGCGTCTCCTTCGTGACGGACACCGACACCGAGGTGATCGCCAACCTGGTCGCCAGCTTCCTCGACCAAACCGGCGGAGATCTGGCCCAGGCCGTGCGCCGCGCGCGGCGCGAGCTCGAGGGGCACTACGCGTTCGCAGCCCTGGCGCGTGACGGCAGGGTGCTGGTGGCGGCCCGCAGCGGCCCACCCCTGGTCCTCGGCGTGGGCGAGGGCGAGCTCTTCCTCGCTTCGGATCCCATCGCCCTGCTCGCGTCGACGCGCGACATCATTTTCCTCGAAAACGGCGACCTCGCCCGCCTCGACGACACCTCCCTGCGCGTGCTCGACCAGCACGACCGACCAATCGAACGGCCCCTGCAGCGCCTCACCTGGGATCCCATCCAGGCCGAAAAGGGCGGCTACAAGCACTTCATGCTCAAGGAGATCCACGAGCAGCCGCGAGCCGTCCAGGACACCTTCGGCGGCCGCCTGGACTTCTCCCGCCGTGAGGTCACCCTCGATGGCTTCGAAGCCGTGGCGTCGCAATTGCGCGATGCCCAGCGGCTGGTACTGTTGGCCTGCGGCACCTCGTGGCACGCCGCGCTGGTCGGCAAGTTCATGATCGAGAGCCTTGCCGGGCTGCCGGTCGAGGTCGACTACGGCTCGGAATACCGCTACCGCAACCCCATCGTGCGCCCCAATACCGTCGCGGTCGGCATCACCCAGAGCGGCGAAACCGCCGACACCCTCTCGGCGATGGAGGCCGCCAAGGAGCGCGGCGCCACCCTGCTGACCATCTGCAACGTGCCCGGCAGTCAGGCCACCCGCATCACCGATGGCGCCCTGCTGACCCATGCCGGCCCCGAAATCGGCGTCGCCTCGACCAAGGCCTTCACCACTCAGCTGGTCGCGCTCTACCTGCTGGCCCTCGAGCTTCGCAGCCGTCAGGGCCTGGCCTTGGCCGAAGAGCACCTCGGCGCTTTGGCGCACCTGCCCAGCGCCCTCGAGGAGGTCCTCGGGCTCGAGGCCCAGATCGACGAGGTCGCACGCCAGTTCCACCGCGCCGAGGACTTCCTCTACCTCGGCCGCGGCGCCAACTACCCGATCGCTCTCGAGGGTGCGCTCAAGCTCAAGGAAATCAGCTACATCCACGCCGAGGGTTATCCCGCCGGCGAGATGAAACACGGACCCATCGCCCTGATCGACGAGGACCTGCCGGTCGTGGCGATCGCCACCGACGACATGGTCTTCGACAAGGTCCGCAGCAACCTCCAGGAGGTCCGTGCTCGCGACGGTCGCGTCCTGGTCGTGACCGATCGGCCGCCGAGCGAATTCGCCGACCTCGCCGAGGTGGTGTTCCCGGTGCCGCGCCTGTCTCGCCACCTCCAGCCGATCGTCAACGTCGTGCCGCTCCAGCTGTTGGCATACTCGATCGGAGTCAAGCGCGGCTGCGACGTCGACCAACCGCGCAACCTGGCCAAGAGTGTGACCGTCGAGTGAAGGCGACGGGCGATCTGCTCGCCGCTCTCGATCCGGATCAGCGCGCCGCCGTCACGCACGGGGAGGGTCCCCAACTGGTGCTCGCCGGCGCCGGGTCCGGCAAGACCCGCGTGATCACGTACCGCATCGCCTTCCTGGTGCGCGAATGTGGGGTCGTCCCCGAGGCGATCAGCGCGATGACTTTCACCAACAAGGCCGCGGCCGAAATGCGCGAGCGGGTCCAAGGGCTGCTCGGCTGGGAGAGCCTGCCGACCTTCGTCGGGACCTTCCACCGCTTCGCCCTGCGCGGTTTGCGGCGCTTTGGCCGCCGCGTCGGGCTGGCACCCGACTTCGCGATCTTCGACACCAAGGATCAGCTCGAGCTGGTCAAACGTGCCCTCGAGCTCGAGGGGCTGGCCGAGACGAGCTTCCCGCCGCGCACGGTGCTCTCGCGCATCAGCGCATGTAAGAACCGCCTGCAGGATCCCGAACACTTCGCGCGCGAGGCCGTGGGCTTTTTCGAGGAGCGGCTCGCGCCGGTGTATCGGCGCTACCAAGGCCTGTTGCACAAGGCCTCCGCGGTCGACTTCGACGACATGTTGTTCCTGGCGGTGCGGCTGCTGCGCGAAGCGCCCGAGGTGCGCGAGTGGGGCTGGGGCGGTCCAGAGTATTTGCTCGTCGACGAGTTCCAGGACACCAATACCGCCCAGCTCGAGCTGGTGCGCCTGCTGATCGGCGAGAGCGGCAACCTCACGGCGGTGGGCGACGAGGATCAGGGAATCTACCGGTGGCGGGGTGCCGAGCTCCAGAACATCCTCGAGTTCGAAAAGAGTTTCCCTGGGGCCACGGTGCGTAAGCTCGAACGCAACTACCGCTCGACCAAGACCATCGTCGACGCGGCCAGCGCCGTGGTTGCCAACAATCGCCTGCGACGAGGCAAGACCCTGTGGACGGACCGTGAAGCCGGGGCCACGATTTCGGTCTTCCACGCCGCCGACGAGGGTGAAGAGGCCACCTGGATCGGCGCCGGCATCAGCCGTCTGCTGCGTGAGTACCGCGCCGACCAGATCGCCGTGCTCGTCCGTACCCACGCCCAGACGCGTGTTCTCGAGGAGGACCTGCTGCGCCGGGGCATCCCTTACCAGCTGCTGGCAGGCGTTCGCTTCTACGACCGCGCGGAGATCAAGGACATCCTCGCCTGGTTGCGAGTGCTGCGCAACCCTCGCGACGATTGGTCCCTTTCACGGGTGATCAACGTGCCTCCGCGCGGGATCGGCGCGGGCACGGTCGAGTCGCTCACTCAACGCGCGAACGAGCTCGGTGGGGTGCGCCTGTGGGACGTCCTCGCCCAGCGCGCCCTGCACGACCTCCCCTCACGGGGCCGCCGCGCCCTCGAGGCTTTCGCCGAGTTGGTCGAGTCGCTTCAGCGCAGTATCGACCAGCACGACCTTCCCAGCCTCCTACTCGATCTGCTGCAGCGCACCCGCTACCGCGAGCTCTACGCCTCCGAAACCGAAGAGGACGACGCGCGCCTGGCCAACATCGACGAACTGGTCTCGGCGGCCGGAGAGCTCCAGGAATCCGACCCGAACCTACGCGGAGCCGAAGCCCTGACCGCGTTCCTCGACCACGTGTCGCTGGTCGCCGATGTCGATGGGGCGGGTGCCAGCGGGGTCTTGCTCATGACCTTCCACACCGCCAAGGGCCTCGAGTTCCCGGCGGTGTTCCTCGCGGGCCTCGAGGACGGGCTGATGCCGCATTTCAACTCCAAGGACAACCTTGCCGATCTCGAGGAGGAACGCCGCCTGCTGTACGTCGGAATGACCCGAGCCCAGGAGCGGCTGCTGCTGTCGACCTGCCGACGACGACGGGTTTCGGGCACCTGGATGGATCGCGAGCCCTCGGCGTTCCTCACCGAGGTCCCGGGCTCGCTGGTGGACGAGGAACGCTCCTCGGCGCTGTGGCGTCCCACCCGCGAACAGTCCGTCTACAGCTTCTTCCAGGGCGGCTCGCGGCCCAGCCCTCCCGCCTCGGCCCCGCGCCGTCCGGCTCCAACGGCAGGCCCCGCCGGCGGCTCCGGGTTCCGGCCGGGTACTCGGGTCGTGCACCCGACGCTCGGGCCGGGCGTGATCCTCGAGGTCGACACCGCCGGTGAGGAGAGACTCACGGTTTTCTTCGAGCGAGCCGGAAAGAGGCGCTTGGTCGCCAAGTACGCCAACCTCACTCGGGCGTAGGCTGGCATACGGGATCGGGTATCGGGGCCAAGACACCGGAGGCCCGTCGCGAAGGCCTCGCTCAGCCCCAGCCGGCGGCCAGCTCGCAGCTCATCACCACCGACTGCCGCGCATACCCAGGGTGCCTCACCGGAGGCGCCGGCACCGGTGAGAAGCCCAGGCTGCGGAAGAACGCCATCGCAACCGGCAGCTGGGGGCTGGTGAAGAGAAAGAGGCGATCGATGCCGCGTCGCGCGCACAAACCGATGGCGGCACGAGCGAGACCTCGCCCGATCCCGCGACGACGATAAGCCGGCCGCACCGCCATCTTGGTGAGCTCGGCTACGGCGGCATCGTCGAGGTCATGGAACATCAAGGCGCAGGTGCCCACGACCTCTCCCTTCGCCAAGGCAAAGAGGATCTCGCCGCCGGCCGCGATCACCACCTCGGCAGGGCGCTCCAGCACCTCGCGATCGAGTGGCTCGACCTCGAACGTCTCTTCCAGCCACTCGAGGTTCAGCGCTCGAAAGGCCGGCGCCAACTCCGGACGGAACTCGACGATCTCGAAGTCGCGGCTGGGCTCGAGACGCTCGCGTAGCGGCCGCTCACCGAGCTTCATCTCGAGGCGTTCGAGCTGGGCGAGCAGCCCGGCTGCCTGGCTTTCCTCGACCAGCTCGAACGTCGCCCGCTCGACCGATCGCCACAGCGGCTGCAGCCGCTGCAGCACCTCGGCGCCGCGTGGCGTGATCGTCACCAGCCGTGGACCTCGGCCCGAGGCGCCACCGCCACAGACCGCAAAGCCGCGCTGCTCGAGCGCTCGCACCGCTTGGTTGAGCTGGGAGTATTCGAGCCCCAGCTGTGCCGCCAGATCGACCATCGCCACCGGCTCCGCACCGAGCGCCCGCAGCACCAGGAACCAGCGTGCACGCAGGTCGACACCGTGTTGAGTGTAGATCGTCGAGACCTCCTCCTGGAGCTGCTCACCGAGGCGCCGCAACCGACTCGCCAAACCTAGGCAACCAAGTTCCCTCAACAGGTCCACATGGGCACTACGGACCGGCACGCCCACGGTTGCACCATCGGCCTGGTATCCTCGCGCCTCGATGCGGATCCTGCACACCGCCGATTGGCACCTCGGTCGGCGCCTCGGCCGTTTCGACCGCGACGACGATTTTCGCGCGGCGCTCGACCAGGTGGTCGAGCACGCCGACAACACCCGCGCCGATGTCGTCCTGGTTGCCGGCGATCTGCTCGAGAGCGCACGCCCCACGGTCGAAGCGCTCCGTCTAATGCTCGAGACCCTCGAGCGCCTCGCAGCGGACGGCAGACAGGTCGTCGCCATCGCGGGGAACCACGATCCCCCGGCGATGTTCGAGTTGCTCGCTCCGCTGCTGCCCTCGCGTCGCATCCACCTGGTGGGCGAGGTCAAGCGCCCCGACGACGGCGGCATCGTCGACCTCGTGGTCGGCGAGGAACGTCTCGCCGTCGGCTGTCTGCCGTTCTTGCGCGAGGGACGGGTCGTCGACTTCACCAGCGCCAGCGGCCGCTGGCACGGCGCCTACGCCGACCGCCTGCGCCGGGTCGCGGAGGCCTACTCGAAGGCCCTCGTCGACCGCGGCCCCGACGTCGTCAAGGTGCTGATGGCGCACTTCCTGATCGACGGCGTGTTGCTCGGCCGCGGCGACGCCGCCGGACAACCGCGAGGCGAGCGGCCGCTGCACCTCGGACAGGCCTGGGCAGCCACCCACCAGGCGATCCCAACCGGCCCCCACTACGTTGCCCTGGGACACATCCACGCACCTCAAAGTGCTCCCAATTCGCCGATTCCGGCCGAGTACGCCGGCTCCCTGCTCGAGCTCGACTTCGGCGAAGCAGGTGAAGCCAAGCGTGTGGTCCTGGTCGACGCCGCCCCCGGCAAACCGGTGCACCTCGAAACGCTGCCGGTTTGCGCCGGCAAGCCACTGCGGCGCGTGATCGGCAGCTGGGCCGCGATCGAGGCGCAACGCGAAGCCCTCGCCGATGTCTGGCTCGATCTGGTGGTCAAGACCAACGGCCCGGAGCCCGGCCTGGCAGACCGAGCTCGCGAGCTCTTCCCCTTCCTGGTCAAGGTCCGAGCCGACTACGGCCGAACGCTGCCGCAGACCACGCCCCAAGCTGGGCGGAGCTGGGACGAGTTGTGGTCGGAGTGGCGCCTCGGCGAAGGTCGACCACGACCGAGCCCGGCCGAGCTCGCGGCCTTCCGCGAGTTGCTCGAGGAGGTCCGGGAGTGAGGCCCCTCGAGCTGGTCTTGGAAGGCTTTCGATCCTGGGGAGATCGGGCGACGTTCGATTTCCGCAATCGTCACCTGGTCGCAATCGTCGGGCCGATCGGCAGCGGCAAGAGCTCCTTGCTCGACGCCATCGCCTTCGCCCTGTACGCGCGCACGCCCCGAATCGAGAAGGAAGTGGCCGCGCTGATCCGCCACGGCTGCGACGAGGCACGGGTCGAGCTGCTGTTTGAAGCCGGTGGCTCAGCCTACCGCGCCATTCGCGTGATCAAGCGCAAGGGCGCCAATCAACATGCGCTGTGGCGTTACGCCGACGACGCCGGAGCCGGTGAGCCGATCGAGCGGCTCGATCGTGCGCGGGAAATCGACGAGCGGCTTCACCAGGTGGTGGGGCTCGACTTCACCGCCTTCTGCCGCTCGGTACTGCTCGCCCAGAACCAGTTTGCACGGTTCCTCGAGGCGCCGCCGGCCGAACGCGACGCCGTGCTCAAGGGCCTTTTCGGCTTCGAGCGACTGGACGCGATGCGCGAGCTCGCTCGGCAACGGGAAGAACGCTGCAAGGCCGAGCTCGGCGGGCTCGAGCGCCGCCTGTCCGAGCTGAGCCAGCTGGAGCAGCAGCTTCCCGGTCTCGAAGCCCGCACCGCAGCGGCGGCAGCTCGTGTCGCCCAGTTGCGCCAGGCAGCGCCCGACTTCGAGCGGATCCAAGCCGCCCGCCAGGAAGCAAACGAGCTCGAACAGCAGACCCGCAAGGCGCGGCAGGGTCTCGCCGCGATCGAACGCGATCTCCCACCGCCGCAACAGGTCACCGACCTCGCCTCGGGCGCCGCACGGCGCCAAGCAACCCTCGACCAGACCAACCGAGCGCTGGCGCAGATCGAGGCGGCTCTGCTGCGCTGCGAAGAAGCCGAAGCGACGACCCTCACCGCCATCGCGGCCCAGACCTCGGCCCTGCACCACCTCGGCCTCGAACGCGCCGAAGACTCGCTGCGCGCTGCCATCGCCGCCGACCACGACTGCCGCGCCGCACTCACCGCGGCCGAGGAGAAGCTCGAGCGCGCGAGAGAGACACTGCGCCGCACCGAGCACGGGCAGTACGCCGCCCTGCTGCGAGAAGACCTCGAGCACGGCCAGCCGTGCCCGGTCTGCGACCAGCCGGTGCCGGTGGTCCCGCAGGCGCGCCCGGTCCCCGAGCTGGACCATGCCCGCACCCAGAGGACGCTGGCCGAGAACGAGCGGGCCCTCCGGGCCCAGGCCCTGGAGCGCGCTCACCGCGAGGCCGCCGCCGCCGAGGCCAAACGCAACGCAGCACAGTCCGCGCTCGAGGCGTGGCAGGCCTCGAACCCCGACGTGGTAGCGAGCGCTGATCCCGATCCGCAGGCCGCCCGTGCCGCCGCTACTGCCGACCTCGAGCAGATCCGCCGCGAGCGCGCCGCTCTGCGCCTCGATCGAGACCGAGCCCGGACGCGCCTCGCCGAAGCCCAGGCTGCGGTGGCCGGCATCGAAGCCGAGGTGTCCGAGCTCGTACGGCGCCTCGAACGGCTCGCCGGCAGACTCGACCTGGACCAGCTTCCGGAAGGCCTAGTAGCAGCTCGGACGCAGCTCCACGACGAGCTCGAGCGGCGCATCGCCGGAGCCGAGGCCACCATCGCGGAAACGAGGGCGGCCACGGCCGCCCTGGACAGCCGGATCCTGGCGTTGTGCACCGCCGTGGGTCTCGAACCGACAACCTCCTTCGACGGGGCCCTGGCCGAGGCCGAGCGCTCCCTCACCCGCCACGAGACGGAGCTCGCAGCCCTGCGAGACCGACTCCGCGAAGCCGAGCTACGGCGCGGCGAGCTGGACCACTGGCGCGAACAGTTGTCGATCTGGAGTGGCCTGGCCGAGGACCTGCGCCCTTCGCGCCTGCTTCGTCACCTGCTCGACGAAGAGCGCCGGCGTTTGGCGGCAATCGCTGCAGAGCGCTTCGAAAACCTCTCAGGGGGCCGCTACCGGTTCAGCCCGGATGGCAGCTTCGCCGTCGTCGATCTCGCCAACGCCGAGGAGCTGCGCCGCCTCGACACCCTCTCCGGTGGCGAGACCTTCCTCGCCGCGCTGGCTCTCGCCCTGGCCCTTGCCGAGATCGTCGCCGGTGGTGGCGGACGCCTCGACGCGTTTTTCCTCGACGAGGGCTTCGGCAGCCTCGACCAGGAGCACCTGCGACTGGCCCTCGACGGCATCGAGCACCTCGTCGTCGATGCCCCTGGGCGTCTGGTGCTCCTGGTCAGCCACGTGCCCGAGGTCCAGGAGCGCTTCGACGACGTCATCTCACTCGACCGCGAACCGCTCCAGGGCGCGTCGATCATCCGCTCCGGGGCGACGCCACCGTAGCAGCCCGTGGTGCGCCCCGGGTCCCGGGTCCCTGAGCTAGCCTTCCGGCTTCGGGTCGCCGCCGGCCTCGGAATCGCTCTCGGTGCCGTCCGCTTCGTCGACGATCTTGGGAGCGGCTCGGAAGACCGGAGTGAAACGCTCGCGGATGCCGTCGAGGGAGATGCTCTCGACGTAGTACCAATAGGCGCGGCGCGGATCGATGGTGCGATCGACGAAGACGTAGGCCTGTGGTTCGTCGACGGTTCCGGCGCCGGGAATCGGCGTTTCGGTGAGGCGCTCGAACGGGCCTTCTTCGGCGTCGCCGCGGTAGACGTCGAAGCCGAAGTTCTCGACCTCACTCGCGGTCTTCCACTTGAGCGTGTTGGTGTACTCGGTCACCTCGTCTGCGACCGCCGAGGCGGCGCTCAGCAGCCCGAGCGCGAGCAGGGCCAGGAACTTGTTGCGCATCAGTTGCTCTCCTTGGGTGCCAGCTCGGCCACGGCCTCGGCTGGTGTTTCTCGAAGATCGAGCGCTCCGGCCGCGTCGCGCCTCGCCGCTTCGTTCCAGGCGTAGACCCCGACCCGCTCCGCCGAGATTGCCTGAGGCAGGCGCCATACGACCGGGCTCGGATCCTGCAATTCCTCGCGCGCCAGCACATTCCCGCTCGCGTCGAAGGCTTCGAACAACACCCGCGTCCCGGGCTCTTGCCAGGGCACATCGACGCGGATGTCGTCGGCGACGAGGGCCGGGTGCAGAGTGTCGGCCGGTCTCGCCAGCGGCAACGCGGGATCCCCGATCAGGTTGAACATCATCACGAAGGCCTTGTTGCGCGAGAACTCAGCCTTGGTCACCCGCAGGGCTTCGCCCAACGAGTCTTCCTCGAGCAGGCCATTCATCAGTCTCTCGCTGACCCGTTGCGACGGCGAGTAGCGCCAGGAGGCCCCGAAGACTGCAATCGCGCCTCGATCCGGAAGTCGCAGGAAGCGCTCCCCGATCGAATCCGCGGTCGGGTGGTCAAACGGCGCGGAGTAGCACGTCATGCTCAGGATCACGGGCAGCTTGTCGTTGGGCGCGAGCGCATCGAGGTCGTCGAGGGTGAAGAGATCGTGGTTCTTGCGCGGGTCGGGCGGCCCCGTGCGCCAGATGAAACGCCCGCCGTGGCCGACGAAGTGCACCATCAGCTGCCCCTCGTCGATCGCCTGGCGAATTGCGCCCTGGTGCAACTCGTTGGAGGCTTCCTCGGGCTTGGGGTAGATCTTCGACCCGCCGAGGCCGCGCTCGGCCATCGCGCCGGCAAGGTTGTCGGTCTGCCGCTGGAACCCAGCCTCCTCGTTGACCAGCCACAAGACATGGCGGCGCCACGGCCCGACCGGCGGCCCGGCGAGATAACCACGGATCTTCGAGACGATCCCCCGCACCTCGTCCGGCTCGCTCACCGGCAGGCGACCGATCGCCATCTCCGGACTGCCGTCCTCGTCGAAGTCGACGAAGTAGTGGTCGGATGCGGCGTGGCCGTCGGAACTTGCCCAGCGGTAGGTCGGGATCAGATTGCGATGGCCTAGGGTTGGTCGCCGCGGGTGTGGGGTCGCGGGAATCTTGTTGAAGCCCTCGCGCTCGAATGTGGCCCAGGTCATGTCGGCGTAGCGCTGGTCGTCGAGCTCCTCGTTGCGAGCGTCCCAGCTCGCATCACCCACCAGCAGCACGAAGCGTGGCACGGGCGCAACCCAGGATGTCGCGGTGTGGTGCAGGAACGACCGAATCGCTTTGGGATCGACGACGCCGAAGGAGAACTCATCGAAGATCTCCTCGACATCGACGACCTCGACACTCAGCCCGCGACGCCGATGGACATCGGCGAGGTGTTCGGTCTCGAGCCGCAGGCTCGGATGGGTGATCATCAGGTAGTCGGCCTGACGCGAACGGCTGCGCAGATCCGAAGGCTGATCGAGCTCGACCACCGCGGGGCGGTGGAAGGCCCCGTCACGAACCACCCAGACCGAGGCTTCCGGGGTGCGAAACGTCACACCGAACTGCTCGCGACGCGGCACGCCCGCGGCACGCTGCGTGGCCCCGAAGACGGCGATCCGCTCCGCCTCCCGCACCATGAAGTCGAGCGATCGGCAGCTCTCGTCCGCGCGAGCAAAAAGCTCGCGCTGGGCGTATCGCACCGAGCGATCGTGCGGGTAGCTCAGCTCGATCCAGTTCAGCAGCGAGACGTCGACGATCGGGTTGTCCTTCTCGTCCATGCGGCGGGGCGAGGTCACGCTGAGCTTCACCTGCTCCGGCAGCTCGGCCGCCGGGCGGCGCAGCACGAACTCGGCCAGCTCCTGACCCTCGAACTCGACTCGGGCCTGCTCGGCACCGTCGAGGGCAGCCGTGACGATGTGAGTCGGTTCCCCCTCCGCCAACCGCGGAGTCGACCAGCCCCGCAGCTGACCGGTGATCGTCAGGGGCTGAGCAGACGAGCGATCGAGATCTGCCAGCTCGAGCGGGAGCTCGAACTGATCCTGGGGGAAAAACGACACCCGCGACCACATCCACGGCTCGATGTCGCCGAGGCGCGGAGCAAACCGCAGGAGCAACCGGTCCTCCTCGAGATGCTGACGCACCTCGAGCGCACAGGACTTGCCCGATGCTTTGGCGGGTACGTCGACGTAGCGCAACCCGCCACCACCGAGCCGGACCCAATAGACCGCCCACGCAGTCTCCTCGGCAAACCAGCTGCGCTCACCCGGCAGGTGCCGACCGACCAGCTCGATCGCATCACCCGGGCCAAAGAACCCGTCCTCGCCGCCGCGAACGTGGATCGGCACCGGCTCGCCCAGACTGTCGACGCCGAGCTCGTCGGTGGGGATCGGTTGGCCTTGCCACCCCGCCGCGGTCAGATCCTCGAAGCTCACGGCGTACACCCCGGACTCGCGCAGCAGCACCTTGAACGAGGGTGTCGCGGCGATGGCGACAGCGGCACTGACCCACGAGGTGACGGCGAAAGCGGCGACGGCGAGACGCATCCGGCGACTTTAGCAGGTGCCCTGTATTGCTCCGCCTGGCCCCACCAACCGCCGCCACACCAGGCGTCCGACGAAGGAGCGGATCACACCCACTCGGCGCACAGCAGTTCCGCCTGGGCCAGCACCGTCTTGACCGCTTGGTCCTGGAGATCCGGCGGGTAGCCCCAACGATTGAGGATGCGTTTGACCATCACCCGCATGCGTGCGCGGGCGCTTTCGCGGACGGTCCAGTCGATGGTGGCGCTCTTCCTCACCTGGGTGATCAGCTCGGCGGCGATCGCGCGCAACTTCTCGTCACCCATCGCCTGCACCGCGCTGTCGTTGGTGGCGAGCGCGTCGTAGAAGGCGATCTCGTCGTCGCTGAGACCGAGCGCTTCGCCGCGTTTCCCGGCGGCTTCGAGGTCCTTGGCGAGCTTGATCAGCTCTTCGATGACTTCCATCGTCGAGATCGCGCGGTTGTGGTACTTGTTCAGCGTTTCCTTGAGCTTTTCGCTGAAGACCTGGCTCTCGACCAAGTTGCGCTTGCCGCGCACCTTGAGCTCGTCTTCGAGCAGCTTGCGCAGGAGCTCGGCGGCGACGTTCTTGTGCTGCAGGCCGCGGACCTCGGCGAGGAACTGGTCGCTCAAGATCGAGATGTCGGGTTTCTGCAGACCGGCGGCGGTGAACACGTCGATCACTTGGCCGTCGGTGGTGATCGCCTTGCTCACCAACTGGCGGATCGCCGCGTCGATCTGTTCGGGGGTCTTGCCGCTCCCTGAGCCACCCTTGGCGAAGGCCGCTTGCAGCGCCTGGAAGAACGACACGTCGTCGCGGATCGTCGTCGCCTCGTCGGTTGCCGCCGCGAGCGCGAAGGCACGCGAGAGCTCCATCACCACCCTGGCCCACCGTTGTTGACCGTCCGGCTGCGCCAGGATGTGCTCGCGGCCGGCGGGAATCAACGCGAGGCGTTCGCTCGGCGAGCCGCTGATCCAGCGGCTCCAATCGAAGCCGTTCAGCATCGAGCAGGCGACCTCGTGCTTCTCGAGCATCACCGCAATCGCGGCAGCCGTGTCGAAGGTCGGATCACCCTTGCCGCCGCTTTCGGTGTAGGTCGCCAGTGCCCGTTTGAGCTGATCCGCGAGCCCGAGGTAGTCGACCACCAGGCCGCCGGGCTTGTCGCGAAACACCCGATTCACTCGTGCGATCGCCTGCATCAGGCCGTGGCCGTGCATCGGCTTGTCGACGTACATGGTGTGCAGACACGGCGCATCGAAGCCGGTCAGCCACATGTCGCGCACGATCACGATGCGGAAGGGATCTTTGGCGTCTTTGAAGCGCGTCGCCATCCGCCGCCGACGGTCTTTGCTGCGGATGTGCGGTTGCCACGCAGGGCCGTCGTCGGCGCTGCCGGTCATCACCACCTTGACCACACAGCTGCGGTCCTTTTCGGCCTCGGCATCGTCGCCGACACTCGCCCATTCGGGGCGAAGCGCGATCAGCGCGTCGTAGAGGTCGACGCAGATGCGCCGGCTCATGCACACCACCATCGCCTTGCCGTCCATCGCCTCGAGGCGCTTCTCGAAGTGCGCCACCAAGTCCGCCGCGATCAACGCGATGCGTTTCGGGTCGCCGACCAAGGCTTCGAGCGCCGCCCACTTGCTCTTGAGCTTCTCGCGGTGGGTCGGCTCTTCGCCCTCGGTGATCTCGTCAAACTCGTCGTCGAGCTTGGGGACCTCGGCGGCGTTGAGGCTGAGCTTCGAGATCCGGCTTTCGTAGTAGATCGGCACCGTCGCCTGATCCGCCACCGCTCGCTGGATGTCGTAGATCGAGATGTAGTCGCCGAACACCACCCGCGTGTTGGCGTCGGCGAGCTCGATCGGGGTGCCGGTGAAGCCGATGTAGCAGGCGTTCGGCAGCGCGTCGCGCAGGTTGCTCGCAAAGCCGTACGACAACGCGCCGGTCTTGGGGTTGACCTTGGCGCCGAAGCCGTATTGGCTGCGGTGTGCTTCATCGGCGATCACCACGATGTTCTGCCGCGCACTCAGCACCGGCATGGCTTCGCCCTGCTCCGGCAGGAACTTGTGAATGGTGGTGAAGACCACGCCGCCGCTCGCGACCGTCAGGAGCTCGCGCAGCTGCTCACGGCTGCCGGCCTGCACCGGCGTCTGCCCGAGCACGTCGGCGCAGCGCTGGAACTGGCCGAAGAGCTGGTCGTCGAGGTCGTTGCGGTCGGTCAACACCACCAGCGTCGGGTTCTGCATCACCGGGTGGCGTACCACTCGTGCGGCGAAGAAGAGCATCGAAAAGCTCTTGCCGCTGCCCTGGGTGTGCCACACCACCCCGGCGCGGCGGTCGCCCGGCTGGCCGCCGCGCATCCGCCCGGCCCAATAGGTGCCCGGCGTTTCCTTCGCCTCGTCGGCTCGCGCCAACCCACTCGCCCGCACCGTCTCCTCGACCGCGGCGTTGACCGCGTGGAACTGGTGGTAGCCGGCGATGATCTTGTGCAGCGCCCCCGAGTCCGGATCCTCCTCGAACACGATGAAGTGCTGCAGCAGCTCGAGGAAACGCCGCTGGTCGAACACTCCGCGGATCAACACCTCGAGCTCGAGCGCATTCGCCGGCGCGTCGCCCTCGCCGTCGACCGTGCGCCAGACCTTGAACCACTCCTGGTTCGCCGTGAGCGACCCCATCCGCGCCTGCAGTCCGTCACTCACCACCAACACCGCGTTGTACTGCAACAGCGACGGAATTTCGGCCTTGTAGGTCTGCACCTGCGCGTAGGCGCTCCAGATCGTCGCGTTTTCATCCGCCGCGTTCTTGAGCTCGATCACGCCGAGCGGCAGCCCGTTGACGAACACCACCAGATCCGGCCGGCGGCTGTGCTGGCCCTCGATCACCGTGAACTGGTTCACCACCAGCCAGTCGTTGGCGGCGGAATCGGTGAAGTCGACCAGCCGCACGTGGTCGCCGGCGATCGACCCGTCCAGGCGGCGGTATTCCACCTGCACCCCGTTGCGCAGCAGCTTGTGGAAGGCACGGTTGGTCTGGATCAGCGACGGCGTGGCGATCCGCACCACCCGGCGCAGGGCATCCTCGCGAGCGTCCGCAGGGATCGTTGGGTTGAGCCGCGCAATAGCGTCCCGCAGCCGGCCGGCGAGCAAGACGTCGCCAAACGAATCCCTCTCCGCCGCCGGTTCGCCCGGCGCCAGGTGTGGCCCGTGGCCGACGGCGTAGCCGAGACCAGCAAACCAGTCGAGGGCGGCGGATTCGACGATGGATTCGTCGAGACTCATCGGCTAGTCCCACACATACCGCTCGTCGAACTCGATGCCATACTTCTTCAGGAGGCGGCGGTACTCCTCTTGGAACGAGATCTTGCGATGATGCTGCGCCTGGCCGGCGAGGTATTTCTCGAGAGCAGCGCGATGGGAAGGACTGAGCGAAAACGCTCCGTAGCCGCTCTGCCAGTGAAAGTCCTGCGAGCCTGGGGCCTTGGATTTGAGCCACTTCGTCGATCCGGTCTTGATGACCTGCACCAGGTCGGCCAGCGCCACCGTTCTCGGGTGCGCGACGAGGAGGTGGATGTGGTCCGCCACCGATCCCGCCGCCAGCAGCGTGCCCTGGTGGTTCAGGATGATGCCGCCGATGTAAGCGTGGAGCTCGTCGCGGATGTCGTCAGCCAGGCGCGGTTCGCGGTTCTTGGTCGAAAAGACCAAATGGACGAGGATCTGCGCGAGGGACTGTGGCATGGCAAGCAAGCGCTCCGGCGTTTTCGGCCGAGTCTATCCGTCCCGACGGGCGCGGGTCCGCAAGTTGGCGATGGTCGCGCTCCGGGGCCCCAACGGGGCCCAATGAGATAGCCCAGGGCAACGCCCTGGGTAGGCAAGCCCCCGTCCCTTCCCAAGCCCTGAAAGGGCGAAACATCCCTCCGCGACGATCCTGCGCCGCAACCGCCCCGGAGTTCCGCCCTTTCAGGGCTCGGAACCAATGGGGGGTGCCGCGGTACCCAGGGTGTCGCTTCGCTCTACCCTGGGCTATCTCATCTCGCCCCTTTGGGGCTTCGGATCGGCAGCCCGGCACCGGCGGGGCACCAGTGGATCGCCCCAACGACCGGCCCGCGATGCAGCACCCCGCCGTCGGGTCCCCGTGGCCCCAACCGGCACAGGTGGATCGCCCCAACGCCCGCCAGTGGCACGGCACCGCACGGATGCTCGGCTCCGGGGCCCCAACGGGGCCCAATGAGATAGCCCAGGGCAACGCCCTGGGTTGGGCAAGCCGGTCCCATTCCCGAGCCCTGAAAGGGCGAAACATCCCAGGCCGACCCGGGTCCACCGTCCGCGCGCGATCCACCGGCCCCACGGCCTACCCCGGATACGCCGTGGCCAACGCCCGCAAACCCAAAAAGCACACGCCGACGCCACCAACCGCCGCCACGCCGATCGCCGCCCTTGCATGGCGCCGCAACAAGCCCCATCGGCTCGCCCCGCCAACCGCCAAGGCACACGCCGGGCCGATGGCGGGTAAGACCAGCCGCCCCTGGGGCTGCCAATCCGAGCTGACCATGTACACCGCCAGCAGCACCAGCGCCGCCCCGATCCCGGACACCGCGGCGATCGCGACCACACCACGCTCCCGCCACGTGGCCCACACCCCGCCGACGATCGCCGCAGTCGGCAGCAGGAACCATGCGTAGGCGGCCACCGGCAAGTGAACGTTGAACCACCCGAGCTTGGCCCAGGTGCCGAGCCACAGGGTGACCATCCACCCCGGCTCGGTGATCAACGCGACCGCGGGCCCACCGTGCAACTTCCAGCTCGGCGGGACCGCATGCCCGAATGGGATGCCACGTGTCGCCTGAAACGCCAGAAGCCCCGCCAGCAGCGAGCTCCACAGTCCAACTCCCGCAGCGGCGACGCTGCGGCGCATCCGGGCGACACCGATCACCACCAGCGGCGCGAACAAGAAGGCCGCGGTCAATTTGGCCCACAGCGCCACTCCCGCGACGACGGCGGCAAGCAAGTACAGGCGAGTCGACCGGGTTTCCCCCGCACGCAAGAGCAGGGCAAAGCACACGGTCGAGAGGGCGATGGTGGCGGCGTCGTTGCTGAAGGTAGCGAACGAAAACACCAACTGGGGCACCAGCAGGAACACCAGGAACACCGGCACCACCTCGACCGGCCTCCGGCCGGCCTGCCTCGACACCACTGCACACCCCCACAGCGCCGGCACGAACACCACCGCCCAGGCGACGTTCACCAACCGGGGCGCCCACCACCCCCGCCGGGGTTCCCCGTCGACATAGGGTTTGGGTGGCTGACTGAAATCGAAATCCGCCGATCGGCGCAATGCCGGCAGCTCCGAATCCCCTCCCGCCACGCGGAGCGCCGCCGCCGCAGCGAGATAGGCAAGCGGCGGTTGGTGCAGCTCGTAGCTCACCTCGCCGGGTAGGGCAGGGACAACCGGCCCGCTCCCGGCGCGCGCCACCTCGCGCACGTATTCGAGATGCGCCGCCTCGTCCGGAGCTTCGCCGAGCGGCGTGACCCATGAATACGCCAGCGCCAGCACGACGAACGCAACACCGCCGAACGTTGCGAGCACTCGGAGTGGGCGCTCCGAGCTGGTGGTGGGTCTGGCGTCCGCTTGGTTCGGGGCCATGGTCGCGGGTTGCCTTTATGCAGCCAAGTGGTTTGTCGCCAGAAACATACATTGGCCTCCGGGTGGCAGGCTGCGCTACCGCCTAAACAAGCTCACTCAGGCCTTGCGTCGCTCGTGCAGGTCTTTGACGCCTTGTTGGAGGGCAGGCTCGGCACCGCACGGATGCTCGGCTCCGTGGCCCCAACGGGGCCCAATGAGATAGCCCAGGGCAACGCCCTGGGTGTCGGGCAAGCCCACCGACTCCCCGAGCCCTGAAAGGGCGAAACCTCCCGCGACGGTTCGCCCCGCCCCCTCGGAATTCCGCCCGTTCAGGGCTCCGGACCTCCAGGGGTGCCGCTGTACCCAGGGTGTCGCTTCGCTCTACCCTGGGCTGTCTCATCTCGTGAGCTGGGTTCACCACCAACCAGTCGTTGGCGGCGGGATTGGTGAAGTCGACCAGCCGCACGTGGTCGCCGGCGATCGACCCGTCCGGCCGGCGGTATTCCACCTCCACGCCGTTGCGCAGCAGCTTGTGGAAGGCACGGTTGGTCTGGATCAGCGACGGCGTACCGATCCGCACCACTCGGCGCAGGGCATCCTCGCGAGCGTCCGCAGGGATCGTTGGGTTGAGCCGCGCAATAGCGTCCCGCAGCCGGCCGACGAGCAACACCTCGCTGAACGAATCGCGCTCCGCCTCCGGTTCGCCGGGGGCGAGGTGAGGCCCGTGGGCGACGGCGTAGCCGAGACCGGCAAACCAGTCGAGGGCGGCGGATTCGACGATGGATTCGTTCAAGCTCATTCGGCGGTTGACGTCTGGATGGGGCCGATCATCGTGGCTACCTGACCAACACCCTCGTCCGCCACGGCAGGAACGGCTGCTGGTGGCTCCGCGGCAAAGAACTTCTCCACCTCCTTGACTAGAGGTGCAAACCCGACAAAGGCATCATTCAGCGCCTGGCCGGAGAGCCCGCACACGTACCTTGCTAGCTTCCCTTTCGCGAAGGGCTTGAGTTGTCTAGTCAACAGCAAGAGTTCGTCCTTGCTAGCGTTCTTCGACCGACAGTAGTTCTCGAACGTGTCATCAAGTGCGGTGAACTTGTTCAAGGCAACGGCTTCGGATCGCTCGATGAGCCACCCTTTCTGCTCGGCGTACCTCCAGACCTCGATGGGGAAGAGTTCTTCCAACGCTATCGGCAGCAGGAGGCCTTTTCTTGCTATTGCCACCAGAGCATGGGGCTTGTACGCCCCGAGGAGCAAGGCCTTGATTCTATGCCTTCCATTTTCGCGGAGGAACGCTTGATTCGAACTCTTGACACGGTCGTTGTTCACCACCGCGCTTTTTGCCTCGCGGCCCGCATCATCGTCGTCGAATAAGCCTAGTGCAAGATGCGAAGTTCGGCTGTGTGCCCAAGAAATGAGCATGTCCTTAACCCAGGGGGCTCCGGCCTGGTCTTCGCTTCGTACAGTCGCCCGTTCCAGGACAGTGGGGGCCAACAGCTCCAGGGCCCTCGTGAAGACCCGAGCATCGGATGTACCTTCGACGAAGAGAGCAGGGCTAGCGATGTGGTTGGTCCTTTGAAGGATCGCGAGCGCTCGCTCCCGACTCTCGACGGCCTCGGCAATCATCGGGGCAACGACCGGCATGAGGCCGACGTGTTCGTCAAGTTCATGCATCTCGTTTGAGGCCAGCGTTTTGACCTGAGTGGCACCGTCCTCGCCACTGCCAGAGACGAGGAAGGGAGTCACTGTAGGTGAGGATCTGGCCAGCGAATAGAAAGCTGGCGAGTGCGTGGTAGCGAAAATCTGGATCTCCTTGCTGTAGGCGACGCACTCGCTCGCAAGTTCGGCCGCCTTGAGCATTTCAAGATTGTTCTCAGGCTCCTCGAAGCCCCAAATCGTCTGGACCTGCGGACTACCCTTGACTCGCCGTGTTCGCGACTGCTGGGCTAGGTAGTGCAGGAGGATCGGAATGTGGCGCGCCTTGACTCCGTCGCCCCGGAGGCCCAGCGGCACTCCGAGCGGGCCGTCCGATTGGAACTCAAGCCGCGAGAACAGCTCGCGAAGGTCGGCGGGTAGCTGGATCGTGCTCTTGATGCCAAGCTTGGCTTCGATCTCAGCAAGGGCGGCCTGCGTCTTCTCGTTGATGGTGGAGGTGAAGCCGCCAGAAGCCGCGCGAATGTCCGCGGCGACCGTGCCGACGAGGACATCGTGAAGGCCCCGAAGTAGTGTCTGGAAGTAGTCGCTGCCTTTCACGGCAGGTACGTACTCGAACCGCACGGAGTTGAGGAATGCCGGAACCTTTGATCGCGGCTTGAGTTGGCTCCCGTCGAGGTGTCGAAGCTCGTTTCCAGGCTCATGGTGCCCGCCAGAACGCCACACCTTTCGCCAGAGGATCTCGGACGCGTCGTAGGAGGGGGGGAGCCTCATAGTTAGAGTTACACGAACCTCTTTGGCCTTGTTCGACGGGGTCCTCGCGTGTTTGCTGAAGTCGCGGTCAAACACGAAGGGGCTCGCGGCGGCAGTGCCGTTGAAGAACAAGTCGAGGGCACGAAGGATGTTCGATTTGCCGACATCGTTCAGGCCTACGAATAGATTGAGCCGGTTGGTCCGGAAGTCCTCGTTGAGGATGGAGCGGTAGTTCTGAATCCGGACAGACGTGATCTGCATTCCGTCGACCGCCATTCTGGTTACTCCTCGAAGAAGGCTCTTCCACCAAGTAGTTCTGGCAACAAGGCTTCGCGCTGTCCGGCGAGAAGGTGACCTTCGGCCGCACGGCTCTCTGCCATGGCCAACAGGGGGCTTACCCTGTCGGTGAATGCGTGGGCCAAAGCGGTCGGTGGAATCAGGCACGGCAGGGCGAAGGCATCTTCGGGCCTAACGCGCTGATGGCTCCCCGTCGTGCCAGTCACGAGTGAGGCATAGGCGGTTGAGAACGGTTGGCTTGTGAAGAGCGAATAGAGAAACTCACTCGAAGCGCTAGTGGCTGGCTCGACCACGATGAATTCGGTCGAGCAGACGGACGGGCGAGAACCGTGGAGCTTGGCAGGGAACCACACGCGAGGGATGTGAGGGTTGAGCTTGGACAACAGCACGGCGCCTTGGGGAACCGCGAACTTGTTGCTTCGGATGGCTGCCCCAAGCTCTACCTTCGGTTTCCGGCCATCGTCGAAGGCAGGGAGGCTGTAGTGGTCGAACTGCTCGCCCGGGCACAGGCCTGGGTTCAACGAGGCCTTTCCAACGGTCGCCAACTCGGAAAGGGGGCCGGTTCTCCACCCGCGTGGAATCCGCCCGAGGTCGGAGTCTTGGAAGGAGTCGGGGAAGAGGGCGGCGGTTTCGGGGTCGAGGCCGGGGGGGTGGCGGCCGTCGAGTTTGGCGCGGACGGGGTCGAAGTCGACGAACCAGCTCTGGAAGAGCGCCCGCGCCATGGCCTCGAGGGTGGCGTTCATGCGGCGGTTGAGCTCGATCTTGTCGTCGAGGGCGCCGAGGGTCTCCGCGATCAGCCTCTGATGACCGATGGGCGGCACAGTGATCTTTAGTCGGCGTTGGTCGGTAAGGCTCAGGTAGGGGGCCATGTCCGTTGAGGCCTTCATCCCGGAGAGCTGCTCGCTGAACTCGCGCCCGCAGGCCCAGTAGCGCAGGAACCCGCTGTCCAGACGATCAAGGTCGCGACTTCGCCAGTAGCTCAGGTGGGGCGAATAGACGAAGGGAGGCATTCGTGGAGTAACGAACGAGGTTCGACCAGTGCTGTTGCCTTTCGTCGTGATGATCGTGTCGCCGACGCGGGACATCTTCGGTCGCACCTTTTCGAAGAGGTGCTCGTGGAAATGCTCAACCCCAGAGAAGTCGATGTGGCTGTCAGTGACGTGGCCGGCACGAAGGAAGATTGGACCGTTGCCCCCAAGCTCGCTGTTCTGAGCTCGGTACCCGTCACCGATTTCGAGCACATCCTCGTCGATGAGCTGCTGAAAGCGGGTCGTCCGCCACTCACTCGGCAAAGCCCAGCCCCTTCAGGTTCGCCTTGATGCGCTCCTCCAACTTCGCCGACTCCTCGAACTGCTGGTACAACTCCGCCACCAGCCGTGGCATCTTTTCCTCGAAGGGTTCGCCGTCGTCCTCGACCTCTTCGGCGCCGACGTACCTTCCCGGCGTCAGCACGTGGCCGTGGGTGGCGATGTCGTCCCTGGTCGCGGACTTGCAGAAGCCGGGGATGTCTTCGTAGGCCGCGGAACTGTCGTCACCACGCCAGCGGTGGTAGGTGCCGGCGATC
>CAZRFU010000017.1:0-56717 GCA_964599475.1 uncultured Thermoanaerobaculia bacterium
GGCCTTGACGTGCCGGATCGAGCGCAAGACACTCGGAAGGCGAGGAAGGGGGCCGAGATCCGATCCCCTCCGAACCAAAGATTCTTCTGCTTCTCCGGTTGCAGGATCACGATCACTCGACAGCGTGCTGAGCCACTTGGATTCAGGTACTTGTGAAGGCTCACGTCCCGAAATGTCGGAAACGGAGGAGCATCGAGCGGGGTAAGCCACTAAGTACCCGGTACCTCTCTTCGAGTCCCTACGCCGCCGCCGCCAGCGAGCGATCTTCGGTCTCGATCTCCGAGAACGGGATCAGCTTCTCCCGCTCCTCGTCCCACAGTGCCAGCCGTGCACAGCGCAGGCTGCTCCACAGGGTCAGGCGGGTGACCCGATGGAGCTCGGGAACCTCCTCGAAGCACTTCCGCAAGCGGTAGTTGGGGATGCGGCTGGCGAGGTGGTGGACGTGGTGGTAGCCGATGTTGCCGGTGAACCAATGCAGCACCGGTCCGAGATCGTAGTAGGAGCTGCCTTCGATCCCGGCACGGTAGAGCTCCCACTCGGGATGTTCGCGCCAGTAGGTGTCCTCGAACTGGTGTTGGACGTAGAACAGCCACAATCCGAAGCTGGCCGAGAACAGCGTCACCGGCAGTTGCACGAGGAGCAGGGCTTTGATCCCGATCGTCGCCCAAGCGACGGCCAAGACCCCAATCAGGGCGAGGTTGGTGCCCATCACGCTGGCCCATTCCTTCTTCCACGAACGCGGCGTGTCGAGGGGCAGCCGGTGCTTGATGATGAACTGGTAGATCGGTCCGAAGGTCAGCAGCAGGAAGATGTTGCGGTAGATCCGGTAGCCGGCGGCGTCGGCGTGTGGCGACCAGGTCGCCTGCGGTCGCGTGGTGAATCGCATGGGTGCGGCGCCAGTAGGCGTACGGCGTCAGCATCAACACGCCGATCACCCGGCCCACCATGTTGTTGAGGCGTTGGGACCGGAAGAAGGATCCGTGGCCGCAGTCGTGCTGGAAGATGAAGAGGCGGGTCTGGAGACCTGCCAAGGGAAGTGTGATCGCCACCGTCAACCAGTAGGAGATCGACAGCGCTTCGTACGCCAACCACCAACCCGCTACGAACAGCAAAGTCGTCGTGATCAGCTGGAATGCGGCCTTGCGATCGTCAGCCCCTTGGTAAGGAGCGAGGCGACGCTGCCAGGCGAGCGCGGCCGATTCGGGCATGGGTGCATGGTGCATCGAGAGTCCCCGCAGTAGTTCGAGGGCAATGTACCAGCTCATGGGCTCTTGCAATCGTCGTATCAGTCAGTCTTTTGTCAGGCATGCTCCCTGGTCGAGTGGCCGGCGGACTTGACAGGATGTCTGCGGGTTGCGACGATCACCCAGTGAAGTCCTCGTGGTCGCGTCGGGTGGTAGTTCTGGCGGTGCTGGCTTGCTGGCACGCTTCGACCATCGCCCTGGTCGGACTAGGTCTGCACCTGCTCCTCGATCACCACCACGGCGTGGGCGAAACGCATCGCAGCCTGCCGGTGGCGGCAACTCACGGTCACCACCACGATCTCGACGTTGCCGAGCACGACCACGCTGCGGTGGCACAGCGCGACCTCGAAACCGCCGAGATGCCGTTGTCGCCGGCCAGGAATCCCGCGGCGACCGGTCCCCTGGTGGTCACACCCGACCGGCTCGACATCGTCGACGGCCGGCCCCCCGACACGACTCGCTGTCGCTTCTACGATCACTGCGCACTGCTCTTGTGAGGCGGATCGAGGTGTCGAGCTCGGTGTGAGCTCGGCGTCGATTCTTCTTCACGAGAGGTTTTCCCATGCGCGTTTTTCTGGTCGCGGCGTGTGCCGCGACGTTGTACCCCACCTTGGCCGCGGCCGAGGCTGGGCACGTGCTCTCGGAGGCGGTGTTCCTGGCGCTGCTCGGGAGCGATCATCCCGCGCTCATTGCGGAGCGCGAGGAGCTGCTCGAGGCCGAGGCGGAAGCGGCCGCGGCGCGAGTCTTCGAGGTCCCCGACCTCGAAGGGACCTACGAGTCACCCGGCCGGGTCGAGCAAGTCGATCTCGGGGTCAGCTGGCAGCTGCCTCACCCCGGCCGGCGTCGGCTGGCGGCGCAGGCGACGAGCGCCCGGGTCTCTGCAGCACGATCGCGGTTCGAGACCGAGGCGGCCGCTCTGCATCAGACCTTGCGTGCGGTCTACGCCCGCTGGTCGATCAGCACCGCGAAAGCGGGCGCCCTCGAGCGGTGGGCGGGCGAGCTCGATGACCTGGCCGAACGCGAGCAGCGCCGGGCGGTCGAAGGGGAATCCTCGGGCCTCGACGCCCGCCGGCTGACCCTCGCGGCGCTGGAGGCCCGCGCGCGGCTCGCTCAGGCGGAGGCGGAGCGTCTCGAAGCCTTCGCCGCTGTCCGGGCCTGGTACCCGTTGCTCGAAGAAGCAAGTGTGCCGGAACTGCCGCCGCTCCCACCGCCGGCGACCACGCCAGCGGCTGCTCATCCTGACCTGGTGGCGCTCGAGGCCGAGCTCGCGGCGGCGGCTACTGAGCGTGAGCTTGCCGGGCTACTCGCCGACATGCCGGCCCTGGCCGCCGGATGGCAGCGCCAGGAGAGCGACGGACTCACCGCCGAAGGGCCAACCTTGGCGGTGCGATGGGCACTGCCTTTGGCCGGCCGCCGCGAGCGATCGCGAGCGCTGGCCGAGGCGGCGATCAGCTCGACCACGGCACGGCTCGAAGTGCGCCGACGTGAGCTCGATGCCCTGCGGGAGGGAGCCCGCGCCGCTTACGAGGGTCTGCGGCAGGCGGCCCTGGATAACCGGAGCGTCACTGCCGACAATCATTTGGTGCGCGAGGCCGCTCTCGCCGCCTTCGAGGCGGGGGAGGTCGACGTGACCGACTTGCTCGATGCGCTGCGTTCAGTGGTCGAGGCTGAGGTGGCCGTCCTTGAGCTGCATCGGCAGGCGGCTGCAGCCCATCGCTTGCTCCAGCAGACCTCCGGCCCAGCGCTTCCCTGATTCTCCGTTGACCATTTCAAAGCCACGGGAGCTCATCATGTTTCGAATCAACACCTCGACTGGATCCCTGATCGCGATCACGCTGGCGACTGCCGCCAGCGGTCTTGGCTGTGCCGGGAAGGCCGAGCCGCCGAGCCCGGCGCCCCTCGCGGCAGCAGAGCAAGCGACCACC
Source organism: uncultured Thermoanaerobaculia bacterium (assembly GCA_964599475.1). Taxonomy (GTDB): domain Bacteria; phylum Acidobacteriota; class Thermoanaerobaculia; order Multivoradales; family CAZRFU01; genus CAZRFU01. Next base: position 3,170 of record CAZRFU010000017.1, read on the forward strand.
CCTCCCGCTGCCGGCGAACCTGTCTTCGAGCCGGCATATCCGGCCGAGGTGTCGACGGAAGGGCTGTCTGAAACGGATGTGGCGCAGCAGCACAGCCACGACGGCGCGGAGCCTCACGCCCATGGTGAAGAGGAAGGCCACGACGGCAGCGAGGGCGATCATGGCGATCCGCACTGAACGAGCCGCCGTGCGCCTGGTCGCGCTGGCGATGGTTGTGGCCGGGTGTGGTCCCTCGGCCACGGAGATTCCGGCGGAGCTCGAATCGTGGTCGGTGACGGCCTGGGGAGAGCGCTACGAGGTCTTCCCCGAGGTGGGAGCCCTGATCGCCGGGAGCTCGGCAGTCGCCCACACCCACGTGACCAGCCTCGATGGTTTCCTGCCGCTGGTGGAGGGGCAGGTCGAGGTGGTGCTCGAGAGTGACGGAGTAGAGCAGGTGTTCGCAGCGAGCCAGCCGGTGCGTCCGGGGATCTTTGCGATCGAGGTGACACCACAGACCGTCGGCGACTACGACCTGGCGTTTCGGATCCAAGGCGCCGGCGGTACCGAAGAAATCCGTGGGGGTGTGGTCAGGGTGGGTACCGTCGAGAGTCCGGGAGGGGTGATCCGTGCCCCAGCACCGCGAGGTGCGTCCGAGCCGGCCGAGCCTCAGGGCTTTCTCAAGGAGCAGCAATGGCGGACCAGCTTCGCCACCGAATGGGTTCGCCGCGGGAGGTTGGCGGAGAGTGTTCGTGGCCTCGCGCGCGTGCGCCCCCGAGCCGGGTCCGAGGCCCTGCTCACGGCCAACCTCGACGGGGTGGTCCAGCCACAGCCCTGGCCATACCCCGGACAGGTGGTGAAGGCGGGCACACCGCTGTTTCGCATTGCTCCCCGCGTGGCGACCGAACGCAGCCTAGCTGAGCTCGAAGCGGTCGTGACCGAGCTCGAGGTCGATGCCGAGGCTGCACGCGTGCGCGCGCAGCGACTCCAGGAGTTGTTGGCGCAGGAGGCCACCAGTCGCCGCCAGGCCGAAGAAGCGCAAGCCCGCGCGACCGCTCTGGCCGCCCGCCTCGAGGCCGCCCGGCGCGACCTGAAGTCGGCCACCTCGACGCGTCAGGGTCGCAGCCTTCAGGACGCTCTGGTGGTGCGCGCTCCCTTCGACGGGCGTGTGGCCGAAGTGGCGGCCGCACCGGGAGCGGCGATCGCGGCGGGGGAGCTACTCGGACGGCTGGTGGGAACGGGTGCGGTGTGGCTCGAGGTGGCGCTGGCGCCTGCTGCAGCTACCGAGCTTGCCGGCGGCGGTGCCGCGGGCCTGGTGCTCGAGGTGCGCGACGCATCGGTCATCCGACTCGGAGCGGAGGCGGTGCGGTTGGTGTCGATTGCGCCCGAGGTCGATCCCGCCACCGGTACGGTGACGGCCCTGCTGGAGGTCGATGCCCCGAGCTTGATCCTCGGCACCACGCTGCCTGCGGACGTGCTGTTGGGCGCCGAACGGGAAGGGGTGGTGGTGGCAGCCTCGGCGGTGATCGACGATGGCGGCGTGCCAGCGGTCTACCTGCAATTGTCAGGCGAGCGGTTCATCCGCCAGCCGGTCGAAGTGCTGGCGCGCCAGGGCGACCGCCTGTTGGTTGGTGGGCTCGAGCCCGGCCAGCGCCTGGTGACTCGAGGAGGTGAGGCGATTCGGCGCGCCGGCCTGATGGCGACTGACGCGGGTCACGGCCACGTCCACTAGGAGCACGACGATGACACTGCTCGACCGCCTGATTCGATTCTCGCTGTCTCATCGGGTGTTGGTCCTCGGGGCCGCTGCTTTGTTGATCGTCTTTGGAGCGCTGTGGACGCTCGAGATGCCGGTCGACATCTTCCCGGATCTCTCCGCCCCGACCGTGACCGTCGTGACCGAAGCCGCCGGAATGGCTCCGGAAGAGGTCGAGACCCTGGTCACCTTCCCGATCGAATCGGCGGTCAACGGCGCCACCGGGATTCGTCGACTGCGGTCGGTCTCCGCCGACGGCATCTCGGTCATCTGGGTCGAGTTCGTGTGGGGCACCGACATCTACCAGGCTCGCCAGGTGGTCACCGAACGCCTCCAGCGGGTGGTGCTGCCGAGCCAGGCCGAACGGCCCGAGCTGGGCCCGATCAGCTCGATCATGGGCGAGATCACTTTTATCGCGCTGACCGCCGACGGAGTTGCGCCGATGGAGCTGCGACTGTTGGCCGAAACCGTGGTGCGCCGCAACCTGCTGGCCCTGCCCGGGGTCTCTCAGGTGGTGCCGATAGGGGGTGAGGTGCGTCAACTCCAGGTGACGGTGTTCCCCGAAGCCCTGGCGCAGCACCGGGTCGGGCTCGACGAGGTCATCGATGCGGCGGCGGCGGTGAGCCTCAGCCCGGCAGCCGGTTTTCACGTCGAGGGCGGGCAGGAGTACCTGGTTCGTGGGCTGGGCCGGGCTCGCGATCCCGCGGAGGTTGCGTCGACCGTGGTCCGAGCGACGGGCGGCACGCCAATTCGGGTCGCCGATGTGGCGAGCGTGGCCTGGGGACCGGAACCGGTGCGTGGGACCGCGTCCTACAACACCAAGGCGGCGGTGGTGCTGTCGGTGCAGAAGCAGCCGGGTGCGAATACCCTCGAGCTGACCAAACGCATCGACCACACCCTGGAGCGGGTCGCGGCGGCACTCCCGGCGGGGGTGACGATTGAAAAGGAGAACTTCCGCCAGGCCGACTTCATCACGGTGGCGTTGACCAACGTCACGTTGGCGTTGCGCGACGGCGCCTTCCTGGTGGTGCTGATCCTGGTGCTGTTCCTGGGATCGTGGCGCACGACGATGATCTCGGCGCTCGCGATCCCGCTGGCCTTGCTCGCAGGCATCCTGGTGGTGTCGTTGTTCGGCGGCACTGTCAACACCATGACACTCGGAGGTTTGACCATCGCCATCGGGGCGCTGGTCGACGACGCGATCATCGACGTCGAAAACGTCTTTCGGCGGCTGCGCCTCGAGCTGGCCAAACCGCTGGATCAGCGTCGACCCGCACTCGAGGTGGTGTTTCGTGCTTCCTCGGAAGTGCGCAAGGCGATCTTCTTCGCCACCCTGATCATCGTTTTGGTGTTCGTGCCGCTGTTCTTCCTGCCTGGGATCGAGGGGCGGTTGTTGCGGCCCTTGGGGCTTGCCTACGTCGCCGCCTTGATTGCTTCATTGGTGGTGTCGCTGACGGTGACCCCGGTGTTGTGCTCGCTGCTCCTGCCGACCTCCCGTGCGCTCGAGGAGCGCCAGCCGCGGCTGCTGCGGTGGCTTCACAGTGCTTACCGCCCGATGCTCGATCGAGCGTTGGCTCTGCGGTCCCTGGTGCTGGTGGGCTGTGGCCTGCTGCTGGTCGCGGCGCTGGCACTGCTGCCAACCCTGGGGCGCAGTTTCCTTCCGCCGTTCAACGAAGGTTCCCTGACCGTAGCCGTGGTCAGCCCACCCGGGATTCCGCTGAGTGAAAGTGATGCGCTGGGTCGTCAGGTCGAAGAAGCACTGCTGGAGTTCTCCGAGGTGGTGTCGACTAGCCGCCGCACCGGCCGAGCCGAAAAGGACGAGCACGTCCAGGGCGTCAACGCCTCCGAGCTCGAGGTGGTGCTCGGTCCGCTCCAACACGGCCGGACCAGGGATCAACTGCTGGACGAGATGCGGCGGGCCGTCGCCGTGATTCCCGGTGTGGTGGTGTCCTTCGGCCAACCGATCAGCCACCGCATCGACCACATGATCTCGGGCAGCAAGACCAATCTCGCCGTCAAGATCTTCGGCCCCGATCTCGCTGTCCTGCGGGGTCTGGCCGGAGCCGTCGAACGCACGCTGCAGACCGTGCCCGGCATCGTCGATCTGTCCAACCAGGAGCAGTCAGCGATCGCGGAGCTGGTGGTGAATTTCGACCGCGAGGCGATGGCCCGCCACGGTCTGACTCCCGCTGGGTTGGCCCGAGCGGTGGAGGCCCTGTTTCAGGGAGTTGAGGTTGGCGAGGTGATCGAGGGAGGGGTAGCCTCCAGTGTGGTTGTGCGTTTCCCGGATTCCCTTCGCAGCGACCGCGACCGGCTCGAGCAGTTGCCGGTGACGACCCCTGGCGGTGACGTCATCGCCTTGTCCGAGGTGGCGACGGTGCGTTTCGATCTCGGTCCTTCGATGGTGCGCCGCGAGGACGTGCAGCGGGTGGCGATGTTGACCGCCAACATAGCCGGAACGGATCTGACCGGGACGGTCGAACGAGCACGCCGTGCGGTCGACGAAGCGGTCGAGCTGCCGACCGGGTACTTGGTGGCCTTCGGTGGCCAATTCGAGGAGGCCGGCCGCAGCGCCCGCAACCTGGCGTTGGTCAGCGTCTTGATCCTGATCGCGATGTACGGGGTGTTGTGGGTGGCTTTTCGCAGTCACCGCGAGACCCTTGTGGTGCTGGTGAACCTGCCGTTGGCGCTGATCGGCGGTGTGTTTGCCCTAGCGCTCGGCAACGGGGTGTTGTCGGTCGCGACCCTGGTCGGTTTCGTCACCTTGTTCGGCATCGCCACCCGCAACGGGGTGTTGCTTGTGACCCACTACCAACACCTGATGCAGGAGGAAGGCCTGGCACTCAGCGAAGCCGTGCGTCGCGGTTCTCGCGAACGTTTGGCGCCGATTCTGATGACGGCGCTCACGGCCGGGCTGGCGCTGGTGCCGTTGGTGATCCACGGCAATCAACCCGGCAACGAGATCCAGGCGCCGATGGCGCAGGTCATCCTCGGTGGGCTGTTGACCTCGACCTTCCTCAACCTCATCGTGGTCCCGGCGCTCTACGAGCGCTGGTGTGGTGGCGTTGCTCGCTCAGGCGAGGCGCCACCAGGGGAGGTTTGAGACTCTCGGGAAGGCCAACTATTCGCGCACGGTGAAGTGGGTCTCGAGCGCCTTGGGCAGACGGCGACCGCCGCGGCCGGTGATGGCCTGTGGCTGGATGATCACCGACACCTCGGCACCGTCGAGAACCTCGTCGGTCGACTCCCATTCGAGGCGCCAGCGGCGCGGATCCCAGCTCAGCTGGCCGAGCAGCGGCTGCCCGTCGACCGTGACCTCGACCGCTTCCGGGGCGAGCGCAACCGAGCCGGGGTCGGTGGCGAAGATCACCACGACTCGAACCGGACCCGGCGGAACTTCGGTGCCCGGGGCGGGCAACAGGGCCTCGAGCGCAAACGGCGGAGCGGTCGAGTCGTCGACGTCGATCGGCCGCGACACGGTGGAGAAGTCGAAGACCACCGAAAGCGCAAGGTCGGCGAGCCACAGCGGTGGCGGGGGCGGCAGCGGGGGAGTGGGGAGACCCTTGTCGTCGAGCCAGTCGGCCAGCACCACGGCCGCTACGACCCCGGCGACGATTCCGGCGGCGATCCAGCCGCGCGAAACGTGCCTCGACCTCGACCATCTCTCCCGGCTTGACGCGGAAGCGTTTGGTGGCGGCCTCGGGCAGGGGGACCTCGGCGCCGGCGGAGTCGAGGCGCGCGTCGACGAGCACGCGATAGCGACCGGGCTCGAGGCCGGTGACCGCCCACTCCGGGCGGATGCCACGATAAATCGGTTGGTAACCCGTCTTGGTCTCGCGTTCGAGCACGGCAACCACTCCGGGTGGGCCCGGCCGACCGGCCGCGCGGGCATCGTCGTCGGCGAAGAGCACGAAGGCGACCCCGCCGAGATCCCCGAGCCCGGGGTCCGAGCGCCGGCGGGTGTCGACCGAGGCACACGCCCCGAAGAGCAAGGCGGCCAAAACCACGGCAGTGAGGCGACGCCAGAACGAGGGGGCGACCGGCTGGGACATGGGGGACTCCTTGGAGATCAGGCGGAGGTCAGGGAACGCACGGCGCGCCACACCGCCTCGGGGGTCGATGGAGCAGCCAGCTCGACGGCCGCGGTCGCCGGGCTCGGAGCGAAACGCGCCACCGCGTCGCGGATTGCTTCGCGGACACAAAACGCCAGCATCAGCGGGGGCTCGCCCACCGCCTTGCTGCCGCCGATGACGCGCGATTCGTGGGCGTCCGTCAGCAGCTCGACCCGCAGATCTGAAGGCATGTCGTCGACCGTGGGGAGCTTGTAGGTCGAAGCGCCGCGGGTTGCCAGACGCCCCGAGGCGTCGGTGACGAGCTCTTCGAGCAACAACCAACCCATGCCCTGGGCAAAGCCCCCCTCGATCTGGCCGCGATCGAGATTGGGGGCGAGCGAGGTGCCGACATCGTGAAGGATGTCGACGCGCAGAACGCGCACGGAGCCGGTCCGTCCGTCGACCTCGACCTCGGCGACGGCAGCGCCGACCGAGAAGTAGTAGAAGGGGGTACCGCGGCCGGCGGCGACGTCGAACTGGATTCCCGGAGTGCGGTAGTAGCCCGTGGCGAAGAGTTGGGTTCTGGCCTCGTAAGCTCTGTGGACGACGTGCTCGAACGCGAGCGAGCGACCATCCGGAGCATTTACCCGGGAGCCTGAAAACGTGAGCGCCGCAGGGTCGACGCCGAGCTCGAGCGCCGCGACGCGGGCCAGCCGCTCGCGGATCTCGGCACAGGCGGCGGCGACGGCGGCGCCGTTGAGATCACTGCCGGAGCTCGCCGCGGTGGCACTGGTGTTGGGTACCTTGTCGGTGCGGGTGGCGACGATCCGCACTTGTTCACGGGTGACCCCGAGAGCGTCGGCTGCGACCGCCTTGATCTTGCTGTGCAGCCCCTGCCCCATTTCGGTGCCGCCGTGGGCGACGGCGACGCTGCCGTCGGTGTAGACGAGGACCAGGGCACCGGCTTGGTTGAACGGCGCGTGGGTGAAGGAGATGCCGAACTTGACCGGGGTCATCGCGAGGCCGCGGCGCAAGTGGCCGGGTCGAGAAGCTTGGTCGAGCTCGGCGCGCCGGGCCTCGACCGCAGCACTGGTGGCCAACTCGCCCCAGACTCGCTGCAGCCGATCGGCTTCGGTGACCTGCTGGCCGTAGTGGGTGCTCTGGCCTGGGCGGTAGAGGTTGAGGCCCCGAACCTGCTCGGGCGGCCGGCCGACAGCTCGGGCCACACGGCTGAGGATCTCCTCGATCACCAGCATGCCCTGAGGGCCGCCAAAGCCGCGAAAGGCGGTGGCGGAGGGGCGATTGGTCTTGGCCACTCGTCCACGCACCGCGAGCTGGGGCACGAAGTAGGCGTTGTCGACGTGGAACAGGGCGCGTTGAAGTACCGGCCGAGACAGATCGAGACACCAGCCGCCGTCGCTGACGAGATCGATGTCGACGCCGAGGAGCCGACCCTCCTGATCGAAGCCAACCGCCCAATCGGCCCGGAAGGCGTGGCGTTTGCCGGTCAGGATCATGTCGTGGAGCCGATCGAGGCGCACTCGCGTCGGCCTGCCGGTCAGCGCCAGGCCAAGCGCCGCCACCGCAGCCCAGGCGTTGGCCTGCACTTCTTTGACGCCGAACGCGCCTCCCATCCGCAGACACTCCACCACCACCTCGTGGCGTCGGCGGCCGAGAACCCGCGCCACGATCTCCTGGGTTTCGGATGGGTGTTGGGTCGAGGAGTAGAGGTGGATCGAACCCTCCGGGGCAAACGTGGCGATCGCCACCTGGGTCTCGAGGGCGAAGTGCTCCTGGCCGGGGATCTCCAGTCGGCCTGTCAGTTGCCGGGGGGCGGCGGCGAGCGCCGCGGCCACGTCACCGCGGACGATCGAGAGGGCCTCTGTGTGAAAGGCGTCGGCGGCCACAGCGTGGTCGAGATCGAGCAGCGCCGGCAGCGGTTCCCACTCGACCCCGACCGCCTTGGCGCCCTCGCGGGCCGCGTCTTCCGAGTCGGCCAGCACCCAGGCGATCGCGTGGCCGTGGAAGCTCGCCTCGGTGGGGAAGAGCGGTTCGTCGCGGCGGGCCGGGCCGATGTCGTTGACGCCTGCCACGTCGTCCGCCGTCAGCACGCGGACGACACCCGGCACGGCCAGCGCCGCGGCGGCGTCGATCCTCACGACGCGGGCTCGGGCGTGGGGCGAGGTCACCGGCCAGGCTGTCAGCAGCCCAGGGAGACGGTGGCAGAGATCGTCGGTGAAGCAGGCCGAGCCGGTGACGTGGCCGACGGCGCTGTCGTGCAGGATCGGTGTGCCGAGGCGGGTCACGGCTGGTCCTCGCAACGATCGAGCAGGGCCATCACTCCGGCCTGAGCCATCGCCAGCCGGTACTCGGCGCTGCCCCGGTGATCGGACAGTGGCTGGAGCTCGGCCGCGAGGGCCGCTTCGACTCGGCCACGGGCAACCGAGATCGTCAGGCCGTCGATGGCGGCCTCGGCACCGCGGGCGCGCAGCGGCGTCGCCGCCACGCCGCCAAAGGCCAAGCGAGGCTCGACCAGCTTGCCCTCTCGCACAGCCACGGTTCCCGCGAAGGCGACCGTCGAGATGTCGTCCTCGCGGCGTTTGGCGAACTTCTCGAACCAGCCGATGCGGTTGGTTTCTCGCGGGACGGTGACCGCAACGATCAGCTCGCCGGGCTCGAGCGCAGTGCGACGGTAGCCGCGGAAGAACTGGTCGAGGGGCACTCGACGGTAGCCGGCTGCACCGGCGAGCTCGAGCTCGGCTCCGAGGGCAAGCAACACCGGAGCACTGTCGCCGATCGGCGAGGCGGTGGCGAGGTTGCCCCCCAGGCTCGCCCGGCGGCGGATCAGGCGTGACGCAAAGCGGGGCCACAGGTCGGCGAGCAACGGCAGGGCATCGCCGAGCTCTCGTTCGATGGTGTCGAGTGACAGTGCCGCGCCCAGCCGCACGGTGGAGGGCGAGACCTTGAGGGCACGCAGCTCGGGGAGTTGATCCACCAGCACGACATGGTCGAAGCGCCGACCGCCGAGGTTGGCCTCGACCATCAGGTCGGTCCCGCCCGCGACCACCACGGCAGCAGGATCTTGCGCAAGGAGCTGCAGAGCCTGCGCGAGGGTTTGCGGTCGGCTGGTGCGTCCAGCTGAGGTCACCAGCTCGTAGGCGACCGGCTCAGACGCAGGCGCAGCGCACCGAACCTCGAGCGGCCCCTCGATCGGCTCGAGGCGCTCCGCCGCCTCGACGATCGGCCGATAGCCGGTGCAGCGGCAGAGGTTCCCGGCGACATCGTCGGCGTGGACCGCACCGGACTCGGCCAGGGCGCACGCCATCGACATCACGAAGCCAGGCGTGCAGAACCCACACTGTGAACCGCCGGTCGCCACCATCGCCGCCTGCACCGGATGTAGGGCCTCCGGCGTTCCCAGCCCATCTACCGTCCACACCTCGAGCTCGTGGCACGCAGCGGCGGGAATCAGGCAGGAGTTCACCGCCTCGATGCGGCTGCGTTCGCCGGCAGGCACCACGACGCCCACGGTACACGCGCCACATTCCCCTTCGGCGCAGCCTTCTTTTGCGGCAGTGAAGCCGATGTCGCGCAGCAGGTGCAAGAGGGAGCGGTGCGGCGGAGGAGCCGGCAGGCGATGCCGCGTCCCGTTGATCGAAAGGGAGATCTCGGAGGTGCCCATGTCACCGACGCCCGACGAGCAGCACCGCGGCGATGGCACAGGCGACACCGAGAGCTCGAGAGGGGGTCACCGCGATCCCCTCTTCGAGGGCGTCCCAGATCAGTCCCGCGATCGTCTGGCCGGCGACGAGGCCGACGAATACCGTCAAGGCCCCGACCCGTTCCACCATCATCGGCAACCCGAGCACGATCCCGAGCCCGAACAACCCCGGCAGGATCCACCACCACGACCACTGCCGCAGGCCTTCGAAGCCGAGGAGGGCACCGTTCGACAACAAGGTGGTGCCGCTGGCGGTCAGGTAGCCGACGAGGATCGCAGCCGCGCCACACATCACCACCGCATTCAGCAACACCGCGCCCCCCAGGCCGAGCTCGCTGCCGATCCGTCGATTGAGGGTTGCCTGCAGCACCGTCACCGCACCCAGGGCAAGGAGGAGGAGGGAGTTGCGCACCATCGGCGAGACGATACCAGGTCGGCCGGCCACCATGGACGGGCATCACGGCCTCGGGCGCCAGATTGTGGCAGGCGAAGCGTTCTGCTACCGTGCGCCTGAGCGCAAGAAGCGAAGTCCACACCAGAAAGGAGGCGCCTGGATGTTGGGCTGGCAGTCTCGAGGCGGGCTCAAGTACGGACGTGATCAGGTCGCACGGGCCGTCCAGCGATGCCTCTGCCAAGCGCTGGTCTGGCTCTCGGCGGCCGCCCTCCCCGGCACCCTCCTGGGCACGGAGGCGTCGGCGGCGGATGAAGACGCGGCCGCCGCGTACAAGCGCCTGAGTCTCGAGGAACTGATGAATCTCGAGGTGACCTCGGTTTCGAGGCGCCCGGAGCCACTGGCCGAGACCGCGTCGGCAATTCAGGTGATCAGCGGCGAAGACATTCGGCGCTCAGGCGCTTCGACCTTGCCCGCCTCCATGCGTCTGGCCAACAACCTCAATGTTGCCCAGAAGAACGCCCACGACTGGGGCATCAGCGCGCGCGGGTTCAACACCAACCTGGCCAACAAGCTGTTGGTGTTGATCGATGGTCGTGCGGTCTACACGCCGCTGTTCTCCGGGGTCTTCTGGAACACCCAGGACGTGTTCCTCGAGGATGTCGATCGGATCGAGGTGATCAGCGGGCCGGGCGGCTCTGTGTGGGGCGCCAACGCGGTCAACGGGGTGATCAGCGTGATCACCAAGAGCGCCCAAGAGTCCCAGGGCCTTTTCGTCGAAGGTGGGGTCGGGTCGCAGGAGCGAGTGTCGACAGCGGTGCGCTACGGGGGTGCTGTTGGGCGAGGTGTTCATTACCGCGTCTGGGGCAAGTACATCGATGCCGACGGCGAGAAGCTCGCCGGCGGCGACGATGCCGGCGACGCCTGGCACCGCACCGCGGGCGGCTTTCGCGTCGACGGGTCACCTGCCGCCAACAGCCACTGGACCTTTCAGGGTGATCTCTATCGTGGCGACGACGGTCAGGTCACCGGCGGCGAGGCCAACGTCAGCGGGGGCAACGTCCTGGGCCGCTGGAGGCGAGAGCTGGCCGGAGCGGGGGAGCTCTCCGTTCAGGCCTACCACGACTGGGCGCGTCTGACGCTGCCGGTGCCGACGTTGATCATCAACGGTCTCCCGTTCGCGCCGGCGGGGGTCTTTCGCGATCGGCTCGAGACCTACGACATCGAGATGCAGCACCGGGCGACCCCGCACGGCGTGCACCACCCCACCTGGGGCCTGGGCTTTCGTCTCTGGCGGGACCGGGTGGAGAATGCGCCCGGTCTCGGGTTCCTGCCCGAAGCGCGGGATCATCGCCTGTGGAGTGGCTTCATCCAGGACGAGGTGACTCTGGGCGCGCGCGCACGCCTGAGCCTCGGCACCAAGATCGAGCACAACGACTTTACGGGCGTCGAGATCGAACCGAGTGCACGGATCCTCGTGGCGATCGATGACCACCGAAGTTGGTGGGCAGCCATTTCGCGGGCGGTGCGTACACCCTCGCGGCTCGACCGGGAGCTGTTCCAACCGGTGCCCCCGCACCTGGTGTTGTTGGCCGGCAGCCCGGAGTTCGAATCCGAGAGTGTCGTCGCTCTGGAGTCCGGCTACCGCAGCCGGATCGGGAGCCGCGTGTCCGCCATGGTGGCTGCCTTCTACAACGAGTACCGCGACCTGCGCAGTACCAGCACGACCCCGGTGACGATTCTGCCGTTCTTCTTCGCCAACAACGTCGAGGGGGAGACCTATGGCCTCGAGGCGACCTCGACAGTGGTGCTGAGCGAGAGGTGGCGCCTGCACCTGGGATACACGGTCCTGCTGACACACCTCGGGGTTCGCGAGGGCGAGGAGGACTTCAACGCCGCGCTCAACGAGACCGCCGATCCCCAGCAACAAGTCCTGGTCCGCTCATCCGCGGATCTGGGCCGCGCGGTTGCGCTCGACGTAGCCTTGCGATGGGTCGACACGCTGCGCACCAACAGTGGGCCGATCGTCGGCACGGTGCCGAGCTACTTCGAGCTCGATCTCCGGCTGGCGTGGCGGCTGTCGCCGTCGCTCGAGCTCTCGTTGGTCGGGCGCAACCTCCTCGACGACACGCACCCCGAGTATGGCTTTCCGGGCCCTGAGCGCGTCGAGATCGGCCGCGCTGTGGTGGGGAGGGTGACATGGCGTCGTTGAGGATGCGAACGCTGCTGCGGCGCGGTTGCATGCTCCTTGGCCTGGCGGTGCTACCACTGCTCAGCGGTGCAGCACCCATGGCCGAGCCCTCGCGGTACTCGCGCGAGTACCAGATCAAGGCAGCCTTTCTCTTCAACTTCGCTCGCTTCGTCGAATGGCCTGCCGCCGCGTTCGGCAGCTCGGACTCGCCGTTGAGCCTGTGCGTCCTGGGCGAGGATCCGTTTGGGTCTGCACTCGACGAAACGGTTCGCGGCGAGAAGGTACGAGACCGGCGTCTGGAGGTGCGACGCACCTCCGAGGTCGTCGACCTCGACGCCTGTCAGCTGGTTTTCGTCAGTGCTTCCGAGCGCAGCCGGCTGGCGGAGATCCTGTCTGCACTCGGCTCGAGGTCGGTCTTGACCGTCGGTGAGGTGGAGGAGTTCGCGGCGCGGGGTGGTGTCATCAACTTCGTGCTGGTCGACAATCGTGTGCGTTTCGAGATCAACCCCGGCGCTGCGAAACGCAGTGGTCTGAAAATCAGCTCCGAGCTCCTGCGCCTGGGACGGATCGTTGACCGCGATGACTAGCGGGACCAGATGAGCTGGCTGCGGGACCTTCCGATTCGTCGCAAGCTGACCTTGGTGGTCCTGACCACGTGCGCGGTCTCGTTGCTGCTCGCCTGCCTCAGTTTGGCGGTGTTCGAAGCGGTGGCCTTTCGGCGTGCTCTGGTGCGTGACACGGCGGTTCTGGCCGACGTCATCGGGAGCAACACGAGGGCGGCTTTGGCCTTCGACGATCCGCAGGCAGCGACCTCGACCCTGGCGAGTCTGGAGCTGGAGCGGCAGGTGGTGGCCGCCCGGCTCTACACGCGAGACGGCGCCCCTTTTGCCGAGTACCTTCAGGAGGGGCTGTCCCACGCGCTGCCGAAGCGGGCGGTCGCCGATGGTCACCGCTTCGAGCCCGGGCGATTGGTGGTGGTCGCGCCCGTGATGCTCGAGGGTACGCGCATGGGCACCATCCACCTCGAGGCGAGTCTGGCGGGGATGGCGGCGCGGTTGCGATTGCTCTTGGGCGTTGCGGTGCTGGCCCTCGTGGGATCCCTCGTGATCGCGGCGCTCGTCTCCGCGCGGCTCCAGAGGGCCGTCTCGCGCCCGATCATCGACCTCGCTGACACGGCACAGTCGATCACCGACGAGCAGAACTTCTCTCTGCGCGCCACCGAGTATGGGCGCGACGAGGTCGGAAACCTGACCCGCGTCTTCAACCAGATGTTGGCAGGCATCGAGGAGCACGAGCGTGCCCTGAGCGCCACGAACGCAGCGCTGCTGGCTGAAAACGTCGAACGTCGGCTCGCCGAGGCAAGGGCGCAAGCCCAGCTGACCAGCCTCGAGCTCCTCAACCGCATCACCCGGGCCACCGGGGAACGGCAGGACCTGCCCAGCATCTACCAGGTGGTGGTCTCGAGCCTGGTCGAGGATCTGCCGAGCGCATGTTGCTGTATCGGCCTCTTCGATCCGACGTCCGGGAGCTTCACGATCGTCGCCCACCGCGCGGACGACGACGTCGCCGCGACCTGCCTGTCGGCGGGAGCGGCGCTCGGAGTCGACAGCAGTGGCCTGCGCGGATGCCTTCGCGGTCAACTGGTCTACGAACCGGACACCAGTGTCGCGCCGACGGACTTTGCCCGCACCCTGGCCGGCGGGGGTTTGCGCTCCTTGGTCGCCGCGCCCCTCGTCCTCGAGAGCACGGTGTTCGGCGCCCTGCTGGTCACCCGCCGGGAGCCGGACGCCTTCACCAGCAACGAGTGCCAGTTCCTCAGACAGCTCAGTGAGCATGTGACCTTGGCGGCCAACCAGGCGCAACTCTACGGGGCACTCCAGCAAGCGTACGAGGAGCTGCGCCAGACCCAGCAGGCGATCATGCAACAGGAACGCCTGCGAGCGCTCGGCGAGATGGCGAGCGGGATCGCCCACGATCTCAACAATGCCCTGTCACCGGTAGCTCTCTACACGGAGCTGATCCGCGAGGAAGAACAGGACCTGAGCCAGAATACCCGAGACTACTTGGACATCACGCAGTGTGCGGTGCACGACATCGCCGAGACCGTCGCACGTCTGCGGGAGTTCTATCGCCATCGCGAGCCCCAGCTGGTGCTGGAGCCCATCCCGGTGCACCCGCTCCTGCGGCAGGTGGTAGAGCTGACCCGAGGGCGCTGGAAGGCGATGCCACTCCAACACGGTGTTGTGATCCACGTGGAAACCGATCTACCGGCGGAGCCGATCAGCGTCATGGGGGTGGAGAGCGAGCTGCGCGAGGCGCTCACCAATCTGATCTTCAATGCGGCGGACGCCATGCCCGAAGGTGGCACCATCACGTTGACGACGCGGATCGAGAATCACGAGACAAGGCTCGGCGGCATGGGGCTGTCCGGAAGGGTTCTGATCGAGGTTCGCGATACCGGTGTGGGCATGGATGAGGTCACCCGCAACCGCTGCCTCGAGCCCTTCTACACGACCAAGGGTGAACGAGGCACGGGGCTGGGCCTGGCAATGGTCTACGGCACGGTTCAGCGGCACAACGGCGACATCGAGATCGAAAGCTCACCAGGTTCCGGTACGACGGTTCGCCTGGTGTTTCCGGAGCCGGTCGAAACGGGGTCTGCGACACCGCGAGCCGAGGTGGTGGGCCGCAGCCCGCGCCGCCTGCGAATCCTCGCGGTGGACGACGATCCATTGGTCTTGCGAGCGGTGTGCCACGCACTCGAGACCGATGGCCACGTGGTGCAGCCGGCGCACGGTGGTCAGGCTGGGATCGATGCGTTTCGAGCCGCCCGCGACGACGCGCGACCGTTCGCCCTGGTGATCACGGATCTCGGCATGCCCCACGTGGACGGCCGGCGAGTCGCCGCTGCGGTCAGGGCGATGTCGGCAGAGACTCCGGTCATCCTGCTCACCGGCTGGGGCGAACGTCTCCTCGCCGAAGGCACCACCCCGCCCAACATCGACTGCGTGGTCAGCAAGCCCCCAAAGTTGGCAGAGCTCCGAGCGGCCATCCTCGAGTGCAGTCGTGACTCACGGCACGACCTCTGACCAGAAGAGCAGGCTGCCGTCCCACTCGAAGCCGTCGGCGAAGAGCGATCCGTAGAGCAGCGCCGCGCTGCCGACCTCGCCCCCGACGCCCGCCGCATCGGCGAAGGGAGTCCCGACCACGAGATCGTCGTGGAGGTCTCCGTCGAAGTCCCCTGTGGCCAACGACCACCCAAACTGGTCGCCGTTGGCCCAGGGGATCGGCATGCCGGCGTACCCGGCGCCGAAGAACCGGAAGGTGCGACCAGGGCCGCGTGGGTTGGCCGAGCTTCCGGTGAGCACCGTGAACCCGCCGAGCTGGATGCCTCCTGGGACGACATCCTCGCCGATGTGGCCGACGGCGAGGTCGTCGCGGCCGTCGTGGTCGAAGTCGCCGGAGCCAAGGCTCCAGCCGAAGAAGTCGCCGGCGGCGTTGGCAGCGGCACCGTAGAACGTCGTCTGGGTCAGCCAACGCGTCGCTGCGACGTCGAACCACCAGCCGTTGATCGGGTTGAGACTGCCGAAGAGCACCGTGACCTGCCCGGCAGCATTCTGTCCGTTGACCGGCTTGAAGGGAGCTCCGATTGCCAAGTCGTCGTCGAGGTCACCGTCGAAATCCCCGACCGCGAGGGTACGGCCGAACTGAGAACCGCCTGCGGTGCCTCCGATCTGCCCTTCGCCGAACCAGTGGGCGCTGCCGAAGAGCAGGCTCCACTGGCTCCCGAAAAGCACCAGCACCTTGCCTTGGCTGTCTTCGCCCGGCACACCGATGACGAGGTCGTCGTACTGCGCACAGCCACCGCCGCCGCAGATCGCATCGCTGTTGAAGTTTCCCGCAGCCAGGGAAAAGCCGAAGAGGTCATGCTCCTCCATCTCGTCAGGGATCTCGGCGTGCATCTGGGCGATCCAGTACCAGTCCGGGGTGTCGTCGAGGTCCGGGCCGTGTTGCACGTAGACAATCCCCTTGTTGAGTGCGTAGTTCGGAGCTCCGACCGCAAGGTCGTCGTAGAGGTCGCCGTTGAAGTCTCCGACTGCGAGGCTGGTGCCGAACCTCTGCCCTGAGTCTCCCCAATTCCGCGAGGTGACCGTCATCGAGCCGATGTCCTCGAGGCCACCGGGGCTGCCGAAGTGCACCGCGACCTTGCCGATGTCCTGGTTGTGCGGGCTTGCGGGAACACCGTCGAAGTCGGGGACGCCGACGGCGAGGTCGTCGAAGCCGTCGTGATCGAAATCGCCGGCGGCGAGAGCCGCGCCGAAGCGCGCGTGCTCTTGAGGAATTGCGAGGCGCAACACGGTGAAGCTTCCCTGCGCCAGTCCGGTGCCGGGAATCCCGTACCAGACGACGACGATGCCGCTGTTGATCGCGACGCTATGGCGCCCGTCGTCGTTGGGGATGCCGACGGCGAGGTCGTCGGCACCGTCGCCGTTGAAGTCCCCGGTGGCGAAGACGTCGGCAAAGTTGTCACCGGCTTGCGGGAACCACTCGGCGACGGTGGGGTTCGACAGCAGGCGCGAGTGCAGCGTCGACAGGCCGACCGACGCTGCAGCCTGTGCGGTGTGGGGGAGGACGATGGCGGCCAGGACCGCTGCGACGTGAATCGGTGTGAGGCGGCGTGGGAGACGCGTGGTGGTGTTCATGGCCACTACGCGCAGGGCGCCGGCGTCAGAGATCATGGAGCCGTCGACACGGCTCCACGCTACCGGCGGTCAGCCGACACTCATTGCTGGTGCGAGCTCGTCGGCGGCGAGGCGGGCAAGGACATCGGGGGCGTGGCTCCAGGTGCCGGCCAGCGGTTCAGAAGGCACCGCGCCACGCTGTCGGGCATCGATCCAGGCCTCGATCCACTGCGCCATCTCCGCCAGCGACTCGAGTCGTTCGGCGAGTATCTCGCGCGCCTCCTCGACCGAGACGCCGATCCGGTAGAAGGTCTTTTCGGCGTCGCGCAGCCAGCCGACCTCCATGAAGTCGTTGTACTGCACCGTCGTGCTCGCGCGGCCCTCCTCGGCTTTCCACACCGTGAACGCGGCGATCCGCTCGTGCACGCGGCGGTTGATCGGGCCGAGGCGGCCGAACAGACGCAGGAAGCTGGTGAGGAACCGCCGGTCGAAGAACAGGTCGTTGATCGCCGGAAAGACGTAGAAGCTGAAGTAGACCGCCAGCTCCCAGGTGTACTTCAAAGTGAACGCTTCCTGATCGCCAAGTGCGCCGTAGCTGCCGGCGTAGCTCGGCTCGTAGGCGCGGAACATGCCTCGCAACCACGGCTCGGCCAGCCCGACCCGCTGCTGGAGCTCCGTCGTGTTGGCCGAGTTGATCGCGCCGACGATGGCAGTGTTGTGCAGCGCGATCTGATCGGAGCCGGGGCTGTAGAGCGGATCGGAGAAGCGCCCGGCTTCACCGACCAGCGCCCACCTGTCGGTGGAGATCACCCGCTCGGCGTCGAGGGCAAAGGACCGGAACCCGGCCCACTCCTCGATCGGTTTGGCGAGCAGAGACGGCGCCAGCATCGGAAACCGATTCGCCGACCATGCCGCTGCGCGGTCGGCGGTGCGGACCTGCTCGCGTGGGACGTACTTCGGGTCGTAGACCAGTCCCACGCTGGTCTTGCCCTGCAATGGAATCAGCCACAACCAGAAGCCGTGGCCCATGAAGTGGTTGGTCGCGAGCCACTGCTGCGAGTGGCCGACCTGACATTGGCTGGAGCGCAAGCGCCGTTGACGCGGCGTCTCGTTTCCGAGGCGGTCCATGTCGATGATGCCGTCGACCCACCAGAACGTCGCGCCGTGGTCGATCGGTGAGGGTCGGTCCAAACCGAGCTGTCGCGCCAAGAAGCGTCGTCGCCCGCTGGCATCGACGACCCACGCGGGATGGACGACCGCTGTCGTCTCCCCGGAGCGAAAGGCCACCCGATGCCGGCCATCGCTGGCGAGCTCGACGTCCAGATCCCGCACCGACGTGACGATCTCGCACCGCGGATCTGCGCTACAGCGGCGTGCAATCTCTGCCTCCAGACGGTTGCGGTCGACCTGATAGCAGGGGATGTTCGAGTATTGGCGGATGTAGGACTGGGAGTAGTCCTCGATCCGGTCGCCGGCGGTTCCTTTGGTTCGCCAACTGAAGCGCAGGTTGTACTTCATGAAGTGCTCGTGCATGAGGTAGACCTCGAGATCGAGCACCCGGCCGAAGTAATCTCCGGCAACCTGCACGGTCGATTCGCCGACCTTTTGCCGCGGACCGGGTACGGTGTCTTGGCGTTCCAGCACCAAGACTCGACAGTTGGACTCGAGTAGGAGCTGACGGGCCAGGGTGAGACCCGCCAACCCGCCACCCAGGATCACGACATCAGGATCATTCATCTTCGGTACTCCCTGCTGGTGGTCTCTGCCGGCTCGCCGGCGCCCACCTTTCTTGGCGAGCTCAGGCTCGAGATCGGCTCGCGCTTCCAGGGACATATATCACCGGAGCGCTGCACCCGCCGCTGTCACAGATCTACGACGGACCGGCCGCGGCGGGGCCAAGCCATCTCCGCGCCACCAACCGTCCGGGCGCGACGCCACCCAGGATGCGGCCGCAGAGGTAAGGTAAGACTGATGCACGGCCAGCGAGACTACCGACCAACAATCCGGTCTCGTCGGCGCGCGGAGGGCGAACCGCGTCTCCAGATGCGGGAACTCTTCAAGGAGGGCACTGTGGCTGATGATCACCTCCACCGCTGAGCTCGCTGAGGTTCTATCGGGGACTGCGCTCGATGGGGCGGAGGCGGTTGTTGTGCCGATCCCTCTCGGCACAGAGGCGCTGGCTCTGCGCCCACCCCG
The DNA here is from genome assembly GCA_964599475.1 of uncultured Thermoanaerobaculia bacterium. GTDB lineage: Bacteria > Acidobacteriota > Thermoanaerobaculia > Multivoradales > CAZRFU01 > CAZRFU01. The sequence continues at coordinate 22,135 of CAZRFU010000017.1, forward strand.
GGGCGTCGACCTTTCGGCCGCCTGGACACTCTGCCGCGAAAAGCTTGCCGACACCGGCCGTTGGCCCCTGGCCTCGACTTGCTGGACCGCCGAATCTGGCTCGTGGGCCGAACGTGTCCTCGAGGAGGATCTCTTTTCGCGTGGTCCCTTCCAGGCGGAGCGCCATGGCGAGGGGGTTTCTTCCGGTGCTGTGATCGCCGCGGCAGCGGCGGTGGACCTCGACGCAGCACTCGAACGCTGTGCCGCTCGCGGCGACCGCGGCCGAAGCTTCGAAGAGATCCTCGACATCGAGTTGGCGACCCTTCGCCACGATTGCGGAAAGGCCCCCGAACGACAGCTGCTCCTCGATCTCCACCATGCTGGAAAGCTCGTCGGCACCGGAGCTCTGCAGCGCTGGCTCCTCCGCTGGGAAGCGAAGTTCACCGACGGGCGAAAGGGTCCGTGGTGGAGCCGCCTCCTGCGGGAGGACGGCTACCTCGAGGATTTCGGGACGGCAGACTATGGGGAGCCCGTCCTGCTCCTGCTGCCGACTCACGAAGACTGGACGGCGTTGGCCTCCCTTCACTTCTGGGGCTCGGGTGCCCTCGGCAGTGCGGCGGCGGTCGCCCTCTGCCGGCGCTGGAGCGAGCGCTGGGAGGCAGAGATCCAGGGTCACTTCGGCACGATGCTGTTCTTCCGCGTCGGTAGGCCCCCCGGAACGCTCGACGAGGCCCTCGACCTGGCTTGGGAGCAGGTGACCCTGGCACAGTGCACCACGATCACCCGCGGGGTCTCGACCCTACGGCACGCACGAGTCCTGGTTGGGCGCGACCGCTGGTCGCTCAGCGATCGGCCCTGAGGACGGTCGGTTCTGCAGTTTTTCGTCAGCCTGCTAGCGGAATGCCGCGACTGAGATCAGGTTGGACAGGTCAGCGGGCAAGTCCGCTTCGAGGACCAGATCGGCGCGGGTGATCGGGTGGCGCAGCTCCAGCCGCGCAGCGTGCAGGGCGTGGCGGTTGGGAGCGAGCAGCCGTTCGAGGGGATGGCCTGGGTGGGGACCGTAGAGGCGATCGCCGAGGAGGGGATGCCCGAGACTGGCGAGGTGGACGCGAATTTGGTGCGTGCGGCCGGTGAGCGGGCGGCACTCGAGGCCGGCGGTGCCGCCCCCACGCTGGAGACATCTCCACGCCGTAACCGCCTCGCGCGCGCCGGCCACGCCGACGACGCGACGCCGCGGCTCCGCAGGATCTCTGCCGATCGGGGCGGCGATGACGCCCTCCGAAGCACGCGGTTCTCCCTGCACGATGGCGAGGTAGGTCTTGGCGACGAGGCGCCGTTGGAAGGCGCGACCGAGCCCGCTGCGTGCTGCCTCGGTTTTGGCAACCAGCACCAGACCCGAGGTGAACTGGTCGAGGCGATGCATCGGTTGGGGTGGGAGCGCCCCGGTTTCGGCGTTCGAGTGGGCGAGGAGTCCGTTGAGCAGCGTTCCCGTGCGGCGGCCGCGAGTGGGATGCATGACGACACCGGCCGGTTTGTCGATTGCCAACAGGTGGTCGTCCTCCCACACCACGTGAAGATCCATCGCTTCGGCCGGAATGGGCTCGGGTGGGGGAGCCACCGCCAGCCCTCGAACGACGATCTCGGCGGCGTAGGGGACGCGCTGCGACGCCTTGATCGCGGCAGCACCCTCGACCGACACTCTGCCCGCGTCGATCGCACGCACGACGTCGGCACGGCTGGTGCCCAGGTCTCCGAGCCGACGCACCAGCACCAAGTCGAGGCGTTGGCCGTGTTCACCGCGATCGGCGCGAAACGTCCGGGTCGTCCTGGGAGAGTCGATCACGCGGGAATGGTACCGGGGGCTAGATACCTGCGGAGCCGGCCGGGTGCCCGTCGCAGCGTGTGCCATCGCCGTGCCCCGCCCGCTGCTCGGACGGGGCACGAGCCTGGCAGGCTCTCAACTCCGACTCAGGAGGCTGCGTCGCCGCAGAGCCGCGGCAGCGAGAAGGAGCGCCATCACGGCCAGGCCGAGGTGATCGAGGGTGGGGATCTCGAGCAGTGAGCCCAACACCTCGAAGGCTGTGGCATCCGCCGTACCACCGACGTCCGGATCGTCGCTGACGCCGGTCGATTCGTTGGTGCCGTTGCCGTCGGCGTCGTAGTTGTAGGTCGCCTGGTTGGTGATGACGGTGCCTTCGGGCAAGCCGTCGGCAATGACGGCGTCGATCACGATGGTCACCGAGGTGGCTGCCGGAATGTTGCCGTTCCAGCTGACCTGGTTGCCGACGACCGTCACCGTGCCGGAGCTTGCGGCCGCGTTGATGACGCTCAGCTCGGCCGGCAGGGCGTCGACCAGCTCGTCTCCGGGGTTGTCGCTCTGTGGCGACGGGCCGGCGTTGGCGAGCACGATGGTGTAGGTGATCAGGCCGCCGGCGCGCAGGTCGCCGGCGACGGTCTTGGTCGCCGTGACGGCGGCCGGAGAGGAGACCGTGGTCGTTGCGGTGGCAGTCAGATCTCCCGGAGTTGGATCCGTCGTCGTGGAGGTTGCCGTCGTGGTGTTGGTGATGACAGTGGCGGCGGGTGTCCCCGAGTCGACGCGGACAGTCAGCGTGAAGACCGCCGAGCCGGGTGCGAAGGCGGCGATCGAGCAGCTGACCACGCCGGTCGCGCCGACCGCAGGGGTCGAACAGCTCCAGCCTCCGGGTGCGGCCAGGGACTGGAAGGTCGTCGAGGCCGGCAAGGTGTCCGACCAAGAAGCGTTGGCGGCGAACGACGGGCCGGCGTTGGTGACGGTGATGGTGTAGGGGATGTCCTGGTCCGGTGCCACCGGATCGACGCCGTCGGTCTTGGTGATCGAGAGGTTGGCCGAGGCGCTGACCGGTGTGGTCGCCGTCGCGGTGTTGTCGGCCGCATTCGGATCGGCTGTGGTGGACGTGGTTGTCGCCGTGTTGCTCAGGATCGTCCCGGCTGTCACCGCTGGGTCGACCGCAACCGTCAGCGTGAAGACCGCGTTGCCGACCGCCAGGCTGGAGATCGAGCAGTCGACCGTGCCTCCGGCGCCGACCGCGGGCGTGGTGCACGACCAACCACCTGGGGCGCCCAACGAGACGAAGGTCGTCCCGGCCGGTAGGGTGTCCGACCACGACGCGGTGGTGGCTGCGTCCGGACCGCTGTTGGTGACGGTCACGGTGTAGGTCAGGTTGGTGCCCGCCACCACCGGATCGGGCGAGTCCGTCTTGGTGATGGAGAGGTCAGCAGTCTGGAAGCCGGCGATGTCGAAGTAGGCGATCACCGGGTCGTGATCCGAGAGCCGCACCGCGGTGCTGTTGTCGTTGCGGGCGGTTTCGGGGAAGTCGGCGTTGATGCGGGCGTGCTCGATACGTTGGGCCAAGGTGGCGGCGGTCAGGGGCACGTTCGCGAGGATGTGGTCGAGGCTTTGGGCACTGCCGTCGAAGACGAAGGAGTAGCGCTCGGCCGCGGCGACGGTGTCGAAGAGGTTGTCGAGATCGGGGTTGACCAGGTCGACGCCGTCGCCCGGAACGGCGGTTTCGTTGTCCGGAACGGGGGTTCCGCCGATCACCGCCATCGAGTGGACGAAGCCGTCGTTGACCTCGAAGGCGTTGAAGTCGCCGATCAACACGATGGACTCGGTCGGGTCGGTGGTTTGGCGACCCTGGACGTAGTTGGCGAGGTCTTCGGCTTGGGCGAGGCGCTTGGCGCGGACCCGATCTCCGCCGGTCGCCCAGCCGTTCGAGCCCGGTCCGATGTCGTTGACACCGTTGAGCGAGCGCAGGTGGTTGACGATCACCACCAGCGGGAAGCTGGCGCCGTTCGGGTGGTTGACGACCGCCTCGAGGACCAGGGGTGGTCGGTCGTTGAGGATCTCGGTGCTGGTGTCGGGGTTGACGAACAAGGTGCCGTCGAGTTCCTGCACCACCTCGGTCACTGCGACGCGCGGCGTGGCGCCGAAAACCGGCGCGGTCTTGACCAGGAAGCCGACATCGATGCCGCCGACGTCGTTACCCTCGACGAGGAAGGCGTCGTATTCGGGATCCGGCTGGGTGTTGGCGATGGCATCGGTGGTGATCTGTGCGGCGATGGCCTGCAGCGTGCTCAGGTTCTCGACCTCGACGATGCCGATGATGTCGGGGAAGTGGAGGAAACTGCGAATGCCGGCGGAGACCTTTGCGAGCCGGTTGTTGAAGGCGGTGGGGGTCAGCACCGGCTCGCCGATCGCCGGGTCGTTGACGGTGTCGAAGAAGCGCTCGAGGTTGTAGGTCGCCACGGTCACCTCGCGCGCGGTGGCCATGGTGACCGCCCCCGCGACCGGCCCGCCGGCGATGCCGATCGCCGCGCCGGGGTCGGGCAGGATGGTGTAGGTGCGGAAGGTGTAGTCGAGTGGGCCGATCAGACCGGTGACGACGGCGCCGGTGCCGACGTCGATCAGCGGGCCGCCGACCAGGGCGTCACTGTCGACGCGGATGCGCTCCGGATTGCTGTCGAAACGCGGGATCGGCGGGATGGTGCCGGCCGGGGCCGGGTCGGGGGCCTGGATGCCGGCCTCGCGGAAGGGCCGCGCAACGCCGGTGACGACGCCGAAGAACACACCCTGTGACGTGGCGGTGGCATTGGTCTCGTTGATGCTGCCGAGGGTCGGGCCAACGACCGTCAACGAGCCGACCGACACGCGCATGCCTTCGAGGCGCTCGAGCTGATCGTGTGGCCCGGCGGGGTCGGGGAAGGTCGAGGTCAGGGGAATCGCCGCCGGCAGCGGGTTGCCGGTCGAGATCTGCACCACGGTGACGCCAGTCAACTCGGTCAACGGTGGTTGCAGCGGGTCCTGCGAGGGCACGAACTCGGTCACGGTGCCGGTCACCTGGACCAGTGCGCCAACTGCCGCAGTGGCCGGCGGTGCGCCACCGGTGAACACCAGAATCCCTTCCGAGGTCGCCGGGTCGGCGTCGACCGAGGCGTCAGGTTCCTGGATGAAGAAGCCGTTGGAACGTACGCCGGTGACGATGCCGCGGGTGGTCACCGAGGCGCCGACGATCGGCGACGAGGCTCCCGGGCCCTGGATGTCGTGGATCGGCGTCAGCGCGACGTCGTCGTTGGTGATCGTGCCGAGACCCTGGGTGTCACCCGCAGTGGCACCCGTGATGTTGGTGACGTTGACGAAGAAGGTTTGGTTCGGCTCGACGGTGGTGTCGCCGTTGACGAGGACAGTGAAATTGTACGGCCCGGGCGACCCCCCAGGGATGGTCTGCCCGGTCAGCGAATTGGCCACGTAGTCGTTGTCGGCGATGGTGGCAGTGCCATCGGCAGTGGCGATGTCGAAGGTTACGCCGCCAGCGCCGGCAGGCGCGGTCAGAGTGACGGCAAACGTGAAGTTGGTGGTGCCTGCGTCACCCTCGGCCAAGGTGACGTCGCCGATGTTGAGGGTCGGCATCGGCGGCGGCCCGCCGGAGTCCGGAGTGATCGAGAAATCGTCGACGGCCAGGCCGTCGTCTGCGCCCGACGCATTGAAGTCACTCCAGCGGATCCAGAAGGTTGCGCCGTTGGCGATCGAAAGCGAAGCGATCGTGTCGCTGAGGGCGGTGCGGTTGGGAGCGGCGTTGCCGTCCTTGGCTCCCGTCGTTGTGGTCACGGGCGTCACGAAGTCGAGGGCGTTGACGTCGGTCCAGGTTCCAGTGGTGAGGCTGGTGGCGTTGGTGCTGTATTGGAAGTCGATCTGGTCGGTGCGCCCCGCTGTGCCGAGGCGCCACTCTTCGCCAGTGTAGGCGACCTGGAGGCTCGTGATGGTCGATCCGATGTTGTTGGTGAAGCAGGCTCCAAACAGCGGGATCAGCGTGCCGCTCTGCAGACCTCCGAGAGCTCGGTCCGTCGCTCCTGATGCGCCGTAGCTATACATATCGCCGGTGTTGCTGCCGCCCGTATCGACCGCGTATTGCTCGTTGTCACGCGCGCCACCACCCGACTCGGTCAGGAACCAGCCGGTGAGGGTCAAGTTGTTGGTGGTTGATCCAGCGGTGTTCGAGAGAGTGTCGAAGTTCTGGGTCGACGCCACACCCGAGGTCGTCAGCGAGACACACTGTGCTGCCGAGGATGCTGGCAGCAGCGCAGAGGCGGGAAGGGCCAGGGCCACGATCGAGAGGGCACGCACGGAACGGTACATGTGGAGCTCCAGCAGGCTGGGAGGAAGATGACGCTGAACGGCGTCGAGCGGGATGAGCGATTCTCTCTCTCAGTGGGAGGAGAAGCAAGCAGGATTCGGCACCGGTTGTGACAGCGGTGTGGCATCCCGCATCGCCTGGAGCCTGCCGGCAGTGGCCAGCTCCGGCACGAGATCCTCGGCGCAGTCCTAGTCGGACAAGGCTGGCCGGCGATGCAGCGATGACCCCCTGATCGATGACGCTACGCTTCGCGGTAGAGGGCCAACCCTCAGGGCTCGGAGGATCGAGAATGACGCGTCGCAGCTTCCCCGTCGCCTCCGAGTGTGGCTCGTTGCGCGGGGAGGTTGTGGTAGCCGATGGCGGCCGCAGCGAGCTCGACCTCGCGACGCTCTTGCTCGGCCCACTCGACCTGGCCGCGAGCGCCCGTGATCGCAGCCAACAGCGCCTGGGCGTCGAGCTCGCCGAGGGCCGAGCCACACGTCTGTGATGCCGACAGCAGCTCGCGCGCCGCGGTTTCGGCCTCGCCCAGTCGTCCGAGCGCCAGCAGCGCCTCGGCGTAGGTACGGGCGATGCGAAGCGTCAAGCCGGGACGGGAGGGGAGGGGTGCCAGCTCTCGTGCTCGGGTGACTTCCCCCACCGCGACATCGGGCGCTGCGAAACGCAGCAAGGCTGCGGCCAGAGCGGCGCGAGTGTAGCCCTCGAACCACAGATCGCGCGGGCGGCCTTCGGCGTCGAGGGCGGCGCGCAGGCGCTCGACCAGGTCCGCAGGAGGTCGTGCGAGGACGACCTCGGCCCAGGCCGAGTCGACCTCGACCCACGCCGCGCTGGCGCCGTGGCCGAGCTCGCGAAATCGCTCGATCAACGGGCGCCAGAGCCGCAGGGCTGCCTCCGGGCGGCCGGCCGCGAGCTCGAGCTCCGCCATTTCGGTGGCGGACTCGGCCTCTCCCGCAGGATCCTCGAGGGCCCGGTGGCGCTCGATGTTGAGCTCGGTCAGGCGCCGGGCTTCGGCCAGCTCGCCGCGCAGGCGCAGCACGTAGGCGAGGCGCGAGCCGATGCCGGCCACTTCCGGCGCGATTGCGAGCGTCTCGGCTCGCGCCAAGCCTGTCCGCAGCTCGGCCTCGGCGGCCCGCAGGTCACCGCGCATCAACTGCGCGTGGGCCAGGCTCTGCAGCAGGTTGAGCTCGTGGTGTTCCATCCCGGTCGAACGGGCGATCGCAAGCGCCCGCCGGAAGGCCTGTTCCGAGGCGGCGAACCGTTTCGGATCGGTGCGGGCGGCGCCGTCCTCGAGGTTGCCGCGGGCCCAGTCGAGCCGCATCGCCAACGCAGGATCTCGGGCTTGCTCGAGGAGCTTCTCCCCGGCCGCGAGAGCCTCGAGCCCGCGTCCGATCCCCTCCGGTCCCATCCCGGCGGCGATCGAGGCGCGCCGGATCAGGTGCTCCGCCTCGAGCCGCGGCGAACCCTGAAGGCGCGCTGCCGTTTGTCCGCGCTCGGTGGCGGCCAGAGCCTCGGGCCGCCGTCCGAGTCGTTCCTCGATGATGGCAATCTGCAACTCGACCCGCGCATCGCGACCGGCGGCGGGATTGTGCTGCAGCAACTCCGTGACGGTGGCAAGGGCGGCTTCGATCTGACCGGCCTCGAACAGGGCACGGGAGTGCTCCAGTCGATCCTCCACGTTGCCGGGATCGCGGGTGACGAGACGGGCGAGCGTGTCGACCGCTGCGGTGGTGTCGCGGGCGAGTCGGCTGGCGGTGGCTTCGACGCGCCAGCGGTCGGCGTCGGGCAACGACGCGGCGAGCTCGAACGCCCGGCGTGCCGCTTCGCGTGCTCCCATCTCGTCGCCCATCAGCCGTCGGGTCCGAGCCAAGGCGAGCCAGCCAGGGGCAAAGTCGGGCGCGATGTCGACGGTGGCGCCGAGCTGATCGCGAGCGCTGCGGAGGTCGAAGCGGCGAAAGGCGTCGAGCCCCTGGGCCCAGGTGCGCCGCGCGGTGGTGTCGTCGGGCAGGCGAGCGCCGAAGCGTTCGCGGTCAGCCAGGGTCGACACCGGCAGGCCGAGCGCCTCGCGCACGGCGTCGGCGGTCGTCGAGGCGAGCTCGAGCAGATCGGCGGTTGGGCCGGTGCGGCTGACGGTGGCGACCGTCTTGCCGCTGCCGCTGCGCTGGAGCCGTGCCGCAACCTGCACGCGCTCGGGCTCACCCGGCAAGGCGACGACACTGCCGGAGACCACCCAGCCGACGTTCAGGCTTCGTTCGATGCGCCGAAGGCTGTCCGCGGCGTACCCTTCGGCCGGCTCGATGCCGAGCTCGGCGGCCATACGTACCACCTCCTCGCCGGAGGCGACCTCGAGCTCGGCGGTGTGGGCGAGCTCGGCGGTGACGAGATCGGTCATCGCCAGCGCGAGCCAGGCGGTCTCGGCCTTGCCCACGGCGTCTCGGAAGCGGGTCACGGCGAGGCGTCCTTCGAGTTGCACGTCGTTGGCCGCCGCGACCGCTGCCGGCTGCTCGCGCAGGGTCAGGGCGGCGATTGCAGCGCCGAGCGACAGCATCACGACGACGCCGCCGAGGGCGGCCCAAGCATGGCGACGCAGCAGTTTGCTGCTGCGGTAGAGGAACGAGTCCGGACGTGCCTGAACCGGCAGACCCCGCAGGAATCGATCGAGGTCGGCGCCGAGCTCGCCGGCCGAGGCGTAACGCCGTTCCGGCTCGCGGTGGAGCGCCTTGCCGAGGATCTGTTCGAGATCGCCGGGGAGGCGTTTGGCGAAGCTTCGAACCGTCGGGTCTGCCGTGCCGGTGGCGGCGGCCAGAGAAGGGCGAGTGGGGCGCTCGGTTTCGATGAGTCGCGCCAGCTCCGGCAGGCTGCGCCCGTGGCGCGAAAAAGGGGCCTGGCCGCAGAGGAGCTCGTAGAGCAGCACTCCGAGGGCAAAGACGTCGCTCGCGATCGTGACGGGCTCGCCGAGGATCTGCTCGGGAGCGGCGTAGGCGGGGGTCAGGAGGCGATTGTCCGCCTGGGTGAGCTCGGCCGGGCCGGCGTCGGCGGCGAGCACCTTGGCGATGCCGAAGTCGAGCAGCTTAGGTCGCCCGTCCTGGGTCACCAGGACGTTGGTGGGCTTGATGTCGCGGTGCACGATCTGGCGCCGGTGGGCAGCGTCGACCGCGTCACAGACCTCGCTCAGGAGCTCGAGCCGCCGTTCGAGGCCGACACCGCGAGCAGCACACCAGCCGGTGAGTGGTTGGCCTTCCACCAGCTCGAGGACGAAGTAGGGCTGGCCCTCGGCGGTACGACCGCCATCGAGCAGGCGCGCAATCCCCGGATGGTCGAGCCCTGCAAGGATCTGGCGCTCCCTCAGGAAGCGCTCGAGGATCTGCGCCGAGCCGAAGTCGGCGCGCACGGTTTTGATCGCCACCCGCTGCTGGTACTCGCCGTCGGCGCGCTCCGCCAGGTACACCTCGCCCATCCCGCCGCGCCCGAGCAGAGAAACCACGCGGTAGGGCCCAATCCGGCGGTCGGGCTCTGCGGTGACCAGCGAGCCGATTGCCGCCGCAACCATTGCAGGAGCTCGCTCGAAAATCGGACGTGGGCCTTGGAGCTCGGTCTGGTCGGCCGCGAGCACCACTTCGACCTTCTTGGCCAGCTCGGGGTCTTCTTGCGCGATCTCGGCCAAACGAGCCATACGCGCAGTGGGTTCGAGGTCCACCAGCTCGTCGAAGACGACTTCCCAGCGATCCACAGTGTCTCCCCCCGGGCGGCGACGCGATTGGCGCGTGCGGTGCGCGTGGCCGGAATCCTACTGCGGACTGGACGCATCCTCCGCCGTGCCCTATAATCCTCGGCTCGCCGGCAGGTGACTGCCCGGTGACCGTATGGGTCTCAGCGTGAGGCCCATGCCTCTCTGCTCCGCTCGCGTGGCGGGGCTTGACAGCCAGAGGGAGGATTCCCATGCGTACGTACGAGCTCGCGGTGGTCTGCGACCCCCGACTCACGGACGAAGAGTTCGTCGGCCTGGTCGATGAGTACAAGGCGATGATCACGGCGTCCGGGGCCCAGGTGGCCAAAGAAGAAAGCTGGGGCAAGCGCAAGCTCGCCTATCCGATCAACAAACTGCACGAAGGTCGCTACATCTTCCTGTACGTCATCGCTGATGACGACAAGTTGCCGAACTGGCAGGAGATCGAGCTCCGTCTGCGGCAGAGCGACAAGGTTCTGCGCTTCCTGACCGTGCGCACCGACGAGGATCTCCTCCGCGCCGTGCGCAAGGGTCGCAAGGCGGTGCCGGCGGCTCAGGCCGTTGGCCTGCAGGGTGAGGTCGAGGACAGCCCGGAGGTGGAAGTATGAGTCGCTATGGTGGTGGTGGCGGCGGTGGTGATCGCGCCGAGCGCGGCGAGCGGGGCTCGGGCGGCGGCAAGCGCACCTTCTTCCGGCGTCGCAAGGTCTGCAAGTTCACGGCCGAGCACATCGAGTACATCGACTACAAGGATGTCAAGCTGATTCAGCAGTACATCCTCGAGCGCGCCAAGATCCTGCCGCGGCGGATCTCGGGCACCTCGGCCCGTCACCAACGGATGCTGGCGCAGGCGATCAAGCGCGCTCGGCACCTCGCGTTGATTCCGTTCACTTCGGACTGAGGAGCAGCACCATGAAAGTGATCCTTCTCAGCGATCAGCGCCACCTTGGCCGTCGTGGCCAGGAAGTTGCCGTCAAGCCTGGATTCGCCCGCAACTATCTGATGCCGCGCCAGTTGGCCGTTCCATCCACGTCCGCCAATCGGGCTTGGTTCGAGCAGCAGAAGAAGAAGATCGACGCCGAGCACGCCAAGGAGCGCGACGCTGCGCTCGAGGTTGCGGCGAAGCTCGCTTCGCTCAAGCTCAAGATCGCCAAGCGTGTCGGCGCAACCGAAACCCTCTACGGCTCGGTGACCTCCGGTGACATCGTCGGGCTCCTCAAGGCCCAGGGCATCGACATCGACAAGCGTCGCATCGAGCTGCCTCACGGTCTCAAGACCCTCGGCGAGCACGTCGTTCCGATCGAGCTGCACTCGGACATCACCGCCGAGCTGACGGTTCAGATCGTCTCGGCCGACGCCGGCTGATTCCTTCGAGCGCTCTCCGGAGCGTCGAAACGCCTCCGTGGGCTGTCCCGCGGAGGCGTTTCCTTTTCGACCGGTCCCTCCGCGTGTCGCCGCGCGGGAGAGACAGCCTACCGGCCGCGTCGATACGGAAAGACGTCGACCAACTCGCCACGACCGACCCGCTGCTGCAGATCCTGCCACGTCGCGACCTCGAGCAGGTCGGCGTGGTGCTTCAGGAAGACCTGACGATGCCCGGACGACAGGCCCAGGAATCGGACGAACTCCTCGGGAAAGACATCGGCCTCGTCGACCGCCGCGGCAGGAACGGCGGCGATCTCGTCATCGTCGTCGATCGGCGGCGGCAGCCGGCGGAATCGACACTCGACCAGAGGTCGGATCTCGTCGTAGTCGTAGAACACGACGCGGCCATGGCGTGTGACGCCGAAGTTCTTGGGCAACATGTCGCCGGCGAACAGATTGGCTGCCCCGAGGTCCTTGATCGCCTGGCCCCAATCCACGATGGCAGCTTCCGCGCGCGGCGGGGTGGAGTCGCGCAGGTACAGATCGAGCGGGGTCACCCTGCGCCCCACGTAGGCGTGGCGAATGACCACCCGGTGACCTTCTACCGCAACGGTTCTGCCGGCGACGGCGACCAACTCCTCCAACAACTCGGGCGAGAAGCGCTCGAGCGGCAGCGCGAGGTCCTCGAACTCTTGGAAGTCGACCAGCCGACCCACGCGGTCATGGTGCAGGACCAGGCGGTACTTCGCCAGCACCTCTGAGCGGCTCATCGCCTTGCTCGACGGGAACTCGTCCTTGATCACCTTGATCACGAACTCCCAGGTCGGCAGGGTGAAGACGATCATCACCAAGCCACGTTGCCCGGGGGCGCGGACGAAACGTTCGCGGGTGCGGCCGATCTCCGCGAGCAGGTCGAGGTAGAGCTCGGTCTTGCCGTGTTTGGTGTAGCCGAGGGAGATCGAGAGCTCGGCGATGCGCTTGCGCGGCAGGATCGAGTGGAGGAAGGCGATCAGGGCACGCGGGCTCTCGGCTTCGGCGTGGAAGTACCAACGGGCGAAGCTGAAGACGGTGCTGGCGACATCCTCGCTCTGGATGACTGCATCGACCCGCAGGCCGCTCTCGTCGTGCAACACGGCGAGCAGGAAGGGTTGCAACAGCTCTCGGCGTCGAGCTCGGCCGACCAGGTAGGCTGCTTTGTTACGGACGAAGACCGGTCGCAGCATGTCCACGGCTTCTACCGGGCCGCTGAAATGAGCCTCGAGCTGGGGGCCGGCGTCAACGGCTGCGCGCTCACAGTCACCCTCGAGGTTGGCGAAGGGAGCCCGGAAGTCGGCGTCGCGCAGGATGCGTTTGACCAGGGCAGCCGTGATGCCACGGCTGCTGTAGGTCCGGGCGTCCGCCATCTCCCAGCCTCGCCACGGCACGGGGAAGTCGTCGCCGACGAAGTCGACGGTCCGGTCCGTGCCGACGTGGGGGAAGAGGCGTCGTGTTACCGAGTTGAAGAACGTCTGGGCGTGCTCGAAATCGTCGCGGCCGAGGATCTGCTCGGCGTAGATCGACTTGATCCGACTCCAGCCGGCCAGCTCGCCCATGGCTGCACCGAGCAGGACCTCGAGCTGGCCGAGGACCCGGTCGAGCACTCGGCCATGGAGGCCGAGACGCTCGACGGTGTCGCGTCGGATTCCCAGCCAGTCACGCTGCTCGAACCGTCCCCGAGCCCTCCGAGTGATCGCTCGGAAGCGATCATGATAGTCCTCGAAGCCGCGCACCAGCAGATCGCCGGCCTCGACCTCGAGAGCACGGGGCGGGTCGTGGGGTGAGGGGTCGGCGGGGGGAGCGATGGCGCGGCCTCAGACGGTCAGTCGGTGGCGGGGCGGCGCTTGCGGAAGGCTTCGAGCTCGACCACGGCTCCCTGACTTGCGCTCTGGACTCCGCTCGAGGCGTGGATCTCGGAGTCCTCGACCGGTTCATCGGCCGGCATGGCCGGCCCCTCGAAGCTCAGTCCGAACTCGACCCCGGGGTCGACGAACGACTTCAGGGCTGCAAAGGGCACGGTGATGCGGTGGGGGATGCCGCCGAAGCGCAAGGTGACGGAGAACCCGCGGTCGTCCACCTCGAGGTCCCAGAACTGGTTCTCGAGCACGATGGTCAGCGTATCCGGGTAGGCCTCGCGGAGGAACCCCGGCACCCCGACCCCGGAGTCGCGCGTGGAGAAAGTCAGGTAGAGCTGATGCGGAGCAGCGAGCCCGTGCTCAGCCACCTCGACGAGCACGCGCCGGACGACGTCACGCAGGGCGAGCTGCACCAGGGTGGGGTAATCGAGGCGACCACGGTCGTCGGGAGCTGTCATGCCGGAATGCTAACGTACCCCGGTTCGTACCGACTTGGAGGAAATCACACACATGACCACGACACCACCTCTCCCACCCACGCCCGGCGGAACGCCGTTCGGCGCGCCCACGCCTCCCAAGAAGAAGGGCCTTGGTGTTCTCGCCTGGGTCGCCATCGGTTGCGTCGGGGTCATCGTCCTCGGCCTGATCGCCTTCGGCGCCGTCACCTACTTTGCCGTCAAGAAGGTCAAGGAGGTCGCCGAGAACCCCACCCTGGCTGCGGCCAAGGTCATCGACATGGCCAACCCCGACCTCGAGCTGGTCGGCACCGACGACACCGCCAAGACCGTGACCTACCGCAAGGTCTCGACCGGCGAGGAGATCACCTTCTCGTGGGAAGACATCGAGCAGGGACGCGTGAGCGTCACCGATGCGACCGGCAAGAGCACGACGATCGGCGTCGACGAGACGACCGGGAGTGCCGGAGTTGTGGTTCGCGACGAGAAGGGCGAAGTCTCCGAGCAGTACCCGGCTTGGCTGCCACTTCCCGAGGGCGTAACGCAGGAAGGTGGCTGGGTGGCGCAGGACCAGAACGGCACGAAGGGGCTGCTGAGCTTCAAGTACACCGGCGACCGCGAGTCCCTGATGTCGTTCTACCGAACCGAGCTGGAGGCAGCCGGGTTCAAGCTCGAGACATCGTCCTTCCAGGCCGGCGACGCCGCCGGGCTCGAGGTCATCAACGCCAGTGACGACAAGGGTCGCAAGGCGACCGTCAGCATCGGCACCGAGGTCGGCGTGTTTGCCGTGACCTTCGAGTCGCCGAAGGAGTAGGGGACCCGTGCCGACCGCCCATCTGCGACAGCTGGTGGCCTGCCCGGCCTGCGGTCGACAGTGGGACGCCGAGGGGCGGTCGGTAGGTGAGCGTTTCCACTGCAGTTGCGGTGAGGCACTGGGTGTCCCTCGAGAGCGCAGCCGCGACGCCGCGGTGGTGCGCTGCGGGCAGTGCGGCGCGGCGCGGCGGGCGGGGGCCAAGGCCTGTGAGTTCTGCCACGCCGACTTCACCGTTCACGAGCGTGACCTGCACACGATATGCCCAGGGTGCTGCGCGCGGATCAGTGATCGCGCGCGCTTCTGCCACCACTGCGGCATCGCGATTCAGCCGCAGGCCAGCCGGGGCGAGGTGTCGGTGCGGTGCTGCCCGGCGTGTGATGCGGCGCCCGCCCTGCGGCATCGGACGCTCGGCGAACGGGGTCTCGCGCTCGAGGAGTGCCACGCCTGTGCAGGCCTGTGGTTGCCGCTCAGCACCTTCGATCGACTGCTGGAGGAAGCGCGGCAGGTGGCAGGTGACGGCGAGGCGGCGAGGTCGCCGGGCCCTCGTGGGGCCCCGGGCCAGCCGCTTGCGCCGCCGCGCTACCGCAGCTGTCCGAGTTGCAGAGCTCTTATGCATCGGCAGAACTTCGGTCGCCGCAGCGGGGTGATCGTCGATCGCTGCCGCGACTGCGGCGTGTGGTTCGACGCTCACGAGCTCGATGCGGTGCTCGCTTGGGTTCGCGCCGGAGGCGAACGCGTCTTGGCCCGTCAGGCTGAAGCCGAGGCGCGCCCAGGGCCCAGCCCGATCTCACCGCCCAACTCGGGAGGTCCGGCAACGATCGGTGGTGGCTGGGAGTTGTCGCCGGCGGCCGAGCTGGTCGAGGTGTTGGTCCGGTGGCTGGTTCGCTGAGCTCTCGTGGGTGCCGCAGTTTCCTGCGGCCGGCGGGCCCGCGAGCGTCCAGCTGCGAGTTTCGGCAGGTTCTTGCGATTCATCGGGGGACGGGCTGCTCCCCGTGGATCGCGGTTGCGGCGGCCTCCGCGAGCAGCAGGTCCTCGGCTTCGGCGGCGGTGAGCGGACGCGCCACCAGATACCCCTGCACATAATCACAGCCAAGTCGGCGAAGGCGCTCGAGTTGGACGTCGGTTTCCACTCCTTCCGCCACCACACGCAAGCCGAGGCTCCGGGCCAGCTGCAGGATCGACTCGACGATTCTCGAGGAATCGTTGGTTGCGTCCAGTCGTGAGACGAAACTGCGGTCGATCTTGAGCACATCGACGGGGAACCGCTCGAGGTAGGAGAGGGAGGAGTACCCGGTTCCGAAGTCGTCGAGTGAAATCTCGATCGAGTGGGTTCGGGCCTGCGCCAGGGTCACGATGGCCGTAGTCGGGTCCTCGATCAGAACCCCTTCGGTGACTTCGAGCCCGATCTGGCGTGGATCGAGCTGGTGGCTCTCCAGCAGTTGGCGAATTCGCTCGGCGAGGTCGAGCTGCATCACCTGCGAGGAGAAGAGGTTGATCGCCACTTTGGGGCCGGGCGCGAAGCGCTTGGCCCAGATCGCCGCCTGGGCGCAGGCGGTTTGCAGCACCCAGTCGCCGACGGTTTCGGTCAGGCCGACCTCGTGGAGGTGGTCGAGAAACTCTGCTGGGCCGAGCAGTCCGCGCTGGGGGTGCTGCCAGCGCAACAGGGCCTCGAAATGACCGACCCGATTGTCCGAAAGTCGGCGGATCGGCTGGTAGTAGAGGCGTAGCTCGTCGCGTTCGACGGCGCGGCGCAGGTCGGTCCCGAGCTGGAGCTGTCGGACCGTTGACTCGTACATGACCGAGTCGAAGATCGCACATTGGCCGTTGCCACGTGCCTTCGCTCGGTAGAGCGCAGTGTCGGCGTCGCGCAGCAGGTCTTCCGGTCGGCGATAGCGGCCGGCATCGAGAGCGATGCCGACGCTCGCGCTCATCACCACTTCCTGGCCGTCGAGCACGAGCGGCTGAGCCACTGCCCGTTGGAGCTCCTGGCCCAATCGAGTCGCTTCGACCGCGCCGTGCACCTCACCGAGCAACATGACGAAGTCGTCGCCGCCAAGGCTCGCCAGGGTGTCGCCCGCGCGCGCGACGGAGCCCAGCCTCGAGGCCATCTCGATCAGCACGCGATCACCTGCGTCGTGGCCGCGGCTGTCGTTGATCAACTTGAAATCGTCGAGATCGAGGCAGATGACTGCACAGGTCACGGCGCGGTTGGAGCGTGTTCGCGCGAGCGCCACCTCGACACGATCCAAGAGCAGCGCACGGTTGGGTAGATCGGTGAGGGTGTCGTGGAGGCTCTTGTGCTCGAGCTCCCCGGCATAGCGGCGGACCGCGGCTTCGGCCTGCTCGCGCTGGTGGAGAAGCTCCTGGAGCTCGGCATTGCGTCGGCGCACTGCCCGCAGCCGGCTTCGATGGGTGGCGATGGCAGCTGCCAGCAGCCCGAGGACGAGCGCCAGCCTGAACCACCACAGAGCCCAGAGAGGTGGGGCGATCGACAGCGGGATCGTCGCGGCCTCGCTGCTCGAGGCTCCGCGGACGCTGGCCGTCACCGCGAAGGTGTAGTCGCCCGGCGGCACCGCCGCGTAGACCACACTGCGGTTGGCGGTTCGCCGTGGGCGTGCATCCAGGCCGCGCAGCTCGACGTCGTACACCACTTCGTCGGCGTGGGCAAGGCTCACGCCGACGAACTCGAAGGAAAGGTCGTTCTCGCGATGCCCCAGCGAGATGGGCTGGCCGAGGGGAAGCCGGCGGTCGGCCGCAGCCACGGCGGCCAGGTGGATGGTTGGCGCCTCTACCGGATTCGACCGTGCGCCGGGCAGGAAGCTGACAGCCCCGGCGACTGTGCCCATCCACAGGCGCCCATCACTGGCCAGGTGCACAGCCTCCGCCATGACCTCGCTCGACGCCAGGCCGTCACGGGTGGAGAAGCTGCGGATCTCCGAGCCATCGAAGACCGAAATGCCGCGTGTAGTGCCGATCCACAAGCGTCCGGCGGCATCGTCGCTGATCGCTTGGATCTTGTGGTGGGCCAATCCCTCCGCAGTGCCCCAGGTCCGGAAGACTCCGTACTGGAACCGTCCCAATCCGGCGGCGGTGCCGACCCACAGAGCTCCATCGGGTGCGACATGCAGGGCCTGCACGTAGGGGTCGGGGAGGCCCGACTCGCGCGACCAGAGCTCGATGGTGCCGTCTGCCCAGCGAGCCAGGCCGTCTCCGGTGCCGATCCACATGGTGGAGCCGTCCGCTGCAAGAGCATTGACCCGCGGTGTTGGAAGCTCGGCGATCAGAGTCTGCAGAATCTCGATGCCGGGACTGTCGGCGACGATTGCGATGCCACCGGTCGTGCCGACCCAGAGGCGGCCTCGCTCGTCCTCGGCCAGGCCGAGCACGACCTCGGACGGGAGGCCGGCGATGCGGGAGGTGACGGTGCCGTCCGGATCGATCCGGGACACACCCGACAGTGTGCCCAGCCAGATCGCCCCGGAGCTGCTGGTGATGGCCGAGACGATCTTGTCGTGAGACAGGCCGTGCCGATGGTCGACGACGGCCACCCGGCCGCCTTCGAGGCGGGCGACGCCGGCGCCATGGGTAGCAAGCCAGATCACTCCGTCCGGGCCCTCGGCGATCGCCGAGACCGAGTCGTAGGGGAGACCGTGGCGGTACGTCCAGACCTCGAACTGCTCGGAGACCAAACGCGAGAGGCCGCCGCCGAAGGTGGCGAACCACAGGCCGCCCTCTCGATCGGCGAGGATGCCGTTGATGCCGTTGTCGGCGAGGCCGTCGGAGCGGCCAAGACAGCGTTCGATGGTCTCCGAGTCGATGCGACATGCTCCCCGATCGCGCGTGCCCGCCCACAGCCGGCCGGCCTGGTCGATCTCGAGCGACGAGACCTCGGAACCGCCGAGGGCCGCCGAATCGGCGATCTGCTCGAAGCGCTCCCCAGTAAGGCGGTAGATCCCGTCGTTGGTACCCACCAGCAGCCGGCCGATGCCGTCGATCTCGAAAGACCGGACGAAGCGATTGCCGAGCCCTCGTTCCTCGTCGAACGGGATGACGTGCTCGCCGGCGACCAGCGCGACGCCGGCGCCGTACGTGCCGACCCACAACCGGCCTTGAGGGTCGACCTGGAGCGCGCGCACCTGCGGACCCGGCAGGCCTTCCGCAGTACCCAGCGTGCTCGCGATGCCGCTCGGGTCGAAGCGCAGCAGCCCGTCCGAGTAGGTGCCGACCCAGACGGCTCCGTCCGGCGTCTGGGCGAAGGCTCGGACCGAGCCCAGCCTGCGGCCCTGCGCCTCACTCGTCGGAGTGAAGCCCTCGTGTCCGGGCGAGCGCCGGGCCAAGCCGTCGTCGGTGCCGACCCACAACGTGCCGTCCTTGGCCTCGAAGATCGTTCGGACGACTTCGTCCGGCAGGCCGTCGGCCCGCCCGAAGGTCCGGAACGAAGCCCCGTCGAACCGCGACAGGCCATCCGGTGTGCCGGCCCACAGGAAGCCACCGGAGTCCTGGGCCAGAGAGAGGACGACGCCCTCGGCAAGTCCGTCGTCGGTCGAGTAGGTGGCGAAGGGGAGGGCTTGGGCGACCAGGGAGGCAGGGGCCACCAGGATGATCGACAACAGGCCAACGACCCGGAGGCCGCGCTGTCGACCCGCAAAAGCCCAGTCTCTGTTCACTCGACCGCAGTGTATCAGGAGGTTGGGCCCGGTATCGGTATGGTGTATCTGTTGGGTATCGGGTATCCGGTGTCGGGTATTGAGTGTCGGCGATCAGGGGCCCTGACCAACTCATCCATCCCCAAGAGACTGGCCTCCGAACGCGTTCCGGCGAGTAGCCGGCACCCGGTACCTTGGTAGGGGCGGCCGGGTCCCATTCCGCCGGTCATTCGCCGGCCAGCGACGCAGTGAAGCTGGAGCGGTGCGAGCGGCTCACCGTCAGTCGAGTTCCGTCCCGGAGTACGGCGACCAACTCACGGCCGACAGGCTCGACCATCACCACCCGATCCAAGTTGACCAAAGCACCCCGATGGAGTCGGACGAATTGGGATGGATCCAGAGACGCTTCGAGGTGAGTGAGGGTGGTGCGGACCAGCCGGTGGTTCTGATCTCCATGAATCCGCACGTAGTTGCCGGCTGCTTCGAGCCATGAGATGGTGGCCGGACGCAGGACCAGTGACCGCGCGCCGTCGCGGATGACCAGACGGTCGGATCGGCGAGCCGGCGCAGGTGCTGCGGCGGGGGGCGGCGATGCCGGGGGGCGCACGCGATCTGCAGCGCGACGCAGGCCGGCGGCGTCCTCCGAGCCGAGGGCGAAGCCCACGGCTCCGGCGGCAAAGGCCTCGAAGGCATCTCCTTCGCTGCGGCCCACCACGACCACACGCCACGGCTCCACGGCCCGAGCCAGCGCGAGCTCCCGCTCACGCTGCTGCGGGTGGTCGGCACCCGAGAGTGGGATCACCACGACGTCGGGCTGGAGGCGAGCTGTCACTGATTGGGTGCGGGTCGCGTCCACCACCGCGACCACGACCATCCCTGCCCGGCGGCAGGCGTCGACGATGGGGTCCGCGTGGTCTGCGACCAGCACAGCGCGAACCGGATCAATGGCAGAGGGTGGGCCCGGGCGGTGCTCGTGCGTCATCATCACGAGTGCTACGCAGGAGAGGGCCTTCGGGTTCCAGGCGGGGAGCAGGGACCAGGGACTCCGCACCGACACATGGGCGTAGACTGACCAAGTCGAAGAGGAGAACTCACCATGCGCATCAAGCTCTTGACTCTCGTGACCGCGGCACTCGTGACTATTCCGCTGTGGGGCCAGGCGGGTTCCGTTCGGTTCTCGAATCCGACCTACGAGGTGACCGAATCGGGTGCTTCGGCGATCGTCACGGTGTTCCGGATCAACGGCGACGACGGTGCCATCGGGGTGACGGTCGTCGCTTCACCGGGGACCGCCACGGCCGGGACCGACTTCGTCCCCGCGACCACGGTCCTGACCTGGCCGGACAACGACGATGATCCTCGCACCGTGGCGATCGAGCTGATCGACGACGAGCTCCAGGAGTCGACCGAAACGGTGGTTCTGGAACTGCAGTCACCCACCGGCGGGGCCGGGATCGCAGCGCCGGGTGCGGCGATTCTGTCGATTCTCGACGATGGCGATACCGGCCAGGGGGCTGGGGAGATCGGTCTGGTGTCCAGTGCCGTGGTGGCCGCGGAGGGCGAAAACGCGACGCTGGCGCTGCGACGCAGCGGAGGCGCCGCGGGAATGGTGTCGATCCAGTGGTCGACCTTCGACGGAACCGCCGTTGCCGGGGAGGACTACACCGCCAACTCCGGCGTGGTGGTGTGGGAGGACGGCGACAGCAGCGACAAGAGCGTGGCGATCGAGGTATTGGATGACGATCAGCTCGAGGGCGACGAAACGTTCGCGGTCGTCCTGGCGCTTCCGAGTGGTGGCGTGGCAGTGGGCCGGGCCGACACGACCGTGACGATCGCCGACACCGATGTCAGCAGCGAGGGACCCTGCCTCGCCGACAGCACCACCCTGTGTCTCGGGGCGGACCAGCGGTTTCGGGTGCAGGTGCGGTGGCGCACCAGCAACGACAATGGAGACGGCACGGTGGCCGAGCTCGATCGTCGCGACTCGGGTCTGTTCTGGTTCTTCGATGCGAACAACATCGAGATGTTGGTCAAGGTTCTGGATGCCTGCGCCCTGCCGCAGTTCCAGAACTTCTGGGTGTTCTACGCCGCCACCACCAATGTCGGGTTCGATCTGATCGTCACCGACACCGTCGCCGAGCGGACCAAGGTCTACTCGAACGTCGTCGGTCGCACCGCTGCGCCGGTGACGGACACTGCGGCTTTCGACACCTGCGGTGGGGGAACCTGACCGGCCCGTTTGATAACCTCGGCAGGCGCGAGCCGGTTCCGGTTCGTCTCTACCCCCACGCACCAGGAGTGTTCATACGATGGCTCGTTCCACGATTCGCCGGTATGCCGTCGTCGGCGCCGGAAACATGGGCTCAGGGATTGCCCAGAAGATCGCCACCGAGGGCTTCCCGGTGGTACTGCTCGATCGTGAGCAGGCCTTCGTCGACCGCGGGCTGGCGACGATCCGCCGGCTGCTCGACGAGGCGGTGGCCCGCAAGATCAAGACCGAGGCCGAAGCCGTGGAGATCCTCGGGCGGATCGTCGGCACCACCTCCTGGGAGGATCTCGGCGACGTCGACCTGGTGATCGAGGCAGTCTTCGAGGATCTCGAGGTCAAGCGGCAGGTCTTCGAGCAGCTGTCGCGGGTCTGTCGCCCCGACGCGATTCTCGCCACCAACACCTCGAGTTTCTACGTCGCCGACGTGGCCAAGGCGGTCGCCACGGCGCCGGAGCGGGTGATTGGCCTGCACTACTTCTACCACCCGGCCAAGAACCGCCTGGTCGAGGTCCTTGGTCATGCGGGCAGTGATCGCGCCGTCGTCGCCGCGGCGTGGGCGGCGCAGGAGGCGATCGGCAAGACCCCGATCGCGAGCGCCGATGCTCCGGGATTCGTCGTCAACCGCTACTTCGTGCCGTGGCTGAACGAGGCCGTACGAGTGCTGGAGGAGGGGCTCGCCGACATCCCGACGATCGAAGCCGCGGCCAAGCAGGCCTTCTCCATCGGCATGGGGCCGTTCGAGCTGATGAACGTCACCGGCGTGCCGATTGCCAAACACGCGGCCACCACCCTCGGGACCGAGCTCGGCCCGTTCTACGCTCCGGCGGCCGGGTTGGTGAAACAGGTCGAGAGTGGGGTCAATTGGGTGCTCGAAGGGGAGCCGGACACGGCCAAGCTCGAGCTCGTCGCCGACCGGCTGCTCGGCGTCGCCTTCATGGTTGCTGGGCACTTGGTCGACGAGGGGGTCGGCACGATCGAGGACACCGATCTCGGCGCCCGCGTGGGTCTGCGCTGGTCGATGGGACCCTTCGAGCTTGCCAACCACGTGGGTATCGACCGGGCTCGGCGCCTCGCTGGAGATCTGGCCAAGCGCTGGGGCCTGTCCGTGCCGCGGTGTCTGGCTGAGGCTCCTGCCGGCGGGATTCCAATCGCCCTGGTCACCTCCGGCGAGCGGGCAGGCCTGGCGGCGGTGTGGATCCAACGCCCCGATGCGATGAACGCGCTCGACCCCGGCGTGGTCGGGCAACTGGCCTCGGCGGTGGCGACGGCTCGGGCCAGTGGTCGCGGCGGCGTGGTCCTCGGCGGGAGCGGCAAGGCCTTCGTTGCCGGCGCCGATGTCAAATTCTTCGTCGATCGTCTTCGCGCCGACGCGTACCCCGATATCGAAGCCTTCACGCGCCAGGGGGCAGAAGTGCTGAGCGGGCTCTCGGGGCAGGCGCAACCCGTCGTGGCCCGAGTGCACGGCCTCTCCCTCGGTGGAGGATCTGAGCTCGCGCTCGCGTGCGATTGGATTGCGGCGACCCCCAAGGCGAGTTTCGGCTTCCCGGAAACTGGAATCGGGATCGTGCCGGGATTGGGCGGCTGTCACCGGCTCGCGCGCCGGATCGGCACACCGTTGGCGAAGCACTTCGTCTACACCGGCCTGCCGATCGACGCGGCGACCGCGGTCGAGCTCGGGATCATCGACCGCCTCGCCGACTTCGACGAGCTCGACGCCGCGTGCGAAGACCTCGCCGGTCGCGGGCCGGTACACCGCGAGCATCCGCCGAGCGCCCCTGCGTCGGCCCGCTGGCAAACCATTTGGGCCTTGTGGTCGCAGCACTCGGTGGCTGACGTGCTGCTGGGCAGAGTCGACGAGACGGCTTTCCCGGGACTGGAAAAGGCTCTGGCCCGGGTCCGTACCAAGTCGGCCCACGCGCTGGCGCTGTGCGAGCGACTCTTCGACCTCGGGCACGACCGGGGCATCGCAGCAGCGCTGGAGCTCGACCTCGAGCTGTTGGCCGAGACTTTTGCCCACCCCGATGCGCTCGAGGGATTGTCGAGCCTGCTCGAGCGCCGTCGGCCACAGTTTCAGCCGCTTGCCGTTTAGGCACCAGGAGACGTGACCATGAGCCTCGAGATCGGATCCCCGGCGCCCACCTTTGCTCTCCAGGACCAGCATGGGACGATGGTGTCCCTGGCGGATTTCTCCGGTCGTTGGGTGGTCCTGTACTTCTATCCCAAAGACGACACCCCAGGCTGCACGACCGAAGCGTGTGAGTTCAATGCCGGAATCGCGGCGTTTCGAGGCGTCGATGCCGCAGTGCTCGGATGCAGTGCGGACTCGGTGGCCTCACATGCCAGGTTCGCTGCCAAGTACGGGCTCGACTTTCCGCTGCTTTCGGATCCCGACAAGGTGGTGATGACCGCCTACGGGGCCTGGGGGGAGAAGACCATGTACGGCAAGAAGGTCACTGGGGTGATCCGTTCGACCGTGATCATCGCCCCCGACGGCTCGGTGGCGCACCGCTGGGCCAGCGTCAAAGCGGCCGGTCACGCCGCCAAGGTCCAAGAAACTCTTGCTCGACTTCAGGCCGGTCGAGGCTGATCATGGACGCGCTCTACTACGTCGTCGACGTCTTCACCTCACAACGATTCGCCGGCAATCCACTGGCGGTATTCCCGCGGGCCGAGGCGATCCCTGAAGCACTCCTGCAGCGGATTGCCGGGGAGCTCAATCTTTCGGAAACGGCTTTCGTCTTCCCGCCCGCGGCCGGCGGAACCAGGCGCGTGCGGATCTTCACACCTCGCGCGGAGTTGCCCTTTGCCGGGCACCCGACCATCGGGACCGCCTGGCTGTTGGCTACCCTCGGAGAGCTCAAGTTGGCGGACGGGGCGGCCGATGTCGTGCTGGAAGAAGGCGTCGGGCCGGTACCGATCGAGATCCGCGAGATCGAGGGGGGCAAACTGCGGGTCCGGTGCACTGCTGCGGTGACGCCCTTCGCGGTGGCGCCGGCCTGTCCACCTGAGTTGCTGGCACGCGCCCTGGGCCTCGAGATCCAGGACATCGACCTGGCGCTGGGTGGGTCGTGGTCGGCGGGGATTCCCAAGGTCGTAGTGGCGGTGCGCACTCGGCAGGCACTGGCGCGGATCTCGGTCGATCTGGCCACCCTTGGGGAAGTGCTCGAGCGCGGACGGGCGGGTGGCCTCTACGCCGTCGTGGTGGGAGAGGGTACGGTGGCTGCCCGGATGTTCGCGCCGGGACTCGGCGTGCCGGAGGATCCGGCAACGGGTTCGGCGGCGCTGGCCTTGGCAGGGGCGCTGGCAGCCCGGGGATTGATCGGACCCGACGGGACCCACGCGGTGGTGATCGGGCAGGGCGAGGACATGGGGCGCCCGAGTCGGCTGGAGCTCGAGGTCGAGCTGGAAGCCGGCCACATTCGAGCGGCACACCTGGCGGGAACCGCGGTGCTGGTCTCCTCCGCGGCGATGCGTCTGGTCTGATCGAGCGGCGGGGGGCTCAGCCGGTCGATTCTCCAGGCCCGTTCTCCCGCTCCAAGTCGTCGGGGGCGGGCCGGACTCCCTTGGTCACCCGCAGATGCTCGCGGTAGATCGACAGGGCCTCGAACAGGCAGGCAGCCAGGAGCGGGCCGTAGATCACGCCCATGGGCCCGACGGCGGTCAAGCCGCCGAACACCGCAACGAAGAGAATCAGCGGGTGAACCGCCATCCGCGTGCCCAAGAAGAGCAGGCGCAGGAGGTTGTCGGTCGTCGAGATGAAAATCCCGAAGGCCAGCAGCACGGCGGCGTGGGTGACGTCTCCGTTGGTGAGCAGGAAGATCATCGCCGGGCCCCAGACCAGTGCGGTACCGAGTACCGGAACGAAGCTCGCCACGGCCGTCAGCGCACCCCACACTGCGAAGTTCGGGAACCCGGCGATCAGGAATGCCAGGGCGCCGAGTGAGCCCTGGAACACCGACGTGAGCACCGAGCCGAGAAACACAGCTCGCACGGTATCCCGGACCCGGACGAGGATTTGGAGCGTGTGGGCGGGCTCCATCGGTGCACATTCGAGGAGGAGGGCGACGATCGCCCGCCAATCGCGCAGAAGAAAGAACAGGGTGACGGTAAAGATCAGGTAGGCGAACACCAGGTTGGCTCCGTAGGCCAACACGTCGGGGAGCGCCTCGTACACCGCTTGGCCAATGTCCTGGGCGCGCTGCATGCCGATGGCCGACAGGTCGAGGGCCCGGCCGAGGTACCGCTCGTCGAGGCGTTCGAGCCATTCGAAGTACTGGCTGACGAGTTGCGCCAGACGGCTGGCAATCGATTGCCCTTCCGAGAGGCCGAGGAACTCGCCCAGCACCGTCCGAGCCTGCACCATGAAGAGCATGGCAAATCCAACCGCCGGGCCGCCGACGAAGGTCAGGAGCAGCAGGATCGCCGCCAGTGCCGCGCGGTTCGAAGCCACTCCCAGCCGGCCTTCGATGCGCCGATGGATCGGTTCGAAGATCACCGCTGCCAGTGCCGCGACCACGATCGGTGCCAGCAGCGGGCGCAGCGCGAGCCAGAAGAAGGCGGCGGCGGCGATCACCAGCGCCAGGACCAATCCGCGGCCGCGCGGGTCGCGTTCGGTGCGGACGAGATCCGCGGGCACCTGGGGCTCGGGCGGCGCGGAAAGGCCCCGTCGCATTCTTCGGAACCATTCGCGTCGGCCGACCATCGGCGCAAGCTTACCCGAGGCGCATGCCGGCCCGAGCCCGCGGCCGTGCAGACTCCCAGCATGCGGGACGCCGAGCTGCTGACCGTTGACGGCGGCGCGGGCTGCTACACTGCGCCCGCGCCGTCGCGGCGGGCATCCCTCATGGCACCGACGATTCGTCCATTCCTCTTGTGGCTGCTGGCCTTCTACGCCGGCTGGCTGACCATCGTTACCACCATGAACTCGTGGGCCGAGGTCGCGGCGCACTGGCCGATTGCAGCGGCGATGGCGCTCGGTTCCTACTTCGCTGGATCGACGCCGATGGGAGGCGGGACGGTTGGGTTTCCGGTGCTGGTATTGTTCTTCGACCAGCCCGCCAGCTTCGGTCGCGACTTCTCGTTCGCGGTGCAGTCGATCGGCATGGTCAGCGCGTCGATCCTCATTCTCTGCCGCCGACGCTTGCTCGACTGGTCGATGCTCGGGCCGTCGGTGGTGGGAGCGGCGATTGGGACGCCGATCGGGCTCCTCGTCGTGGCGCCGTTCGTTCCCGGTCTGGCCGTCAAGTTGATCTTCGGGGTGTTGTGGGCCAGCTTCGGAATCCTCCATCTGGCCCGTGTCGACGAGATCGTCGGGTACTTTGCGGCATCCGCGTCGCGCCCACGGATCGGAGCACGGCTGTCGTTCCTGGTAGGGCTCGGCGGCGGGGCGACGGTGGCGGCGACCACTGGCGTTGGCGTCGACATGTTGTTGTACGTGGTCATGGTGCTGCTCTTTCGCATCGACCTGCGAGTGGCGATCCCGAGCTCGGTGGTCTTGATGGCGACGACCAGCCTGGTCGGCATTGCCTCGCGAAACCTGCTGGCCGGCTGGGGGCTCGCCGATCCGGTGCCGCACGAAGTCTTCGCAAATTGGCTGGCGGCAGCACCCGTGGTGGCGGTGGGTGCCCCGTTCGGTACGGTGATGGTGGCGCTGCTGCCTCGCGCCCTGACTCTGCGGGTGGTGTCGGTCTTGTGTGTCGGGCAGCTGATCTGGACCCTCTGGGACGAGCGTGCCCACATTGGCGCGGGTGTCCTTGCGCTGACAGGGCTCGGGCTGCTGGCGTTCGGCGTCGGCTTCTGGACGATGTCCCACATCGGTCGGCGCTGGGCGCCCACCATGGCCGGCGCCGAGACCGAGTCCTGAGCCCCGCGATGCGCGCCTTTGCGAGCGATCGCATCTGCACGCCGGGGAGGAGTATCGCCGGGGCAGTCCTCGAGGTCGACGGACGGATCGTCGACGTCGTTTCGAGGGCGGCGGTGCCGCCCGAGGCCGAGCTCGTCGAGTGTGGCGCACTGGCACTGGCGCCGGGACTGGTGGATCTGCACGTGCATTGCAACGATCCCGGTCGCGAGCACTGGGAGGGCTTCTGGACTGCCACCCGGGCGGCTGCCGCCGGCGGCATCACCACGCTGGTCGACATGCCGCTGAACTCGACCCCGGCGACGACCACGGTGCGGGCACTCGAGGCCAAACAGCGGGCGGCTGCGGGTCGACTCCACGTGGACGTGGCCATGCACGGGGGGCTCGTACCCGGCAACCTCGAGGACCTGCCGGGCCTGGCCCAGGCCGGGGTCGTCGGCTTCAAGGCGTTCCTGGCCCCTTCGGGGGTCGACGACTTTTCCCACGTCAGTCTCGACGATTTGCGACGCGCGGCGCCGACCCTCGAGCGCTTGGGGCTGCCACTGCTGGTCCACGCCGAGCTCGTCGGCGAGGCCCCCGCGATCTCGGATCCACGGGCTTACGGCCAGTGGCTGGCATCTCGGCCGGAGTCGTTCGAGCTCGAGGCCGCCGAAGGCTTGATCGAGCTCGCAGCGGCTACCGGGATTCGTATCCACGTGGTCCACGTCGCGAGCGCGCTTGCGCTTGGGCGCTTGCTCGAGGCGAAACGCACCGGGCTCGAGATCACCCTCGAAACTTGCCCCCACTACCTGACTTTCGCCGCCGAAGAGATTCCCGACGGTGATCCGCGCTACAAGTGTGCGCCGCCGATCCGATCGGCGCGCCATCGTGAGGCACTGTGGCAGGCACTCGGGAGTGGCAAGCTCGACACCATCGGCTCCGATCACTCTCCCGCGCCGGCTGAGCTCAAGTGTCTCGACTCGGGGGACCTGGCTCGGGCCTGGGGCGGTATCGCTTCGCTCGAGCTCTTGTTTCCGGCGGTTTGGACCGGAGCCTGTGCTCGGGGGATCCCACTCGAAGTGGTGGTGCCGGCGGTGGCGACGCGGCCCGCGGCCCTGATCGGCTTGGGTGGCGCCAAAGGGGCGATCGAGCCCGGGGCCGACGCCGATCTGGTCGCGGTCGACCTCGAGGCGGAATGGGAGGTTCGCTGCTCCGAGCTCCATCAACGCCATCCCGCGACGCCCTACGAAGGCAGAGTCCTGCGCGGGAGGGTCGAGAGCACCTGGCTGCGTGGGCTGCAGGTCTTTCGGCGGGACGAGAGCTGGGGTCCGCCCCGGGGCCGGCTGATCCGGGTTGCTCGAGGCGTGGAGCCGAACCCCGGATAGACTCTCCGGCACGATCACGACGAGGATCTGGAGCCATGGCAGCGGTTGTCGACGCAGCGTTTCGAGGATTGGTCGATTTGGCGGCGGATTTGGTTGGCGGCAAGGTCCTGGCGGCAAGCGATGACTTCTTTGCCGAAAAGGAGAACCTGATCAAGCCGGGTCGCGGCGTGTTCCTGCCGGAGGAGTACACCGATCGCGGCAAGTGGATGGATGGTTGGGAGAGCCGCCGCCGCCGGTCGCCAGGTCACGACTGGTGCGTGGTGCAGTTGGGTATTCCCGGAGTGATCCGAGGAGTGGACATCGATACCAACCACTTCCTTGGGAACCACCCGCCCTACGCCGCGCTCGACGCGGCTTCGGCGGCAGGGCAGGACGACCCCCGTCAACTCGCCTGGGTCGAGGTCCTGCCGCAGGTCCCGCTTCAGCCGGGGTCGCAGAACCTCTTCGCGTCGCCCAGTGGGGAGTGTTGGACGCACGTGCGTCTGCGCATCTACCCCGACGGCGGGGTCGCTCGGCTCAAGGTCTACGGCGAGCCCCGACCACGCTTGGCACCAGGAGAGGTCGTCGACCTCGCAGCGCTGGCGTTGGGCGGCCGCCCGGTGGCGTGTAGCGACATGTTCTTCGGCCGACTCGAAAACCTGATCGCTCCAGGGCGGCCGGTCAACATGGGTGGTGGTTGGGAGACGCGCCGGCGCCGCGGGCCGGGGTACGACTGGGCCGTGGTGCAGCTGGCGGCGCGTGGCACGCTCGAGGCGATCGAAATCGACACCTGCCACTTCAAGGGCAACTACCCCGATCGCGCCTCGCTCGAAGCCTGCCTGGCGGGGCGCCCGCTGTCGCTGCTCGATCAGGACCAGGCGCCGTGGGTCGAAGTGCTGCGGTCCCACAAGCTCGAAGCGGACA
This sequence comes from uncultured Thermoanaerobaculia bacterium, assembly GCA_964599475.1. Classification (GTDB taxonomy): domain Bacteria; phylum Acidobacteriota; class Thermoanaerobaculia; order Multivoradales; family CAZRFU01; genus CAZRFU01. The sequence continues at coordinate 51,570 of CAZRFU010000017.1, forward strand.
CCAATCACCGTTTCGACGATCTGCGCGCCGGCGGCCCCTTCGACCACGTGCGGCTGCGGATCGATCCCGACGGCGGAGTGGCGCGGCTGCGGTGCTTTGGGACGGTCGTGGCGTGATTGGCCCGGGCACTGTTCACAGGAGCGCCCCAGACCCCCGTGCGGTCGACGCCCTCGATCGGCTCGACGAGGCGGCGGTGAGGCAGGGCCTCGAGGCTTGTTGCGGCAGTCGCCGCTGGGTCGACGGGATGATGCAACGTCGGCCCTTCGGCGATGCCGACGCGGTTTTCGCGGCGAGCGCGGCGGTTGCTGGGGGCCTCGACGCCGACGACTGGCTCGAGGCCTTTGCGCACCATCCGCAGATCGGCGATGTCGAGGCCCTCCGGGTGAAGTTCGCCCAGCCACAGTCACTGTCGTGGTCGCGAGGGGAACAGGCGGGCGTCGCGGCGGCGGAGGAAAGCTTGCTCGAGCGGCTGGCTCGGGGCAACGAGGCCTATCGCCAACGATTCGGCTATCTCTTCATCGTTCGTGCGGCAGGTCGCAGTGTCGCCGAAATGGTCTCCCTTCTCGAAGATCGCTTGCGCAACGATCCGGCGGCCGAGCTGCCGGTCGCGGCTGCCCAGCAGCTGGAAATCACCCAACTCCGCCTGGAGAAATGGCTCCGGGAGCTCTGTCGACAACCCGACGAGGTGCCATGAAGACCACCTTGACCGATCTCGGGCCGGTGCTCGCACCGCTGAAAGCGGCCCATCTCGACTTCGCCCGCAACTACCCCGGTGACTCGACCTCGCGCCAGCCGGTCCACACCGTCTACAGCGGAGCCCAGCTGGTGCGCCGTGACGCTGCCGAACGCCTGGGCGCGGCAGCGCTGCGTCATCTCGACGAGTACTTCCCGGACTTCCTGGTGTTTGCCGAGGCTCTGGGGCTGCCTGGCGCAGCGGCGGTGCCCAGCGGCCACGACGCGCGCTCGCTGGTGCTCGCCACCGCCGCTCGGGGTGGCGAGCTCGGCGAGCTGGCCCTCGCCGCCACGGTCTGGCGCCGGGTCAGGGCCAAGCTCGAGCGCGAGCCGGTCGAGGACCTTCGCATCGACTTCGAGGATGGCTACGGGCACCGACCGGACGCCGAGGAGGATGCGCAGGCCTTGATCGCCGCTGCCGAGGTCGCTGCCGGAATGGCAGCGGGCTCGCTGCCGCCGTTCATCGGCATCCGCATCAAGCCGCTCACTGCGGAGCTCTACCACCGTTCTCTCCGGACTCTCGATGGTTTCCTCACCGCCTTGGCGGCCACGACCGGGGCACGGCTCCCGGCAGGTTTCGTCATCACGCTGCCCAAAGTAACCGCGCGTGCCGAGGTCGCCGCGCTCGTCGAGGTGGTGGAGCGTTTGGAAGCCGGGTTGGGATTCCCGCCGGGTTCCCTGCGTATCGAGCTGATGGTCGAGACCACCCAATGCCTGCTCGATGTGGAAGGACGCTCGGCGCTGCCGGGCTTGGTCCAGGCGGCAGGGGGTCGGTGTGTCGGTGCCCACTTCGGCGTCTACGACTACACGGCAGGATGTGGCCTCATCGCCTCGCAGCAACGGATGGACCATCCGGTGTGTGACTTCGCGCGGCATTTGGCCCAAGTCGCCCTGACCGGCACCGGCGTCGTCCTGTCCGACGGCGCCACCAACCTCATGCCGGTAGCACCTCACCGCGCGGCTCCCGGAGAGAGCTTGTCCGAAACGCAGCTGGCGGAGAACCAGCAGGTGGTGGAGCGGATCTCCCGGCGCAACTACCTCGACGTTCGACACTCCCTCGAGTCCGGGTACTACCAGGGTTGGGATCTGCACCCTGCCCAGCTGCCGATTCGCTACGCCGCGGTTTACGCGTTTTTTCTCGAGCAACTCCCGGAGATGACGGCGAGATTGCGAGGATTCATCGACAAAGCTGCACAGGCGACGCTCCTCGGAGCGGTGTTCGACGACGCCGCAACCGGGCAGGCGTTGCTCAACTTCTTCCTGCGGGGCTTGGCGTGTGGGGCGATCGACGAAAATGAGGTGCTGGCCACCGGCCTGACGCTGGAGGAGATTCGCACGCGCTCGTTCAAGGCGATTCTGGCGGGCCGCCGGGGACATGCACCGTGAGTCGCGCTCCGATCACGAGCCACGTGCTGGACCTTGCGACCGGGCGACCGGCCGAAGGTGTCGAGCTGGTGTTGTTCGGACGTTCCGGCGGGGGGTGGATCGAGCTCGGGCGGGAACGGACCAACGCCGACGGTCGTGCCACCCAGCTGTTGCCGGCCGGCGCGAGGCTCGAGGTGGGCGAGTACCGCCTGCGCTTCGAGCTTGCAGCCTTCTTCGCCGGTCGTGGGGCGGAAGCCTTCTATCCGCGTGCCGACGTCGACTTTCTGGTGCGCGAAAGCGACCAGCACTACCACGTACCGCTGTTGCTGTCGCCGTTCGGGTACAGCACCTATCGCGGCAGTTGACCGCGGCCGAGGAGGCGACATGGACGACCCGGGAATTCTCGTACACCACACCTACGGCAAGACCGGCGTTCGACTGCTTCGTCTCGATCGCAGTGTCGAGCCACATCGAGTCATCGAGCTGTGGATCGAGATCCGACTCGAAGGCGACTTCGCCGAGGCCTATCGCGGCGACAACGCTCGCGTGCTCCCGACCGACTCCATGAAGAACATGGTCTACGCCCTTGCGCGCAGCTCGAGGGTTGCGGGACCGGAATCCTTTGGCCTCGAGCTGGCGCGGCACCTGCTCGCGACCCAGCCGCAGGTGGAGCGGGTGGTCGTCGATCTGCGCGAGCGACCCTGGCGGCGCTACGCCGGTGCCGTCGATGCCTTCGTGGGCGACGGCGATCACCGCACCACGGCTGGAGTGTCGGGCGGGCGGGAAGGGCTGATCGTGCGCAGTGGCATTGCCGACCTGCTGATCATGAAGACCGCCCGGTCGGGTTTCCGCGGCTTCCCAGCCGGCCCGACGACGACCCTTCCACCAACCGACGATCGGATCCTGGCGACGCGGCTCGACGCCGCCTGGACCTTACTCGATGCCGAGGCCGACAGCTCTTCGATTCGAGCCAGAGTGGAGGACGCGCTGGCCCGGGCGTTCGTCGCGCACGACAGCGAATCGGTGCAGCACACCCTCGAGGCGATGGGGCAGGCAGCTCTGGCGGCGGCCCCGGAAGTGACCCAGATCCACCTGGTGATGCCGAACAAACACTACCTGCTGGCCAACCTGGCGCCCTTCAACCTCGACAATCCGAACCTGGTCTTCGTTCCCACCGACGAGCCGGCGGGGCGAATCGAAGGCACGCTGCGTCGCCGGTCGTAGGACCGTCGGGGCAGTAGCCGACGAAGGCTCGGCCGCGTCGCCCGCCCAGGTGCTGGGGATTCCCCCGCTCGCTCAGGGCGAGGAGCCGTGCTCGCGGATCCGGTCGCTTTGGGCAAGGCCGGTGATCAGTCTGGCGCCGCGGTTGCGGGTGACGTAACTCCAGGCCCACTGGATCAAGACCAGTAGACGGTTCTCGAACTCGACCAGATAGAGCAGATGGATGAACAGCCACGCCAGCCACGCGGCCGTGCCCGAGAAGCGCAGTGGGCCGAGATCGGCGACGGCATGGGAGCGCCCGATGGTAGCGAGCATGCCTTTGTCGCGGTAGCGGAAGGGGGGTAGGGTGCGGCCGGCGAGTCGGGCGGCGACGAGTCGCGCCGCGTACCGGCCCTGAGCCATGGCCACGGGAGCGACTCCGGGTAGGGGTCTTCCTCCCTGGTGAGGGAAGCTGGCGAGGTCGCCCAGGACCAGGATCTCGGGGTGGCCGGGTATCGACAAATCCGGCTCGACCACTACTCGACCGGCGCGGTCGAGCTCGACCCCGGTAGCGTCGTGGAGCGTCTGTCCAAGCGGCGAGGCTTGCACCCCGGCAGCCCACAGCACCGTACGGGTGGGAATCCTCTCGGCGCCTTCCGCGCGCTGGAGAACCACATGCTCGGCGCTGACCTCGGCGACGGTGGTGGAGGTGTGGACCGTCACGCCCAGGCGCTCGAGCGAGCGGGCGGCCTTGGCTGCGAGCTGGGGCACATAGGCCGGCAGGACCTGTGCCGCGGCTTCGACCAGTAAGATCCGGGCGTCGGCTGGGCGGATCGCCCGAAAATCGTGACGCAGGGTGTGATTGGCGATCTCGCCGAGCGCACCGGCGAGCTCCACGCCGGTGGGGCCGGCGCCGACCACCACGAAGGTCAGCCAGCTGGCACGCCGTGCCGGGTCCTCCTCACGTTCCGCAGCCTCGAAGGCGGTGAGCACGCGCTGGCGGATTTCGGTGGCGTCTTCGATGGTCTTGAGCCCGGGTGCCAGCTCCTCCCACTCCGAGTGACCGAAGTAGTGATGCCGTGCACCGGTGGCGACGATCAAGGTGTCGTAGGCCAGCTCGCCGTCTCGCAGCATCAGGCGCCGACGTGCTGCGTCCACTCCCGTGGCCTCGGCCAGGAGCACTCGAGTGTTGCGCTGACGCTTGAGGATTGAACGCAGAGGGGAAGCGATGTCAGCTGGGGATAGGCCGCCGGTCGCGACCTGGTAGAGGAGAGGTTGAAACAAGTGAAAATTGCGGCGATCGACTACGGTCACGCGCACGGGGGCACGAACCAGGGCCTTGGCGGTGTAGAGGCCGGCAAATCCGCCTCCGACGATGACGACATGGGGAAGGGATTGCATACCGAGTCCTTCGCGGTTGGTGGTGAGGGCGGCGTGTCGCTATGATTCCAGGTTCGCTGATTTGCCGCTCCCTGGAGGAAGTATGAAGAAGGATCGTCGCGCATTTCTCGAAGCCCTGGTCGATGCCGCCGGACCGTCCGGCTACGAAGAACCGGTGGCTCGGGTGTTTCGCGAGCGCCTGGCCGACATCGCCGAGCTCGAGACCGACGTGATGGGCTCGGTGTTTGCCACCATCAACCCGGGCGGATCTCCGAAGGTGATGCTTTCGGGGCACATCGACGAGCTCGGCTTGCAGATCTCCTACATCACCGACAAGGGCTTCCTCCACGTCAATGCGATCGGCGGCCACGACCGCACCATGATCCCCGGTCGGCGCGTGTGGATCCACACCGCTAGCGGACGCGTTGCCGGGGTAACCGGCAAACGCGCCGTCCACATGCAGAGCGCCGA
>CAZRFU010000017.1:56727-76321 GCA_964599475.1 uncultured Thermoanaerobaculia bacterium
GGAGGAGGTCGAACGCCAGCCGGCATCCCGCGACGCCGACGAGCGCAACAAGGTGCCGGAGATGCATGAGCTGTGGATCGACATCGGAGCTCGCTCCAGGGACGAGGCGCTCGAGGTCGTGGCGATCGGTGATGCGGTCACCCATGACGTCGGCTTTGCCGTGCTGCGTGGCTCGATCGCCACCTCGCGCGCCTTCGACAACAAGCTCGGCGCGTTCGTCATCGCGGAGGCGCTGCGGGAGCTCGCCGGCAAGAAGAAGCTCGAGGCGTGTGTGGTGGCGGTGGCGACCACCCAGGAAGAGATCGGCCTGAGGGGCGCGACGACGGGGGCCTTCCGGGTCGATCCCGACGTGGCCTTGGCCGTCGACGTCACCAACCCGACTGATTACCCGACCACGTCCAAGGAGAAGTACGGCGATGTCGCCCTGGGCAAGGGACCGACTGTCACCCGCGGTGCGAACTGCAATCCAGTGGTGGTTCGCGGGCTGCTCGAGGCGGCGCGGGCCAAGGACATCGCGGTGCAGATCGAGGCCGAACCGGGGCGAACCGGCACCGACGCCGGCGTGATCCAAGTGGCTCGCCAGGGTGTGGCTTGTGGTCTGATCGGGATCCCGCTGCGCTACATGCACACGCCCAGCGAGCTGGTCGATCTCGACGACGTCGAGCGCGCGATCGACCTGATCGTGGCGTACTGCCGGTCGCTCGAGCAGGGGACCTCGTTCATTCCGATGTGATGTGCCGCTCGGCCATGGCGGCCTCGATCGCGGCGACCGTGCGGGGGATGGCCTCGGAGAGCACTCGGGGGCCCGAGGCGGTGATCGCGATGTCGTCTTCGATCCTCACGCCGATCCCGGCGTAGCGGGCGAGGGCGCGATCGACCGCGGCGCGCTGCTCGTCACTCCAGGAGCGGTAGACGGCACTGGCCCGCACGTCGTCGGGGCGAACGTAGACCCCGGGCTCGAGGGTGACGACCATGCCGGGCTCGAGGGAACGTGTGCGGTCGAAACTGTCGTGGACGAACAGGCCAATCGGGTGGCCGGTGCCGTGTGGCAGGTACAGACGCGCCTGTTCGACGCTGGCTTCGGTCACCAAGCCGAGGGGTAGGAGATTGGCTGCGACCGCCCGCTCGACGCGGCGGTGCATCGCCGCGAGGGAGCTGCCGGCCCGCAGCTCCTCCAGGCCTGCGTGCCAGGCAGCCAGAACGACCTCGTAGACCTCTCGTTGTGCGTCGCTGAAGCGGCCGCTTGCTGGGAAGGTTCGCGAGATGTCGGCAGTGTAGCGCTCGACCTCGGCTCCGACGTCGAGGAGCACCAGACCGGCGGGGTCGATCGGATCCTCGCCGTGGGCGTAGGGGAGGATGGTGGCGTTGGATCCGGCGGCGACGATGGAGGGATAGCCCGCACAGCACGCGCCGTGGTCACGAAAGGTGAACTCGATCGCGGCCTCGAGCTGGTGCTCGTGGGTGGCGGTGGCAACGCGTTGCATCGCGGCGGCAATCCCATCGCCGGTGATGTCGACGGCGCGCTGCAGGAGAGCCATCTCCGCGTCGCTCTTGATTTCCCGCAGGCTCTCGACGATCGGCGTCAGGTCGCGGATCTGGATCTCGGGGTATCGTGCCTTCAGGTCGGCGGTGAGGGCGAGTGCCGGGGTCAGTGGCTCCCGCGCTGCCGGGCGCTGCTCGAGCAACAGCCAGACCTTGGCGGAGCCGCTCTCCACGGCCTTGGAGAACTGAGGCACCTCAGGGACGCGGTAGTAGCGGTAGTCGTTGGTGGGAGTGAACCACCGGCCCTCGAGCGCGGCGGCGATGAACGCGTCCAGACGGCCGCTCGAGACCACCTCGGCAATTCCACTCACGCGCGCCAGTTCCGAGTGCTCCGGGATACGCCCGTTCCACAACTCGGTGCGGGGGTCCCGGTCGCGAGCGAAGAGGATCGTCCGCTCTGCTCCCGGAACCATGACGAGGGCGCTGTCGGGTTGATCCACCCCGGTCAGCCAGTAGAGGTTGTCCTCCTGGCGATAGGGCCAGTCGACGTCGCCGTTGCGCCGCTGGGGCGCGGGGGCAACCAGCACCACCATCGAGTCGGGACCGACCGCTCGCGCCACCGCGGCACGACGCGCGGAGTACTCTCCGGCGGTCACCGCCCCGGCCCCGGCAACGGGGATTGCACTCGACATGACGACCACCACGCCAACGATCCAGAACCTCATGGGGACCTCCTCGGAAGCGAGTCTACCCGGCCGCCGATGCTGGGTAAGGGCCCGGCGCTCGGATCGGCCGACCAGCGGCCGCCATGCCGCAGTGCGTCAGGGCGCATGCAGCCGTGCTAAGCTCAACGGTTCATGCACCTTCGAGGGTCGGCGTGGAGAGCCGGCTCCCGTCGCAGTCACTACTCGAGTTACACCACGACGGTGGTGTGCACCGCAGCCGGATGGGAACATGAGCACCGACATCAGACCAAAGATGGGCCGAACCAGCAACGAGATCCGCGACAGCTTCCTGGACTTCTTTGCCGAACGTGGGCACCGAGTCGTGCCGAGCTCGCCCCTGGTCCCCCATGGCGACGCCACCTTGCTGTTCACCAACGCCGGCATGGTGCAGTTCAAGGACTACTTCCTCGGCGTCGAGACGCCACCTTCTCCGCGCGCCGTGTCGGTGCAGAAGTGCCTGCGCGTATCCGGCAAACACAACGACCTCGAGAACGTCGGGCCGAGCCCCCGTCACCATACCTTCTTCGAGATGCTGGGCAACTTCTCGTTCGGCGACTACTTCAAAGCCGACGCCATCGAGATGGCGTGGGAGCTGGTGACCAAGGTGTGGGGGTTGCCGGTCGAGCACCTGACCGCGACGGTGTTCGAAGAGGACGACGAGGCCGAGGGGCTCTGGCGCTCGATCTCGACGCTGCCGCCAGAGCGCATCCTGCGCTGTGGGGCCGCCGACAACTTCTGGGCGATGGGTGAGACCGGCCCCTGCGGGCCCTGCAGCGAGATCTTCGTCGACATCCGCCCGGACCTTCCAAAAGTCTCGTGGGACCAAGGCACAGACAGCGGCCGTTACCTCGAGATCTGGAACCTGGTGTTCATGCAGTACGAACGTCGGGCCGATGGCTCGATGCTCCGCTTGCCGAACCCCTCGATCGATACCGGAGCCGGGCTCGAGCGGGTCACGTCGGTACTGCAGGGCGTGTCGTCGAACTACGACACCGACCTGTTTCGGCCCCTGATCGACGCCGCTGCGGCTCTCGTCGGGCGGCGCTACGGCGACGACGCCGAGGCCGACACCTCACTGCGGGTGGTCGCCGATCACCTGCGTGCCGGTGGATTCCTGCTCGCCGATGGAGTGGTTCCTGCGAACGATGGACGAGGCTACGTCTTGCGGCGGCTGCTGCGGCGCGCCATCCGCCATGGCATGCGTATTGGCTTCGAAGAGCCGTTCCTGCATCGCCTCCTGCCGGTGCTTGGCGAGGTGATGGGCAAGCGGCTCTTCCCTGAGCTCGAGGCCACGCGTGAGGCCTCGCTCGGAACATTGCTGGCAGAGGAGGAGAGGTTCCTGCACACCGTGGCGGCCGGAGCCAAACAGGTCCAGGAGGCGATCGAGGGTGCTCGGCGGGGCGGATCGAGCTGCCTCGACGGAGCCACCGTGTTTCGTCTCTACGACACCCACGGCCTGCCGATCGACTTGATTCGCGAGATCGCCGAGGAGGAACGCACCAGGCTCGACGAGGGCGGGTTCGAGGCCGCGCTCGAGTCGCAACGGGAGCGCTCCCGAGCCGCCACCGCCGAACGCCAGCAACGCCTCCAGGCTGCTCGCGCCGCCATTCTCGCCGGCGGCGCTCCGCCGCCGACCAGCTTCGACGGCTACGACGAGCTCGAAGGGGCCGGCACGCTTTCGCGGCTGGTGCACCTCGACGACCTGGGGGTGGCAGCGCCGGTGGAGCATCTCACCGCTCCGGCCCACGGCATCGTCGTGCTGGATCGCAGTGTCTTCTACGCCGAATCGGGCGGACAGGTCGCCGATACCGGGAATCTCGCCACCGCGCACGGGAAGGCGCGGATCATCGACGTCCAGAAGGACCCTTCAGGCGTCTTCCTGCACACCGTCGATGTCACGGAGGGCCGATTGATCGTCGGCGAGGTCGCAACGCTGAAGGTCGATTCGAAGCGGCGGGCAGCGACCGAGGCCAACCACACCGCCACCCATCTCCTCCACGCGGCACTGCGCTTGGTATTGGGCGATGGTGTGCGCCAGGCTGGATCATTGGTGCACCCCGAGCGGCTGCGCTTCGACTTCACCTTCGCGCGACCCCTGACCGAGGGCGAGCAGCACCGGGTCGAAGAGCTGGTGAACCACGAGATCCGCAAGGCAACCCCGGTCGCCACGCGCTGGACGTCGCAGAAGGAGGCTCTCGCGTCCGGGGCGATGGCATTGTTCGGTGAGAAGTACGGCGAGCGGGTGAGAACCGTCGCGGTGCCGGGCTTCTCGCTCGAGCTCTGCGGCGGCTGCCACGTACTCAACACCGGTGCCATCGGGCTGTTCCGGCTCGGGTCGGACAAGGGCGTTGCCTCGGGAGTGCGCCGCCTCGAGGCGACAACCGCCGCGGCGGCGCTTGCCGAAGTGCGGGCACTCGAATCCCGGGTGCAGGCGGTGGCCGGCGAGCTGGGCGTGGCTGGGGATCGAGTGGTCGAGGAGGCTCGGACGCTCAAGGCGAAGCTCAAGGATCTCGAGCGCGAGATCGCCCGTCTGCGCCGGGAGGCACTGAGCGGGGCCGGCGGTGCGGTCGACGAGCATGAGGTGGGAGGTTTCGCGGTGGTGGTCCGTGAGGTGCCCGAGGCTCCGCCCCAGGAGCTGCGTGAGCTCGCGGACACCCTGCGCGATCGACTGCCGAAGCCCGGCCTGGCCGTGCTCGGAGCGCGCTCCGAGGGAAAGGCGACGATCTTGGTGTCGGTGCACCCCGATGCCGTCTCGAAGCTGCATGCCGGTAATCTGGTCAAGGAGCTTGCCGCAATCGTCGGCGGCGGCGGGGGGGGGCGACCGGACTTCGCCCAGGCGGGCGGCAAGTCGCCGGAGCTGCTCGGCGAAGCCCTCGAACGCGCACCGAAGCTGGTAGCCGCAGCGCTGGGTCTTTGAACCGGGGCCTGAGCCGGGGTATATTCAGAGGCCTTATGGAGCGCATGGCTGCCAGATCTACCGTGTGGGCCGGGGCTCTGGTCGTCGGCATCGTGTTGGCCGGCAGCCCGGCGCCAGCGGCGGTGCGGATCGTCGTGCAGGCTGACGGCAGCCGCACGATCACCAACGACGGTGGGTCGGTGTCGCCGCGAACCATGGTCAAGCGGCCACCTCCGGCGCACCTCGACCCGGTGATCCAACGTCACGCCGACGCCACCAGCCTCGATCCGCGCCTGGTCGAGGCGGTCATCCAGGTCGAGTCGGGGTACAACGCGCGCGCAGTCTCTCGCAAAGGAGCTCAGGGCTTGATGCAGCTGATGCCACAAACCGCCCGCGAGCTCGGCGTGAAGAATCCCTTCGACCCCGAGGAGAACGTCGGCGGCGGCACCAGGTACCTGCGCTCAATGCTGGATGCCTTCGGCAGCCTCGACCTGGCGCTGGCGGCCTACAACGCCGGACCGAATGCGGTTCAGCGCCACCGGGGAGTGCCGCCGTATCGGGAGACTCGCGACTACGTCGGCAAGGTTCTCGGCCTGCTCAATCACGGTCGCTTCAGCGGCGGCTCGCTCGAAGTCCTGAGCTTCACCCCGTCCGCCGGCCTGGTCGATGCGGTCGCGACGATCCGAGCCGATGTGCCGGCTTCCCTCCAGTCGAGCTCCCCGAGGACGGTGGTGGTGCCCAAGCCCAAGATCATTCGCCGCCAACCCAGCCCGACGATGGTCGTGACTCGCTGAGTGCCGAGGGGCTTCGAGAATGTGCCGATGCTGAGGTATCTGCCCAACGGGCTCACCATCTTCAGGATCCTGCTCGTTCCGTTGCTGGTGGTCATCCTGTTGACCAAGTTCGACGGCAAGGAGGTCGCGGGGTTGGCTGTATTCCTGCTTGCCGCGCTGACCGACTTCCTCGACGGTTGGGTGGCGAGGCGGTTCGGATTGGTCACGCGCCTGGGCAAGTTGCTGGACCCGGCCGCAGACAAGATTCTGACCTCGGCAGCCTTCATCTCCCTGGTCGAGACCGGCGTGGCGCCGGCGTGGATGGTCGTGGTCATCATCGCACGGGAGTTTGCGGTCGGCGCCCTGCGCAGCTTTGCCGCCGCCGAAGGCGAAATCATCGCAGCGAGCCTGTCTGGCAAGATCAAGACCGGCGCGCAGATCGTGGCGATCTCCCTGTTGATCCTGCACACGCAGCTCGGCGATCTGCGCCTGCTGACGCCGATCTGCCTGTGGGTGGCTCTGCTCACGAGCCTGTGGTCTGCAGCCGAGTACTTCATTTCACATCGACGGGTGCTGCTGGCAGGAGCCGCCGTCCGGAGCTAGGGTATGCAGTCGATTCTTCAGCGCTTCGGCCAGCTTGCGGGCCGGCGGTGGGGCGTGGTCTTCGCGATCTTCGGGGTCACCGTGGCGCTGTCCGCTGTGGCAACCTCGAGGCTGCACTTCGAAACCGACGTCCTCAACCTCCTTCCACGTCACGATCCGGTGGTCTCCACCTTCCGCGAGACCCTCGAGACCTTCGGCAGCATCGACGTGATGCTGGTGGTGGTGCGGATTCCGGAGGCGGCAAACCTCGAGGGGTATGAAGCCTTCGCGGACCGTCTGGCCTCCAAGCTCGAGGTGATGCCTCACTTCGAGTACGTCGATGGCAGGATCGGTGATCCGGAGGAGCTGCTGTCGAAGTTTCTGCCGAAGTCGCTGCTGTTTCTCGATCGCGACGGTCTCACGCAGATCGAGTCGAGGCTGAGTGAAGAAGGCGCACGCATCCGGGCAGAGGAGCTCAAGCGCCTGATCACGGCTCCGCAGGGTTTGGCCCTCAAGCAGCTGGTCACTCTCGATCCGCTCGGTCTCGGCGAGATCTTTCTGCAACGAATCGGCCGCTCGACCGGGCAGCTGTCGGTAGACGTCAGCTCCGGCTATTTCCTCAGCCAGGATCATCGTCTCCTGCTGCTGCTGGCCAAACCCAACCGGCCGGCACAGGACATCACCTTCACCGGCGAGTTGGTGGCCGAGATCGAGGCGGCGATTGCGGAGGTCACTCTGGAATGGCCGTCGATGGCGGGGGAAGAAGGGGAGGCCGCGCCGGAGGTGGTACTGGGTGGTGGCTACCTGACGGCGCTCGACGATGCCTCGCTGATCCGCGGGGACGTGATCGTCAACGCCGTCAGCTCGACCGTCATCGTGCTCGGGCTGTTCGTCTTCGCCTTCCGACGCCTGTCGCCGGTGTTCTTTGCCCTGCTGCCTTTGGCCAGTGGTCTGGCGCTGGCGTTCGGCTTCGCTGCCGTGACCCTCGGGCAGCTGTCCTCGGCGACGAGCGGCGTGGCCGCCCTGCTGGTGGGGCTCGGCATCGACTTCGTGATCATTTCCTACGCGCGGTATGTCGAGGAGCGGCGCGCCGGCACCAGCCACGAGGACGCGATCGCCCGCATGATGGGGTCGTCGGGCAAGGCCGTGGTCGTCGGCGGCGTGACCAGTGCAGCGACCTTCTACGCCTTCACCTTCACCCAGTTCACCGGCTTGCGCGAAATGGGCATCCTCACCGGCACGGGGATTTTGCTGTGCATGCTCGCGGTGTTGGCACTGCTTCCGGCGATGCTCGGTTGGCGTGAGGCCCATCACCGCAAGCGCGAGTCCTCGCCGCGGCACTTCCTGCACGGATTCGGAGCCGACTGGTTGATGCGTGGGGCGCTGGCCCGGCCCCGCACGACGGTCGTCGTCGGGACGGTGATCACCATCGTGGCCGGTGCGGCGGCAACACAGCTCGAGTTCGAGGACAACATCCAATCGATGCGTTCCCCGCAGAATCGCGGGATCAACGTCCTCGAAGAGGTGAGTCGCCACTTCGGCAGTGGTTTCGAGTACATGAGCCTGGTCCTGCGGGGCGAGACTCCCGAGGAGGTCATCTCCCTCGCCCAACGTGCGGTCGTGGCCCTCGATCCCTTGGTCGGCTCCGAATCCCTCGACGGGTACGAGGCGATCACCTCGATGATTCCGGCGCCGGAACGCCAGGCCGAGGCGCTCGAGTGGCGGGCGGCGCAAGGTGGGCCGGAGCTGGGAGCAACGGTGCGAGCGCGCTACGAACAGGCGATCGTCGCCGCCGGCCTGCGGCCAGAAGCCTTCGCCGAAGGCCTTGCACTGCTCGAACAGACCCTCTCCGTCGACGCACCGATCCGGGCGCAGGACTTCGCCGAGTCCGCCCAGGCGGAGCGGCTGCTGGAGCGGTACCTGCGCCAAACCGAGGATGGGCGTTGGATCGGCGTAGTCAAGCTCTACCCGCCACCGGTGCGCTGGAAACGTGATGCGCCGCCGGCCCTGCTCGAGGTTGCCGAAGCGCTGGGGCCCCAGGTCGAGCTGACCGGCGTCAACGTGGTGAGCTCGGCGCTGCGTCACCGGGTCCGGCGCGATGCCGTGATCGCCGCAGTCCTCGGGTTCCTCCTGGTGGCCTTGATCCTGTGGTGGGACTACCGACGGCTGAGCGACGCACTGTTGTCCCTGGCACCGTTGTGTGTCGGCATCGTGTGGATGTTGGGGGCGATGGTGGCGCTTGGAATCGACATGAACTTCATGAACGTCTTCGTCACCACGATGGTCATCGGCATCGGCGTCGATTACGGCGTTCACATGGTCCATCGGTACCGTGAGCTCGAAGGCCGGCCTCCCGAGGAGGTCATCGACGGCCTGATCGAAACCGGGAAGGCGGTCGTCATGGCAGCGCTGTCGACCACCGTCGGCTTCGGCTCGATCTCGCTGTCGCGGTACCCCGGCCTCCGCACGATCGGCTACGTGGCCATCATCGGCGCGGTGGCAACGGCCCTGATCTCCATAACGTTGCTGGCCGCACTGCTGGCTCGGCGGATCGAGAACGGTCGCAGGGATCGCGGTGTCGCTTGACATGCTCCCTCGATGCACTAGGATTAGGACGTTCGCACTCATGTGACCGGTTGGTCGGCGTCGAATCCTCGGCGCAGACGCACTTGTTGTCCCGATGGAGGAACTCACCATGAAGAAGATTGCACTGCTCATCGCTTCGATCGCCGTTCTTTCCCTGGTCGCCTGCGCTCCGAAGCAGGAAGCCCCGGCCCCGGCTCCGGAACCGGCGCCGGCCGTCGAGGCTCCAGCTGCCGAGGCTCCGGCCGCCGAGGCTCCGGCTGCTGAGGGTGAAGCTGCCCCGGCCGAGGGTGAGGCTGCGCCGGCCGAGGGTGAGGCGGCTCCCGCCGAGGGTGAGGCAGCTCCTGCCGAGAATCCCGGCGTCTGAGCCGAGCTCGATCGTTCTCGGGAAGGCGGGTCTTCGGGCCCGCCTTTTTTCTTTGGTGTCCAACTGCCGCCTGCCTCTCGTTCCCCCATGTTGTCGGGAGCCCTCTACCCGAATCGCCGACACCCGATACCCGACACCCAGCACCCGGCACCTTTGTTAGGCTTCACCCTCGATCGCGCCGGGCGGCGCTGCGAGGAAACAGATGTTCGACGGACTTCAGGGCAAACTCCAAGACGTTTTTCGGCGCCTCAAGGGCGAAGGCCGAGTCACGGCCGAAACGCTCGACTCGGCGCTGCGACAGATCCGCTTGGCGCTGCTCGAGGCGGACGTCCACATCCGGGTGGTCAAACCCTTCGTCGAGCGCATCCGCGAGCGGGCGATCGGCGAGCAGGTGTTGGCAAGCCTGACGCCCGCCCAGCAGGTCATCAAGATCGTCCGCGACGAGCTGGTCGAGCTGCTGGGGGAGCCGGGCGCCGAGCTCAAGCTGGAGCCTCGGCCGGCGGTGATCCTGTTGTGCGGCTTGCAGGGGTCCGGCAAGACCACGACCTGCGGCAAGCTGTCCAAGAGGCTTCGTGGGATGGGCCGGCATCCCCTGCTGGTAGCGGGTGATCTCCAGCGGGCTGCGGCGGTCGATCAGCTCGAGAAGGTCGGTGCTGCCGTAGGGGTGGCGGTGTTGCGGCCGGATCCAGGCGAAGGGGTCCTCGACCTGGCGAAGCGCGCGCGGCAGGTTGCGGCGACCCGTGGGCACGATGTGATCGTGTTCGACACTGCCGGTCGCCTCCACATCGACGAGGCACTGATGGCCGAGCTGCGGCGTTTGGTCGAGCTGGTGCAACCAACCGAAATTCTCTTCGTCGCGGACTCGATGACCGGTCAGGACGCGGTCAGGTCGGCAGGTGCGTTCGGCGATGCCCTGCCGCTCACCGGCATCATCCTGACCAAACTCGACGGTGACTCGCGCGGCGGTGCCGCGCTGTCGATTCGCACGGTGACCAAGGTGCCGATCCGCTTCCTCGGTATGGGGGAGAAGTCGGAGGACCTCGAGCCGTTCCGGCCGGATCGCATGGCGTCGCGCATCCTCGGCATGGGTGACGTGTTGTCCCTGATCGAGAAGGCAGAGCAGGGCCTCGATGTCGAGGAGTCGAAGCGGCTGGCCGAACGCATGGTGCGCAACGAGCTGACTCTCGAGGATTTGCGCGACCAGCTCCGACAACTGCGCAAGCTCGGGCCGCTGTCGTCGATCCTCGAGCTGTTGCCGAAGGTTGGTCCGCTCAAGGGGCTCGACGCCGGAGGCGTCGACGACTCCCAGCTGAGGGTGATCGAGTCGATCATCGACTCGATGACGCCTCGCGAGCGCCGTCATCCGCGCCTGATCGACGCCTCGCGCAAGCGGCGCATCGCCAAAGGAGCTGGCCGGCAGGTGCAGGACGTCAACCAGCTCTTGAAGCAGTACCAGATGATGCAGAAGATGATGAAGGGGGCGAAGGGAAAGTGGATGAAGCGGGCCTTTGGGCGTTAGCAGCCCGTGGAAATACTTCCGCCGGCCGCGTTGCGAGCGCCGTGGGCCGGAATGTGAGGCGCGGCGAGTAAGGCGATGCGGTGCCATAGATCCCTGGCGCGCGACGCGGCCGAGTTTTCCACGGGCTGTTAGGCAAAGGGGGGCAGCCCACGAGCCTCTTCGAGCCAGGACCCGATCCCGGATCTCAGCCACCCGCCGATACCCGATACCCGATACCTCGGTATAATGCTGCGTTCGAGCGGCTGTAGCTCAGCTGGACAGAGCGGGAGCATCCTAAGCTCACGGTCGGGGGTTCGAATCCTCCCAGCCGCACCACCTCGGGCTGCCGCCCGGACTCCATCCGACAACCCAACCGCGGAAAATAAGCAGCATGACCAATCCAGAGCGCCTCGACCGTAAGGAGTTGAAGCAGCCCGATCAGTTCCAGGAGGCCGTCGACACCGGCGCCGAGTGGATCCACGAGCACCTGAAGACCATCCTCGGGATCGCAGCAGGCATCGTCGCCGCCGCGGTGCTGTGGGTGGGGTACGGAGCGTGGGATCGCGGTCGTGAGGCAAAGGCCGCGACCGCCATGGCAGGCGCCCTCGACACCCTCGACGCAGCGATCGTCGATGTGGGCG
Organism: uncultured Thermoanaerobaculia bacterium; assembly: GCA_964599475.1. Classification (GTDB taxonomy): domain Bacteria; phylum Acidobacteriota; class Thermoanaerobaculia; order Multivoradales; family CAZRFU01; genus CAZRFU01. Next base: position 68,275 of record CAZRFU010000017.1, read on the forward strand.
CCGAGGCCAAGCCCGATGATCCGAAGGACCCGTCCTTTGCCGACGAGGCGGCCCGTGCTGCCGCGGCCAAGGCAAAACTCGAGCAGGTGATCGCAGAGTTCGGCGGTACCGACGCCGGTCGGGTTGCCGATGTCTACCTCGGCCGGCTCGCAGCCGATGCCGGCGATCTCGCCACGGCTCGCACTCACTGGGAGCGTTTCGTCGCCAAGGCCGACGGCGACCTGCTGGTGCCGTCGGTGCGGGTTGCGCTACTGCGGCTCGATCGCGCCGAGGGCAAGGCCGAAGCGGCGTTGGCCTATCTCGAGAAGGCGGCTGCCCCGGGCGGCAAGAGCGAACTGCCGGCCGATGTGGTGCTCTTCGAGCTGGCCACGACCTACGAGAGCCTGGACCGCGGTGAGGACGCGCGAGCGTCGTACCAGCGGGTGGTGGACGAGTTCCCGGAATCCGCCTGGGTTCAGTCTGCTCGGCAGCGCTTGAACGTGCTCAACCCGCCCGCTGCGGCCTGATCCGGTCGCGGTGATCGCGTACGAGGTTCTGGACCGCAAGCGCCGGGGCGAGGCGCTGACGGCGGACACGATCGCCGAGGTCGTGTCCGGCGCCGCTTCGGGCTCGTGGAGCGATGTCGAGCTCGCTGCCTTCCTCATGGCGGCTGCCATTCGGGGGCTCGACGACGACGAGACCGCTGCGCTGACGCTCGGCATGCGCGATTCCGGCGAGTGCTGGCGGCTGTCCGAGGAGATCCCCGGCGTCTGTGACAAGCACTCGACCGGCGGCGTCGGTGACAAGTTGTCGCTGGTTCTGTCGCCGATTTTGGCGGCGTGTGGCGTTCCCGTGGCGATGTTGACCGGGCGCGCGCTCGGGCACACCGGAGGTACCGCCGACAAGCTCGAGACCATTCCCGGAATCGACATTGCCCTCGATCGGGCCGGCTGCATCGCTTCGATCGAGCGCTGGGGCTTTGCCATCGGCATGTCCACCGCGGCGATTGCGCCGGCGGATAAGCGCCTCTACGCGCTGCGCAGCCTCACCGGTACGGTCGAGTCGCGGCAGCTGATCACGGCGAGCATCTGCTCGAAGAAGCTCGCACTCGGCGCCGCCAACCTCGTCTTCGACGTCAAGGTCGGCAATGGGGCCTTCCTGGAATCTCCGGAAGAGGCCGAGACCCTGGCTCGTGGACTGGTCACGACCTGCCGGAGTCTCGGGATCAACGCCTCCGCTCTGCTCACCGACATGAACCAGCCGTTGGGGGAGTGGTCGGGGGATCGCGCCGAGGTTTGGGAGTCGATCGAGTTGCTCGCCGGGCGGATGCAGGGCGATTCCCTCGAGGTGACCCTGCTGCTGTGTGAGGAGCTCGCCCGTCTCGCCGGTCGGGAGCTGGGCCGTGGAGACTTCGAACGAGTCATCGCGAGCGGCGAGGCGCTCGAACGCTTTCGGGGCTGGGTAACTGATCGTGGGGGCGACTGGAACGCTGTGGCGACTACGCAGCCGGCAGTGAGTTCCATCGAGACGCGGGTGGTGGCTCCCAGGACGGGGTTCCTGGCTCGGGTCGAAACCAAGAGGCTCGGTTTGGCGCTCCGGGCCGCCGGCGGGGGAGGCGGGCGGCTCGATCCTGGAGTCGCGTGGCGCCGGCTGGCCCGGGTCGGTGATGCCGTGCGCGAGGGCGACACCTTGGGCTGTCTCTACACCTCGATCCCACCGGCTGCCGAGCTCGCGCGGGACCTGGCGCGGCTGTTCGTGGTCGCTGACGAGGCGGCAGTGCCCGCTCTGGTTCAGCGCCGCGTTGGCTGAGGGCTGCGGGAGGTCGGTGTTGTGAATCGGGTCGTCGCTGCGGTACTGCTGGTGCTGCTGGCGGTGACGTTCGTCGGCCAATGCCGACCTCGAGGCGAGCCGAGTCAGCGGCCCTTCCTCGATTGGAGAGAGAGTCCCACTCAGGAACCAACGGACCGCGAAGCGTTTTCGCTCCAGACGAGACGCGGCACGGTCACCCTGATTCCCCGAGCAGCCTATGCAATCACGGCCCGGGTCGTCGGCGTCGAGCGCTACCGGCTCGATTCGTCGGCCTTCCTCTCACCCTACGACGTGGCCCTGGCCTGGGGGCCGGTGCCGGACTACGCCGACCGTCTTTCCTTCCAGCAGATGGGCCGGTTCGTCCACTGGCAGACGAAGGACATGTCGCTCGATGTCGCGGAGATCGTCGCCCACGTCGCCAACACCCACACCATCCCCGCCACCGGGAAGGTGCGGCGAGCGATCGCGTCACTCGATCGCGGAGACCTCGCACGGCTCGAAGGCCTGCTGGTCGACGCCAAGGCCGAAGACGGCTTCACCTGGAGCACATCGTTGGTGCGCACGGACGACGGCGCCGGCGCCTGTGAGCTGATGTGGGTCGAGTCGGTCGAGGTCGACGGCCGGGTGATTCGATAGGCGGGTACCCGGTACCTCGTAGGTGGTGTACGAGCGGCTCCGTTGTCCTCCCCCGGGGTGGACCACTAAGGGTGCATGACGAACTGCTAGTTGAAGGCCCGGCCGCCGATCACGGCCAGGATGATCCAGCCGATGGCGATCGGGCAGACGAATCGCAACAGGAAGCGCCAGGCGCCGTGCCAACGAATTGGCCCGTGGCCGGCCTCGAGCTCGTCGCGAGTCAGCCTGGAGTCCAGGAACCAGCCCACGAAGATCGCGATCATCAGGCCGCCGACCGGCAGCATCCAGTTCGATGCAAAGTAGTCCAGCACCCCGAAGACACCGGCGTCGCGGGGGCCGAACGGCGCCCAGGTGCTCAACGCGTGATTGGCTCCGAGAGACAGTGCCACCAGCATGCCACCGGCGAAGATCACGGCGCCGGCCACCAGAGCGGCCTTGCGGCGGGCCAGCCGGAGCTTGTCGATCAGGAACGAGGCGACCACCTCCAGCAGGGAGATGGTCGAAGTCAAAGCGGCGAAGGCCACCAGGAGGTAGAAGACCGGCGCGATCACGGCGCCTCCCGGGAGGCTGTAGAACATCCGCGGCAGCGTCGTGAAGAGGATCGTCGCGCTCTTGGTGAAGGTCGTGGCCCGCTCGGCCGCCGGGACGCTGAAGATGATCGAGAACATGACCACACAGGCCATCAGCGCGATGATCGTGTCGAGCAGGCTGATCATCAGGGCGTCTTTGGGAATCGACTGCTTGCGATCCAGATAGGAGCCGTAGGTGATCAGGGCTCCCATGCCGAGGGAAAGGGTGAAGAAGGAGTGGCCTACGGCCTCGAGAATGGCCTCGGTCGTGATCGGGCCGACGTGGAACAGGAAGCGAATCGCCTCTCCGAAACCCGGGTTCATCACCGAGGCAAGACAGAGCAGTCCGAGGATCACCACGAGAACCGGCAGGAGCAGCTTGGTGACCCGTTCGATTCCGCCCTTGATGCCGAGTGCGACGATGGCGACGGTCAGCCCCATGAAGATCGCGTGGAACGTGATCTGCTGGGGGCCGTTGGCCAGGAAGGCGCCGAAGTCGGTGCCGAGATTGGCGGCGATGGCGTCATCGAATCCGCCGACCGACCACGACACGCACTTGCCGAAGTAGTAGACCGTCCAGCCGGCAACGACGGAGTAGTAGGAGAGAATCACCAAACCCGCGGCGACGCCGAGGTAGCCGACCGCCGACCACACCTTGCCCCCGGCCACCTCCTTGGCGAAGCCGAGGAATGCGGTTACGGGGCTCTGCTGCGTGTGCCGGCCGATGAGGATCTCGGCGAGCATGATCGGGAGTCCGATCAGCGAGATCGCGATGAGGTAGATCAAGACGAAGCTGCCGCCATCGTTGGCGTAGGTGATGTAGGGGAACTTCCAAATGTTGCCGAGACCGATGGCCGAACCGGCCGCGGCCACGATGAATCCCAGGCTGCTGAACTTGTCTCTCATGAACGAGTGCTCCCAATCTCCGCGGCGGGAGACGAATGCGCGAACAGTGCGAGCGGGGCGGGCCGATTCTACCCAGTTCTGTTCAGAAGATGGGGACCCGGGACCAGGGACCCGGGACCAGGCCGGAACGAAGACCGGACGGCGGGCTTGATTTTCATCCTCCGGGGGTGCACCACGGAGGGGTGTGTCGGGAACTGCTCAGAACACCAGCGAGGTTTGCCGCCGAACGCCGTCGCGCACGAGGTCGAGAACGATTGGCAGACCGGGTATCGCGAGGGCGACCGCTCGCTCGAGATCGGCGGGCTTGTCGATTGGTTTGGCGTCCGCGGCGACGATCAGGTCTCCGCGTTTGACGCCGGCTCGATCGGCGGAGGAGCCGACGGCGACATCTTTGACCAGCGCGCCCTTCAAGTAGTCGATGCTCTCGAACGTCAGGCCGGACTGGCGCTGCTCCGCGGGCGCGCTGGGTGCCTGGCGGGGTGGCGCTTGGAAGGACAGGGGCCGCCCACCGAGGACGGCATCGAGGTTGGCGCGGGCGTCGACGTCACCGGGACGGAGCTCGAGCACCCGTCGGAAGGCGTCGGCAGCCTCGTTCCGCCGTCCCGCTGCGGCCAACGCGACTCCCAGTTGGGCATGGGTGTCCGGTCGCGCCGGATCGAGTGTCACAGCCTGCTGGTAGCTGGCGACCGCGTCCGTCGGCCGGCCGGATCGCAACAACGCGGTGCCGAGGGCAAGGCGGGCGTCGACGTTGGTGCCGTCGAGCCGAACGGCTTCGCGGGCCACGCCCTCGGCTTCCCGCGGTCGGCCGCGATCGAGCTCGACCAGGGCAAGGCCGGCGGCGGCCCGCCCCTGAAGGGAGGGATCTCCAGTTCCGATTGCGAGCGCGCGCTGGAGCGAGACGGCGGCGCCGTCGAGGTTGGACATGCCGCGCTGGGCCAGGCCGAGATTGAGCCAGAGGGTCGGATCGGCCGGGTGTTGGCGAGTGGCCTCACTCAACAGCGCAACTGCCTCGAGCCACTGCTGTTGGGCGATGGCGACGGTGGCGAGGTTGGAGACGATACGAGCCTCGTTGGGATTCAGGGCGAGGGCCCGCCGGAAGGACTCGGCGGCTTCGCCGAGGCGTCCTGATCGGCGTTGGACGAGGCCGAGCAACTCCCAGGCCGTCGGGAGCTGCGGATCGAGGGCCAGGGCCGCTCGCGCAGCGGTTTCGCAGTCCTCGTAGGCGGCGGTGCGGAAGTAGGCGTTGGCTAGGCTCGAGTGGGTCCGCGCGCGCAACTCGTCACTGACGAAGCCGGGACGAGTAGCCGCCAGGCTGAGGATCCGTTCGAAGCCGGCGATCGCGGCGGTCGTGTCGCCGCGTTCGATCTCCACCAGCGCCAGGTTGAACATCGCCGAAGGGTCGTCCGGGGTGATCGCCAAGGCGTCGAGGAGGGCGGCTCGGGCCGCGTCGAAGTCTCGGCCGGCCAACGCCGCGATCCCGGCTCTGACCTTCTCGCGGGAGCGCTCGAGCTGTGCGGCTCGTCGCTGGCCACGCCGGAACTGAAACAGATCGACGAACCCCTGCACATACTGCTCCGCTGCGAACTGGTGCTCGGGGTCGCGCTCCAGCGCCTCATCGATCAACCCTCCGGCACGCACGCCCTCTCCGCGCTGGAACTCCAGCCACGCTGCGGTGACGAGATGCCCCGCGGCCACTGCAGATTCCTCCTCGGCGGCGGCGGCCGCGCGGTACAGGGCGGAAGAGGCCTCGAGGTCACCTTCCAGGTACCGTTCCTGCGCCAGCAGCAACAAGTCGGCGGCGCTGCGAGGTTGGCCCCAGCTCGGCGCAGCCGTCGGCAGCAGTACCAGCAGCAGCAGGAACCTGGCGATCATCGGGGCGGAGTCTAACAGGCTGATGAAAAACGCCTGGCCCGCGATCCCGCTGGTAGACTGGGAGGGTGTTGGCTCTCGGCGATCTCCATGTGCGTCTGGTCTCCGACGGATGGTTCCGCCTCGACGGCGGGGCGATGTTCGGCGTGGTTCCCAAGACGGTGTGGAATCGCGATCGACCCTGTGACGATCGCAACCGCATCCAGATGGCGACCAACTGCCTGCTGGTCACCGGCCCCGCGGGTGTGGTGTTGGTCGACACCGGGCTCGGTGGCCATCTCGATCCACGGTTTGCCGATCAGCACGGCATCGACCTTCACCGGACCACACTGCTGGATTCGCTGGCAACGTTGGGGCTCGAGCCCGGTGACATCGATCACGTGATTCTCACGCACCTACACTTCGACCACTGCGGCTGGAACTGTCGCGACACCGATTCGGGCCCGGTGCCGACCTTTCCGCGCGCGCGCTACTGGTTGCAGCGGGACGAGGTTGAGGCGGCGCGCCATCCGGGCGAACGCGAACGCTCGAGCTACCTGCCGCGCAACTGGGAACCGCTGTTCGTTGCCGGCCAGGTCGAGCTGTTCGACGAGTCGGCGGAGCCGGTTGCGGGGGTGCGGGCGGTCCGCGCCCCTGGGCACACGACGGGGATGGCGATCGTCCTGGTCGAGGGGTCTGGTGGTGGGGTGGCGTACCTTGCGGATCTGGTGCCGATGGCCAGCCACGTGCCGACCCCCTGGGTGATGGCATACGATCTCTACCCGGTGACGACGATGGAGAGCAAGACTTCCTGGCTGCCGCGGCTGGCCGAGGAGGGCAGGCTCTGCCTCTTCGAGCACGATCCCCTCACACCGGCTGGGCGCCTCGTCGAGACGCGTCCTGGCCGCTTCCGCGCCGAGCCGGTTCCTTTCGAAGTGGTCGGCGCGCCCACGTCCTAGGACGGCGCTGCCGTCGGGAGTATTGGTTCATGTCGTTCGACCGCGATCTGATCGTCATCGGCAGCGGCCCAGGTGGCTACGTCGCCGCGATCCGGGCAGGACAGCTCGGTCTCAAAGTCACTGTGGTGGAGAAGGACGCCAAGTTCGGCGGCACCTGCCTGCACCGAGGGTGCATCCCCACCAAGGCGATGTTGCACACCGCCGAGATTTTCGATGAGCTCAAGCACGCCTCGGAGCTCGGCATCGAGGTCGCCGACCCGCGCCTCGACATCGCCAAGGTGATGGCGCGCAAGCGCAAGATCGTCGACAAGGGCGCAAAGGGCATCGAGTTCCTGTTCAAGAAGAACCACGTCGAAGGTCTCCGGGGGCGTGGCCGCATGGTGGGCCCCAACACCGTCGAGATTGCCGGCGAGGGCGGCACCAAGACCCTCACGGCGGCCCACATTCTGGTGGCGACCGGGTCGGTGCCGCGCGACATCCCGGTGGCGAAGGCGGACGGCACACGGATCCTCAACTCCGACCATGTGCTCGAGCTCGAGCGCGTGCCCGAGTCGATGATCGTGTTGGGCGCTGGGGCGGTGGGCTGTGAGTTCGCGTCGATCTACAACTCCTACGGCACCAAGGTGACCCTGGTCGAGTTGTTGCCGCGGCTGTTGCCGATCGAGGACGAGGAGATTTCGGCCGAGCTCGCGCGCTCGTTCCGCAAGCGCAAGATCACGTCCTTGACCGGCGCCAAGTTGACCAAAGCCGAGGCGACGGACAGCGGGGTGGTGGTGACCGTCGAGGTCGAGGGGAAGGCGCAGGAGCTCACCGCCGAGGTGCTGCTGGTCGCCGTCGGCAGGGCCCCGGTGACCGCCGACCTCGGCCTCGAGGCGCTGGGCGTGCAGGTCGAACGGGGCTTCGTGCAGGTCGATTCGTTGATGCGTACGGCGGTGCCGCACATCTACGCCATCGGCGACATCGTGCCGACGCCGTGGTTGGCCCACGTGGCCTCGGCCGAAGGGATCCTCGCGGTCGAGCACATGGCGGGGAAGATGGTTCGTGCGATCGACTACGACCGCATTCCGTCGTGCACCTACTGCAGCCCCGAGGTCGGCACGGTCGGCTTGTCCGAGGCCAAGGCCAAGGAGCGTGGCTACGACGTCGCCACCGGCAAGTTCCCCTTCTCGGCCCTGACCAAGGCCGCGATCGTCGGATCCTCCGAAGGCTTCGTCAAGGTCGTCCGCGAGACCAAATACGACGAGCTTCTCGGGGTCCACATCATCGGCCCCAAGGCCACCGAGCTGATCGGCGAGGCCTGCACCGCGATGCAGGTCGAAGCGACCACCGAAGAGCTCTTCC
>CAZRFU010000018.1:0-76235 GCA_964599475.1 uncultured Thermoanaerobaculia bacterium
CTGTTACCCATGTTGCCGGTCCAAAGTGGCTACCATGTCGCCGGCCGTCCCGACCCGGGACCCGGGACCAGACAAGACCGGACGCCGGTGCGCCACAAGGGTGCATGGGGAACGCTCGGAGAATCCCCGTCTAGCGCTCCGGCCGTACCCGATACCCGACACCCGATACCTTACTTCCGACTGACTACGTGCGTGCCACCGTCAGCCGGTACCGTCGCCGGGTCGACTTCTTGGCGGCCGCCGTCGGGCCAGATCACGGTGATCGAGTCGACCGCGGTGGCCTGGCCGAGTCCGAAGGTCAAGACCAGCTCGCTCTGGGAGAGGTAGGACCGGGTTGGAGTCACCACTCGCCGCATGGTGCGTTCGCCGACCTTCACTTCGACCACTCCCCCCAGGGCATCGCGGTTGCCCGAGCTCGGGTCGAGCAGCCGCAGACGGAGGCTGGTGTGCCCGAGATCCTGGTCGTTGCGCAGAACCAGCGGGGCACCGCCGGTTTGGCAGATGACGACGTCGAGATCACCGTCGCCGTCGAGGTCGCCGAAGGCTGAGCCACGGCCGACGACCGGGCGGCCGAGGTCCCCGACCTGGGCCGGCTCGAGCAACGCAAAGCCGAGCCGTGCCGATGGCCCGGCATTCCAGAACAGCTGGGCGGCCTGGGCGTAGCTCTGGCTCGGGTCGACCCGTGCGATGTCGGTCTCGAGGTGGCCGTTGGCCTGCAGCAGGTCGAGGCGACCGTCGAGATCGAGGTCGGCGAAGAAGATGCCGAAGGACAGCGCGTTGCGGCTCGGCGCACCGATGCCCTCGGCGATCGCTTCGTCGGCGAACAGGGTCGGATCGTCCTGGCTGACGTAGAGCGAGCTCATCTCGTTGGCGAAGTTGCCGATGGCGAGCCCGAGGGCTTGGTCGTCACGGTGGAAGGCGGCGTCGATGCCCATTGCACCGGTCGCTGCGCCGTTGCGGTCGTAGGCCAGCCCCCACAGCTCGCCGACCTCGACCAGCTTGCCCTGTTGGTTGTGGTAGACGAAGTTGCGGACGGTGTCGTTGGCGACGACCAGGTCGACCCAGCCATCGCGGTCGAGATCGACCACGGCGATGCCGAGACCTTTGCCGACCGGCACGTTGGTCGCAGGGTTGTTGACCGCCACCTCGGCGCTGCGATCCTCGAACCGTCCCCCGCCCTGGCCGAAGTAGAGCCGGGGTTGGGTGCCGGCGTAGTCGGCCGGGGGTCCGTAGGCACGGCCGACGCCGGTGAGCCGGTAGTCGATCGCGCGGTCGATCTCCGGCGACCACACCACGTAGTCGAGCACGAACAGGTCGAGGTGGCCGTCGCGGTCGAAGTCCGCGAAGGTCGCACCGGTACTCCAGGATTCCTTGTCACCGCCAACTCCGGCCGAGGCCGTGATGTCCTCGAACCGACCGCCACCGAGGTTGCGATACAGGCGGTCGGGGCCCAGGTTGGTGAGGTAGAGATCGGGGAGGCCGTCGGCGTCGAGGTCGCCGACCGCCACCCCAAAGCCGTAGTCACTGGTTGCCAGGCCGGACTGGGCGCTGATGTCGACGAAACGCCAGTCGCCGTCGTTGCGGTAGAGGCGCGGCCCCAGGGGTGCTGCGGGCTTCGGGTCGCCCGGCCAGGCCGCGCCGTTGGTAAAGAGCAGATCTTGGTCCCCGTCGCCGTCGACGTCGACGATCGCCACACCACCGCCCATCGACTCCGGCAGGAGTTTGGCGCCGCGAGCGCCGGAGACGTGGGCGAAGTCGATGCCCGCGGCCTTGGCCACGTCGGCGAAGGGGATCGTCGGCGTGACGGCGACCTCTTCGAAGGCCGCGGGAGCGGCCACGGTGGGCGCTGACTCGACCGTCGACGGCCGGTTGCCCAGGCGCGCCACGAGCCAGGCGGCACCACCAACGACCGCCAGGAGCAGGAGGGCGATCAGCGAACGGCGCACCGCAACGCCGATGATGGTGTCGTCTGCCGGGACGAGCTCTTCTTCAGGGGTCTGACGATCCCGTCGATCGGACATAGGCTGAACTCCGAGGGCCGAGCTGCCTGGTGGTGGCTCAGCCTCCTGCTGCGACCAGCGTGGGGTCGGGAGATGGAAGGGGCTGCACTTCGAAGCGATCCGCCCCGCGCAGAGGGTACTCGTCCCCCAGCTCGAAGGCACCATCGCGGTGGAGATCGTAGATCACGATGGCTTCGGCAGCATGGTTGGCGGCGGGATCGGCCGCACGGGCCACGGCGATCGCACGATCGCGAGCGTTGTCGTCGGGTTTGTAGGTTTGGTAGCGCTCGAGATGGAACGCCGCCTTCTCGGCATCACCGAGCTCGCGCGAGACTTGGGCGAGGTTGTAGTGGGCGGCGGCGTCTTCGGCGTCGAGGGTGAGGGTCTTTTCGAAACACGCTGCAGCATCGCGCAGCAGCGCCTCACGCGCCTCGCGTCTCGCGTCGCCCCGTTCCATGCGGGCGCGTTCGACCAGGGTCTGGCCGAGCTCGTTCCACACGCGCCAGTCCTTGGAGAAGTCGAAACCGCGCTCCCGCAACTCCGCGGTATCGGCGGTGACGATCGAACGGAAGCTCTCGATCGCGCGATCGAGGTTGCCGTTCTGCTTGTCGACCAAGCCGCTGAACCAGGCCACCAGCCATGGCGGGGCCGGCGGGTCGAAGGCGGCGGCGCGTTCGAGGGCGGCGATCGCCTGATCCTGGACGGTACCCTGGGCGAGGTAGACCCGCGCCAGATTGATCGGGCCGTCGGGCCGACCCAGCGCCTCGACTTGCTGGAAGGCGTATTCGGCGCCGGCAAGCTCACCCTTGGTCTTGCCGCCCTTGCGCAACAGCCCGATGCCGTAGTCGTTCCAGCGTTGCCACGGATCGATGGGTGAGGTCTGGGCCGGGGCCTCGCCTCCCGCCACCGGCAACTCGATCCGGTCGTGCGCGAGGGTCAGGATCGGCAAGGTGTTGACGTAGTCCTCGCCGTAGACGATCTTCATGTACGTCGTGTCGAACTTGCGGTAGCGCAGCTTGACGTCGACGGTCAGCGGGCCTTGGACGTCTTCGGGAACCTCGAGGCCGAGGTGGACCACGTCGGCCGCACCCGGTGGGATCTGGTGGTTGTAGAGCGGGGTGAAGATGTCCTGGGCGTTGCGGCGATCGATGCGGCGACCTTCGCGATCGAGCATGTAGATGTTGGCGAAGTGAGACCACGGATCGATGCGACCGTCCTCGCCCATGCCTCCGCTGCGGCCGATGACGCGGCCGGTGCTGTCGTGCACCACGGCATCGATCCAGACCTCGTTGGAATCAGCCGTCCCCTGGGTGAAGGGGTGGCCCATCTTCACGGTACGGATCACGGTCTCGACGAGGTAGCGCTCCCCGGGTTGGATCGTGGGCAGCTCCGGACGCAGCGGGCCGAGCAGCTCCCCGTCGGTCTCGCCCCCGCGGCGCAGGGCGAACAGGTCGAGGCGCATTACTCCTTCGTTGAACTGGCGGTGACGCTCGATGACGGTGTCGGGGAGGCCAACCAGCTTGGCGATCGCGGTGTTGGCACCAGGGAACATGTGGTCGTGGATCTCGAGCTGGCCGTCGCCGTCGAAGTCGCGGGCGCCGAAGTTGTCCGAGTCCTGCAGCGGCATGTGGCATTCGGCACAGTTGCTGGTGGCCTTGGGCGGGTAGTAGAAGCTGCCCACGCCGTGGCCCGAGACCCCCGAGAGCAGGAAGGTGTCGTAGTGGTTCTGGCCACGCAGCCACTTGTAGTCGTTGAGCTCCGGGGGCAGGTGCACCTTGTGACAGCTCGAGCAGAACTCCGCCGTCTTGTGGAAGGGCTTGAGGTAGGTCTTGCGGTGGAGCTCGGGTTTGGCTTTGACCAGCTGATCCGAGACGAAGCGCAGCCGTTCGTTGTCGGAGAAGGCGAAGGGGTAGTTGAGCGGCTCTTCGATGGTGTAGTTGGCGTTGCCCAAGGTCGAGTCGACGCTGGTGATCGAGTGGCAGGCGACACAGGTGATGCCGGCTTGGCCGGTCGGGTCGTTGACGTCGTCGAAGTGGGGGTCGTCGAACTTCCCCGAGAAGAAGACGACGGGGTCGTGACAGCCGGCGCACCAGCGGGCGGCGCGCAGATCCCCGTCGCGGGCGAGCGACACCTGCCGCGTCTCGCGCACGCTCGCCAGGTAGGGCGGATTGTTGAAGCTCGAGAAACGATGGACGCTGTGCTCCCAGCCGGCGTAGCTGTCCTCGTGGCAGCGCAGGCAATACTCGTTCGACATCAGGACGGTTTCGGGGATGAAGTTGCCCGTCGAGGTGCGGGCGAGAGACGGGAAGAAGTACTTCTCGCCGGACTCCGGCCCCTGGACGTTCCAACGCCGCGGATCCTGGGAGTGTAGACCGAGCATCGCGATGGCGAAGACCCCGGCGACGGCGGCCCAACGCAGCCCGACGTTCCAGCGGATCTTCTTGCCCGCGAGGCGATGGAGGACGAAGAGCCAGGCCGCCAGCACCGGGGTCAGAACGTGGACCCACCAGGCGATCGACCGGGTGGTCGGATCCTTGACCACGATGATGCCTTCGAGGCGGGTCAGGACGATGCCGCTGATCAGCACGATGAGGGAGACCGCAAAGAGGGCGTAGCCGACCTTGACGGCGCGCCGATTGCGCCGATCGTGGGTGTTGCGCATGTGGACGATGCCGAAGACGATCACCGGCACCACGATCGCTGCGCCGAGCACCAGGTGGCCAAGGAACATCAGCAGCGAAAACCAGTTCTGGTAGACCGCGCCGGTGGCCTTCTCGAGTCCCCGTACCGCCAGCAGGTAGACCGAGTTGACGCACAACAGCGCAAACAGCCCGAAGACCACCTGGAGCAGGCGCATCAGACGTGGGCCCACGGCCGGTACGTAGCGGCGCTTGGGTGGCGTCGGGATCGGGGTTGTTGGGGTGGACTGGTCGGTCATGGCTACTCCTCGAGGGCGTGCACCGGGCGCGATCAGATCAGGGGAAGCAAGGTCGGTGCCGTTCGCGTCCGCGCCTCGAAACCGGCTTCCCCGGTCGCGGATGGCCGGAAAGCCGCCGTCGGGCTCGACGATCCGGTCGTCGTGCGGGAGCGACTGCGGCGAGCTCCGGGCCAGGGGGGCCGTGAAGAGTACGGGGTGGCCATAGATCGTACGATCAGCGCCCGAGCTCGCCCATCCGGAACGCGGGATATCGCGTGCCGCTGGCGACGCCGGTCGGGGGAAACAGGTCGTCGAGCGCGACGAGGTCATCTGGCGTCAGGATGACGTCGAGGGCTGCGACGTTCTCCTCCAGCCACCGGCGTCGTTTGGTCCCTGGGATCGGCACCAGCGACAGGCCGGGAACCCGCTGCGGCGCGGTGAGCACCCAGGCGAGAGCCAGCTGGGCGGCGCTTGCCCGACGCGCCGCAGCCATCGCCGCGAGCCGCCCGGCAAGCGCGCGGTTGGCGTCGAAGTTTTCGGCCTCGAAGCGTGGGGTCTTGTGCCGATAGTCGCTGTCCGGCATGGCCGCGCGGTCAGTGACCGTTGCCGTCAGCATTCCTCGACCGAGGGGGGCGTAGGGGACGAACGTGATTCCGAGCTCGGCGCACAGCGGCAGGATGTCGGCTTCGAGATCGCGGGTCCACAGCGAGTATTCGCTCTGAAGCGCCGCGATCGGGTGCACGGCGTGGGCGCGACGCAGCGTCGCCGGGCCCGCTTCGGAGAGGCCGAGTGCGCGGATCTTGCCCGCTTCGACCAGCTGCGCCATCGCACCGACCGTGTCCTCGATCGGCACCTCGGGGTCGACGCGGTGGAGGTAGTACAGGTCGATGATGTCGACACCGAGGCGTGCGAGCGAGGCGTCGCAGCTGCGGCGAACGTGATCCGGGTGGCCGGATACTCCCTTCCAGCTGCCGTCGGGATCGCGCAGCAGGCCACACTTGGTGGCGATCAGCACCTGCGATCGCCAGGGCGCGAGACCGCGCCCGACCAACCGTTCGTTGCTGCCGATGCCGTAGACGTCGGCAGTGTCGAAGTGGGTGATGCCGAGCTCGACGGCCCGCTCCAGCGTAGCGAGCGCTTCGGTCTCGTCGGGGATGCCGTAGAAGTCGGACATGCCCATGCAGCCGAGGCCGAGGGCCGAGGTGGTCAGCGTCGAGTTGCCGAGCGGGAGAGTGCGCATTCCTGAATTGTCGCATGCCCGGAGCGCGGGTCGGGGCACCGGCCGTCAGCGGCCGCTGGGCTCGAGGCCATCACGTTGGGAATGGCCAGACCCACGGCCTGCTCCTGGTAGGCCAGGGCGTATTCGATCGGTGTAGCTCGGCCGCACAGGCGTACAATGCGCAGCGTCGCAGGTCCAAGTGAATTGGTAGCCCGGCGCTGGTCGCAAGGCTCGCTGAGCTCGGTGCTGTTGGTGCGGTCGGTGGATGCTCCTCGACCGCTCATGGAGGTCTATCGTGACGATCCGATTCGTGGTGCTGGGGTTTCTGATTGCTGTCGGTGCGGCCGCGGATTGGCCGGCCTTCCGCGGCCCCCGCGGGGATGGTTGGGCGACCGCGGGTCTCCCCGCCGGCAGCGAGCCGCTCGGCCTGGCCGAGAGATGGCGGCGCCCGCTCGGCAGTGGCTATTCCGGCATGGCGGTGGCCGATGGCGTGATCGTGACGGCTGCCCGCGAGGGTGATGTCGACCTGCTGTGGGCCCTCGATGCCGAGACCGGTGCAGAACGCTGGCGGATCGACCTCGGGCCGACCTACGCCGGCCACGACGGTTCACACGATGGTCCGATCGCGACGCCGTTGATCGCCGACGGCCGTGCCTTCATGGTGAGCGCCCGTGGACGGCTGGTAGCGGCTGAGCTCGAATCCGGTGCGGTGGCCTGGAGTCGCGAATTGGCGGCTGATTTCGAATCCGAAGGGCCGTTCTACGGCTGGGCCAGCTCGCCACGGGCGGTGGGTGACCTGGTGGTCCTGTGGGCTGGCGGCGACAAGGGGCATGTTGCGGCCTTCGACCGGCGCGATGGCAGCTTGGTGTGGAAGCAACTCGAAGAGTCGACCGACGCGCAATCGCCGATGGTGGCAACCGTGGCGGGCCGCGAGCAAGTCGTCGTGATTGGCGGCGACTCGATCGCCGGGCTCGATCCTGGGGACGGTGCGGTGTTGTGGCGCCTCGAGCACAGGGGCGGCCAGGGCGCCATGGGAGCTCCCACCTCCTCGCCGTTGGTGCTCGGTGACGACCGCATCCTGTTCAAACACAGCGTCGATGCCTCGATGGTGGTCAAGGTGACCAAGGTCGAAGGTGGGTTCGAGGCCGCGGTCGAGCGTGAGATTCGGGGTTTGAACCGCAGCTACAGTCCGCCCGCGCTCGTGGGAGATGTCGTAGTGGGCTACACCGGGAGGTACCTCAGTGCACTGGATCCGGCTGCCGGATCCTTGCTCTGGCGCTCGCGTGAGCCCGGGGATGGTTTTCTGACGGCGGTCGGCGACCATGTCGTCGTCGTCACCAAGGAAGGGAGTGTGCATCTGGCCCCGGCGAGCCGGGAGGGTTGGGCGGAAGTGGCTCGGCTGGAGGTGTTCGACGACTTGGTGTGGGCCCCTCCCGCCATCTCAGGCTCGAGCGTGTTCCTCAAGAGCCTTGGCGGGATCGCGCGGGTCGAGTTGGTGCGCTCGGCGGCGCCTTCGGCGGCGGCGGCGCTCGAGATCCCCGCGGTCCTCGCCGCGCTGGCTGCGGAGGTGGCCGAAAGCACCGACGCCACCGCAGCGGTGACGAGGTTCATGGCGGGCAAACAGTTGCCGCTGGTCGACGGTGATGTGGTGACGTTTCTGTATCGGGGCGCGGGTGACGATCTCGCAATCGCCGGCGACATGATCGGGATGCGGCGAGAGGAGCCGATGCACCGGCTGGGCAAAACCGACTTGTGGTGGTGGTCGACCACGATCGATCGCCGCGCGCGCCTGAGCTACACCTTCCTCGTCGACAACGAGCCGCGGCCTGACCCGAGTCACCCGCGCCGGGTTGCGGCGACGGTTTTGGGCCCGGACCTCAACTGGCAACGGGGCATTGGCCTCGAGATGTCGTGGTTTGCGATGCCCGAATGGCCCGGCAACACCCTGCCGAGCTCGCCGGCACGAGGGGCGATCGAACGCTTCGAGGTCGCCATTGCGAGGCCCGAGGGGCAAGAAGGGGAACCCTTTTCGGCCGGGGTGACGGCGTGGCTTCCCCCCGGCTATGACGCGGCCGCCGCGGCCGCGTATCCCGTCGCCTACGTGATCGATCGCAACGCGTTCGAGGCCGGCAACTGGCGCGACACCCTCGATCGGGTGGTTGGGCGGACGGTGCGGCCCCTGATCGTGGTGTTCGTGGCAGCGCCACGGATGCCGGCGTTCGACCAGGCCTTCGTTTCGGTTGTGGTTCCGGCGGTCGAGGAGCGGTTCAGGATCGACCGCAAGCCGGCGAATGGTGCGGTCGTCGGCATGGGCTTCGGCAGCCACCAGGCGCTGCTGCTGGCGTTGCAGCACCCGGCTCGGTTCGGGAATGTCGCACTCCAGAGCTATTACGCCACCGAGTCGATGATCGCGGAGGTCGAGGCCGCGGCCGTCGACGGCGTCAAGCCGCGCATCTACCTCGAGTGGGGGCGGTGGGATCTGCGCAGCCCGCATGAGCAGATGGACATGAAGGCTGCCGCCCAACAGCTCGATCGACTGCTGCGAGATCGGGGCTGGCCTGTCAGCGGTGGTGAGGTGCTCGACAGCACCGATTTCGCCAGCTGGCGCAACCGCACCGACGTCGTGCTCGAGTCCTTGTTCCCGATCGGCGGTGCAGCGCCGGCGAACCCGTGGCTGGCGTCACCAAGTCCGTGAGCTCGCAGACGGGTCGAGCGCGTTTCTCGTAGCAGCCTGCTAGAGGGAGGCCTCCTCGGTTCCTGCGACTGTGGCAAGGCGTCGGCATCCGAGCGAGGTTCTCCCGGCTTGGCGGCCACGACGTGCCCGTCGTGGTACGCCTCGGTTGGGTGAAAGCCGAGCCTTCCGTGCACCACGTGCAAGGTACCGGGTACAGGCGGGAGTGCTGCGCGGGGGACTCTGAGCAGGAGGCCCAATGCGCGCCTCCAGGTGCATCCTGGGGATGAAGATCGGTCCCCCGTCCCTGGTCCCCGGTCCCTTCTTCCGATCAGGGAGTACAATGGCCGAAACCCAAAGGGGCGCGCCGTGAAGGACCTCTCGCAAGTCCGTATCATCCTCACCGAAATTCCGGACGTGTTGTTTGCGTCGCTCGGGCCGATCCTCGCGCGTGGCAATCTGAAGCTGGAGCGGGTTCCGCAGGCATCCAGAGCGCTCGAACGGCTGATCGCGGAACCCTACGATGTGGTGGTGACCAGTCACCCCTTGATCACCACCACGATGCGCGAGTTCTTGCTGGGAATTCGGCGTCCGCCGTCGGCCAGCAGCAAGGCGCGGGTGTTGGTGGCGGTCGCGGACGAACAACGGGGCGAGCTCGCGCCGTATTTGGTTGAACGTGGCATCGACGAGGTGGTCTCGCCGGACGAGGACCCGTTGCTGGTCCAACACGCGGTCTCGAACATCCTCGGAGTTGCGCCGCGGGCTGCCGTTCGGTTGGTGTTGCGCCTCCAAGCTGCCTGTGATCCAGGGGAGCCGGAGCAGCAGCCGCTGCTGTGCACCAGCGTCGATCTCTCGGTCAGCGGTGCGCTGATCGAAAGCTCGCAGCTGTTGCCGCTGGGTCGCGAAGTGGCGCTGCGCCTGTTTGCTCCGGGAGGAGGGCCGATCGAGATCGCTGCCCAGGTCGTGCGCCACGCCGACCCCCGCTTCGACCGCACCGAGGGCTTCGCGGTGCGGTTCCTCGACCTCTCGGGCGCCGACCGCGACCGCCTCGCGGCGTTTCTCGAGACCGAGTCGGCGTAGGGTCGTTGGCGGCCCGCCGAGGTCCGCCTGGGTCAGACCAGAACGGAACCATCTGAGGACCGCCACTGAGGTACCGGGTACCGGTCGGAGCGCAACACGCCCCCACGGGGCTCGGTCGGGCCCGTCGTCCGGTTTCGTTCCGGATCCCTGGTCCCGGGTCCCTGGTCCCGGGTCCCTAGACGGTGACCAGGCTGTCGACGGCGGGCCACGTGGCTTCGCGCCATCGGGGGTCGTCATGCCCCATCACCAGCCCTGCAGTGGCGAAGTAGACCGCCAGGTCCGCGGGTTTGAAGGTCTCGCGCAACCCCGGGACGGTCGCCGCGAGCGCGGCGGGCTCGGGGAAGGCGTAGCCCTCGGCCTCGACGATGCCGTCCTCATGGGGCACTCCCCAGGCGTCGAGGCAGGCAGCCATCAGTGGCCGGCGTTCGGTGAGGTGGAACACCGCCAGGGCCTCGGTCCACAAGGTCGCGAGGTCCGGGTCGTGGAGTCGCGAGACGGTCCACGCGGCCTTCTTGGCCGGCGGAGCTTCCTTGACCTTCTGGTCACGGAAGCGAATCGCCTTGGCGAGCAGTGGCACCGCGTTGCGGCGAGCCTCGGGCGTGGCGTGGCGCCAGAAGCTGAGGGCGATCTCGCTGCGGAGCTCGGGGCTGCACAGTTCCGTGAGAATGCGGCGGGTGTTCCAGGTCGTGTCCATGAGCGCTCCGGCTGGGGTTCGGGAGGAGGTCGAACTGCGGATCCTACTCAACCGGTGGGGGGTCGTGGGCGACGACCGCTCGCCGCAAGCCGCGCAGGGCGCTGATCAGCACCAAGTCGTCGACCTTCTCGAGCTCGTCGAGCGCCAGGGGGCGCTCAACCAAGCGGCCGCGCCGCAGCAGCTCCCCTCGCAGCACTCCGGGGAGCAGCAGCCCCGCCGCCGGGGGGGTCCACCACCGGTTGTGAAGCCTGTAGGCAACATTTGCGATGGTGGTTTCGGTGATCCCGAACGAGGCGTCCCACAGCAGGACGTCCTCGGCGTCCGGGTGGGCGCGCCGGGCGGCGTCGAGGAAGTGTCGGTAGGTCGAGCGGTCCGTGGTCTTGTGAGCGAGTTGCCAGGTGTTGGTTGGCAGGGGGGTGGCGGCAAGCGCGAGGCGCACCGCCTGCGCCGGCTTGGAAGGCAGAGGTTGCACTGTGAGCTCGAGGTGGCCGCGGCGTTCGAGCAGCAGTCGCAGGCGGCCCGAACGTGCCGGGTGCCGGGCCAACCAGGCGCGGACCTGCGACTCGGCATCGGCCGGGACTAGGAATCCGAGCTCGCGCGCCGAGCTGCCCAGGCGACTGAGGTGAGAGCTGAGCCAGAGTGCCCGACCGCTGCACACCCGCATCGTCTCGAACAGGCCGAGCGCCGGATTTCCGACCACGCTGACGATCCGCGCCTTGGCGCGGCATTCCCGGTGCTCGGCATAGGGGCGAGAGTCCCAGGTGACGCCGCTCCCGACCCCGTAGACCAGGCGGCCGCGGTCGCGATCGATGCAGGCCGTGCGGATGGCGACGTCGAAGTCGAAGTCGGCCCCCGGACCGAGGCGTCCGATCAATCCGGTGTAGATCCCGCGCGGTGAGCGCTCGAGGCTGAGGATCTCCCGCATCGTCCGCACCTTGGGGGCTCCGGTGATCGAGGCGCAGGGGAAGGTGGCGCGAAGGATCGTCAGCAAGTCCACATCCGATTCGGCGGTCACGAGGGAGGTCATCTGCCAGACCGTCGGGTAGGGCTCGAGATCGAAGAGCCGAGGGACCTGGACCGAACCGGTCGTGGCGACCCGGCCGAGGTCGTTGCGCACCATGTCGACGATCATGAGGTTTTCGGCGCGTTCCTTGAGCGACCTGCGGAGGCCTTCGGCCTGGCGACGGTCGTCGGCCGCGTCGAGACCGCGCCGCGCCGTTCCCTTCATCGGGCGAGCTTCGACGTGTCCGCCGTGGCGCCGCAGGAAAAGCTCCGGGCTCGCCGAGGCGATGACGTGGCCACCGAGATCGATGGCGAGACCCGGGACGTTCTGGCTCGCTGCCAGGACGCGGAAGAGCCCGAGCGGGTCACCGCCGAAGGCGGCTTCGAGCCGATGGGTGAAGTTGACCTGGTAGGTCGTCCCGGCGGCGATCAGCGCCTGGATCGTGCGAATCGCCTCGACGTAGGCGGGCCGCCCGATCTCGGCACGCAGGCGGCCGAGGTGCCATGGCCCGGTCTCGAGCCGGCGGCCCGCCGTCGGCGTGGCGAAGAAGGCGAGTGGTGGGCCGCCCGGCTGGGGCGGGTGCGTCAGCAGGTCCGGATCGAAGGCGGACGCTGCCTCGTAGGCGACATAACCCCACAGGGTCTCGCCGGCGCGTGCACGACGCTCGGCCGCCGCAACGACGTCGAGGACCTGGTTGCGGTCGTGGGCGACCAGGGGACGTTCGGCATCCCACCACCACAGGCCGTCCTCGTGGCGGCGCGAAAAGCCGAGGGGTGAGCCGATGGTAGGATTTGGAATGGTCATGATGTTCACACCAGCGACGACGGCGACGCCCAGCCCGCGCTCGGAACCGGCCCCCAGGGAGAAGATTCCGGCCGAGCTGCGCTGGGATCTCACCGAGATCTTCCCCGATTGGCGTGCCTGGGAGCGAGCCTGCGCCGAGTTCGAGGAGATCCTCGGCCGCTACTCGGCCCTGGCGGGAACCCTCGCCCAAGGGCCCGGGGCCCTGCTCGAGGCGCTCGAGGCCGGCGATCAGCTCGGGCAGCTGTCGTATCGGATCTGGTACCTGCCTTCGCTGACTTTCGATCAGGACCAGCGCGACAACGAAGTGGGGGCTCGGCGGCAGCGAGCGCAGGCTTTGCTGGCTCGTTCACAAACCGAAACCGCCTGGTTTAGGCCCGAGCTCCTGCAGCTCGAGCGCACGGTGGTCGAGGGCTGGTTGGCCGACAACGAGCGCCTGGCCGGTTACCGGTTCGCGCTCGAGGAGCTGTGGCGCCAGCAACAACACGTGCTCGATGCGAGCGGCGAGAGGATCCTGGCCCTGGCCGGCCCGGTCGGCGAGGCACCGGCCGACGCCTACTCGGCGCTGTCGACCTCGGACATGAAGTTCCCACGGGTCACCTTGTCGACCGGCGAACAGGTCGAGGTCACCTACGGCCGCTACCGCGCCCTGCTGTCGACGTGCCGCCAACAGAACGACCGTGCCCGGGTTTTTCGCGCTTTCCACCAGGCGTGGAAGCGCAATGCCAACACGTGGGCCGCGCTGTATTACGGGGTGTGCCAGCGTGATCGTTTCGAGGCCGAGGCACGCGGCTATGCCAGCACCCTCGAAGCTGCGCTCGATCCACATGCCATCCCGACGCGGGTGGTGGAGGAGCTGATCGAAAGCACCTACGCCGGGACCGCGCCACTGCGGCGCTATTGCCGACTGCGAAAGCAGGCACTCGGGTTGCGGCGCTACCACCTGTACGACGGTTCGGTATCGTTGGTCGAGGCCAATCGGCGCTGGAGTTGGTCCGAAACCGTCGAGCATGTCGTCGCTTCGGTGGCACCACTCGGGGAGCCGTACCAGGAGCAGACGCGTCGCGCGTTCGCCGGTGGCTGGATCGACGTGGTCGAGAATCGCGGCAAACGTTCGGGTGCTTATTGCGCCGGCGTCTACGGCGTTCACCCGTACGTGTTGCTGAACTTCAACGAGACCCTGGACGACGTGTTCACCGCCGCACACGAGATGGGCCACTGCCTGCACACGCTGCTCTCTCACGAGGCCCAGCCGTTCCACTACGCGCGCTACTCGATTTTCGTCGCCGAGGTTGCCTCGACCCTCGCCGAGGCTCTGCTGCTCGAACACCTGCTCGCAGTGACCACCGAGCCGATCGATCGCATCGAGCTGCTGCAGCACGCCATCGACACGATCCTGGCGACGTTCGTCACTCAGGTCCTGTTCGCCGATTTCGAGCTCGCCGCCCACCGGCTGGTCGAGGCTGGGCAGCCCCTGACGGCGCAGATCTTGGATCGGCTCTATCTCGAGCGGCTGGATCGCCTCTACGGCGATGCTGCGTCGATCGAATCGCTTTACGGCGTCACCTGGGCGCGGATCCCCCACTTCTTCCAGAGCCCCTACTACGTCTATCAGTACGCGACGGCATTTGCCGCATCGAGCCGGATCGCCCTGGATTTGCGAACGGCGACTGCCGCACAGCGGGCGCCGGTGGTCGATCGCTATCTCGAGCTCCTGCGAGCCGGCGGGAGCTCGCTGCCCCTCGATCAGTTGCGGGCTGCCGGGGTCGATCTGACCCGTTCGGAACCGGTGGCGGCGGTGATCCAGCGCCTCGATGACCTGGTCACGCGCCTCGAGGTCGAGCTCGCCGCAGCGCCCCGGGATCCGCGGTAGCCAGGGCCAGTCGCGAGTCCCTGCTCCCCGGTCCCCTGGTGCGGGTAGAATCGCTCACGCACCATGGACGAGACCATCTTCCTGCGCCAGCGTCTGGCGGAGTACGAGTCGCTGCTCGAGATCGGCTCGGAGCTGGCGAGCACTCTCGATCTGGCCCACGTCCTCGAGCTCGCGCTCGAGAAGGCCGAGGAGTTGTGCCGCGCCGAGACCAGCTCGATCTGGGAGGTCGACGACGAACGCGGCGACTTGTTTTTCCGGGTCGTCCGCGGTCGGGTGGCGGGCGAGATCCGCGGGCTGCGGGTGCCGCTGGGCGCCGGCATCGTCGGTAGTGTGGCGGCCTCCGGCGAGGCGGCACTGGTCAACGATGTCGAAAGTGATCCACGGTGGCGGGGCGATGCTCGAGAGAGCTTCCATACGCGGGCGATCCTGGCCTTGCCACTGGTCGCCCAGGGGCGTGTGATAGCCGTGCTGCAACTGCTCAATCCCCTCGACCGCGAAGGTTTCGATGAGGACGACCTGCGGCGTATGTCGTTGTTTGCCGGCAGTATCGCCAATGCCGTCGCCAACGCCCGGCTGTACGCCGCGCAAAAGCGCCAGTTCGTCGACGCGGTGACTGCGCTCGCAGAGGCCGTGGAAAAGCGTGACCCGTACACCGGTGGGCACGTGCGACGGGTGGTCGGCTATTCGCTCCTGCTTGGGCGCGAGCTCGGTCTTGCACAGCAGGAGCTCGAAGATCTGTTCCTCGCGGCGACCCTGCACGACATCGGCAAGATCGCAATTCCCGACGAGATCTTGCGCAAACCCGCGCCGCTCGATGTCGACGAACGGCGGGTGATGGAGCGGCACCCGATCGATGGTGTCGAGATCCTGCAGCCGATTCGGGGCTTTCGCCACCTCCTCACCGGGGTGCGCAGCCATCACGAGCGGATCGACGGACGGGGGTATCCCGATGGTCTCGGCGGGCACGACCTCGAGGTTCTGCCGCGTATCATCGCCGTCGCCGACACCTACGATGCGATGACGACCAGCAGGCCGTACCGGGCGGCGCTCGCGCCCGAGGTTGCTGCCGTCGAGATCGCAGCCGGCTCGGGGACGCAGTTTTGTCCGCGAGTCGCGGCGGCCTTCGACGCGCTTTATCGGCGTGGTGAAATTTCGCTCGACAGCGCCAACCAGGCTGCCGCCGCCTTGTCCGCGACGATGGCACAAGGATAGACTCGTGGCGATTGATGTGAGACCCATGGTGAATCGCCCCGCATGAAGATCCACGTGCTCGGCAGCTACGGTGGCGAGAGCCCCGAGTGTCGGATGACGTGTCTGCTGGTCAACGGTCAGGTGGCGCTCGATGCCGGCTGTCTTTCACGCGCCCTGCCGATCGACCGGCAAATGCTGGTGCGATCGATCGTGCTGTCACACTCGCACATGGATCACACCAACTCGTTGCCGTTCTTCATCGAGAACGTCTTCGGGCGCAGCGAAGGCGCGATCGACGTGCACGCGTCGGCGGCGACGATCTACGCGATCCGCAAGTACCTCTTCAACAACGCCACCTGGCCCGATTTCACCCGTCTGCCGAATCACCTGCTGCCGGCGGTGCAGTTCCAGGAGTTCGCCGACGAGCAACCGATCGATCTCGAGGGAGTGCGCTTCACCCCGGTGCCTGTCGATCACCTGGTGCCGACCCATGGCTTTTTGATCGAACAGGGCGACAGCGCGGTGTTGTGGTCGAGTGACACCGGCCCGACCCAGCGGCTGTGGGAGATCGCCAACCGCACCAAGAACTTGAAGGCGATCTGCCTCGATGTCTCGTTCGACAACTCGCTGCAGCACATCGCCGACGTCTCCTATCACCTGACGCCGGCGACGTTGGCCAAGGAGCTCGAGAAGCTCGAACGTAGGGTGCCGATCCTGCTGCACCATCTCAAGCCGTCGTGCATCGACCGCATTCGGGTCGAGGTGGCGGCCCTCGGCAACCCCGACATCGACTTTCTGCGCCAGGATCACGAGTACGACTTCTGAGCCCCTCGAGATCCGCCGAGCGAGCGGACCTCGAGGGGGTGAAGGGATCAGCGCAGATCGAAGCGGTCGAGGTTCATCACCTTGACCCACGCGGCGACGAAGTCGCGCACGAACTTTTCGCGAGCATCGCTGCTGGCGTAGACCTCGGACAGGGCGCGAAGCTGGGAGTTGGAGCCGAACACCAAGTCCACCCGGGTTCCAGTGAAGCGCAGCTCTCCGGAGGTGCGGTCGCGGCCTTCGTAGATTCCGGCTGTTGCTGCCGGCGCCCACACGGTGCTCATGTCGAGCAGATGCACGAAGAAGTCGTTGGTGAGGGCGCCCGGCTGCTTCGTGAAGACTCCGTGGGTGCTGCCTGCAGTGTTGGCGCCGAGGACCCGTAGGCCGCCGACGAGGACCGTCATTTCGGGTGCCGTCAGCGACAGCAGTTGGGCGCGATCGATCAGCAAGTGTTCGGCCGGCCGGGTGAAACCGCCAGCCAGGTAGTTGCGGAAGCCGTCGGCCTTGAGCTCGAGCACGGCGAAGGACTCGACATCGGTCTGCTCCGGTGTGGCATCGGTACGACCCGGCGCAAACGGTACCTCGATCTCGACGCCGGCTCTCTTCGCCGCTTGTTTGACCGCGGCGCCGCCAGCGAGCACGATCAGGTCCGCGAGCGAAACCCGCTTGCCGCCGGTGTGTGCTTGATCGAAGCGCTGCCGAATCGCTTCGAGCTTCGCCAGAACCTGAGCGAGCTGCTCCGGGTCGTTGACGGCCCAGTCTTTCTGGGGAGCGAGGCGGATGCGGGCGCCGTTGGCGCCACCTCGCTTGTCGGAGTCACGGTACGTGGAGGCCGCGGCCCAGGCGGTCGAAACCAGCTGAGCGACGGAAAGGCCCGAGCCAAGAATCTCTCCCTCGAGTGCGGCGACATCCGCAGCGTCGATCAGCGGGTGGTCGACGGCCGGCACGGGATCCTGCCAGATCAACTCCTCCTGCGGCACCTCGGGGCCCAGGTAGCGGGAGATCGGGCCCATGTCTCGGTGGGTCAACTTGTACCAGGCGCGGGCAAAGGCGGCGGCGAACTGGTCGGGATTCTGATGGAAGCGACGTGAGATCGGCTCATAGATGGGATCCATCCGCATCGCCATGTCGGCGGTGGTCATCATCGGCGGGTGCTTCTTCGAAGGATCGTGAGCGTCCGGGACCAAGTCCTTCTCGGCGACATTCTTCGGATGCCACTGCCAGGCCCCGCCGGGGCCCTTGACGACCTCCCACTCGTAGCCGAAGAGCATGTCGAAGTAGCCATTGTCCCAGCGTGTCGGGTTGGGCGTCCACGCCCCCTCGATGCCGCTGGTGATCGTGTCCGCGCCGAGGCCCCTGCCGTAGGAGCTCTTCCAGCCGAGCCCCTGTTCTTCGAGCGGTGCCCCCTCGGGCTCGCGGCCGAGGTATTCGCCGTCGGGCGCGACGCCGTGGCACTTGCCAAAGGTGTGGCCGCCGGCGGTCAGCGCCACCGTTTCCTCGTCGTTCATCGCCATGCGCTTGAACGTCTCGCGGATGTCGCGACCTGAAGCGACGGGGTCGGGTGTGCCGTTGGGGCCCTGCGGGTTGACGTAGATCAGGCCCATCTGGACCGCGCCGTAGGGCCCTTCGAGCACGCGGTCGCCGTGGTAGCGACGATCGCCCAGCCACTCGGTCTCCGGGCCCCAGTCGATGTCGAGCTCGGGCTCCCACACGTCCGCGCGGCCGCCGGCAAACCCGAAGGTCTGGAATCCCATCGACTCGAGGGCCACGTTGCCGGCGAGGATCATCAGGTCCGCCCACGAGATTTTGCGCCCGTACTTCTGCTTGATCGGCCACAGCAGTCGCCGCGCCTTGTCGAGATTGGCATTGTCCGGCCAGCTGTTGAGTGGCGCAAAGCGCTGGGTTCCGGAGCTGGCACCGCCGCGGCCATCGAAAGTGCGGTAGGTCCCGGCACTATGCCAGGCCATGCGGATCATCAGGCCGCCGTAATGGCCCCAATCCGCCGGCCACCAGTCCTGGGAATCGGTCATCAGCTGATGGAGGTCCTGCTTGACCGCCGCCAGGTCGAGACTCTCGAACTCCTTGCGGTAGTCGAAATCGATCCCCATTGGGTCCGAGAGCGCGGAGCGCTGGTGGAGCACCGCGAGGTCGATTTGCTCGGGCCACCAATCGCGGTTCGTGGTCGCCTTGGGGCGGCTCGGGGCGGCGTGACCTCCACCTGTGACTGGGCATCTGCTCGAGGGGTCCGACATGGCTTTCTCCTTGTGTGGTCTTGTTGGGTCTTCGAGCCGACGGGCGTTGGCTCGAAGTGGTCGATCGAGGTGCGGATCAGTCGCCGGCCGGGTTCCGGGACTGGCCGAGACAGGCGGGGCAGCGGCCCCAGAAGATGACCTCGGCTTCGTCGATCTCGAAGCCGGAGTGGTCGGCTGCCGAAAGACAGGGGGCCGTCGCGGATGCGCAGTCGACATCGACCACGGTGGCGCAGTCCCGGCAGATCAGGTGATGGTGGTTGTCACCGGTGCGGCTTTCGTACCGCGCCGACGAGCCGGCGGGTTGGATCCGGCGGACCAGCCCTCTCTCGGCCAGGATGCCGAGGGCGTCGTAGACGGCTTGCTTCGAGATCGCGCCGATCCTGCTGCGGACCGCCTCGGCGACCTCGTCGGCCGTGGCGTGTGGGCGTTCGCCGACGGCACCCAGGACGGCGAGGCGCTGAGCCGTGACCTGGAGCCCGGATCGGCGAAGGAGGACGGCGGGATCGTGCTGCATAGTGTCAGTATCGGTCTAATTCTGGACTGAGTCAACTAATCGGCGCAGGTTCGCCGATGGGCGGCGGGTGCAACGGCGAGTGCTAAGCTTGAAAGATGCGCAGCCGTCGTCTCCTTGCCTGGATCGCCCCCCTGGTGCTCGCGGGTGGCCTGGTCCTCATGGGATGGCCGTCGCTGCGTTCGCTCGACTGGTCGGTCGTGGTTGCTTGGGCCGAAACACACGGGCACACCTGGTGGCTGCCGCCAACGCTCGCGGTGGTGATGGCCGGCTTTCTGGCCTTCGGTCTGCCGGGCTCGGTGTTCATCTGGGTGGCAGGGTTTCTGTTGCCGCCGCTCGTCGCCACGCCCGTGGTGTTGGCCGGGGGGGTCGGGGGCGCAGCCGCCGCCTACGCCTTGGCTCGTGGCGCCGGAGCCCGCTTGGTGCCGCGGTCGCGGCGGGAGCGGTGGATCGAGCTGATGCAGCCACGCGGGGATTTCGCCACCCTGGTGGCACTCAGAGTGGCTCCCGGCGTTCCCCACGCGGTGATTTCTTTCGGCTCGGGCCTGGTCGAGGTTCCGTTTCGACGCTACCTGGGGGCCTCGATCGTCGGCTTGGTGATCAAGAGCAGCCTCTACGTCACCGCCATCCATCGCGCGACTCACGTCACCTCGGTGCGCGACCTGGCTTCGTGGAACACCACCGCGCCGCTGGTGCTGCTGACCGCGGTGCTGTTGTTGGCGAGCCAGCTGCGCGCCAGCCGCGGCTTTGAGCCCGACCCCGAGCCTGAAGCGTGAGGTGAGCGCCGACGCCGACACCATGTGGGGGTTGGCGACGGTCGCCGCTGACGGTGAACCGGGCCTCGCCCGTTTTTCCCAGCCGTCGCTGGGCCGCAGCGAGGTGCTGGTGCGGGTGGCGTGCTCCGCCCTCAATCGCGCCGACCTGCTGCAGTTGCGGGGTCGCTACCAGCCGCCATCCAGGGCCGGCACGATCCCCGGGCTCGAGTGCTCGGGGGAGATCGTCGAGGTGGGCGAAGGCGTCGAGGGTTGGAGGGTGGGCGATGTGGTCATGGCGCTGACGTCGGGTGGTGCCCACGCCGAGCTCGTTGCGGTACCAGCCGCCCAGGTGATTCGGGTGCCGAGTGGCTGGTCGCTCGAGGAGGCGGGTGCCTTCCCGGAGGCGGCGATCACCGCGTGGACCAACCTGGTCGTCGAGGGTGGGCTGCACGCCGGGGGGCAGGTGATGATCACGGCGGCCGCCTCTGGGGTGGGGATCGTGGCGGTGATGATGGCGCGAGCCGTCGGGGCAACGCGCATCGTGGTGGCGGGTCGGGAGCTCGCTCGTTTGTCACGACTCGAGCCGTTTGGGGCCGACCTGATGCTCGAGCTGGGCGAGGATCTCGGCAATCGACTGCGAGAGGCGAACGGCGGCCGGGGTGTCGACCTGGTCTTCGAGATGGTGGGTGGCGCGGCACTCCGAGATTCCCTCGACTGCCTCGAGGCACGCGGCCGGCTGGTACTGGTGGGGCTGATGGGCGGACGATCAGCCGAGCTGCCGTTGGACCTGCTGTTGACCCGGCGACTCCACCTGATCGGCTCAGTCCTGCGCTCCCGCACGGTCGAGGAGAAGGCCGCACTGGTCGCCGGCTTCCGACGACGCTTCGAATCAGCCCTGCCGCAGCGCCCGTTGCACCCGGTGCTCGATCGGATCTTTGCCGCCACGGCGGTCGCCGAGGCGATCGGGGCGATGGAGCGCGGTGGCCACTTCGGCAAGTTGGTGCTGGACTGGCGCGATCTTCCCGGATAGAGCTGGTGCCGACGCGGCGAGCCTGCAGGCGAGCGGCATAGAGTAATGCGCACGTCTGATGCTGTGACTTTGTCCCGGTTGGAGCTTCTCGTGACCCCCAGGTGATGGAGGGACAGGACTCGCGGTGAGTTGGTGGTCCCTCCGGGAGGTCCACCATGTCGAAGTTCTCTGCCCGCGTCGCCCTCGTCGTCGCCTTCTCACTCGTGCCCACCGTCGCCTCGGCCGCCCCGGCCGTGCGTTCCCTCGGCTTCTTCGACCGTATCGCCGAGACCGTGCAGGTGGTGCTCGAGTGGTTCGCGCCGACCCCCGACAAGGACGACGGGCGCGCTGAGCAGAACGGCGACGGCTGAGCGATCACGAGTGGGCTCCTTCGAGCCGCGATTGGAGTACAATCGACGGCGTGTCCCGGTTCGAGGGAGCCTGCCCGCCAACGCCCGGCCCCGGGCGAGGCCTTGACGCCGCCATCGCGAGTGCGCAGCCCAAGGTCGAGCGGATCCTTGCGAATGCTCGGATCCCCGTCGAGGATGCTGAAGATCTGCTCCACGACGCCTTCGTACAGTTGTTCGCCAATCAGGACGTGATCGACGATCCCGAGGCGTGGCTGGTGGCGACGGTCAAGTGGGCAACCCAGGGCTACTGGCGCCTGCGGCGGCGGCGGGTCATCGAGCAGCTCGATCTCGCGATCACCGAACAGCTGGCGGTCGAGGGTGGCCGCTGCGCCGAGCGTATGGGCCTGACCTGCGACCTCGAGCGCCAGATTCGGGAACTGCCGAATCGCTGCCGCCGGATCTTGGCGATGCGCTACCGTTTGGGGTTGGAACCGGGGGAGCTCGCGACGCAGCTCGGCTACCAGACCGAAAGTGTGCGCAAGGTCACCAAGCGGTGCCTCGATTCGCTGGCAGTACGACTCACCCGCGGCGGGTACGCCGCAGCGGAGGAGGTTTCGCATGGCTGAGGCTTTCGACGAAGTTGCGGCGCGCGCCTGGAGCCGAGGCCGCGCCAGTGCGGGGCAACGCATAGCGATGGTCACGCCGCTGATGCGAGGCGAGCCGCGCGCGGTCGAGGCACATGCCGAGGCGGTGTTGCCCTCCCGAGCCCTGCAGCGACCCGCACCGTCCGCGCCGGCGCTCGCCGGGGCGTTCGCACGTGCGCGCCGGAGGGCCGACGGGACCACCGGAGTCGTTCAGATCGAGCGTGAGCAGGCCGGCGAGTTGGTGTTCCACTTTGCCGCTCTTGCACCCGAGGTCCTGGCCGAACGGCTGGATGCGCTCGATGGCACGGCTGTGACCCCGAGCCTCGTCGAGGCCCTTGCCGCTCAAGGCTGGCGCCAGCGCTTCGGCGCCCCGGCCATCGGTTTGCTGTGGACCTCGGCGGCCGTGCGCCTGGGGGCGTCCCTGAGCCCCGGCCAGGAGCGGTACAGCGCGGTACTCGCCCAGGCTTGGGCCTATCACGGCAACGCTCTGCGCATCGCCAATCGGTACCCGGAGGCGGAAGCGGCGCTGCGCGACGCCAACCGCTGGTTGGCCTCGAGTGCCGTCCTGGACCTTCGTCAGAAGGGTGAGCTCTGCCGCTTGGAAGCAAGCCTAGCTGTTGATGTGAGCCAGTTCGACCGTGCGCTGCGGCTGCTCGGTCGAGCCCAGCGCTGTTGCGAGCAGGTGGGGGATCGCGAGGGCCTCGCCCGCATCACCATGGCGCGTGCCCAGGCGCTTGCGTGCTCAGGGCGCGCCGAGGAGGCGGTCTCGCAGTGGGCGGCTGCCGGGGATGAGCTCGAAGAGCTGGGGCTTTCGCGTTTGGCCACCGTTGCTCGGCACGGGCGCCTGTCCGCCTTGCTGAACCTCGGTCGCTACGAAGAAGCGCTGCCGCTGCTCGACCCGCTGCGCCAGGCCTACGACCCGGTTGCGGATCGCCAGGACCTGGTGCGATTGGCGTGGCTTGAAGGACGAGCACTCGCCGGTCTCGGTCGACTCGAGGCTGCCGAGCACAAACTGCGCCAGGTGCGCGAGCTCTACATCGCCGACGGGCTGCACCTCGACGCGGCATTTGCCACCCTCGACCTCGCTGGGGTCTTGCTGCGCCAGCGCCGTTGGGCCGAGCTTGCGGCGAGCGCCACCGCCATGGCCGGGGTCTTCGATCGCGTCGGTACCCATCGCGAAGCGGTTGCCGCCCTCGAGTTGCTCGGCCTGGCCGCGCGAAGAGCCGAGGTCGATGATCACACTCTCGCGGCGACGCGCAAGCGCCTCGAGGCTCTCGACGAGGAGTGAACGTTCAGCGCCGCCCGTGACCCTGGGCGAGGCTCGACCACAGCTCGAGGTAAGCGCCGCAGACCGGGGCGATGGCGAAGGCGTCGAGCAGGCGCCTGCGGCCGGCAAGCCCGAGGGCGAAGGCGGCCTCGGGGTCGTCGAGGAATGACTGCATGGCTCGGGCAAAGGCGCCGACGTCACACGCCGGGACCACGACACCGGTGACACCGTCGACCACCGCTTCTGGATTCCCGGACACAGCCGTGGCGATCACCGGGAGGCCGTAACCCATGGCCTCGAGGATTGCCAGGGGCAAACCCTCGTAGGTGGAGGGCAGGCAGAAGGCGTCGGCGGCACGGTAGCGGGCCGGCATTGCCTGCGGTGGCAGCGCCCCGCTGAGCTCGACCTCGTGTGCGATCCCGAGCTCGGAGATGAGGGACCGGATCGCCTCATGGTGCTCGCCGGCGCCGACGATCTCGAGGGTGGCCTGCCCGCGCGGCAGCTCGGCAAAGGCTCGCACCAGCACCGCCACGGCCTTACGAGTGCGCAGACGGCCGGCGTAGAGGAAGCGGTACGGTCCGCGCTCGTGCCGCCGCGGTGCTTCTCGGGGCGGCTCGACGCCGTTGGGAATCACCGCTGCGACCTTGGCACCGTAGTCACGTTCGAGCTCCAGTGCGGTTTGCCGACTGGGAGCGACGACCGCATCGGCCGAGCGGGCGGTGATGCGGCCGAGCAGCGACAGGATCGGTGCCCGCACCCAGGCGAACAGGCGTTCGCTCAGGGTTGGTGAGGACAGCAGGGCACCGTGTTCGTCGCGGAGTATCCGCACGGCGCGGCGCTCCTCCCGGTAGGACACCTGCAGCGTCGCGGCGATACGTGGGCGTGGCGCCCCTTGCAGTCGCCGCCATCGTGCCAGCAGGCCGACCAGGACGCCGTCGGATTCGTGCAGGTGCACCAAGTCGAACTTTCCGAGACCTCCGAGCCGTCGCAAGGCCACCAAAGCCTTCAACGGGAACAGCAACTTCGACCCGCCGGTTGGTGCCGCCAGTGGATCCCTGGGGTCGGCCGTGCGACACAACACGACCACCCGGTGGCCGCGCCGATCGAGCTCTCGGGCGAGCTCAGCAACCAGGGTTCCCACCCCGGAGATGTCGGCGGGGGGGTAGGTGTTGGTGACGATCAGGACCCGCATCGCCACCGTCAGACCCCCGATCGCTGGAGACTTCGCCAGATCGCGTCGTGGCGGGCGGCGATGCGCGGCCAGGTGAGCTCCGCGCTGACTCGCTCGCGAGCGGCGCTGCCCAGTCGCGAGGCCAATTCCCGGTCGTCGATCACTCTGCCGAGAGCGGCGGCGAGGGCGCCAGGGTCGCGCTCCGGCACCAACAGCCCCGTTTCGCCGTTGGTGACCGCGAGCGGGATTCCTGCGATGTCGCTCGCAACCAGGGGCCGACCGGCTGCCATCGCCTCCAGGACCACGATCGGCAACCCGTCGACGTTGCCGCGATCGTCTCGTACCGACGGCATCGCGACGGCGTCGGCCGCGCCGATCAGCGCGAGCACCTCGGGGTGCGCCAGTGGTCCCGTGAGCACGAGCCGATCGCCAACTCCGAGCGCCTGTGCCTGGGCGCGCAGAGGCTCCTCCAGGGGCCCTCCGCCGCCGATCACCAACCGCACCTGTGGGCGATCGGCGACGAGGGTGGGGAGGGCAGCGACCAAGATGTCGAACCCCTTCTTGTCGACCAGCCGCCCCACCGCCACCACGAGGGTGTGGTCGCCCCCGAGTCCGAGTCGCTGCCGCACGGCCGCGACCGCAGCCGGGCTTGCCGGCGGTACGAGGTCGGTGCCGTTGGGGATCAGCGAGACCCTCGCGGCCAGGGTGCCGGTCGGATCGGCAACCGCCAGCAGACGATCACGCAGGTCCGGACTGCAGGAGGTGACGTGGCGTGCGGTCGCCAGGGCGGTCCTCGCCATCGCTCCCAGGAACTTCGCCCGTTCGGCCATGAACACATCGGTGCCGTGGAGAGTCGAGACGAATGGGATGTCGAAACGTCGACTGACCCGAGCTGCGACGTAGCCGTTGGGCAGGATCCAGTGCGCGTGGACCAGCTCGATGCGACGTTGCACCACCAGCCGAGCCAGCGCGCGCTCGGCGAAGGCGAAGTACAGGGGCGACATTGCCCAGGCCAGCAGTTTCATGCCGCGGTCGCGCTCCATGGTTCTGGAGTACCCGAGCACATGCAAGGACGCCGGCCAGGCGTAGCGGAAGGACTCGATCCGCAGTGGGCTGCCGGGCAGGCCGCGCAGGTCGCGGTCCCACGGCACCAGCACGGTGATCTCGTGGCCGAGCTCGGCGAGCTCTTCGGAAAGGCGCATGACGAACGGCCCGTGAGTGTCCCCGGGGAAACGCGGGAAGGAGTGGGCAAGGACCAGCGCGCGCATCCGCTGATGATATGGGTTTGGGAGGGGGTATCGGGCGCTGGGTACCGGGTACCGGGGAACGGGGATGGCGATTGGAGACTGATCGGAGCGCGCGCTTGCGTCGGAGGTGCAGCTAGACTTCCAGATTCCCCAGCGGCTGGCGAGCCGATGCCGTGGGTAGGAGGAGTGGTTTTCGTGCGAGTGCTGAAGTTTGGTGGGTCGTCGGTGGCGACGCCGGAGCGGATCGAGCGAGTGGCGGACCTGGTGGCACAAGCTGCCCTGGTCGAACCGATTGCGGTGGTGGTGTCGGCCTTCGGCGGGGTCACCGATCAGCTCTTGACGGCGGCGACGCGCGCGTCCCGGCGGGATGGCGCCTGGCATGAGCTGTGGGAGGCATTGCGCGTGCGGCATCTCGAAGCGGCCGCTGCGCTGGCTGCGCCGGAGGACCTCGGCCAGCTCGAGCGCGAGCTGCATGCTCAGCTCGACGAGCTGGGCGATCTCCTGCACGGGGTGTTCCTGCTGGTCGAGCTCTCCCCCCGCAGTCGGGACTCGATTGCGTCCTACGGCGAGCGACTGTCGGCGCCGATCGTTGCGGCGGCGCTGCGGCGTCTCGGCACGGCGGCACGGGCGTTCGACGCGAGGCGGCTGATCGTCACCGACGACCGCTTCGGTGAGGCCAAGGTGGACTTTGCCGCTACCGACGCCAAGATCGTGGCCGCCTTCGAGTCGATCGAGGGGGTGGCGGTGATCACCGGCTTCGTCGCTGCGACCACCGACGGTTCCACGACCACGCTCGGCCGCGGTGGATCGGACTACACCGCGTCGATCGTTGGTGCCGCCCTCGAGGCCCGAGTGATCGAGCTCTGGACGGATGTGTCGGGGGTGATGTCGGCCGATCCACGCCTGGTTCCGGATGCCGCCATCCTGCCGGCCTTGTCCTACGCCGAGCTGATGGAACTGTCGCACTTCGGGGCCAAGGTGGTGCATCCCCCGAGTGTGCACCCGGCGCGCGCGAAGGGAATCCCCCTGCTGATCAAGAATACCTTCGAGCCGAGTGCGCCGGGGACGCTGGTGACGGCCGAGACTCCTGGGGAAGTCGAAGGGGAACCGCCGATCCGCGGGATCTCGTCGATCCGCGAGGTCGCCCTGGCGCGCCTCGAAGGCGAAGGGCTGATCGGGGTTCCGGGAATTGCGTCGCGGCTGTTCGGGGCGCTTGCCCGCGATCGGATCAACGTGATTTTGATCTCGCAGGCGTCCTCGGAGCAGTCGATCTGTTTCGCCGTGGCACCGGACGACGCCCAGCGGGCACGCGCTGCGGTTGACGGGGAGTTCGCGCTCGAGCGTCGGCTCGGGTTGGTGGGCGATCTGGTGGTCGAGCCGGAACATGCCGTGGTTGCGGCCGTCGGCGATCGCATGCGCCAGCGGGCCGGTCTCGCCGGGAGGTTGTTTGGGGTGCTCGGTCGTCACGGGGTCAACGTCAAGGCGATCGCCCAGGGTTCCTCCGAGCTCAACGTGTCGATCGTGGTAGCCAAGGCCGACGAACGCCGGGCGGTCAAGGCGATCCACAGCAGCTTCTTCGCGCCGCGGAGAAGGCGACTCGCGGTGGCTGTGATCGGTACCGGTCGGGTCGGTGCCGAGCTGATCGATCAGCTGCGCAGCCTGGCGCCGGACTTGGCGGGCCGCGACCTCGAGGTCGTGGTGGTCGGGCTCGGGGGCTCGAAGCGTTTCCTCACCGACCCCGGCGGCCTCGATCTGGGCGATTGGCGGGGGCAACTCGGAACCGCTGCCGCTCCGACGCCGGGCCGTCTCGAAGCTGCGTTCCTCGGCGCTGAGGGCGCACGCAAGGTCGTCGTCGACGCCACCGCCAGCGACGACGTGCCGCCGACCTACGCCCAGTGGCTGCGTCGCGGCACCGCGATCGTCAGCGCCAACAAACGACTGTTTGCTGGACCCGTCGCCGCCTGGCAGGAGGCGGTGGTGGCCGCGGCGACAGCGGGGATGTCGTTGCTGCACGAAACCACGGTGGGTGCCGGCTTGCCGATCCTCTCGACTCTCGAAGGCCTGGTGGGTACCGGCGATCGGGTTCGAGCGATCGATGGCGTCCTCTCCGGGACGCTCAACGCGGTCCTCGCCGGCCTCGAGCAGGGGGAAACCGTGGCGACGGCGGTGCGTGCGGCGTTCGATGCAGGGCTGACCGAACCACACCCCTGGGAGGACTTGTGTGGCCTCGACGTGGCGCGCAAGCTGGTCATCCTCGCTCGTGGCGCCGGGCGCCCACTCGAGCTCGAGGATCTGGTGGTCGAGCCGCTGCTGCCGGGATCGGGCTGGGACGCGCTCGATCTCGAGGCTTTCTGGCGCCGGCTGCCGGAGGCGAACGCTGCTCTGGCCGCCCGCCTGGAGCAGGCGCGAACCCACGGACGGCGGCTGCGCTACCTGGCTCGTCTCGAAGGCGATCAGGCGCGCGTCGGACTGTTCGAGATCGAGCCCACTCACCCTGCCTGGGAGCTCTCGGGTCCGGACAACCTGGTGTCCTTCACCACCGATCGCTACGCCGAGCGACCGCTGGTCATCCGCGGCCCGGGAGCTGGCCCGCGGGTGACCGCTGCCGGACTGGTCGCCGATCTGCTACGGGTCGCGCGGTGACTCGGTAGGGGCTGGGCAGGTCGGGGCCCGCAGGGAAAACCGCGCACCGCGGTGTTCGACGGGGCCCTCTGCGTCGTCGAGGGCAAGCTCGAACTGATGGGCGGCGAGGATCTCCCGCACCAACGTCAGGCCCAGCCCGCGGCCGTCGCGTTTGGTCGAGAAGAAAGGCGTGAAGAGCTGGTCGCGAGACGACGGTTCGATGCCCGCGCCGTCGTCGGTGATCGCAAGCCGTGCGACACCGTCGTCGACCGTTATCTCGATCTCGATCTGCCCGCTGCCCCCGATCGCCTCAGCGGCATTGCGGAGCACGTTGACTACCACCCTCTCGAGCTGGTTGGCGTCGGCCTCGATCCAGGCGGGCCGGCGGGCACCCCACACCACCGCGATCCGGCGAGAGGCAAGCTCGGGGCCGAGCGCCAACAGCAGCTCGTCGAGGAGTTTGCCGAGCTCGAGTGGCCGCCGGTCGGGCGGTGGGAGGCGAACCACTTCAGCGTAGCCGGCGACGAACCCTTCCAGGGCCGCGATTCTCCGCGACCCGGCGGCAAGGGCCGCGCCGACATCGATGCCGGCGCGCGGGTCGACGAGCTCGGCTCGGCAACTCTCGAGCAAGGAGGTTACGGCTCCGGCAGTGTTGTTGACCTCGTGCGAGATCGTCCGGAGCAGCCGCCCCCAGGCTTCCCGTTCGCTGTGCCACAGCTCCTCGGTGACCTCGGCTATGAGCAGGAAGGACCGGGCGAATCCCCGGTCCCAGAAGCGCGCCCGGCTGGCCTTGAGGCGCCGTGGACCGACGTTGATCAGGGTCGAGCCGTCTTCGCGCAGCGCCTCGAGGGAGGGTCCAAACGGGGGCGGGAGGTCGCGGAGGTGCAGTCCGGTTGCACTCGCCTCGAGCGCCAGGAGCCGGCGACCGGCCGGGTTGATGGTCTCGATGCGTTCGTCGAGATCGAGGAGCAGGACGGCCAGCGGCGAGGCCTCGACCACCCGTTCGAGGAACGCCTGCTGTTCGCGGCCGCGAATGCGTTCTTGGCGTAGTTGGTCGATGGCCGTGTTGAAGAGCTGAACCAGCGCGTCCGCTTCCTCCAGGCCGACCTCCCGCAGGCGCGTCGAAAGCTCGCCGTCCTGCAGCAGGCTCCGGCCTTCGGTGAGCAGACGTCGGTGGAGGTCGACCTTCGAGACCAGCCGCCATGACCAGGCGGCGGATACCATCAGCATCAGCTCGGCAGCCGCGAACACGAGGGGCACATCGCGCCAGAGCCGCCACGCCAGGGTCGCCAGGCCCAGATGCAGGAGTCCGAGCAGGAGTGCAAGCCGGAGTCGCAGGCTGCGGGTAGGCCTCATCGCTCCGCGCTGGGACCGACGTCGATGCCGTGACGAGCGAGGCGGCGGTACAGAGCCTGGCGCGAGAGCCCCAGTGCTTCGGCAACCCGGG
Organism: uncultured Thermoanaerobaculia bacterium; assembly: GCA_964599475.1. Lineage (GTDB taxonomy): Bacteria > Acidobacteriota > Thermoanaerobaculia > Multivoradales > CAZRFU01 > CAZRFU01. The sequence goes on from CAZRFU010000018.1 coordinate 29,547, forward strand.
TCAGGTTGCCGTCGAAGTGGGCGAGGCTGTTGCGGATCATGCGTGCTTCGATCTCGTCCAAGGTCATCGATCCCGGCTGGGGCAGGGGAGGTGCCGCCGGCTGCTGCGGGCTGTCGGCTCCGAGGTGTTCGAGCTGGGCGAGGCCGGCGGCATCGATGCGACCGCCACCGACCAGGACGGCGCGCTCGATGGTCTGGCGTAGCTGGCGCAGGTTTCCTGGCCACGGCTGGGCACCGAGCCAGGTGATGGCGTCGGGCTCGAGTCGGGGAGGGTCCAGGCGCCAGGATCGCGCCGCGTGCTCGACGAAGTGTGTGGCCAGCAGGCCGACGTCGCTGCGTCGCTCCCGCAGGGGCGGAAGCCTGATGGTGATGAGCCCGAGGCGGTAGAGGAGGTCCTGGCGGAAAGTCCCTGCCGCAACTCGCGCCGGCAAATCGGCGTTGGTGGCGGCGACGACCCGCACGTCGACCTGGCGTGGCCGCGAAGAGCCGAGGACCTCGAAGGTGCGGTCCTGCAGGACTCGCAGCAGTTTCACTTGCGTTGGTGGCTCGACCTCGCCGACCTCATCGAGGAAGATGGTGCCGCCGTGGGCCAGCTCGAAGCGGCCGCGCCGATCCGCCTTGGCGTCGGTGAAGGCGCCCCGAACGTGCCCGAACATCTCGCTTTCGAACAGAGTGGAGGAGATGCCGCCGAGATTGACCTTGACGAACGGTCCGTCCCGCCGCGGGCTGTTGCGATGGAGCGCTTCGGCGATGAGCTCCTTGCCGGTGCCGCTCTCGCCGACGACCAGGACCGAGGCGTCGGTGGACGCGACCCGCGCTACGAGGTCGAGAGCACGAAGCAGCGTCGGGTCGCAACCGACCAGGCCCCTGAGGTCGAGCCGCTGGTCCAAGTCGGCTCGGTCGACTGCCGCGGCCTCGTCGGGGCCCGCCCGCTCGAGCGCGAGGGCGGTTCCAACCGCTTGAAGCAGACGGTCGTTGTTCCACGGTTTGGTGACGAAATCCGCCGCCCCCCGTTTCATGCCTTCGACGGCGAGCTCGACGTTGGCCCAGGCGGTGAGCAGGATCACGGGTCGCCGCTCGGCCGCTGCGCGGAGGCGATCGAGCAGCACCAGACCTTCGGCGCCGCTGGTCGAGCGCGAGAAGTTCATGTCTTGGATCACCAGATCCGCTCGAGGCGCCAGTGCCATCGCGGTGTCGGGGTCGGCGGCGAGAAGCGGTTCGTAGGAGGCGCGGCGCAGCAGCAAGGCCAGCGAGGCCAGGACCGCTTCATCGTCGTCGACGACCAGCACGCGTCCGATCACGGAAGCCGCGCTCATTCCTGCCGCAGCGCTTCGGCGACGGCGATCCGCATGGCTTGCCGCCCCGGGTACATCGCGCACAGAGCCCCGGCCACAGCGACGACGGCGGTGCCGAGCAGGGCCCCGAAGAGCAGGTATCTCGCCGGCATGATCGAGCCGAACCCGAGGAGAGGAAATTGGACCAGCACGAGCGCTCCGCAGCCGACGCCGACGAGGCACAGAATCACCACTTCGAGCACGATCTGGCGCATGACACCCGGTTTCGTCGCCCCGATCGCGCGCCGTAGGGCCAGCTCGCGGGTCCGCCGACCGACATTCTGCCATACCACTCCGGTCAGCCCCAGACCGACGGTGCCCAGCAGAAACAAGGCTGCCGCCGCCGCGAGGAACAGCGGGGCCAGCGTCTGCTGGCGGCTGCGCTCTCGCAACTCCCGCAACTCGCGGAGTTGAAAGGACCAGTCCGGCGCGATTTCGCGGAGTCGTTCTGCGATCACCCGCCGAGTTTCGGCCGGCGCGCCGGGATCGAGTCTTACGACGTAGTCGGTCGCCCGTGGCCGACCTCGATGCGAGGCGAGCTCGATCAGGTAGTTGACCGGCGGCGAGAACTCGCCGTTCTCGCGAAAGTCGGCGAGCACGCCGACCACTCGGGCTTCGGCCTGGGCCTGCCCACCGACCTCGGCGACCTTGCCGATCGGATCTTCGTCACCGAAGAGGTGGTAGGCCAGGCGCTGGTTCAGCACCACCGGGGTCCACGGCAGGCTGGCATCGGCCTCTTCGAAGAAGCGACCGGCGACGGGCTCGAGCCGCAACACGTCGGCGACCTCGGGAGTGACGGAGTTGACGAACATCGCCAGCCCATCGTCGGTCCGAGTCATGTCCGAGCCGTCCCAGGGAGCGATGCCGAGACCGGCCGCGCTGTCGACACCTGGAAGTGAAGCAAGCTCCTCGAGGATCCGCGGTCGGGCGTCGAGCAGTGCCTGCTCCCCGGAGTCGCCGACACCGACGACCTCGATGCGCAGCACCCGATCAGCATCGAAACCGAGGGGCAGACGCGCGCGGCTCGCGAGCATCGTTGCAAAGGCCGCCACCATGGCGATCACCAGGAAGGTTGCCAGGACTTCGGTGACGACCAGCGCCTCCGAGCGTCGGCGGTGCCACAAAGCGCGCAGGATGTGTTTGATCATCGGTCGGACCTCCCCGAGAGGGCTTCGATAGGGTGAAGACGTGCCATCCGCCAGGCCGGCAGCGCGCCGGAGAGCAGTGCAAACACTGCGGCAAGCAGCCCGGAGCCGATGAGGGTCAGCGGGCCGAGTGCGAGATCGGCGCCGGGCAGGCTGCCGCTGGCCTCCAGCAGCTCGAGCGCCAGGGCAGCCAGGAGCAGGGCGACCACTGCCCCCAGCAAGGTGGTGACGAAGGTTTCGGCGATCAGCTGGCCTCCCAGGTGCCAGCGCGAGGCGCCGTAGGCTCGTCGCACTCCGATTTCACACGCGCGCTCGAGGCTCCGCGACATCGCCAGGGTGACCAGATTGAGCGCCGGCAGGGCCATGAAGGCCAGCGCCGCCAGTGCCAGCAGACCGATCAAACGTTCGACATGCGACTCCTCGGGACCGAAGAGCTCGCGCGACAGGGCTTCCAGAGGCGTGTCGGCCCAGAGCTCGACGCGCTCGAAGGGTGGCGGAGGGGTGACCGAGGCGACGCGCCGCGCGATCTCGGCCTTGACCTCACTACGCTCGACTCCTTTGCGAGTCAGCACGGCAGCCATCAGCTCGTCGCGTGCCTCGTCTCGCCAGGCGTCGGTGCGAGCGCTGCCAAGGGGCACCCAGATCTCCCCGAACGCAAGCTCGTGCGTGATCGAAACATCCCGTACCACGCCGACGACCTCGTGGCTGCGCCCGTCGATGTCGATCGTTTCCCCGACTGCGGCGGGATCCCCGAAGAGGGCTCGAGCGAGATTGACCGTGACCACGGCGACGCGGCGACCATCCTCGTCCTCGGCGCGTCCCCATGGGCCGCCCGAGAGGAACTCGAAGTCGAACACCCGCCAGAACCCGGCGTTGGCACTCTTGAGCAGGCTCACGCGGCGGACGTCGTTGCCCCAGACGTCGGTGCGGCGGGTCGACCGAACCACTGCCAGCTCCTCGGCACTGTCGAGCTCGGTCAGAGCGGGCTCGAGGATCCTCCAGCCGAGACCACTGGTGCTGGTCTGGGTCGCGTTGGTCAGCCGCTGGACCTGGACGAGCACCAGACGATCGGCCCGCGACATCGGTGGCGAACGGCTGAGGGTGTGCTCCAACACCGCAGCCGCCACCAGCAGGGTGGCGAGCGTCACCGCGACGGCGATCAGCGAGACTGCGGCGTAGTAGGGGCGGCGAACCATGCCCCGAAGGGCAAGTGCGACGATGCTGCGAACCATCATGCCACCTGCCGGCCGTCGAACAGTCGCACGATGCGATCGGCGCGAGCTGCCAGCCGTTCGTCGTGGGTGACCATCACCACGGTGGTGCCGCTGTCGTGGGTCGCTTCGAGGAGGTTCATGACCTCGTCACCCATGCGGCTGTCGAGGTTGCCGGTCGGCTCGTCGGCGAGCAGCAGCCGTGGTCCACCGACCAGAGCCCGGGCAATGGCCACGCGCTGCTGCTGACCTCCCGAGAGTTGGCTCGGGAAGTGGTCGGCGCGGAATCCAAGCTCGACCTGTTCGAGAGCTTCCAAGGCGCGCCGCCGGCGCTCCTTGGCGGAGATTCCGCGATACAGCAGCGGCAGCTCGACGTTGTCGAGGACGGTGAGGTCGGCGACCAGGTTGAAGCTCTGGAATACGAAACCGAGCAACTCGTTGCGCCGCCGGGCGAGGGCACGGTCGGAGAGTGCCGTGACATCGGCACCTGCGACCTCGAGGCGACCGAAGGTGGGCAAGTCGAGCAGGCCGATCAAGTTCATCAGGGTGGTTTTGCCGCAGCCGGACGGCCCCATGACGGCGACGAACTCCCCGGCCTCGATGGTGAGGCAGAGGTTGTCGAGCGCGAGGGTCTCGATCCGGTCGGTGCGGTAGACCTTGGAGACGTTGTCGAGGTGGATCATCTTGGGGCTCCTAGGGTCGGGGGAGATTCTCGAGGCGCAGGGTTGGCGGTGAATTCGGGGCGATGCCGCTGATCACGAGCTGATCGCCGGGAGCGAGGCCATCGACGATCTCGATCCACTCCGGGCCACTCGTGCCCAGGGTGAGGTCGCGCCGAATCGCTCGGTCACCCTCGACGACCCACATCGAGAGCCGGCGCCCGCCCAGCGCGAGGCCGCGCGAGGGCACACGGACGGCATCGGCCTTGTGCTCGAGCAGCACCCAGGCGTCGACGCGTCGGTTGGGCCGCAGCTCTGGATGCCGCGGATCTTCGAGGGTGATGTCGAAGTGGACGGCTCCGGCGTCGACCGCGGGCTTGACCGTCGCGACCCAGCCATCGATCAGGGAACCGCCGTCGAGGCGCATGCGCACCGGCAGTTCCGCAGTCAGGCGGGTCGCCGCGGAGGCCGGTGCACTTGCCTCGACCTGGTAGGCACCGAGATCGGCCAGCCGCAGGACGGTTTGTCCGCGGGCCAGAGCCTGGCCCGGCTCGCCGAGGACCTCGATCACTACGCCGGCGTCCGTCGCGATCATCCGCGAACGCGTCAGCAGGTCGGCGTTCGAAGCCTCCTCGCGGGCAACGAGCTGGCGCTCGGTGAGGAGCTCGGCGAGCTCGCTGTCATTGCCTTCCGAAGCGTTGGCCAGCCGGCGCTCTGCGCTCGCGACGGCAAGACGGGCGCGTTCGGCCGCGATCTCAGCGGCGCGCAGCCGTTCGGCGGGCTCGAGGCCAGCCTGGTGGAGCCGCTCGGCTCGTGCCAGGCTCGCGACGGCGAGCTCGAGGTCGAGGCGACTTGCCGTCAGCTGGTCGTCGAGCTCGGCGACGGTCCGTTCTCCCGCCCGTCGCTGGTGAGCGATCTTGGCGTCGAGCACGCCGAGTGCCCGTCGGTGTCGGGCGAGCTCGAGCTCGACCTCTCCCAGCTCGAGCTCGAGCAGGCGCTGGCCGGGACGGACGGGGTCGCCGGGCTCGACCAGGGCAGCGAGCATCGTCGTCGCAATCGGGGCGGCGAGGACACGTTCGCCGCGGGGAACCAGTCGGCCGGCGGCTTGGAAGCCGCCGACCACCTCGCCCCGTGCGGCCGTGGCGAGGACGAGGTCGTCGTGGTCGATCGACGGGGCAACTCGGGCGGCGAGGGCGAAGCCGGCCACGAGGAGGGCCGCGAGGAGCATTGCGCGCCGCAGCCAGCGGCGACGCTGGATGCGTGCGCGCTCAGGAGCGCTGAGAGGGCGGTCGGTAGGTCCGATGTCAACCACGCCCTGGGGCACAGCAGGAGTCGTGCCACTCGCTCAACCATCTGCAAATGAGCTGTTTGCGGCGCGCAGGGCCGGCTTTGTACGTCCGCGATCGGACGTCTCGTGTCCGAAATCGGACATCGCTGGCCTACCGTCTTGCGACCGCTCCGCCCGCGCGCGGGCGGAGCGCCCTCCGTCAGCCGGGCGTTGGCGGCGCGGTCGGCGTCGCAACCGCTTCGGCGGCCTCGATTGCGAGCAATTCGACCTCGAAGACGAGGGCGGCGCCACCGGGAATCTCCGGCACCACACCTCGATCGCCGTAGCCGATGCTGGCGGGGCACACCAGGCGGCTCTTGCCGCCGATCTTCATCTTCTGTACGCCTTCGGTCCAGCACGGGATGACCCCGTCGAGCGGGAAGGTGGCCGGTTCGCCTCGTTCGATCGAGCTGTCGAAGACGCTGCCGTCACGCAGGCTACCCTGGTAGTGGACGGTGACGACATCAGTGGCGACGGGGCTGGCGCCGGTGCCGGTGACGATCTCCGAATAGATCAGGCCACTATCGGTGCGGGTGCGGTCCGGCAGCGCAGCTTCGGCGTCGAGGAACTTGGCACTCTCGCCGGCCTCGACCGCAGCGAGCTCGGTCAGGCGCTGTTGGGCAAAGGCCTGGAGTCGGGGAGCCCACTCGGTGAGGTCGACCTTGGGCTCCCGTCCCAACGCCACGTCGGCGATGCCCTCCTGGATCCGTACCAGCTCGGCCTCGCTGAGGCGCAGTGGCCCGAGGCTCTGTCCAACCGCGAGGCCAACGGCGTAGAGCAGAGTGTCGTTCTCGGTCGGGGGCGTCGGCGCCTCTTCGGCCCACAGGGCCGGCGCCGCGAACAGGACGGCAGAGGTCAACAGGGCGAACGAGGCAAGGCGAGCTGGTGGGTACACGGCAGTGCTCCTGAGTTTGGAAGTCACGCGCAGTCGCGCGCAATCGGTTGACGATAGCAGGCGGCGATCGTGCGCTGGGGACCCGATCTTCATCCCCCGGGAGCCGCCACCACCGGATGGCATAGGCAACTGCGTAGGAGCGCCCTCGCGCTTCGATGAGTACCCGGACCCGGTACCTGGTACCCATCCGATCCCATCCCATCACCCGCAGCACGCCTGCGAGCTGATGCCACCTCCGCCGGAGCCCCCGCAAACGCCCGTCTCTGGAAGTGTCCACTCCACTCGCCGTGCGGCGTCCCAGTCGCCGGCCACGGCGGCGACGACCGACCGAACCTGCTCGTAGCCGGTGCGCAACAGGAAGGTCGGCGCTCGGCCGTAGCTCTTCATGCCGACCACGAACACGCCGGACTCGGGGTGGGCGAGCTCCGCGGCACCGTGTGGCCGAACCGTTCCACAGCTGTGGACGTTGGGGTCGATCATGGGGCCGAGCACCCGTGGGCTCTGCGTTGCGAGATCAAGGTCGAGGCGAAGCTCCTCGAGCATGGTCAGGTCCGGCCGGAAGCCGGTAGCCACGACGATCTCATCGACCTCCGGCAGCATCCGTCGGTCGCTCGAGACCCGCACGCCGGTGGCACTGGCCTCGACGCGGTCGATCGCCACGTCGACGTGGACCGTAAGCGCACCGCGCTCGACCAACGCGGCGACGCGCGACCCGAGCCGACCTCGTTCGGCGAGCTGGTCGGCCGCGCCGCCGCCGAAGAGGCCCTCGAGCGACGGGCGCCTCACCGCCCAGTGGATGGTGGTCCTCGGGTCCTGCTCGCGCAGCTGAACCAGGTCGGAGAGGGCGTTGAAGGCGGAATGGCCCGCGCCGACGACCAGCACACGGCGGCCGGCGTAGCGCTGGCGCGCGGTGCCCAACACATCCGGGATGCCGTAGGCCATCGATGCCTTCGCTGCTCGTTCGCCCAGGGCTGGAATGCCCGATGCCCCGAGCGGATTGGGTTGGGACCAGGTGCCGGAGGCGTCGATCACCGCACTCGCGAGCTCTGCGGATTCCCGACCGCTCCCGTCGAGCGTGTGGACCACAAAGGGCGCTTCGTGGCGAAGGCCGTCGCGCAGGCGATCGTGGCCGAGGCGGGTCACGGCGACGACACGCCGATCAAGCGCAAGGGTGTTTTCTACCTCGGGCCGGGCCGCCAGCGGTTCGAGGTAGCGCTCCACCAGCTCCCGGCCCGTGGGGTAGCTATCGAGGGCGGGGCTCGTCCAGCCTGAGGCCTCGAGCAGGGCGACACACTCGGGGTCCAAGCTGTAGGCCCACGGCGAAAACATGCGGACGTGTCCCCACTCGCGGATCGCCGCGCCCACCGCAGCTCCAGCCTCGTAGACTCTCGCTTCGAGGCCACGACGGGTGAGATGCACAGCGGCAGCGAGGCCGATCGGGCCGGCGCCGATTACGGCGACCGGGTGCTGGTGAGGTGTGGGAGAGGTGGTGGACATCTCGGGCTCCTGGTTGTTAATGACAACTGTCCGGGGAAGGGGTGCCGGGTGTGGTGCGAGAGTCGGCTCAGCAGCTGGGTGCGCAGCAGCTCGCCTGCTGGAAACGGCGAGTTGCGGCTGCGGTGAGGCGATCGATCACCGGCGCGAGGGTGCGACGGACATCGGGGGCGAGGTCTTCGAGGACCATGCGGTGTTGTTCGATCAGCTCGGCCACGATGGTTCGGTAGAGCGCCTCGCCCGCGGCCGTGGGCACGAGATGGTGCGCGCGGCCGTCGGCAGGATCCGGTTGGCGCACGACGTATCCTTTGCGCACCAGCGCATCGACGACCCGCGACGTGGTGCTCTTGTCGAGATGGAGCTCGGCGGCGAGCTCGGAACTGCGCAGGGGGCCATGCTCAACGACCGTTTCGAGTGCGTAGCACTGCGTGACCGAGATGTCGTGGCAACAGATCGTGTCTCGATCACGGAACTGGTGGAAGCGCAGGAATCGAGCCACGGCGGCGTAGAGGGCTTCGGCGTCGTAGTCGAGGTCATCGCTGGAGCGGGTGCTGTTCATAGTTGCTAGTAGCAACTATAAGCAACGGAATACCACCTCGTCAAGCGAGCGTTGCGCGGAGGAATGCCTCCGCGCTCCCACCCAGTCCTGGCCGCTTCAGAATTGCCCGGCGGCGCTCCGACGGGTACCCGGTACCTGGTAGCCGGTACCTTCCGATACCCGATACCTACCGTGCCGCGATCGGCACCCAGTTCCGCTCGGTGGCGCCGGTGTAGATCTGCCGGGGACGGTTGATGCGCCCGCCTGGTTCCTCGCGCATCTCTTTCCAGTGGGCGATCCAGCCCGGGAGCCGTCCGAGGGCGAACATCACCGTGAACATGTTGGTGGGGATGCCCATCGCCCGGTAGATGATGCCGGAGTAGAAGTCGACATTGGGGTAGAGCTTGCGCTCGATGAAGTACTCGTCGGTGAGCGCCACCTCTTCGAGGCCCTTGGCGATCTCGAGCAGCGGATCGTTGATGCCGAGCTCGCCGAGAACCTCGTCGGCAGACTGCTTGAGGATCTTGGCCCGTGGGTCGAAGTTCTTGTAGACCCGGTGACCGAAACCCATCAGCCGGAAGGTCGAATCTTTCTGCTTGGCGAGGTCGACGTACTTCTTGTAGTCGCCGCCGTCCTTGCGGATCAGCTCGAGCATCTCGATGACCTTCTGGTTGGCGCCGCCGTGCAGGGGCCCCCAGAGAGCGCAGATGCCGGCGCAGATCGAGGCGAAGAGGTCGGCCTGCGAGCTTCCGACCATCCGCACCGTCGAGGTCGAGCAGTTCTGCTCGTGGTCGGCGTGCAGGATCAGCAGGAGATTGAGCGCGCGGTTGAGCACGTCGGAGACCACGTAGGGCTCCGCCGGGACCGCGAACATCATGTGCAGGAAGTTCTGGGTGTAGGAGAGATCGTTGCGGGGATAGATGAACGGTTGCCCGATCGACTTCTTGTACGAGAACGCGGCGATGGTCTTGGCCTTGGCGATCAGGCGGGTGATGTTGAGGTCGACGGTTTCAGCGTCGTAGTCGGCGTTGGGGTAGTACGTCGACAACGACACGATCATCGAGGACAGCACTGCCATCGGGTGCCCATTGGCAGGGTAGCCCTCGAATAGCTTCTTCATGTCCTCGTGGATCAGGCTGTGGTAGGTCAGTCCCGCGCCGAACTTCTTGAGCTCTTCCCGGCTCGGCAGGTGGCCGTAGATCAGCAGATAGGCGACCTCGACGAAACTCGCGTTTTCGGCGACCTGTTCGATCGGATAGCCGCGGTAGCGCAGGATCCCCTTCTCGCCATCGATGAAGGTGATCGCCGACGTACACGCACCGGTGTTGCCGTAACCGCTGTCGAGAGTGATGGCTCCCGACTGGTTGCGCAGCGAGCGGATGTCGAGACCGACCTCTCCTTCACTGCCGACGCTGACTGGGAGGTCGTATTCTTTGCCTTCGAGACTCAGTTTCGCACTGCTCATCCGCTCCGCTCCTGGCTTGGACTCTGGTGACCGCCGGTGCCCTCGGCGGGGGTGTGGTCGCGCACAATGGGCTGCGGTGGCGCCATGTTGGCGGGCACGGTCCTATTGTAGCGGGGTCGCCGATGCCGCGCTGTGACGAGCTGAGGCGCGCGCAGAATCACACCCCGCGAGTCTCGGCACCCCACAACAACTTGTGGAGCTGGAGCTGGAGGCGCACCGGCAAACGATCGCTCAGAACCCACTCGGCGAGCACCCGCGGCTCGAGCTCGCCGTGGACCACGGAGAAGTGCACCGGGACTCGGTGGCCGAGGCCCCGCTCCAGCACCAGGTCCCGCGCAAACTCGTAGTCGCGTCGCGACGCCAGCACGAACTTCAGCTCATCGCCCTGGCGCAGGCGGTCGAGGTTGGCCCACAGGTTTCCCTCGACCTCGCCGCTGTCGGGACACTTGACGTCGACGATGCGGCAGACCCGTGGGTCGACGGGGTGGATGTCGACGCCGCCCCCGGTTTCGAGCAGCACCTCGTAGCCGGCGTCACACAGTCGGCGCATCAGCGTCAACGCGCCGGGCTGGAGGAGTGGCTCGCCTCCGGTGACCTCGACCAGTGGGCAGTCGAAGGTGGCAACCGTCGCGATGACCTCGTCGACCCCCTTCCATTCGCCCTGGTAGAAGGCATACGCGGTGTCGCACCAGACACACCGCATCTGGCAGCCGGTCAGGCGCACCAGGACACAGGGTCGGCCGGCGTGGGTCGATTCGCCCTGGATCGAGTAGAAGACCTCGTGGACCTTCAGCCGCTCGGTAGCCGGGAGCAGCGACAACGCGGGTTGCCTGGGGGCTGTGGGGCTCACCGAGTCGCCGTTGCGCACGAGGTGTCGGTCTCCCACACGTCGATTCTCACCACCCGGGCCCGGCCGTCGTCGAGATGCTGTGCGAACCGCTCGAGCAGATGACCGGCGAGAAGCTCGGCGGTGGTGTTGAGCACGTCGAACGGGGGAATCTCGTTGATCACGGCGTGGTCGAAAGGGCCGAGGAGCTCCTGGGCGACGCGCTTGATCTCAGCAAAATCGACCACCATGCCGAGCTCGTCGAGCTCCTCGGCGGCGACGTGGATGCGGACCCGGTAGTTGTGGCCATGGAGGTTCTGGCAGCCGCCTTGATGGCCCCGGATGAAGTGGGCGGCGGCGAAGGTGAAGTCTTTGGTGACGGTGTAGGTCATGGTGGAATCGGTACTGGGTACTGCGACGGCGCCGGGTGCTCGAGCGCTACGCCGCCCGAGGGGTCCGGGAGAGCAGGTGGTCGATCGTTGGTGGAAGGCCGGCATCGAGAGGGCGAGGCTGCCAGTCCAACAGCCGCTGCGCCGCAGAGTCGTCGAAGTTCCAGTGTCGGGCGAGGTTGCGCAACTGTTCGAGGGACAGCGGCGAACGGCGCCCTCCGAACCGAAACAGCGGCCCGAGCGCGGCGGCCAGAGCTTTCGCGAGCGGCAGCGGGAGGCTCAGTCGTGGAACGGGGCGGCCGGCTAGCCGGCAGACCTTGGTCACGAGCTCGCGAACGGTCACGGCTTCTCCGGTCAGCAGGAGCCTCTTGGGAGCGTCATCCATCTCGATCAGGCTGGTCACGGCGTCGACGAGATCCTCGAGGTAGACCCAGCTCGCCAGCCGGTCGCCGCCGACGATCGCCGGCATTTGGCCGCGCGCGATCTGGCGTAGCAGGCCGTTGGCGCCGCCGCGCTTGGCCGGCGGACCGTAGACCAGCGAAGGATGCACCTGCTCGAGCCGCAGACCCAGCGCCGCGGCCGCGTGCTCCAGCGCCTCCTGGCCCGCGAGCTTGGTCGCGGCATAGTTGCTCGGCAAGGGGCGCTGGACCGGCGCACCTTCCGTGGCCGGACTACCGTCCGGGGGGCTGCCGCCGTAGGCGGCGATCGACGAAAACGCCACCAGCCGCTCGACTCCGGCGCGGCTCACCGCCTCGGCCAGCCGTTCGGAGCCGGCGACGTTGGTCGCCGTCATCGCCGCGAGGGGCGCATCGAAGTCGAGCTCGGCTGCGGCGTGCACCACGATGTCGCTCCCCCGGGCAAAAAGCTCGAGCGCAGCCGTGTCAGCGAGGTCCCCCACCGCCAGGCTCGCACCGAGACGCTCGAGGCGATCGGTGCGGCTGGTCGGACGAACCAGAGCCCTGACCCGATGGCCGCGCGCGACCAACCGCTCGGCCAGGGCACCGCCGATGTAGCCGGTGGCCCCGGTGAGCGCGATCGTCGACGGCACCATCGAGGTCAGCTCGCCGCGAGCTGGCGCAGCACGTACTGCAGGATGCCACCGTGGCGGTAGTAGAGGACCTCTTGTGGCGTGTCGATCCGCACTCGCACCGGGAAGCTGAGCTCCGAGCCATCGTCGCGGCGCGCGGTCACCTCGAGCGCGAGGCCGCGTCGGGGATCGCCGTCGAGGCAGGCGTCGATCCCGCGCAGGTCGAAGGTCTCGTGGCCGGTCAGGCCGAGGCCGGCGGCGCTCGCGCCCTCCACGAATTCGAGCGGCAGGATTCCCATACCCACCAGATTGCTGCGGTGGATGCGCTCGTAGCTCTCGGCGATCACGGCGCCGACGCCGAGCAGCATCGGGCCTTTGGCGGCCCAGTCGCGCGAGGACCCCGAGCCGTACTCCTTGCCGGCAAGGATGATCTGCGCGGTCCCTTCACCCTGGTAGCGCATGGCGGCATCGAAGATGCTCATCGGCTCGCCGGTCGGTAGGTGCTGGGTGTAGCCCCCCTCGATCTCGGGCACCAGCCGGTTGCGCAGCCGGACGTTGGCGAAGGTGCCGCGCATCATCACCTCGTGGTTGCCGCGGCGGGAGCCGTAAGAGTTGAAGTCTGCCGGGGCGACGCCGCGGCTCATCAGGTATTTGCCGGCGGGGCTGTCGCGCTTGATCGAACCGGCCGGCGAGATGTGATCCGTGGTGACCGAATCGCCGAGCCAGGCGAGCACGCGTGCCGCGACCAGGTCGCGGACGGGCTCGGGCTCGAGGGTCAGCGTGTCGAAGTACGGCGGGTTGGCAATGTAGGTCGAGTCGGCGTCCCAGCTGTAGGTGTCGCCTTCGGGCGCAGGAAGCCCACGCCAACGCTCGTCACCCTCGAAGACGCTGCCGTATTCGTCACCGAACATCTCCGAGTGCAACGCCGTGCGGACGGTCTCGTCGATCTCTTGGCGGCTCGGCCAGATGTCGCGCAGGTAGACCGGCTGACCATCGGCTCCCGTGCCGAGAGGCTCGGAGGACAGATCGACATCGATCCGGCCCGCGAGCGCGTAGGCGACCACCAGAGGCGGCGATGCCAGGTAGTTTGCTCGAACGTCGGGGCTGATGCGCCCTTCGAAGTTGCGGTTGCCCGAGAGCACCGACACGGCGACCAGGCCGTTCTCGTTGATGGCTGCGGAGATCGGCTCCGGCAGTGGACCACTGTTGCCGATACAGGTCGTGCAGCCGTAGCCGACGAGGTCGAAGCCGAGCTGCTCGAGCGGTTCCATCAGCTTGGCCTCGTCGAGGTAGCGGGTCACCACTTTGGAGCCCGGCGCGAGCGAGGTCTTGACCCAGGGCTTGGTGGCCAGGCCCTTGGCGACCGCTTTTTGGGCCAGCAGGCCGGCCGCCAACATCACCGAGGGATTCGAAGTGTTGGTGCAGCTCGTGATCGCGGCGATCACCACTGCGCCGTGAGAAAGCTCGAAAGTCTTGCCGCGCCAGGTCACCGCCTTGGCGGCGACCGCGGTACCCCCGCCGGCCGCCGCCGCGGCCCTCGACGCGAGGGCCGGCAGCTCGGCGCCGAAGTTGTCCTTGACGCCGGCGAGGTTGACCCGGTCCTGCGGCCTGCGGGGACCGGCGAGCGAAGCCTGCACCGTGCCGAGGTCGAGGGTCAGGACGTCCGTGTATTCGGCGTCCGGAGTGTTCTCGTCGTGCCACAGGCCCTGGGCTCGCGCGTAGGCTTCGGTCAGCTCGGCCTCTGCGGCACGATTGGTGAACCGCAAGTAGTCGATGGCGACACGGTCGATGGGGAAGATCCCGCAGGTCGCACCGTATTCGGGTGCCATGTTGGCGATGGTGGCGCGGTCCGCCAACGGCAGCGCGGCCAGCCCCGGCCCGAAGAACTCGACGAACTTGCCGACCACTCCTCGTTTGCGCAACATTTCGGTTACGACCAACACCAGATCGGTGGCGGTGGCTCCCTCGGCGAGCCGACCCGTCAGCTTGAAGCCCACGACCTGCGGGATCAACATCGAGATCGGCTGGCCCAGCATCGCCGCCTCGGCCTCGATGCCGCCCACGCCCCAGCCGAGCACCCCGAGGCCGTTGATCATCGTGGTGTGGGAATCCGTGCCGACCAGGGTGTCGGGCCACGCCCACGTGTTGCCGTCCGGGCCCGGACCGGTCATCACGCCGCGGGCAAGGTACTCGAGGTTGACCTGGTGGACGATCCCGGTCGACGGCGGCACGACGCGGAAGGTGTCGAAAGCGTTCTGCCCCCAGCGCAGGAACTCGTAGCGCTCGCGGTTGCGTTCGAACTCCTTCTCCGAATTGATCAGGAAGGCCGCTTGGGTGCCGTATTCGTCGACCTGCACCGAGTGGTCGATCACCAACTCGGCGGGCGACAACGGGTTGATCTTCCTGGGATCGGCGCCGAGTCGCACCATGGCGTCGCGCATCGCCGCGAGATCGACCACCGCAGGTACGCCGGTAAAGTCCTGGAGCAGCACGCGCGCGGGCATGAAGGCGATCTCCTGGCTGGGCGTCGCCTGGGGATCCCAGGTCGCGACCGCCTGGATGTCCGCCGAGGTCACGCTCGATCCGTCCTCGCGCCGCAGGAGGTTCTCGAGCAAGATCCGCAGGGAAAAGGGCAGGCGCTCGAGGGGGTGGCCTTGCTCGGCGACGGCGGCCAAGGGGGCGTAGCGGATCTCGCGAGTACCGAACGAGAGCACGCGGGGTGCGGCGAAGCGTGAGGGCATGGGATTCTCCTGATCGAGAAGGGAAGGGCGGCGAGCGCCGAGAAGCTTCATGGTACCGCAAGGCAGGGCCTTTGGGCAGGCGCTGCACTGCGCCCGCGAGGTGTGCCGGCCGACTCCCGGAGGGCGCCTCGCGGTATCATCCCGGCTGATGAGCGGACCTGACGAACTCAGCGCGCCGACCTTGCTGGTGGCGATGCCCCAGGTGCTCGACCCATTCTTCCACCGCAGCGTCGTCCTTCTGGTCCATCACGACGAGGATGGCAGTTTCGGTTTCGTCGTCAACCGCACGGCCGAGATCAGCCTCGCCGACGTATTGCAGACGATGGAGATCACCGGCGCGGGCAAGGGCGATGTGCCGACCTGGTTCGGGGGACCGGTGCAGCCGCAGATCGGCAGCGTTTTGTGTCGACGGGTGGCAAGCCCGAGCGAGACGACCATCGAGATCGCCCCTGAGCTCTTTCTGACTCAGGATGTCGGTGATCTCGCGCGCCTGATTCGTCAGCCGCCGGCCGACCTGCGCCTGTTGCTCGGCTATGCGGGGTGGGGCGAGGGCCAGTTGATCGAGGAGATTCTCCGCAACGACTGGATCGTGGCACCTCTCGACCTCGACGTGATCTTCGATCCGGTGCCCGAATCGGCGTGGGAGCGAGCGGTCTTGGCGGCGGGAGTGGATCCGACTACCCTGCCGGCATGGACCGCCACCGTAGACGAGGAGCAGGCAAATTGAGGGTCCTCGATGATCAGTCGGCGGGCGGCATCGTCGTTCGTGGGACCAAGATCCTGCTGATCTCGCCCCGGACCGACCGTTGGCAGCTGCCGAAGGGGCATCCGGAGAACGGCGAGAGCCTGGCGGAGGCCGCGGTGCGGGAAGTGATCGAGGAGACCGGAGTGGTTGCCGAGGTCGTCAGTTCCCTTTCCGCGATCGAATATTGGTACGTCGAAGTGGCCCGTGGCCCGCGGCGCAAAGTTCACAAACGAGTCGACTTCTTTCTGATGCAGTACCGTAGCGGTGACGTCTGGAACGCCGACGCCGAGGAGATCGTCACGGCCGCCTGGTTGACTTGGGACGATGCCCTCGGGCGCCTGTCGTTCGAGAACGAACGACGAGTGGTCGAGGCCGCGCGTCGACTGGTGGAGGGCGGCGTCGCGGATCCGGTTCGAGGGTGACTGCAGTGGTTGCGAACGACAGGCAAACTTCGGAATTGCTCGGCGCACGCGTGGGATTGTCACGTGCCCTGGCCGCGGTGGTGGTAGTCCTGGTCGGCTTGGTGGCCGCCGGCTGCGAGAACCTCCTGCCCAAGCGATCGAAGGGCGAGCAGATCTACCGTGCGCGCTGCGCCGAATGTCATGGCTTCGATGGGCGCGGCAACACCCCTCGCTACATGGGCAATCCGAACGCCGATCTGACGCGGTCGAACTACACGGATGTCTCGACCATGGAGGGGGTCATTCGCGAAGGGGTTCCCGGGCAGATGCGCGGCAATCCCGACCTGACCCGCACGGAGATGCGTGCGCTGCTCGACTGGATCCGTCACCTGCGCGGAGAAGGGCGCTGAAGGCGTTGCTGGTGACGCTGGCGGCCGGGATTTTCCTCGGGTGCAGCGATCCGTGGGACGAAGAGCGTGCCCGTGGCCTGTGGCAGGAACACTGTGTGCGCTGCCACGGCGGTGACGGTCGAGGGGTGGCGCAGATGGCGGTGCTGTCGCCCCGCGTCGACCTGTTCCAGTCGCCAATGGTGCAGCGCGGTCCGCTCGCCGGACGCGCCATTCGCTCGGCGATCGCCGAGGGATACGGCACGATGCCGGGCTTTGGACATCGTCTCGATGACGAGGAGCTCAACCTGCTTACCGGTTGGGTGGCAGGCCTGATCGGTCGCGCAGAGGCCGCCACGCCGGCCAAGGAGGACTGATGGACCCGGAACGATTCAAAGAGGCCTGGCAGCGGCTCGAAGTCCTGGACGACCGCCTCGGGTACCGCGTGCGAAGTCGCAACCGGCCGGGCGCCTCGTCTCCTTCGATGGAGCAGCTCGACGAACGCGTCCGCGATCTCGCCGAGCTGACGACCGAGATCAAGGAGGTCGTGCGCGAGTTGTTCCTGGCCCTCGGAACAAAACGCCAGGCACCGTAGCTTGCGTGGTGTACCCTGGCCGGATGGGTCTCCATCCGAGCCTGAGCGCCGGGAACGGAGTCTTCGCCGGAGCTCGACGGGGAGGCTTCTCCGGCTCGAAGCGGCGGTGGGCTGAGCTCCAGCCTGCTTGCCTACGTCGTGCCGCCTGCGACTCCGGTCGAGCCGAAACCGCCGCTGCCGCGTGCGGTCGGATCGACATCGTCGACCTCGACCAGCGTGGCCTCCGCGACGGTGGCGCACACGAGTTGGGCGATGCGGTCGCCGCGCGAGATCACGAACGGCTGGTCGCCGAGGTTGATCAGAATCACTTGGATTTCGCCGCGGTAGTCGGCGTCGATGGTGCCGGGGGCGTTGAGCACGGTAACGCCGTGGCGCAGGGCGAGGCCGCTGCGGGGCCGGACCTGAGCCTCGGTGCCCGGCGGCAGCGCCAGGCGCAGCCCGGTGGGGATGGCGAGGCGTTGCCCCGGCTCGAGGATCACCGCAGCGGGGGTGGCTGCACTCAGGTCCAGGCCCGAGGCGCCGGGCGTGGCGCGGCGAGGAATGGGAAGGTCGCGGGCGTGCGCCAGCCGCTGGCAGCGCACTTCCATCACTGGCGGCCGCGAGTGGGATCGCCGCCGAGGGTGGGACGGCCATCGGGGTTGGGCTGAGTCGGAGGTTGCCCACCCTGCGGCCCACTCGGCAGGGGGGTTCTAAAGGGGCGCCCGATCCACTGGGCGTTGAGGCGCGGGAATCCGGCCGTGGCGCCGGCATTGCCGCCCTGGCCGAGGGGGTTGATCAGCAGCTGCACGTCGAACTTCCACTGGTCGTAGGTCGCCTGATCGAAGAACAGGCGCAAGGCTTCGTCCTTGGAGCGGCTGTAGACCCCCGAGATCGGGCCGACCGGGAGCTGGGGGCCACCGGTCGTTCCCGGCAGCGTCGAGGGGTCGCGGCCATCGTCCTGCTGCTGACCCGGGACCTGGCCCGCGCCACCCGGGGGTAGGGACACGCCACCGCCGGGTCGCCCGCCGAGGTTGACGATCACCCCCCAGTCGCGCTCGCCGGTCATCGGGTCGGTCCAGAGCTGTCGAATACAGCGTGGCTCGACCTCCATCAGCTCCTCGAGGCGCACCGGGAGCCGGCCGAAGCGGCGCTGGAACACGCGGATGGCCTCGGCATACTGCAGGCCCCGGAAGACCAGCTCCTCCTCGCGCTCCCGTTTGGCTTGGGTGCTCCACATCGGCATCGCCGCCGCCACCAGGATGTTGATGACGGTGATGGCCACAACCATGATGACCATGGTGTAGCCCGAGTTGCGGGGGCCGGCGGCGCGTTGGGGGCTGTGGGTATCGGGTATCAGGTATCGGGTACTCAAGATTCGGTCGCGGCTCGCCGGTTTCTCGGTCCCAGTTCTTTCCGGATCCCGGGTCCCCGGTCCCCGGTCCCCGGTCCCTCCTTCCGGGATACCCGATACCCGATACCCGATACCTCTCTCCGAAGTACCCGGTCCCCGGTACCCAGTGCCTTCTTTCCGGGTCCCGGGTCCCGGGTCCCCGGTCCCTTCTTCCGAGATATCCGATACCCGATACCCGATACCTCTTTCCGGATCCCCGGTCCCCGGTCCCCGGTCCCCGGTCCCTTCCTCCCCTTCTGAAGTACCCGGTCCCCGGTACCCGGTACCTTTTTCCCGGGCGTTGTCAGTGGTCCCGGCTACCATTCGTTGTACGCCGTGCCGTCGAGCGCGAGGTCTTCCGAGCCCGAGAACACGTCGATGATGCCGGGACCGCCGTCCTCGGGCAGATCGGTCTCCGCCGGAGGCTCCTCGGGGTCGACCTCTTCGAATTCGACCTCCCACGTGTCGGCGCTCTTGGTGATGGGGTCGACCGGAATGGCTCGCAGGTAACCCTCGTCGACCAGCGCCTCCAGCGCGGTGGGATAGTGGCCCTTGTCGCCGTAGTACTGATCGAGGGCATCGCGCATGGCGCGCAGGTCGGCCTTGAGCACTGCTTCCGCCGCGCGTTTGGGTTTGTCGAGCATCCGCGGCAGAGCGATCGTCGCCAGGATCCCGATCACCGCGGTGACGATGATCAGTTCCAGGAGGGTGAAGCCGCGTTGTGAATCTCGCATCGGGGTCACCATTCGTAGTAGGGGATTCCGTTGAGTCCCACGCCTTCTGAAAGGGAGTAGACGTCGAAGACGTTTTCGCCTCCCCAGGAGGTCGAGTCCCAGTCGTCCTGATAGCTGCGCAGGCCCCACTCGTAGTCTCCGGTCATGGGGTCGAGCGGAATGCGGCGCAGGAATCGGGCCTTGGTGTCGATCTGTCCAACGAGATCGACACCTTCGACCAGCGTCTCGAGATCGGGTGGGTAGCCATCGGCACCGAGGTCGACCGGGAGCAGGCCGGCGTCGGAGTAGCGCTTGTATTCGTCGATGGCGTTGCGCATCTGACGCAGTGCAGCCCGAAGCTCGGCCTCCTTGGCGCGCTTGACCGAGTACTTGGCAACGGGGAGGGCCACGCCGGCGAGAACCACCAGGACCGCACACACCATCACCAGCTCTGCCAGCGAATAGCCGCGGCTGCCACGCCGTGTGGGCATCTTCATCAGAAGCTCGGCCCTCCGTCGAGGGGCTCGGGCCGCTCGATCGGTCCTGGGACCGTGGCGCGGTCGACGGCGATGACGAGCTCCGAAAACTCGGCGTCGAGCTCTTCTTGGTCGGCGTCGAGCGCACGGACGTTGTCGAGCGACAGCTTCGAGGTCGTTGCGGTCAACGCTTCGAGCTCGAGCTCGATCACGGTGCCCCGCCCGGTGACGCCGGGCACGGCGCCGAGCCGGCTGGCGCCGACCAGCACCAGACCCGGCTCGGCTTCGTAAGCGAGGATCTCGCTCTCAGCCGCCCCGCCCAGGATCTCGCCGGCGGTCCATTTGACCAGTTGCAGGGCCGTGGCGTCGAAGCGCAGCTGCAGCGGTACGTGAGACAGTGCCTCGCGGGCGTCGACCTCGAGGCGTACCTTGATCCGATCTCCGACCCGAACCGGCCCGGGATCTCGCACGAGCTCGAGGGTCACGCCGCCGACCTCGGGTTGGGCCAGTGGCGGCGGGCCGAGCTCGTCGCGCTTCTCGTCGTCGTCGCTGCTGCCGAACGGATCCTGGAACGCCGGCGGCACCAGGTCGATGCCGGCTGGCTCCTGTTGCTCCTCCTGCAGCTCCTCGCCGCCGGCGGTGGGGTCGCCGCCGAGCGTGGGGGTGGTGGCGCCCTCACGCAACGACCGGGGCAGCGTCCGCATGCGGTTGCGGATCGCTTCCTGGATCTTGTCGGCGCTGGTCTGGGTTTCGTCGTCGAACGGGCCGGTGGTTTCCGACTCGACCCGTGGCGAGCCACCGCGGAAGGTCATGTTCTGCTCGGTGCCGACCCAGATCGGGAGCAAGTCGTCCTCGGTGATGTCGGACTTGCGGATGATGTGCGGCGTGAGGGTCAGGATGACGTCGGTGCGCTGATTCTGGCGGTTGGTGGTCGAGAACAGGCGCCCGAGAAGTGGGATGTCGGAGAGGCCGGGGATTCCCGACTCGCGCATGGTCTCGTCCGAGCGGATCAAGCCGGCGAGGAAGTTGGTTTCGCCGTCCTTGAGTCGGATCACGGTCTGGATCGAGCGATTGCCGATGATCGGCTGCTCCTGCCCACCGCTGCCCTGCACCGACCCTGCCAGATTGCTGACCTCGACCTTGACCTTGAGGCTGACCTCGAGGTTGTGGTGCACCCGTGGCTCGATGTCGATCTTGATGCCGATGTCGGTGTACTGGAAGGAAGTCACCGGCACGATGTTGCCGCCGGCGGTGTTGCCGGTGTTGAACGTCGTGGTGGGGATCGGAATGCGATCGCCGATGTGCAGCGCCGCCTTTTCACCCTCGGTGATGCGCAACTGCGGCTTGGCCAGCACCTGGGCGTCCGAGTCCTGCTTGACGAAGTTGTAGATCAGGCTCGGCAGGGTCAGCGTCCAGCTGCTCTGGTTGAGGAACTCCAAGTCGGAGATCCGGATCGGAACGCCCTCGCCACCGGGATCGAGGGTCTGGGTAGCGTTGTATGCCGACAGTCCGAGCCCGACATCGCGCAAGCGGCTCGAGTTGAGCTGCAGCAGCTCGACATCGATCACGACTTCCGCCTTGGCCTTGTCGTTGGAGGTGATGATCTTTTCGGCGACACGGACGCGATCGGCGCTGTCCTTGACGATGATCGCGTTGAGCTGTTCGTTGGCGGCGATCTTCTTGGTGTCGACGAGGCTGCGCAGCATCGTCATGACTTCCTTGACCTCGGCATTCGAGAGGAAGAAGGTCTGAATCACCTGGTCTTCGTAGACGCGACGGTTCTGAGGATTGTCCTGCGCCACCAGGATGGTGTGGGGGTCGAGCACCTTGTAGAAGTGACCGGCCGCACGCATCAGGATCTCGAGCGCGTCCTGGGCCTTGACGTCCTCGAGCTCGATCGAGATCTGCTGATCCTTCATGTTCGGCTCGAACAGGACGTTGATGCCGTAGGCCTTGCCGAGGGCACGGTAGATGTCCTGCACCGAGGTCGAGGCCGGGAACTTGAGCGACAGGGGAGTGTCGGCGCGCGGGTCGAGGATCGGTGGCTGCGAGCGTTCGCGAGCTCGGCGCTTCATGTCCTCGAGGGTCAAGACCTCCTCGTCGCCTTCGAGCGCCGCGATCTCGTCGCGGACCTTTTGCAGCTCGACGAAGGCGTACTGGTTGGTGGGGTCGAGCTCGACCGCCTGGCGCAGCTCGACCAGCGAGCGCTGCAGGCTGCCGGCCTCGCGGTAGGCGCGGCCCTTGCGAAAGTGTGCGCGCGAGGCCTCGACCTTCGCGCGCAGCAGCGATGCTCGAGCCTCGAGATCGTCGGGGCGGTTTTCGAGCAGTGCAAGGTAGTGGACCACCGCTTGGTCCCAATCGCCCTCGAGCTCGGCCAACCGTGCCTGCCGTCCGGTGGTGTAACTGGTACAGCCGGCGACCAGGGTCGCCGCGGCGAGGCAGAGCACAACAGCACGTCGGTGCATGGAAACCCCCAAAGAAATCAACTGCCGAGTCCCAGCCGTCGAGGCTTGACGTCGGGGAACTCGACGAAGCCGATATCGACGGACTCGAGGCCAATGGTGTGAATCGTGAAGACGTCTTCGACCAGGTCACCCTCGCGGACCACCCACAGCTCATCGCCGTGGCCGCGAACCACGGCGATCTCGGCGTTCTTCGGCCCGAAGCTGCCGAGGTACTTGAGGTGCGCCGTCGAAGGTGGCTGTGGGCCGCTGGGTGGTGGCGGTGCCACGGGTGCCGGCGGTTGGACGACCCGCACCGGCTCCACCCGCGGTGGCGGAGCCGGCGGTGCCGGCTTGGGGCGGAAGCGCCAGGGGTCACGACCGATCGTCACCCTCCCGGCGCTCGGCTCGAGCGCCGCCAGGTCGAGGTCGACGACGGTTTCGACCAGCGGTCGCTCGCGAGTGTCCGCGTCGGACCGAGTTCGGGCGCGCGCCGTGCCCGTGGCAACCGGCTCGGCGGAGTCGGGAATCAGCCGGGGCACGACCGCGATCGCAAGAACCACCCCGAGACCTCCAAGCAGGAGTCGCAAGCGCTGGCGTTCCGTCATGTCGAAGCTCCCGGCCGGGGCTCTTCGACGGCAAACAGGGTCGACAGCGTCAGCTGAACCGCCAGGCGGTTGGCGGTGGCGCCGCTTGCCTCGGAGACCGAGATCTGCTCGAGCGTCAGGAACTCGTCGGTGGCCTCGATCAGGCTGACGAACTGACGTAGCGAGCTGAAGTCACCTTCGACCGAAAAGACGAACGAGAGCTTCTCGAGGCCCTGATCCTCGAGGGTGGCCTCGGGATAGGTGAAGGACTCCGGATCGAGCCCGGCGCGGCGCGCGAGCTCGCGGACATGAGCAAGCACCAACGTCAGGCGTTCGCGCTTGGAGGCGAGCCGGTCCTGATAGAGGGTCTCGAGGTCCTGTCGGGCGGCTTCGGCGCGGGTCAGCAGGTCCTGTCTGTGGGCCAGCTCCGCCCCGAGCTCGGCATGGCGCTCCTGGCGCGCCGCGAGCTCGGATTCGAGAGCGAGCAACCGCACCCCCAGGACCAGGCGATTACCGAAGAACAACAGCAGGTTCAGCAGCACGAAGCTCGCGGGGAGCAACCATGTCAAGAGCCGGCGCCGCCAGATCGATCTGCCTCTCACCGAATGCCTCCAGTGCCGCTGGCGCTCTGGCCCAAGGGTATGGGCGCTACGGTCGAAGGATCTTGGCCGGGTCGTGCGTTGCCGCCGACGTACTGCAGCCCCCCGACCGTCGCTGCTCCTGCGGGTGACGAAGCGCCGGAGGTGCGTTCCGCCGCCGCGGCCGCACGCTCCCTGGCGGTCGTTCGCGTCGAGCGCATCGGTACGCGGCGTCGGCTGCCGCCGCTGCGCGGGTCATCAGCGCCGTAGTAGCGACCGGCTCCACTGCGGTCGACGACCTCGGGCGTGCTCCGCGACGAGTCCGCCAGACCATTGGCCGCGTCGGGGCGACCGGGAGACGAGCCTTCGGGCCCGAGTCGGCCGCCGGGATCGACTGCGGTGCCGCGCGCCAGCTCGCCGCGAGAATCACCTGCTTCGGAGCCGGAGGCGGCGACCGCGGGGTCTTCTTCGGTGAGGGCGCCATCGACGGCAGAGCTCGGGAGGTACGAGACGGAGAGGGTGAAGGTTCGCTGGATTCCGAGATCGCGAGTCTCGCTGGCGAGGGACGGGCTCGCGAAGGCCGGGTCATCGTAGAGCCGGTCGATGAAATCGAGCAGGGCCTCGTCACCTTCGGCGGTGCCGGTCATCTGCAGGTGGACACGGCTCGGGTCGCCGCCGGGCTGACTGCGGCGGGAGTTGCGTGCGCGCCGTCCGGCGGTTTCATCACCGCCCATTACCTTCGGCGAGAGGCGCGTCAGTCGCACCTGGTCGGGCAGGACCTCGCCCAGGCGGTCGAAGAGTCGTCCCCAGCCGAAGGTGCGCTCGGCGATCCGTTCGTTGAGGAACTCGACCTTCTCGTTCTGGGTGCCGAGGTCCATGGCCCTGAGGGCCGTGGTGGTGGACTCCACCGATTCCTCGAGCTCGGTGATCTGGTGCTGGACCGCGGCGAGATCGTGCTGAGTGCTCTCGAGGCCTGCGAAAGAGCGCAGGTACAACTGGGTGTTGGCGATCGCCAAGGCGGCTCCGAGAATCCACAGGGTGATCGAGACCCGCCGCAGCGGTCGGACGTTGGCGAACGGTCGAGCGGCCAGGTCGAGGAAGCGGGCGCTCACGGGATCACCTCGGCCGCCGACCCGGCGAGGGCCACCAACTCGGCGTACGGCAGCGCTGGCAGTCCGTCGGCGACGCCGACCTCGAGGCGATCGACGCGACCGTCGAATACCTGTTCGAGCAGCTGGGTCCAGCCGCGCTGCTCGTCGAGCTCGCACCCGAGAACGATGCGGCCGAGCTGGCGCCGCGGGAGGGACTCGGCAAGCCACGCGCGCGACAGGCGCAATTCGCGAACCAGGGTCTCGGGTGTCTCGCCGGCTGCCGGCAGTGGTCGCACGCGGGTCAGCACCGGCTCGCCGCGTAGCGTCGCGAGCAGCGACCACGAGCGTGGGCCGACCAAGATGCCAAGGGCGAGCTCGTGCTCCGCCAGGGTGGGTGCTGCCGAGAGCATCCCGAGCGTGCGGTTGCGAATCCGACCGACGTGGACTCCGACCGCGTCGAGGTGGCTTTCGAGTTGGGCGAGCAGGGCCTCGACGCCGAAGGTGAGGAGCATGCGCTGGGGCTCTTCCTGGCCGCTGATGGCCGGGGTTTCGACCGCCTCGAAGCGCAACTCCTCGACGCGGAAGGGGACCAGCCGCTTGAGCTTCCAGGCGAGAATGTCGTTGCGGGCGCGAGGCTGGCTGGGCAGCTCCGTGGTTTCCGTAAACACCAGGCGAACCCATTCGTCCGGCAGCACCAGGGAAACCGCCGCCGGGGCATGGTCGCCGAGTAGCTGCCGACAGCGGTCGGCAAAGTCGGAGCCGGCCTTGGGAGGGCCTCCGAGCGGGCCGACCTGGAAGGTGTCGGCGCTGAGGCCGACCACCCGCAGATCCTCGACACGCAGACTGCCGTCGGCTCGGCGCTCGACCCGGGCCAGCGCCATCGCCTCCGGTCCGATCGACATCGCCCAGGGTGGTGCCGCGATCGGCTCGAGCCCCAGCAGGGACCTAATCCACGAAGGTGACTTTGTTGATTTCACGGAGGGTAGTTACCCCTTCGAAGACTTTCTGGAGGGCGGATTCGCGCAGGAAGGTCATTCCCTCTTCCTTGGCGGCACGTTTGATCTCGGAGGCTGGGCGACGCGCGAGGATCAGCTCACGGATGCGGTCGGAAACGTCGAGCAGCTCGGTCACCGCGATTCGGCCGAGGAAGCCGGTGCCGTCACACTCGATGCAGCCCACACCCTCGCTGAAGCTCAAGTCGCCGTGAACGCGGGGATCGAGCCCGGACTCTTCGAGCAGCTGGCGGCTCGGCTTGGAGGGTCGCTTGCAGGATTCGCAGATGCGCCGGACCAGCCGTTGCGCCAGGATGACGTTGAGAGCCGACACGAAGTTGTAGAGGTCGACCTTCATGTTGAGGAATCGCCCGAGCACGTCGACGACGTTGTTGGCATGCACGGTGGTGAAGACGAGGTGGCCGGTCAAGGCGGACTGGATCGCGATCTGGGCGGTCTCTTCGTCGCGGATCTCACCGACCATGATCTTGTCGGGATCGTGGCGCAGGATCGAGCGCAAGCCCCGCGCGAAGGTCAACCCTTTGCGCTCGTTGACGGGGATCTGGGTGATGCCGCGCAACTGGTACTCGACCGGATCTTCGATGGTGATGATCTTGTCCTCGGAGGACTGGATCTCGGCCAGGCAGGCGTAGAGGGTGGTGGTTTTTCCTGATCCGGTGGGACCGGTGACCAAGACCATGCCGTAGGGCTCCTTCGACGCCTTGCGCAGCTTGGTCTCGGTGGTCGGATCGAGTGCCAGGACCTTCAAGCTCAGGTTCTTGAAGTCCTTGCTCATCGACTCCTTGTCGAGGATGCGGATGACGCAGTCCTCGCCGTGCACCGACGGCATGATGGAAACACGGAAGTCGATCGTACGCTTCTTCAGCCGCAGCTTGAAACGACCGTCCTGGGGCACGCGCTTCTCGGCGATGTCGAGCTCCGACATGACTTTGATACGGCTGACGATGGTCTGGTGGTGGCGCTTGTCGATCGGCTCCATCGCCTGGTAGAGCACACCATCGATGCGGTACTTGATCACCACGTCGGTTTCGCGCGTTTCGATGTGGATGTCGCTGGCGCGGCGCTGGATCGCGTTGAACAAGGTGGAGTCGACCAGCTTGATGATCGGGCTGGTATCGGCGGTGATGCGGTCGAGGCTGAGGATCTCCTCCCCGTCCCCATCCTCCTGCACCAACTGCATGCGGAAGTCTTCGGTGGCTTCGTCGAGGACGCGTTGCACGCTCTCGGACTTCTGCAGGATCTCCTCGATCGCGCTCTTGGCGCCGACCTTGGTGTGAACCCGTTCCCCCAGCAAGAGCTCGAGCTCGTCGATGGCGGCGACATCGGTGGGGTCGGAGAGGATGATGGTCAAGACGCCGTCGTCGCGCCGCTCGGGGATGAATCCGTAGCGCAACATCAGATCGAACGGTACGGAGCGGAACAGCTCGTTGTCGATGCGGAAGTGCAGCACGTCGACCCACTCGAGGCCGTACGACTGGGCCATCTCCTCAGCCAGCCGACTTTCCTCCAGCAGTCGCACGTGGGTGCGTTCGAGCAGCTCGGTGTTTTCGTTCGTCATGATCGGGTCCGTCGCATGGCCTGTCTCATCCCTGAATCGCCTGGAAGACGCTGAACATGGGGAGGTAGACCGACACCAGCAGGAGAGCGATGATAATGCCCATGAAGACCAGCAGCGCAGGCTCGACCAGCGCGAGCAGTCGTTGCAGTCGCACTTCGACCTCCTGATCGAGAAAGTCGGCGACACTTCCGAGCATGGTCGACAGTGCGCCGGTGGCCTCGCCGACGCGCACCATGTCGACCGCGAGGTCTTCCACCACCCCCGAGCTCTCGAGGGCGGCAAACAGGGCGGTGCCCTCGCGCACCTTGGCGATCACCGGCGCCAGCCGCCGTCGCACCCACGCGTTGCCGACCGACGACACCGCCACTTCGAGTGCGGGTACCAGCGGGAGGCCGCCTTCGAGGAGGGTGCCGAGCGAGCGGCAGAACTCGGTCAGGGCAAAACGCTCGAAGACCTGGCCGAGCAGCGGCAGTCGCAGTTTGAGACCGTCGATCGCCTCGATGCCGGCCGGCGATCGCAGCCACGCCCGGGCGAGCAACCACCCCACGAAGCCGGCGACAGCGACCAGCCACCAGGTCTCGCGCAATCCCGAGGAAATCGCCAGAGTGGCGCGCGTCAGCGCCGGCAGCTCGGCCTCGAGGTCGCGATAGAACAGGGAGAACTTCGGGATCACGTACAGTGCCATCACCAGGATCATGGTGAAGGACAAGAAGATCAGCGCGGCCGGATAGACGAGGGCGGAGACCACCCGCTTGCGGGCCTCGATGACGAGCCTCAGGTAGCGCACGAAGCGGCGGATCACCACCTCGAGGTCGCCGGTGCGTTCGCCGGCCATCAGCGAGGAGGGGTAGAGGCGGGGAAAGAGATCGCCCTGGGCGGCGAACGCCGCGGAGAGCTCGGAGCCGCTCTCGACCCGTTGGCGGACGTCCGCCAGGGCTGCCTTGAAGGTCGGCTCCTTGATCCGGGCGAGCATCAGGTCCAGCACCTGCAGCAGAGGAAGGCCGGCGCCGAGCAGGGCGGCGAGCTCCTGATTGAACAGGAGGAACTTCTCGCTCGAGATCTTGCCGCCGCGGCGTGCCAGGCCCCGCACCGACAGTGCCCGCCCGAGTCCCCGCGGACGCACCTCGAAGACGTGGAGGCCGCGGCGCTCGAGCTCGGCGCGCACGGCGGCCTCGCTGGTTCCGGGGAGGATCTCCTCGAGCACCCGGCCGTCGGGCGTCCCAACGCGGCAGCTCCACTGCATCAGCGGTTCCTCGGCACGGTCGGATCCCCGCCGACGGCAGGCCGTCGGGTCGGATCCCCGCCGACCGTCGGGCCCGGCGCTGGGTCACCGGCTCGGGGCAGGACCCGAGCTTCGACCACCAGCACCAGCGACTCGGGGCCGGTGGCCTCGCTCAGTGCGATCGCAACCGGCCGATCGACCCAGAGGTTGACGTCACCCTGCATCAGCGTCGTCTTGGAGGTCGTCCGCAGCAGCGTGAAGTCTCCGAGCCGGAGTCTCCGGCCTGCCAGAACGGTTCCCACCTCGAAACGGAGGTGGAGGTCAGAGCCGAGCAGAACCTCGACCGGGCTGCCCTCGACGGTTCGGCTGGTGCGTTGGCCGAGCAGCTCGTAACGTCGACCGGGAAGCAATTTTGCGAGACGGCTCTGCAGGTCGGCCGGCAGCACCGGGGCGGGTTCACCCGACACCGCCGCCCGCCAGCCTCGGACCAGCCGCACCGAGACCTCCACCTCGCTGCGAGGCCGATCGAGGTGTCGCAGCAGCGGCACGATCTTGGCGATGCGATCGGCCGTATCGGTGACGATGAGGGTGTTGCCGGCGCCGCGTATCTCGACCGATCCAGCGCTCCCCAGGAAGGGCAGGACCTCGGGGGCCAGGGTGCTGGCGGCCTGGTGGCGGGGCGTGAACTGGAAGCGGACCAGTCCAGGGTCGGCCTGCCCGAGGGCGGCGGTCGCCGACAAGGCCAGGAGCAGCAGCGGCCAAGCGAGGGCTCGGGCGACCCTGGGCAGCTCGCGTTGCGCGGGAAGTGCCATCCGGATCATGCTCAGACGTCGAGTCTGCCGATCTCCATCACAACGGTGCGTTCGTCGCCGCGGAGGGTTGCGCCACCTCGAGCTTCGAGCACCGGCATGGCAGCGAGCTCCCGCAGCAACGCTTCCTCGTCTCCCGGCCACTCGGACGGGAGCTGGGCGGTGAGCGGCGGTTCCGGCGCAGCGGTATCGATCAGTGCCACCGACCCAGCCGCCGCGAGGATCATCGCCGCAGCGGCGTAGCGCAGCCGTTGACGCTGGCGCTCGGCATAGGTGGAGACCTTCGCTTCGAGCTCGTGAGCGCGCAGGCTGGCACGCACCCGCGCCTGCATCATCGCCACCTCGTCCGTCGCCAGCCGCGGCTCGGGTTGGAGTGCGAAGGCCAGGAGCGGATCGGCGGCGATGGCGCGTCGACGGCAGCTCGAGCAGCTCGCCAGATGGTCGCGGGCTCGCGGGTCGAGCTCGCCGTTCGGCTGCCGCACGGCCGTCGGCTGCAACGCGATGAGGCAGGTCATCGCGGGGCCTCGGGGAGGTACTCGGGGTATCGCTCTGCAAGGGCTTGCTGCAGGGCGCGACGAGCCGAGAACACGTGGTTGCGCACCGTCGAGGGCCGGCAGCCCAAGATCTCCGCGACCTCGTCGGACTCGAGGCCTTCGATCTCGCGCAGGATGAAAGCCTGGCGCTGCTTCTCGCCGAGCTCCTGGGAGAGCTCGCGGAAGATCTCGTCGATCTCGCGGTGTTGGAGGCGGTCGAGTGTTCGCGGCATCTCGCCGTCGCCGCCGACCTGACGCAAGTGCACGGTCAGCGGCTCTTCGCTGTCCTGGCGGGTTCGCCTCGAGCGCAGGTGGTCGATGGCGAGATTCGAGGCGATGCGGTAGATCCAAGTGTTCGGAGCCCACTTGGGATCGTAGCGAGCGCGGTGCTCCCACAGGCGCAGGAAGGTGACCTGCACGACGTCGCGAGCCTCCTCGAGGTCGTGGACCATCCGCGAGACCATGGTCACCAACGCCTGGGTCTTGCGTGCCACCAGCTCCTCGAGCGCGGCTTCCTCGTTGCGGGCCAGGGCTGCCAGCAACTCGCGATCGTCGAGCTCGGCCCATCGCGGGCGGCTGGGAAGCAGGGATCGAATCAGTCGCACGTGTATCTCCCGACCAAGAAGTCTCGGCCCCGTTTGGTCCGATGCGAGGCGCGTTCATGGCGTCTACGGATCGGCGGCGCGAAGCGTCCAGTCGCTTTGGGAGATTATCGCCGATTCCTTGGGGGTCGCGGATCGGGGGCCAGGGACCCGCTCCGACGAGTACCCGGTAGCCGATACCCGATACCCGACTCCTTGGTGCCGTCCTCGCCGAGGCTCCACTTCATCGGACCGGGTGCACCTCGGCTGTAAACTCACGAGCTGCTGATGTGGTGGCTCTATCGTTTCGCGTTCGCACTGGCTCTGGTGGTCGTCGGACCGTGGTACGCCCTGCGCCGTCGAAGTGACCTGCGCGAGCTGGTTCGAGGACGGCTCGTCCTCGATCTCGCACCGGTCGCAGGCAGACCGTTGTGGATCCATGCTGTTTCGGTCGGCGAGGTGCTGGTTGCCGGGATCTTTGTGCGCGCGCTGCCGCCGGAGCTGCCGCTGATCGTGACCACCATCACCCCGACCGGCATGGCGCGGGCGAAAGCGATCTTCGGCGACCGGGCGACCGTGGCCTGGGCGCCGCTCGACCTCGGCGGACCGGTCGAACGATTCCTCGGACGGTGCCGGCCGCGAGGGCTGGTGCTGATCGAGGGCGACTACTGGCCCCTGACCCTCGAGTGGTGCCGGCGGCGTGAGCTGCCGGTCGTGGTGGTCAATGGGCGGGTCGGCGACCGGAGCTTCTCGCGCCTGCGTCGGCTTCCGGCGATGTCGCGGTTGATGCATGGGCGCGCCCGACGGCTGGTGGTCCAGGCCGAAGTCGATCGCGAACGACTGGTGGCACTCGGGGTTGCGGCGCAGCGGATCGAGGTCGCCGGCAACGTCAAGTTCGATGCGGAGCCCAAGAGCTGTGCCGAAGGGCTGGCTGCGGCGATCGCCGGCGTCGCCGCGGGACGCGCGATCGTCGTGGCGGGATCGACCATGGCGGGCGAGGACATGTTGGTTCTCGATGCCTGGCGACTGGCAGGCGGAGCGGGGTCGTCGATGTTGGTCATCGCTCCGCGCCACCCGGAGCGGTTCGAGCGCGTCGTCGAGCTCATCGCGCGCCAAGGGTGCCGCGTCGTGCGCCGGACGGAGCTGATGGACGATGCCCCGGCCGATGTTCTCGTGCTCGATTCGGTCGGCGAGCTCGCCGGGGTCTACGCGCTCGCGACGGTGGCCTTCGTCGGCGGCAGCTTGGTGCCTGCGGGCGGTCACAATCCGATCGAGCCGGCCCAACACGCAGTGGCTGTGGCAGTGGGTCCGTCGCAAGAGAACTTCCGCGACGTGGCGGCGATGTTCGAGCGCGCGGGGGCGTGGGCCCGCGTGCGCGACGCCGCCGAGCTTGGCGCGACCTGGCGGCGATGGCTCGAACAGCCGGCCGAGCGCCTGCGGGTGGGTGAGGCGGCGCGCGAGCTGGTCGCTGCGAGTCGCGGCGCCGCGATGCGCAGTGCCGCAGCGGCGGCGCGGGAGATCGCGTGGTGAAAGGGGCTGCGCTGGTGGGCAAACGAGGCCGCTGGCAGCGCCTGTACGAGTATGGCCACCAGGTCCGCTACCGCTGGTGGAGCACTCGGGCCGAGGTAGCTCCGGTGCCGGTCGTGAGCGTCGGCAATCTGCACTGGGGCGGGACCGGCAAGACCCCGGTCGTGGCGGCGATCGCTGCGGCGCTGCGGGATCGCACTTGGCGAGTGGTGGTGTTGTCGCGCGGCTACGGCCGTCGCGGGCGCGGGGCCGTGGTCGTGTCGCGGGGTGGTGGAGCCGAGGTCTCGGTCGCCCGGGCCGGGGATGAGCCTTTTTTGCTCGCCGAGCTGTTGCCCGGAGTTGGTGTGGTGGTCGCAGGTGATCGTCGGCAAGGTGCCGAGATTGCCGTCCGTGAGCTGGGGGCCAGCGTGTTGCTGCTCGACGACGGCTTTTCGCACCTGCGCCTGGCGCGGGATGTCGACCTGGTGTTGTTGCCGGCCGGTGACCCTTTCGGGGGGGGCTTGTTGCCGCCCGGGGGGCGGCTGCGTGAGCCGCTGGTGGCCCTGGGCCGAGCCGATGCCGTCGCGGTGGTGGGAGCAACGGAGGTACCGGTCGACGTCGGCGCTGAGCTCGATCGGCTGGGCTTCCAGGGGAGGCGCGAAGCGATCCCGTTCGAGACCGGTACGGCGGCGCTCGTCGACGGTGGGGGGCACCCGCCGGGGCCGGTCCTGCTGGTGGCAGGTATCGCCCGCCCCGAGAGCTTCCTGCAGGCGGCACGGGCGGTCGTGGCCGACGTCGTCGGGGAGTTGTGTTTCCCGGACCACCACGCCTACCCTCCGGCGTCGCTGGCACGGATCGAGAAGCGGGCGGCCGAGCTCGGCGCCGCAGCAGTCCTGACTACCGCCAAGGATCGGGTCAAGCTCCAACGCCGCCTGGCGCTGCCTCTGGCCGAGCTCGGGCTGGAGGCCAAGCCCTCCGCCGACCTTCTCGCCTGGATCGATCGGCGCTGTCGCGAGGCCCGTCGGAAGGATCGAGACTGATGCTGCGCACCCTCGTCGTGGCTCCGAGTTGGGTAGGCGACACGGTGATGGCGCTGCCGGCCATCGAAGCCCTTGCCACAGCGGACCGGCGCGTCACGGTGCTTGCCAAGAAGCACCTCCACCCCCTCCTGGCGCTGGTGCCGGCGGTCAAGACCATGATCGCGCCGGCAGGCGATCCAGAGGAAACGGTCGAGCTCCTGCGCGAGGCCTTGTGCCACGAAGCGGTGATCCTGCCGAACTCGTTTCGATCGGCGTGGCTGGTTCGCCGAGCCGAGATTCCGTGGCGGTGGGGCTACCGCGGAGATTTTCGAGCCCTCATGCTCAACCCGCCGGTTCCCCGGCCGAAGGGAATCCGGCCGCAGATCGAGGACTACGGCGCACTGCTCGATGCGATGGGGATTGCAGCGCCGACGAGTTGGGTGCCGCGGCTCGAGCTTCCGGCAGGCCTGCGCTCCGAGGCGGCCGAAAGACTCGAGCGGGCCCACGTCGGCGGCCCTGATCGGGTGCGCGTCGGAGTGTTTGCCGGTGCCGAGTGGGGCGACTCCAAGCGCTGGCCGGCCGAGCGCTTTTCCGAGTTGGTCAAAGAGCTGCGCCGGCGCCGACCGGCTGCGGCCTCGATACTGCTGGCGGGCCCCAAAGAAGTGCTGCTCGCAGTCTCGATTCACGAGCGCAGCGGCCGCGTTGCACCGGTGATCGGCCCTGAGCTCGACCTCGCCGCGCTGGCCGGAGTCATCGCCGCGCTCGATGTCTTGGTGACCAACGATTCGGGCCCTATGCATCTGGCTGCCGCGCTCGGGATTCCGTGTGTCGCCCTGTTCGGTCCCACCGATCCGCGCCGGACCGCGCCTGCAGGGCAAGGGCATCGAGTTTTCGCCAGCAACCGCTGGTGCGCACCGTGTTTTCGTCGCTCCTGCCCGCTGTTGCACCACGGGTGTATGAAGGACCATACGGTCCCTGCCGTTGCCGACGCGGTGGTCAGGGTGCTCGACGGTTGAAACGTGGGCGGTTGCCGGACGCCAAAGGGGGCCGGTTGCACTATTCGATGTCGAACAGGGGATCGCCGCTCTCGACGGTGCGGCCGGTCTCGACGTGGATCATCGACACGACTCCCGCAGCCTCGGCGATGATTTCATTCTGCATCTTCATCGCCTCGAGGACCATCAGGCCCTGGCCGGCGATGACCTCGGCGCCGACCTCGACGGCGATCGACACGACCCGGCCGGGCATGTAGGCTGCCACTCGCTGGCGCCGCCGGGAGCCGCTGCCCGCTGCCGCCGACTCGGCCAGGTGGGTCAGCGGGTCGACGACCGTCGCGACGACGCTCCCGTCCCTCGTGCCGATGCTCCAGCGATCGTTGCCGAGGGCGCGCCAACTGATCTCGCGCTGTACCCCGTTCTCGTCGACGAGGCTGTGGAGGCTTCCGACCCTTTGGCGCCCGATCACGTGCTGCCGGTCCCCGATGGTGACCACGAGCCGGCCGTCGTGATGATCCTCGACCCGGACCCGTTCGGTTCGTCCCCCGATCTCGACGATCAGCTCCATGATGAACCCCTGAGCGACACGGTCCGTGCTCGCCGACGCCAATTTGCTCGACTGGGCCCACCACCGGCGGGCGCCGTGCGTTGGGCCCGGTCCCACGCCGCGATGGCGGCCGCCACGAAGGTCAGATCGTCCTCGAGTGGGCGCTCGAGCTCGAGCTCTCCGTCCCTGAGTTTGCGATCCAGCATCCCGATGTCGAGGCGGCCGGCGCAGAAGTCGGCGTCGGCGAGCAGCGCCCGGAACAGCGGGATCGTGGTGCGGATGCCCTCGACCCGCAGCTCGTCGAGCGCCCGCCCGAGTCGTGCGAGAGCAAGCTCGCGGGTAGCCGCCCACACGATCAGCTTCCCGAGCATCGGATCGTAGTGGATCGTCACCTCCGAGCCCTGCACCACCCCGAAGTCGTTGCGGACCCCAGGGCCTTCGGGGAGTCTCAGAAGCTCGATGCGACCCGGCGATGGCGCAAAGCCGCGAGCTGGATCCTCGGCGTAGATGCGTAGCTCGATGGCGTGGCCGCGTGGCTCGATGTGGTCCCATTCGGCCCCGAGCGCCTCGCCTTCGGCGACCCGAATCTGCGCCACCACCAGATCGAGCCCGGTCACCAACTCGGTCACCGGGTGCTCGACTTGGAGGCGGGTGTTCATTTCGAGGTAGTAGAAGTTGCCCTGGGAGTCGACCAGGAACTCGCAGGTCCCGGCGTTGTCGTAGCCGACCGCCGCCGCGGCGCGCACCGCCGCTTCGCCCATGCGGCGTCGCAGGTCGGAGTCGACCACCGGCGAGGGCGCCTCCTCGACCACCTTCTGCTGGCGGCGCTGGAGCGAGCACTCGCGCTCGCCGAGCGACACCACCTTGCCGTGGCGGTCACCCATCACCTGGATCTCGATGTGGCGCGGCTCGATCAGGTACTTCTCGAGGTAGACGGCATCATCTCCGAAGCTCGCGAGCGCCTCTGAACGAGCGGCGCGGAACGAGGCCTCGAGCTGGTCGGGTGTGTGGACGAGCCGCATGCCCTTGCCGCCACCGCCGGCGGCGGCTTTGATCATCACCGGGTAACCGATCGCGGCCGCGGCCTCTCGCGCTTGGTCGAAGGACTCGAGCGGGTCGCGACCGCCTGGAACCACCGGAACTCCGGCGTCGATCATCAGCCGGCGGCTCTCGATCTTCGAGCCCATCGCTGCGATCGCCTCGGGATTGGGGCCGATGAAGACGATGCCGGCATCGCGGCAGGCGGCGGCGAAGCGGGCGTTTTCGGACAGGAAGCCGTAACCCGGGTGGACGGCGTCCGCGCCGATCTCGCGAGCGAGCTCGATGATCGCCTCGCCGCGCAGGTAGCTCTCCCGCGAAGGCGCCGGGCCGATGCGGTAGGCCTCGTCGGCGGCCAGCACCGCGGGTGAGCCGCGATCGGGATCGGAGTAGACCACGGCGCTACGGATCGACAGTTCCCGCAGCGCGCGCAAGACCCGCACCGCGATCTCGCCGCGATTGACCACCAGCACCTTTTCAAAGCGTCGGATCTGCATGAGCCTCCTCGGGGAAGGAATGCTACCAGGGACGCTTGCCCGTGGCGGCGTAAGATGTGCGGGTGTTTGCTCTGCTGCGTGCGATGCGGCCCCATCAGTGGGTCAAGAACTTCTTCGTGCTGACGCCGGTGGTGTTCGCCGGCCGACTGTTCGAGCAGTCGGCGGCACTGCGCGCAACGGCGGCCTTCGTCGTGTTCTGCGCGGCCGCGAGCGCCATTTACCTCGTCAACGACATCCGCGATCGCGAGGAGGACCGGCGCCACCCACTCAAGCGGCGTCGGCCGATTGCGAGCGGAGCGTTGTCGGTCTCCGCGGCGAGCACCGCCGCGGTGATTCTGGTGATGCTTGCCCTTGCGGGAGCGTGGGTGCTCGGAATGCCGTTTGCGGTCGTGCTCGGTCTCTACCTCGTCAGCAACGTCGCGTACACCGCCGGCCTCAAGCGGGTGGTGATCCTCGATGTCTTGTTGGTGGCCGTGGGGTTTTTGCTGAGAGTCGAGGCGGGCGGCGTCGTCGTTGGTGTCGAGGTCTCCAGCTGGCTGTTGCTCTGTACCCTGTTCCTGGCGTTGTTCCTGGTGGTCTCGAAACGCCGCCACGAGGTGGTGTTGCTCGCGGGCGACGCCGCCAGCCAACGGCAGGTGCTGCAGGACTACTCCCCGGCCTTCCTCGACCAGATGATCGCGGTGGCGACCGGGGCCACGCTGGTGTCCTACGCGCTCTACGCCGCGGATCCGGCGACGGTGGCCCGATTCGGCAGCCGCGGCCTGCTCGCGACGATTCCGCTGGTGGTCTACGGCATCTTCCGCTACCTGTGGCTGGTCTACCACCGCGAGGACGAAAGGGCGCCGACCGAAGCGCTGCTGACGGACCGGCCGTTTCTGGTCAACCTGGTGGTGTGGGCGGCGTTGGTCGTCGCGATCGTCTACTGGACGTGATCCTCGAATTGGTCGGGGTGAAACTCCGGTCGCAACCAATCGAGCTCGATGCGCTCCATCGGCGCGTCGACGAGGGGCTGCCGCGTCCACGGAGTGCTCCACACCACGATGTCGTCGCCGCCCATGGTGATGTTGTTGGGGATCTCGATGCGGTGCACCGGAGTGAAGCCTTCGACGTAGCCGACCTGGGGCAACCACGACGAGAACACCACGACGTAGTCGGGCCGCTGTTCTTCGAGGTAGGCGATCACCCCGCGCCACCACGGCAGGCCCGTAGCGGCAGCGCGGGCGCCGAACTCCCGCACCTGCGGGTGAGCGATACCGACCACGTCGAGGACGCGATGGTCGGGGAGCAGGTACTTCATCAGCCCGATGTCGTTGACCGCGATCACGGCCTCAGGGGGGAGATGGTGCGCCAGCCACACAGCGGCAGCGAGGTCGCCGTCGCGGACGTTCTGGACGTTGGTGACGTAGATTCCAGCCGCTTTCGGCAAGAGCGCGAGGCCGGGCAGGGTGGCCGCGCAGACGAAGGCGAAGGTCATCCGCCGGCTCCAGCCGGCCAAGAGCGGCGCCAGGGCGGCAGCGGCGAGCAGGGCCGCGATCGGCAGCAGGGGGAAGAAGTAGCGGCCGAAGTTTCCGACCAGGTGAGATCCTCCGAGACGCGACTGCGCCCCGAGCGCCAGCGGCAGAGCCAGCAGCCACGCCGCTGCCACCCAGGAGCTGCGTAGCCGTTGCGATCGCAGGGCCAGCCACACCACCCCGGCGCCGATCAACAGCGGGACCATCGGTTGGAACTGAAACAGCACCCAGAAGACGCTGCGCAGGTACTCGAGCTCGGGCAGGTGGAGACCCTGGGCGCCGGAAGCCTTGACGGCGTAGGTGCTGGGCAGGGGGCTGCCGAAGCTCAGCCAGGTCCAGATCACCCACGGGCCGATGGCCAGGCCTCCGAGTGCGAGCCCCACCACGCTGCGCGCCCAGCAGCGCCGCCAGGCCAGCTCGCCGCAGGCCAGTGCCACCAGCAGCAGGGCCTCGGGGCGCAGCAACACCGAAAGGCAGAGAAGCGGGAGGGCGAGCGGGAGCGATACCGGGCGGCGCGCCTCGAGATCGAGGCGCAGCAGGGCGATGAGGCTTGCCAAGGCGAAGAGGGAGATCTCCATCCCCGAGACGGCACTCCACACCAGCCAGCCGGACGACGCAACCCACGTCGCACCGAGGACCGCCGCCGGGCGCGCCAGCCTGAGCGTGCGCCCACCGAAGTAGACCGCCCACACGAGCAACGCGTGGGCCAGAATCCCGGCGGCGAGAGCCCACCGTGCCGACGAGCCCGGCAAGGTGTGAGCGAGAGCCAAGAGTGCCGACCAGATCGGCGAGGTGGTGCCGAGCACGGCCTCGCCGTCGTTGTACTCGAGCCCCGCGCCGGCCGCCAAGGTCCTACCGAACTGCAGGTGGATCCAGGTGTCGTCGAGGGGGAAGCCGACATCGGCGTCCGTCGGCCAGTTGCTCAGGCCCATCAGGGCGAGCAGGATCGGAGGACCGAGCGCGAGCAGAGTCAGCGCCGCGAAGGCGAGATGGCGAAGGCGGGTGGTCATCGACTTCGTATACTACGCGTCCCATGGCTTCCTCGAGCCCCCCGCTGTCGCATCAGAGACGAGCCGCTCGCCAGGCCCTCTACGGCGCGCTGGTCGCCTCGGGTCTGTTGGCCGCCCTCGCGGTGCGCCTGTGGGGTGTGGTCATCGACACCGGGTCGGAGACCGCGTGGTACGGCACGGATTGGGAAGCCAAGCGCGAGGTGCACCTGCTGCAGGAGTACCTGCGCATCGACACGACCACCGACAACGGCAACGAGTACGAGGCCGCGCAGTGGCTCGAACGGCAGTTCGAGGGCACCGGGGCGCGCACCATCATCGACCGCATCGACGAACGCCATGCCAATTTCATCGCGGTGATCGAAGGCGACGATCCGAGGGCCTTGATCCTGCACCACCACATCGACACCGAACCGGTCGATCCTCGTGAGGAGTGGGTGCGGCCGCCGTTTGGGGGAGAGCTCAACGGGCCCTGGCTCTACGGCCGGGGCGTCTACGACATGAAGAGTGTGGGGATCGCGCAACTCGAGGCGATCCTGCGGCTGGTCGAGAGCGGAAAACGCCCGGCTCGTCGCGTGATCTTCGTGGCGACCAGCAGTGAAGAGGTTGGCTCGGATCTCGGCACCGACCGCGTGTTGCGCTTCTTCCCGTGGGTGTTCGAGGATGCCCACGCGATGTTGACCGAAGGTGGGTTCGTCGAGCCGACCAGCCTCGACGAGATCAAGTATTGGGCGATCGAGGTCGGCCAGAAGCAGTATGTGTGGGTTACGCTGTGCCACGACGACCCGGAGCTGCTGCGCCAAGCGGGAGAAGGAGTCGAGGCCCTTGCCCACCCGCTCGACCGCTTGCGCGCGGAGCCGGTGGTCGCGCAGTTCCTGGCTCGCTACGCGCCGACGCGTAGTGACCCGGAGCTGGCCGGCAGACTGGCGAACCCCGAGACGATCTTGGATCTGGCGGAGTTTCAGCGACTTCCCAAGGTCCTCCAAAGCCTGTTCCGCAGCGAAGCGGCGGTGTGGCCGGTCGAGGAGGCCCCCGGGGGCGGGCACCAGTTGCGCGTGGCGCTCCACGTGCTTCCGGGCGACGACCCCGAAGCCGTCTTCGACCGCTTCCTGCCGGAATGGGTCCTGGCCGGATTGGGCGTTGAACGGGTCATCGACCCGCCGAGCCACCCCTCGCCCACGGATCATCCCGTCTACGGCGAGCTGGTCGAGGCCTTGGAGCGACGTTACCCCGATGTCCCCAAGGGACCGGTGTTTCTGCCGGCCACTGCCACCGATGCGCGCTTCGTCCGCGCCAAGGGCATTCCGGCGTACGGCTTCTCGCCGTTTCTGATCTTCGCGGCAGATACGTTCACGATGGCAGCCGCCAACGAACGGATTGGTCTGCCGGGCTACGTCGACGGGGTCGAGATCTACGCGCAGGTCGTCGACGCCGTGGCCGGCACTGTGACTGAAAAAAAATGACAGCCGGCGTGACTTTGAATGCCGGCGCCGCTGTCCGCGCCGGCCCAACACGCAACGAAATGGCCAACTTGCGTTTGGCACGTGTCCTGCGTACGATGTGGCTACCGGCCCGAAATTCCTCGGCCACCGTATGGAAGGAGAGCACGATGTTGACTCGTCTCCGTAACCGTCAGAAGGGTTTCACCCTGATCGAGCTGCTGATCGTCGTCGCGATCATCGGCATCATCGCCGCCCTGTTGATTCCAAACTTCCTCGATTCGCTGCAGAAGGCCAAGCAGAAGCGCACGGTCGCCGACATTCGCAACACCGGCACCGCGCTGATGGCGTGGTTGACCGACATCGCCCAGGCTTCCGCGGCGGGCCGCGCGGCCAACACCTACGCGCTCCCTGCCAACGGCAACCGGCCGACGTTCCTCCAGACCCGGTACATCCAGGAGGTTCCCACGATCGACGCCTGGAAGAACTCCTATGTGTGGTACCTGGCAGCGAATCCGCTGGCGGCCGACACTGTCATGGCGATCGGTTCGGGCGGGAACAAGGGCAACTACGGGCTTTCCGGCAACGTGACCGTCACCGCCTTCGATCCGACCGACTACGAGCAGGACATTCTCTGGGGGGATGGCTTCTTCATCCGCTGGCCCCAGAAGCTCAGCTGAAGCCGACGCAAGTTGCTCCTTGAAAGGCCGCCGTTCTCGGCGGCCTTTCGCTTTTCTGGAGAGCGCGCCCGAGCTCACGCAGGAGCGCTTTCGCCTGCGCTCCACGGCTGGCATGGGACGTGCTTCCTCGATGAGGTATAAGGGGGGTCGAGCATGAAGACGTCGCGAGGGTTCACTCTGATCGAGCTGCTGATCGTGGTTGCCATCATCGGGATCTTGGCGTCCATGCTGGTGCCGAATCTGCTCGATTCACTCGAGAAGGCAAAGCAGAAGCGCACGGTAGCCGATATCCGCAACGTGGGCAATTCGATGATGGCGTGGCTGACCGATCAGGCGCAGGCCGGCGCTGCGGGCCGGGCTGCGGCGAACACCGTGGACCTCTCGGAGTTCACTCCAGCAACGTTCACGGAGGTCCGCTCAGTCCTCCAGCCCCGCTACATCCAGGAGCTGACCGAACGGGACGGTTGGAAGTTTCCCTTCGACTTCTACCTCAGCATCGACGCGCCCCAGGGGCTGCAGGTGATGGCCATCCGCAGTGCCGGCAAGGGCGGCGAGTTCTCGGGAGATCAGTACGCACCGGGAGCATTCGAGCCGACCGACTATCGTCAGGATCTTGTCTGGACCGACGGTTTTTTTGTGCGCTGGCCCCAAAAGTTGTCGTCATAGAGCCGGCCGCGGACCCTGCAACGGCCTCAGCGCTCGCCGGCCTCGTCTCGACCTCGTGAGGCGCTGACGCTCCCGGAGCTCGCTCGCCACTGCGGTCAGGCTCTCGGCAAGCCACGCGGAGCCGGCGCTCGGGCTTGCACCGGCAAAGGCGACGGAGACGTATTCGCGCACGATCCGCCGAATGTGCGACTGCGCCTTGGGAAGCGCCGCGACGGCCCGGCGCTCGAGCTCGAGTGGTGGCACACTCGGGCCAATCCCGATGTCGGCGACGCCGCGCTGCAACTGACGGTAGGCTTCCGCGGCCGACATCGCCTCGAGGCGCCGTATCCTGGCGAGCAACACCGCGGCGAGGGCGAGCGCGACGACGAGAGCGAGCCACAGCATGAGCCGCTCGGAGCGCTGCGTCCCTGCCGAGCTCGAGGCGCCTGACGTTTCTGCGTCGGCGACCGGCGCGGCCCCGGAGTCGCCGGGAGCCGCCTGCGGACCGAGCTTGGAGAGCCACCGTGCGATCTTCTCGCGTAGGCCCTGCATTAGGGCCATCTGGTCTTCGAAGCCGAAGGACAGGACATAACGGTCCCACCGAAACAGCAGGAAGTCCCAGGCTTGGCGGAACATCCCGGCCAGCGAGCCATCTGCGCCCGACCGGGGTCGCCCTTCGGCCGGCGTGGGGTCGAGGGTGATCCAGCGCTGCGAGGCGTCGTCCCAGGCTTCGACCCAGGCGTGGGCGTTGAGTTGGCGCACCACGACGTAACCCTCGAGGGGGCTGCGTTCGGCGCCAAGGAAGCCTGTGACCAGGCGCGATGGGATGCCTTGGGCCCGGAGCAAGACCACCAGGGCCGAGGCGAAATACTCGCAATGTCCGCGGCGGTGCTCGAAGAGGAACTCGTCGATCGCCTCGGGTCCGGAGACCCCGACGAAATCGGTGGTGTAGGCGTATTGGGTGGCAAGGTGCCGTTCCAGGAGCAGGGCCCGCTCGAGGTTCGGTCCGCTGCCCGCGATCTCCCGCGCAAGCTGCTCCATCCGCGCCGTGATCCCCTCGAGGTAGCGCGGGTCGGCGAGCCACTCGGGAGCCGGCGGTTGGTCGAGCACTCGAGGCGCTTCAGCGAGGCCAAGGCGCAGCTCGGCGGTTCCCGAAAGCGGCAACCAGGTGCGCAGGCCGCCGCCTGGGTCCTCCTCGAGGGTGGGGATCGCCGGCAGATCGAGGTGGACGGTCTCGAGCGGCACCGGCAGCGCGGTACTCCCGAGTGGTTGCAGCCAGGCTCGTACCTGCGTGACGCTGGGAACGTTTGCCAGGGCAAATCCGCCTGCGGTGTCGTCGCGGAAGAGGGGCCTTCCGCCCGGCTCGCGCCGCCAGCTGCGACCGTCGTAGAGCCCGTAGGTCGCCGCCTTGAGCCGCAGCTCCTCAGCAGCGAGCCGCGGGGAGTCCTCGATGCGCATCACCACCTCGCGGCTTTGGCGGATCGAGCCGACCACGTCGAGGCTGACGATGTCGGTGAAGCCGCTCGACTGCACCGTGGTCCCGGTGCCCTGGCCGCGCCCGAGAATGAAGGGGGTAGAGACCCGGGGCAGCAGCGCAAACAGCGGCACCGCCACGATCACGGCCGTGAGGGTCGCGAGGATGGCGATCCTGGTGGCCGGCAGCTCGCGGCTCACCTCCGCGTGGCGTGTCCCGACCCCCGTGAGCAGTGAGAACTGGGCAAAGCGCATCAGCGCGAGCGAGACCAGCGCGATCATGGTCAGCATGTAGGCGACGGCGGTGGGATGGACGCTCGTGCCCATGGCGCTGAAGAACACGAAGAGCACCCCGACCAGCACCTGCCACTTGTCGCGCTCCCGTCTCAGTGCCCAGAGTTTGACCACGATCACGAACAGCGACAGGTGCAGGATCGGTCGCAGCAGACCGCCGCGCCCCCAGGCCATGAGGTCGAGCGCGAGCACCGGCAGATAACACCCGCCGAGCACGTTGAGCGCCCAGTCGGGGAGCCAGCGTTCGGCGCCGGAGGCTGCACGGATCCAGAACACGACGATCGCCGCCAGGTACACGATCAGCAGGGGCCAGGCGAGGTTGTCGTTGAACGGCAACGGTATCGGCGCGATCAGCGCGAGCAGGCCGAGGAGGCGGCGCTTTTCGGCGGCAAAGCTCATTCGCGCGGCTCCAGGACTAGGCGCAACACGGCAGCCCCACTCGGAACCGCGAGGGCTCCCGTCGCACCCTCGAAGTCGATCAGGGCGAGGGTCTCGAGGATTCGGCTCCGGAACGGCTCGCCGCCGGCGAACCGCAGGTGGTGGCCGCGCGTGATGAGCTCGACCTCGTAGCCACGAGCGAGGTAGTCGACGGCGGCCGTCGCTGCTTCGCTGACCAGGTGCTCGAAGCGATCGATCGTCGCCTGACCGCGGCCGGCGGCGTAGTTGTCGAGCACGATCGACAACCGCCGTGCCTCTTCGGCCTCGCGTTCCTGGTACACCATCGCCCCCGTGCGAGCGGTCTGTTTCCAATGGATGCCGCGGGGGTCGTCACCGCGGCGAAATGGTCGCAGAGCGTGGAGCTCGTGGCCCCAACCGGCGCGCCGTCTGCGCCCTTCACCGCCACCCCGCCAGCGTTCCGGCCGGCGCGTCGCGGCGGGAAAGAGCTCGGGATACACCAACACGGCGGCGTCGATGGGGTAGCGCATCGCCTTCTGGAACAAGCCGAGCGGAAACAGGCTGGCAACGTGCAAGGAGCGCAGGGGGAAACGTCCGCGCTTGGGGATCAGCAGCTCGAACGACCCGGAGGACGCCTCGCGCGGGCGCAGCAGGGTGATCAGGCGAGGCGGGACCGTGTGGCTGAGCGTGAACAGCAGCAGGCAGCGGGGCAACACTCGCCCCTGGTTGGTGAGGGTGAACTCGACCTCGAAGGGACGTCGAGCGAAGATCTCCGAGGGTGCCGACAGCTCGAAGCGCAGTGCGCGAACGTTGGCACGCGACCAGAATCCCGAGATCACCAGCCAGCCGAGAGTGGTGGCCAGCACCAGGTACAGCGCGTTGTTGCCG
The DNA here is from genome assembly GCA_964599475.1 of uncultured Thermoanaerobaculia bacterium. Classification (GTDB taxonomy): domain Bacteria; phylum Acidobacteriota; class Thermoanaerobaculia; order Multivoradales; family CAZRFU01; genus CAZRFU01. Next base: position 73,630 of record CAZRFU010000018.1, read on the forward strand.
GTGTTGGTTGCGGCTAGACCGATGACCAGGGTCACCAGCACGAACCACAGCCCAACCCGGGTGATGCGGATGCGCTCGGCGCGAGGACTGCTCGTGTGGCCGAGGCTGACACCGAGAGTCGACACAGCCTGCTACCTCCTCAGATCGGGATGGCAACCCGTTCGAGCAGGGAGGAGATCGCGGATCGTGCTTCGTCCAGGCCACCGGCGCCGGCCCGCAGTTGGACCCGATGGGCGAGGACACTGGGTGCGAGCCGCTTGACGTCGTCCGGCAGCACGTAGGCGCGGCCTTCGCACAGGGCGTGCGCCTGGGCTGCGCGGCACAGGCCCTGCAGGCCGCGGGTCGAAGCACCGAGGAGGAACTCGCGGCTCTCCCGAGTCGCGGCGGCAATGGCGAGCAGGTAATCGGCGATGCGCCCGTCGACCCGTACCTCGCGCGTGGCCGCTTGCAGGCGCAACAAGGCGGTGCGATCGATCTTGGCGCCGAGATGCTCGAGCTCACGCTCGACGCCGCCCGAGAGCAGCAGCTCGCGTTCGGCCGCTGCCGGCGGATAGCCGAGCTGCAGCGAGATCAGGAAGCGGTCGAGTTGGGATTCGGGTAGGGGGAAGGTACCCTGATACTCGAGCGGATTCTGGGTCGCGAGCACCAGGAACGGGTCGGGCAGGGCGTAGCGCTTGCGCTCGATCGAGACCTTTCCCTCGCTCATCGCCTCGAGCAGTGCCGACTGCGTCTTCGGCGTGGCCCGATTGATCTCGTCAGCGAGAATCACGTGCGCGAAGATCGGCCCGGGGACGAACTCGAAGGCCTGGTCCTTCTGATTGAAGATCGAGATGCCGAGGATGTCCGACGGCAGCAGGTCACTGGTGAACTGGATCCGCTGGAAGGCGAGGCCCACGGCCTTGGCAAGGGCTTGCGCCAGAGTCGTCTTGCCGACTCCTGGGACGTCTTCGACCAAGAGATGGCCGCGAGCCATGAGGCACACGGTGGCCAGGCGGATCGCCTCGGTCTTGCCGCGAACCACTGTCGCCACGCCCTGCTCGAGGCGGGTGATCAGCGCCGCGGCCTCCTCCAGGCTCGCAGCCGAGGTGGCGACGGCAGCTTCGGTGTCGGGTGGGGAGGACTGGCTCAGGGTCGACGCCTCACGCGAATTCAGACGAGCGCTGGTCGGCGCTCAGCCGCCACCTGCGAGCTCGGGGTATTCGGCCCGCTCGGTGGCCGGGATCTCCTGGCGCAACGAGACCGCGAACTGGTCCGGGTAGGCGCCGGTTTCGCCGCGGGCGGCGATCTCGAGGTCCTCGAGCACCACCGTGACGTCGCTGGTCAGGCCGCGGACGATCTGGGCGATGTCGAGGGTGCGCCGGTAGGTCCCCTTTTCGACCCCGGCGGCGTCGGCATGGGAGATTTCCACCGTCAGCTGCTCGAGGTCGCCGCCGTTGTTGGTGACCAGGATCGAGAGCTGGACATCGGCCTGCACCGTCGCCGGGGGGGCGGGAACCTCGATCGCACCTTCCTCGGGGGCCGTCGCAGCTTCGTCCTCGGTCGCCTCGGCGGCAACTTCCTCGACGGCCGGCGCCGTCGGAGCATTCTCCTTCGCCGCCCAGCCGTTCAGCGACACTTCGTAGGCACGGCGCTGTGCCGCCGGATCCGGCGCGGCGCAGCCGCTCATCAGGGCGACCACGGCGACAAAGAGGGCGAGGCGGGGGACGTTGACCATGGGGTGCTCCTCGATCGGTGGATGGGGAGGGTCGAGTCGGGCCGTCGACCGGAGGGGGCGCAGTCGAGCGGTCGGATTACCGGCCGAGATTGTAGCGGAGGATGCACCAGATCGCCGAAACCCCGTCTTTCCAGCCGATCTTCTTGCCTTCGGCGTAGGTGCGGCCGTGGTAGGAGACCGGGACCTCGAACATGCGAACGCGTTTCTTGGCAACCTTGGCGGTCAGTTCCGGCTCGATTCCGAAGCGGTCCGATTGGATCTCGATACCCTCCAGCGCTTCGCGTGTGAAGACCTTGTAGCAGGTCTCCATGTCGGACAGGTTGAGGTCGGTCAACATGTTCGAGAGCATGGTGAGGAACCGGTTTCCAACGGAGTGCCAGAAGAACAGGACCCGGTGCGGTCCGCCGAGAAAGCGCGAGCCGTAGACGACGTCGGCGTCGCCGTCGAGGATCGGGCCGAGCAAGGCCGGGTAGTCCTTGGGTGAGTACTCCAGATCGGCGTCCTGGATCAGCAGGATGTCTCCTGTCGCGGCGGCAAAGCCGCTGCGCACGGCGGCGCCCTTGCCGCGGTTGACATCGTGCTCGATCAGTTGGATGGGCGGGTCTGCGGCGGCGACGAGCTCGCGCAGATGCTCGCGAGTGCCGTCGGTCGAGAAGTCGTCGACCACCACGATCTCGAGCTCGATGTCCGCCGGCAAGGGCGCACTGGCGACGCGTTGGAGCAGCGTCGCGACACTGGCGCGCTCGTTGTAGACCGGGACGACCACGGAGAGCTTGGGCATGCGGGAGGGATTATAGGTTTCCTTTCCGCGAGCTTCGGGGTCTAATGCAGCATGATGGCTTTCCACAATCGCCCCGTTCGCTTCTCCTTGTTGACCCTGCTCGCTCTCGGT
>CAZRFU010000019.1:0-35999 GCA_964599475.1 uncultured Thermoanaerobaculia bacterium
CGGATCCGTGGGGGGCCGGGAGGGTGACCTCCCGGCCTACCCGACACCGGGTACCCGTCGGAGCGCCTTGCGGGCGGGTCAGGCGGCGAGCTCGAGCAGCGCGCCCTCGAGGCTGTCGTGGAGGTCGAGCACGCCGGACAGCCGCGTGGCGACCAGGACCCCGCCGACCTTGGGCGACATCCGCGCGATCGACAGGCGGCCGCCGAGGCTCTGGAGCAGCTTGTGGGCGGCGACGAGCTCGCCGGCTCCGGAGGAGTCGAGCAGCGACACACCGGCGGCATCGAGCACGATCGAGCGGGCATTGGCGGCGATGGCGTCGTCGATCGCCTGGCGCAGGTCGCTGTCGCCGCGGCCGATGGTCAGACGTCCGGAAAGCTCGAGCACGACGGTCGAGCCGTGATGGGAAACAGTGATATTCATTGGGAACTTACCTCGTGTGCGCCGGTCGGCGCGTAGATCTGATGATCGGCGGCAAAGAGCGGCCGATCATTTCCTTCTACGAACGAGACCGGACAGATGTTCCGTCGGGTGATGCTACGCTCGCAGCGGAGGGAGGACACACCCATGGAACCAGCTGCCGCCGCCCAAGTAGCCAAGAACTACGTTCGAGAAGTGTTCGCAGACGAAGGCACGGACTTCGCTCTGGAGGAGATCGAGTTCGACTCGGAGCGAGACGCCTGGCTGGTCACGGTTGGCTTCTCGCGGCCCTCGGATGAGGCGACGGGGTTCAGTTTGCCGCCTGCACTTCGCCCGAGAAGGAGGGAATTGAAGCGGGTCGTGGTGGACGATGCTCACGGCAAAGTCAGCGCGGTTCACATCCGTGAGTAGGCGCGCGAGTAGGGTCGTTCTCGACACCAAGCCGTTCGTCCTCTTCGTCGCGGCACAGGCGGCGCCGGAGCTCATCGGTGGGCCTGAGCTGAAGCAGTACTCCGCGAAAGACGGCGAGCTGTTGCTTGGTTACCTGGGACAGTTCGATCGCTTTCGAACAACTCCCCACGTGACGACCGAGGTGGCCTATTTCCTCGACCGACTGGGGAAGAAAGCCCTCAAGGACAGGAATCGCTTCAAGCCGGCACTCTGCCACTTCTTGGGAATCGTGGAGGAACAGCCGGTGGCGTCTGGGGCTGCGATGCGCCGAGGGGAGTTCGCCTGGCTGGACCTGGCCGACTGCACACTACTGGAAGTATGCGGGCCGGAGGAGACGCTGTTGTCCGAGGATGCGTTGCTGGTGAATGCGCTGCAGGCTCTGGGTCGCGAAGCCGTCAACTTCACCCACATGAGGACGGAGGCCGGATTGTTGCCCTGATCTCGATCAGAGCTTGCAGCCCATCCGACGTAGGGCAGCGATCTCCGGGGAAGGAGGCCCTTCGTGCAGTGAATGGCCCATGCCCACTCGAAGCGAGTCCCCTGTACCCGGTTCCCAGTACCTCCTACGGCAACTCGACCGATCCGGGGGAACAGGTCGTACCGCGGCTCTGCCCCAGTTGGTCGGTTGGCAGGCAGTTGCTGTGCAGCACGTCGGCGAGTGGGGCGGTGGGCACGATCACCGGGGTGGGCCCGCCGAGGTCGACCAACGCTCCGATCGACGGGTTCGAGAAGGCGTTGCCGTGGCGCGGCGCGCAGATCGTTTCCGGCTCGCTGCCGGCGTTGACGGCTGGCCACTGGATGTTTCCTCCGCCGCTGGCGCGGGCGACGTTGCAGCTGACGTCTTCCCACATGAAGACCTTCATGTTGTCGGCGACGATCGAGTTGCGGATCACCAGGGCATTGCCGCCGGCGATCGCACTGGCGAAGGAGAACTCTCCCTCGTTGGAATTGCGCGCGATGGTGACGTGGTGCAGGGTGCCCCCGATCGTGCCGGCCACCGACATCCCGGCACCAAGGCCCGACCGCGCGTGGTTCTCGGCGATGGTCGAGTTGGTGACGTCGAGGGTCTGAGTGCCGGGGTTGGTCGCAACGAAAACTCCGGCAGTGTGGCTGGCGGTGTTGCGCGCGATCGTCGAGGCGCTGATGGTGGTCTGCAATCCCTGCAGGTAGAGGCCGCCGGCTTGGCTGTCGGGGCCGGCGGGGCTGAAGTTGTCGAGTACCCGGGTGCGGTCGATGTCCATCTCGCCGACGCCGTTGTTGGACACTCGAAAGAGCCCGGCGCCGCGAGCGTTGGCGCTGTTGTCGCTGATCGAGCTGCCGCAGATCGTCACGTTCTGGTTGGCACCATCGAAGTACATGCCACCGCCGTTGCCGCCATTGCCGGGATTGCCGCCGGTGCCGGTCGCCTGATTGCCGTCGACGAGGGAGCTCACCAACACGAGGTGGCTCTGGACGCTCGACAGGGCGGCGAGGGCGCCGATCGCTCCGCCACTCGAACACCTGTTGTTGCCGAAGGTGCTGCCGACGATGGTCGTGACGCCGTTGCCGAAGGCGTAGATGGCTCCGCCCGCGACGTCCTGGCCAGCCGTTGGGCAGACGTTGTTGGCAAAAGCCGAGTCGATCACTGTGAGGTGAGAGCCCTGGTCCTTGTAGATGGCAGCACCCCCGTTGGCGGTCGTTCCGCCCGAGAGGTGAGCGGTCGAACCGCCGACCAGGGCGAGTCGCTGAATCGTCAGCGTCGGCAGGGGCGAGGTCCCGAAGGGAACGCGGTGGGCGAGGATTCGCGTGCTCCCGGAGCCGCGCAGCGCCACCAGGCCGCCGCCGTCGATCACGAGATCGCCGCTGATGGTCTTTTCGCTGGTCACCGTGATGGTGTGGGCGAGGGGGCCGCAGTCGAAGCGGATCTGGCCGTTGTTGCTCGCAAGGGCGGCGTTCAGGGCTGCTTCGGTGCAGCTGGCGGCCGTGCCGTTGCCGACGACCGTGGCGGTGCTGGTGTCGACCAAGGAAACCGGCGGTGTGCACCACGCAATCGGCTGGAGGGTGCCGACGGTCGCCGACCACGGTACTGTGGTGCCCGCCTCGAAACCGTCCTGGAAGATCAGCTGAGCCTCGGTCGCCGGCGCGATCAGCGCCAAGGCGCCCGCAAGCAGTCCAGTTCGTCGATGCATCGTCGTTCTCCCCGGTCGGCCGCCGATCCAATCGAAGTGTAGCAATGTCACGACGTGCCGGCGATGCGTGTCGCGACACGAGGCCCCGATCAGCGACGATGGTGGGTGACGCCCCCACCCATGGGAGAGCGCCGGGGGGGGCAGGATCGACCGAAATCGTTTCAGCCGGCGCCAGGCGCGCTTGTGGCGACCATCGCCGCCAGCATCTCGCGGACCGCAGCCGGCATGCCGACGGCGATCGCGCGGCCGATGAGGAAGTGGCCGATGTTGAGCTCCTCGACCTCGGGGATGCGGGCCACCGGGCGAACGTTGTCGGTGGTCAGGGCGTGCCCCGCCGACACCGCAAAGCCGTAGGCCCCTCCATCCCTGGCGGCCGCGACCAAGGCGTCGAGCTCGCGGCCGGCGTCGGGCCAAGCCTTGGCGTAGGCGTCGGTGTTGAGCTCGAAGGTCGAGACGACGGCACGGAAACGCCGCTCGAGCTGCTCGAGGTGGCGGGGGTCGGGGTCGAGGAAGAGCGAAACGGCAATGCCGGCGTCGGCGAGCCGGGTCGCGGCGTGCAGGACCGTGTCGCCGAAACGCACCAGATCGAGGCCACCTTCGGTGGTGACCTCCTCGGGTCGCTCGGGGACCAGGGTCACGAGGTGGGGACGGGTGGCGACGGCGATCGCCACCATCTCTGCCGTCGCCGCCATCTCGACGTTGAGGCGCCCTCGCACGACCTCGGCCAACCGCGGCAGATCCGAGTCCTGGATGTGCCGGCGATCACTTCGCAGGTGCACCGTGATCCCCGACGCGCCGGCCTCCTCGGCCAGCCTCGCGATCTGCACGGGATCCGGGTAGACCGTCTTGCGCGCCTCGCGGACGGTGGCGACGTGGTCGATGTTGACGGAGAGACGGACCATGGAGGCGGAGCGGGTGGTCAGCTCAGGTTGTGGAAGACCTTCTGCACGTCGTCGTCCTGTTCGAGCTTGTCGATCAGGGTCAGGACCTCGGCAGCCTTGTCCTCCGGCAGGTCGACGGGCGTGATCGCGATGTATTCGGACTCGGCCGAAATCGGGGTGATCCCACGGTCCTCGAGAGCCTTCTGCAGCAGCCCGAAGTTCTCGAAGGCGCAGCGCAGCAGCAGCTGCGTTTCGTCCTTGTCGTTGGTGGTTTCACCCATCTCTTCGAGCCCGAAGTCGATCAGGTCGAGCTCGAGCTCCTCGGCGTCGATGCCCGCGGGGTCGAGCCGGAACACACCCATGTGGTTGAACAAGAATGAGACGCTGCCGGTGGTCGCGAGGCTGGTGCCGAACTTGTTGAAGTAGGAGCGGACGTTCGACACCGTGCGGGTGGGGTTGTCGGTCGCAGTTTCGACCAGCACCGCGATGCCGTGCAGGGCATAACCCTCGTAGACCAGCTCCTGGTACTCGGCCGCCTCTTTGCCGAGGGCGCGCTTGATCGCCGCCTCGACCTTGTCCTTGGGCATGTTGATCGAGCGGGCGTTCTGGATCACCCGCCGCAACATCGGGTTGCCCGCAGGGTCACCTCCGCCGGCCTTGACCGCGATCGTGATTTCCTTGCCGATACGCGCGAAGGCCTTGGCCATGCGGTCCCAGCGCGCGAACATGGTGTGTTTGCGAGTCTCGAAAATGCGTCCCATCGTGATCGTCCAGGTTCGTTTTGAGTCGTGATCGGCCTGAGCGCTCAGGCGAGCAACATCCGCAGGTCGTCGGCGGTGAGGTCTCCCACGCCGACGCCACCACCCTCGTCGAGGATGGCCTCGGCGAGTGCCTTCTTCGACCGCTGGAGCTCGAGGATCTTCTCCTCGACCGTATCCTTGGCAATCAGGCGATACGAGAATACAGGTTGTGTCTGCCCAATGCGATGGGCCCGGTCGATGGCCTGGGCCTCGACCGCGGGATTCCACCAGGGGTCGAGCAAGAACACGTACCCGGCGGCGGTCAGGTTGAGGCCGACGCCGCCGGCCTTGAGGCTGACCAGGAAGACTCGGCAGTCGGGGTCGGTCTGGAAGCGCTCGACGATGTCGGCGCGGTTGCGGGTCTTGCCGTCGAGGTAGGCAAACGGCACCTTGCGCTGTTCGAGCTCGGTGCGAACGTAGCCGAGCAGCTTGGTGAACTGCGAGAAGACCAGGAGCTTGTGGCCCTCGTCGATGACCTCGGTGAGATGCTCGAGCAGCGCATCGAGCTTGGCGCTCCCGGCATCGTCCCACTCGGGGTTGACCATTCCCGGGTGACAGGCCACCTGCCGCAGGCGCAGCAGGGCCTCGAGCACCTGGATCGCAGAGCGGCCGACGCCTTCGCGTTCGACCTGATCGAGCAGGGTCGCCTGGTAGCCGGCGCGCAGCTGATCGTAGATCTCCCGCTGCTTGGGAGTGAGCGAGCACGCCAGCACCTGCTCGGTCTTGGGTGGCAGGTCCTGCAGCACCTGGGACTTGGTCCGGCGCAGGATGAAAGGGCGCAGCCCTTGGGCAACGAGGGCGAGCTCTTCGCGGCTCGGGGCTCGGCCGCCGGCGAGGACTTCGAGACGGGGCATGCGGCCGAGCAATCCCGGGTTGAGGAACTCGAACAAGGAGCCGAGCTCGCCGATGTGGTTTTCGATCGGGGTGCCCGTCAGGGCGAGGCGGTGGCGGGCGTTGAGCAGGCGCGAGGCCTTGGCGGCCTGCGAGTCGCGGTTCTTGATCGCCTGGGCCTCGTCGAGGATCACCGTGTCGAGCTCGACCGTGGCCAGGAAGCCGATGTCCCGCCGCATGGTTTCGTAGGTCGTGACCACCAGATCGTAGTCGCCGAGGTTGGGGCGCAACGCCTCGCGCTCGGACCCCCGGTACTCGACGACCTTGAGGCTCGGGGTGAACCGGGCGGCTTCGTCGATCCAGTTGAACACCAAGCTCCGGGGCGCGACGACCAAGTACGGGAGCTTGGTCGACTTCGCGGCCGTGCGGTGGGCCTTCAGGAGCGCCAGTACCTGGACCGTCTTGCCCAGGCCCATGTCGTCGGCGAGGACACCGCCGAGCCCGAACTCGCGCAGGAAATCGAGCCAGCCGAGACCGGCGCGCTGGTACTCGCGGAGGGTGCCGCCGAAGCCACGGGGCTCCTTTTTGGGCTTCACGCGATCGAAGGACCGCAGCTTCTCGCGCAACTCCGCAAAGGCGGCGTCAGCGGCCGCCGGCGGAAGCGCCGAGAGCAGCGCATCGACGAGCAATGCTTGCGAGGGAAGGAACCGCAGACCGCCGTCGGTGGAATCCTGGGCGAGATCCGACAGCGAGTCGCAGGTCTCGGCGAACGATGCCGGGATCAACCCCTGGGAACCGTCGTCGAGCTGGACGAAGCTCTCGCCGCGCTTGACCGCAGCGAGAATCGCCGACAACGTCACGCTCGAGGCGCCGAAGTCGACCCGGCCCTTGAGCTCGAACCAGTCGAGGCCACTCTCGAGGCGCAAGGACGGCGGCCGCGGCGGGCGCAGGGTGGTGCCTTTGACCACCACCTCCCAACCGTCACCGAGCAGCGGCTCGACCACCGCCGGCAGGTCGCGGGGGCGCAGCTCGAGCCCGTGACCCTGGTTCGAGATCACCGGCTGGAGCCCGGCTTCGAGCAGGCGAACCAGGGCCCGATGTTCGGCGTCCATGTCGCGACGGACGAAGGTCCGCCGCTCCCAGTCGACCAGGGCGGGGCGAGGGTCGCCGGCGGCGATCGGCGTCCCGGCGTACCCAAAGGACAGGTCCGCACGCAGCGGTGGCTCCGTCAGCGCGACGGTCGAGTCGGGCGTCAACATCAGCCGCGGTACCGGGGCGGCGTGCGCCGGAGTGAGCTGTAGTTCCTCGGGTGAGTCGATCGCGGGAAGTCCGGGCAGCTCGAGCACCGAGGTCAGGACCTCCTCGAAGTCCGTGCGCGGCACCACGATCTCGCCGGCCTCGCGCAGCACGTCGAGCCACTCGAGGTCGCGGTGGCTGGTGAGCTGGAGTCGCGTGACGACATCGTCGCACACCAACAAGGCGCCGTCCGGGCGATCCGGGATCATCAGGTCGACCACGGTCAGGGGCACGTGCTCGCGCTCCCGCCGCAGGCAGCCGGCGAGCCGTCCGAGCCCACCCGGTCCGGTCTCGAGCCGCAGCGCCAGCGACCATGGATCCTGCTCGTCCCAACTCAGCGGTCGGGGCTCGCCGCCGCGGCCATCGAGGCGAACGAGCGCGCCGGCCTTGGCCAGCGCCGGGAACCAGCGGTGGGCGAGCTCGGCCGACACCCGCAGCCGCTGCAGTCCCTTGCCGTTGGGTTGTGGCCGCCCGCGACCACGCCGATGGGCAGGTTCGCCCGCCATCGCGGTGACGACGATCGGGCCCGCCTGCGATCCGAGTTGCCGCTCGAGCAGCGCTTCGATCTCGTCGGGCTCGGCACCGGTGCGCTCCAGTCGGCCGCTCGGTCGCCGCGTCAGGACGTCCAGCACGAAGGCGCCCGCATGTTGACTGGCGACGGCGTTCAGAGCCAGCGCCACGTCGCGCTCCGGCTCGGTGTGGGTTGGGGCCTCGGCCGGGGGCCGCAGGTCGGCGATGCGCCGCGCTTCTTCGCGCAGCGCCGTCAACTGCGAGCGCCACGGCAGATCTTCGCCGGCCGCCCGGCCGCCGCGGACCGGCCGCGGACGACCACGTCGACCGCGGTCCGGGGCCACTGCGGCCCGCGGTGCGCGCTGTGGTTCTTCGGGGGCGATGCCCTCGAGCTCCGGCCAGGCGCTGGCCGGGTCGAGGATGAGCTCGACCTTGCCGGTGCCGCTCGGTTGAGCCTCGGGTCCGGCGTCGGCCAGGGCCAGGAACGTTGCCCAGAGGTGTTTACAGGCGTTGCCTTTGGCGAATCGCTGGCAGTGGCAGAAGGCGTGGATCGCCCGATCCTCGACGGTCGACCAGTCGACGCCGACCCCGTATGCGCCGCGTTCGGTTCCGGCCACTCGAGCGTGCGCTCGAGTGCCTGCGACCTCGAGGTTGACCCGGCCTTCGAGCAGGTAGTCCTTGCCGCGTTGGCGGTCACCTCGTTGGAAGTGCACCGCGGTGCGGGCTGCCAGCGGCTGCGGCTGATTGGCGTTCGGATTGCGGTGGCGGGAGCGATTGCGGCGCCGCCGTCCGCGGTGACGGCCCTCTCGAACCGGCTCACTCATCGGCGCGGACTCGGCTTTCGGGTCGGAAAGGGGGTTTCGGGTCGAAAGGGCGATGTCGCCGTCTGCACCACGCTGTACTCCATTCAGGTTCGTCCCTCCCACACCGGCCGTTTGAGGACCGGCGAGGCCAGCCTGCCGCTCACATCGCGGCACCTCGCCGTACTCGCGCGAGGAACTCGATCACTGGTGAGATCTGCCGGCTGATCACTCGGCCGGGGTGTCGAGTCGATCGGAGCGCCGCTCGCAAGGGCCGATCGGGGCCATGGAGTGTTGCGCGCGTCCGACGCTGACCGCCCGAAGATGATACTCGGTTTGTCGACAAAGGGAAGTGGGCGCTGATTCCTGCGCAAGGTCGAGCGGTGCTGGTAGGCTTCCGGTGGTCGGTTCGACCTCCCTCGGCGCCTTTGCGCAGCAGGTTGGTAGGTCGGGCCTGGGAGAAGTGAAGGCAATGAGCGCCAAGGCCGAAGAGCAGAAGATACAGCTCGTCGAGCGGGTTCTGGCTCGCGTGCGGGAGAGGGTTGCTGGAGATCGGGGAGAACTGGCGACGCGTTTCGTGTCACAGCTCTACCGCCACGTCGCGCCGCAGGATCTGCTGCGCGCGGGTGAAGAGAACCTGTTCGGGGCGGCGTTGTCCCTGCTGGGTTTTGCTCAGCGCCGGGCCGAGCTAGGGGCGCGCGTGCGGCTGCTGAACCCGAGCATCGAGGAGAACGGCTGGCGGTCACCACACTCGGTGATCGAGATCGTCAACGACGACATGCCGTTCCTGGTCGACTCGATGATCGCCGAGCTCAATCGGCTGGATGTCACCGTGCACTTGGTCATCCATCCCATCGTGCGCGTCGATCGAGACGGCGATGGGCAGCTGATCGGCATCGGTGCTGAGGGCGCTGCTGATCCCGAGCTGCACTCGGAATCGTGGATGCACGTCGAGATCGCGGAACAGGCGGAGGTTCGGCACGCCGAGATCGTCGCCTCGCTCACCGGCGTGTTGGCCGACGTACGGGCGGCCTACGAAGATTGGCAGCCGATGCGGACGCGATGCCTCGACCTGATCGCCGAGCTCGAGACCAATCCCCCACCTCTGGCGCCGGCCGAGATCGCCGAGGGGGCCGAGCTGCTGCGGTGGATCGAGGACGATCACTTCACCTTCCTGGGGTATCGCGAGTATCGCTTCGAGGGCGAGGGTGACGAGGCCGTGGCGCGAGTGGTCGAAGAGGCCGGACTCGGCGTGCTGCGCGACACGGTGGCGCGGGTCTTCGACGGCATCCGCGACTTCGGCCGATTGCCGCCGGACGTGCGGCACTTTCTGCGCGAGCCGAGGCTGCTGATCATCACCAAGTCGAATCAGCTGTCGCGGGTCCACCGCGCGGTGGTCTACGACGCGATTGCGGTCAAGGCCTTTGACGCCGAAGGGCGGGTGGTCGGTGAGCGGGTGTTCGTCGGCTTGTTCACATCGGTCGCATACTCGCGTTCACCGCTGCGCATCCCGACCTTGCGGGAGAAAGTCCAGCGCACCATCGAGCGCGCCGGGTTTGCACCGCGCAGCCACGACGCCAAGACCCTGCAACACATCCTCGAGACGTACCCTCGGGATGAGTTGTTCCAGATCGGCGAGGACGAGCTTTTCGAGACCTCGATGGGGATCCTGCACCTGCAGGAACGCCAACGAGTGGCGTTGTTTGCCCGACGCGATCCGTTCGAGCGGTTCGTGTCCTGCCTGGTGTACGTGCCCCGTGACCGTTACGAGACGCGTCTGCGGCTGCGGTTCCAGGCGATCCTCGCGGAGGCCTGGAATGGCAAGGTGACGGCCTTCTACACCCACGTCACCGATTCGTCGCTGGCGCGCCTCCAGTTCATCGTCAAGACCGTTCCGGGGCGCGTGCCCAAGGTCGATGTGACTGAGCTCGAAGCAGCGCTGGTCCAGAGTGCCCGCTCCTGGGCAGACTGCCTGCAGCAGGTGCTGATCGAGGAGCGCGGCGAGGAGAAGGGCCTGGTGGCTCTACGGCGTTTCGGCAGCCTCTTCCCGTCCTCCTACCAGGAGCAGTTCAGCGAGCAGGAGGCCTTGGTCGACATCGCCAGACTCGAAGAGGTGAGCGCCGGCGAGGCGCTGGCGATGAACCTCTTCCGCCCGGTCGAGGCGCCCGAGCACGAAGCGCGCTTCAAGGTCTACGGCCGCGGAGCGACGGTACCGCTGTCCGACATCCTGCCGATGCTCGAGAACCTCGGTTTCAAAGTCATCGACGAAGTGCCGTACGTCCTCTCCGTGCCTGCCGGCAGCGAGCGGATCTGGATCCGCGACTTCGCCATGTTGCGCATCGACGGCGCGGCGGTCGACATCGCCGAGGTCCGCGACCACTTCCACGAGGTGTTCGCGGCGGTGTGGCGCGGGGCGATGGAGAACGACGGCTTCAACCGTCTGGTGCTCGCGGGCCTCGATGTTCGCGGCGTCACCGCGGTTCGGGCCTGGGCGAAATACCTGAGGCAGGCGCAGATTCCGTTCTCGCAGACCTATATGGAGCAGACCCTTGCCGGTCACCCGCAGATCGCGCGGCTGTTGGTCGAGCTGTTCCGCACTCGTTTCGATCCCGACGTGGTCGAGCGCGAGCATCGCGAGGCGGCGATCCGCGCCGAACTGCACCGCGAGCTCGATGGTGTCTCGAATCTCGACGAGGACCGCATCCTGCGGCGCTTCCTGAACCTGGTCGATTCGACGCTGCGCACCAACTTCTTCCAGTCCGGTGCGGATGGACGCCCGAAGGCCTACGTCTCCTTCAAGCTCGATTCCCAGGCGATCGACGAGTTGCCCCTGCCCCGGCCGTTCCGCGAGATTTGGGTCTACTCGCCGCGGGTGGAAGCGATCCATCTGCGTGGCGGCAAAGTCGCTCGTGGCGGCATTCGTTGGTCGGACCGGCGCGAAGACTTCCGCACCGAGGTTCTCGGTCTGATGAAGGCGCAGATGGTCAAGAACGCCGTGATCGTGCCGGTGGGCTCGAAGGGTGGTTTCGTCTGCAAGCAGTTGCCGGTCGGCGGGACTCGCGAGGCGACTGCGGCCGAGGTCGAAGAGTGTTACCGCACGATGATGCGTGGGCTGCTCGATCTGACCGACAACCGGGTCGGCGAGGAGATCGTCGTGCCGCCGCGGGTGATTCGCCTCGACGACGACGATCCGTACCTCGTCGTCGCCGCCGACAAGGGCACGGCGAGCTTTTCGGATCTCGCCAACTCGGTGGCGGCCGAGTACCGGTTCTGGCTCGGCGATGCCTTCGCCTCCGGAGGGTCGGCGGGGTACGACCACAAGAAGATGGGCATCACCGCGCGCGGTGCCTGGGAAGGTGTCAAGCGCCACTTCCGCGAGCTCGGCAAGGACATTCAGCACCAGGCCTTCACCGTGGTCGGGGTGGGGGACATGTCCGGTGACGTCTTCGGCAACGGCATGTTGTTGTCGCGGCAGATCCGTCTGGTAGGAGCCTTCGATCACCGCCACGTCTTCCTCGATCCGACCCCCGATCCGGACGCCGGCTGGAAGGAGCGTCGCCGGCTGTTCGAGGTGCCTCGATCGAGCTGGGCGGACTACGATCCGACTCTGATCTCCGAAGGTGGCGGAGTGTGGGATCGCCGCGCGAAGACCATCCCGCTGTCGCCACAGGTGCAGAAGCTGCTGGGGCTCAAGGGGGCAAGTGCTCCTCCGCACGAGGTGATGCAGGCGCTGCTGCGTCTCGAGGTCGAACTGTTGTGGTTCGGCGGCATTGGCACCTACGTCAAATCCGGGGACGAGAGCCACGCCGATGTTGGTGATCGCGCCAACGACGCGCTGCGCATCGACGCCGACGAGCTGCACTGCCGGGTCGTGGGCGAGGGGGCCAACCTGGGCATGACCCAACGAGCGCGGATCGAGGCGGGCTTGCGTGGTGTCCGGCTCAACACCGACTTCATCGACAACTCGGCCGGTGTCGACACCTCGGACCACGAGGTCAACATCAAGATCCTCTTCGGCGAGGTCGAAAGCGCGGGTGAGATCACCCGCAAGCAGCGCGATCGTCTGCTGGCGGAGATGACCGACGAGGTCGCCGAGCTCGTGCTGCGCGACAACTACCTGCAGACGCAGTCCTTGACGGTGACGCAGCAACTCGGTCCACGGCTCGTCGATCGCCTGGCACGCTGGATTCGGGTGCTCGAGAAGTCGGGCAGGCTCGATCGCGGGATCGAGTTCCTGCCGGACGACGAAGAGCTCGCCGATCGCATCGCCAGCGGCCGGGGCCTGTCGCGGCCGGAGCTCGCCATCGTGCTGGCCTACTCCAAGATCGCGCTGTACAGCGAGCTCGTCGAGTCCGATCTGCCCGACGATCCGGCTCTCTTCGGTGACCTTCGGCGGTATTTCCCGACACCGCTCAGGGATCGTTTCGCCGACGCCATCGGGCGGCATCGACTGCGTCGAGAGATCGTCGCGACGGTTGTCACCAACGAGATCGTCAACCGCGTCGGGCCCTCGTTCGCCCATGAGGTGCGGGAGAAGACCGGTATGCCCGGAGCTGATGTCGCGCGGGCTTACCTGGTGAGCCGCGAGGTGTTCAGGGTTCGCGGCCTGTGGGCCGGCATCGAATCGCTCGACACCCTGGTGCCCGCGTCGGTGCAGGCCGCGATGCTGGCGGATTGCGGGCGGCTGGTCGAGCGTGCCACGGTGTGGTTCCTGCGCTCGTGCGACCATCCGATCGATCTCGGGCGGACGATCTCGACCTATGCCGCCGGCGTTGCCGAGATTCAGGACAACCTCGACGATTGGCTCTCCCGCCAGGGGCGCAAGTGGCTGAAGGACGAGACCAAGCGGCTGGTGCAGGAGCGGGTGCCGGAGGACCTGGCCCGGCGGATCGCCGCGCTCGGAATGTTGGCTCCGGCCTGTGATCTGGTGGGGATCGCCCTCGACGCCGCAGTGCCGATCGCGACCTCGGCGAAGACCTACTTCGCCCTCGGCGATCGCTTCGGATTCGACTGGCTGCGTCGCGCGGCCTTGAGGTTGCCGACCGAAACCATGTGGGACAAGTTGGCCGCCACCGCCATCGTCGACGATCTTGCCGCTCACCAGGCCGAGCTCACCCGCAAGGTGTTGCTGCACGCAGAGGGTGGGGAGGTCGACATCAATCGGTGGGCTCGTTCGCGGCGGCTCGAGGTCGGGCGTGCGGATCAGCTGGTCGGGGAGCTTCAGGCGACCGGAGTGCCGTCTTTCGCCATGTTGGCGGTCGCCAATCGGCAGCTGAAGTCGTTGTCGGGGTAGGGACCTTGGGGGTGTCGGCGATGGGGTTGCGGCAGCAGACGGGTATCGGGTATCGGGTGTCGGGTACCGGGTACCGGGTACCGGGCACCAGGGGCGCGGAGGGCATGTTCGAGCCCGAGCCCGTCGAGCGGGACGCGATGGTTTGAAAGAAGCGCGTTGGCCGTTGTTGCTCGCCGCTCTCGCCGCATCTGCTGCGGTCGGGAGCGAGTGGGGAGCACGGCCGATCACGGCCTGGGACGGCGACGACCACGGCGGTGGATCGCAGTCGTGGGCGGTGCTTCAGGATGCCGAGCGGCGCATCCACGTCGGCAATCTCGCAGGGCATCTGGTCTACGACGGCGAACGCTGGGAGCTCGTCACCATCACCGACTCGAGCGCGGTCCTCGCCTTGGCGCCGCTCGATCCGACGCGAATCGTCGCCGCCGGCTTCGATCACCTGGGGCTGATCGAAGCGGCCGATGGAGCCTGGCGCTGGCGCGAGCTTGCGGCGCCGCTCGAGACCGGTGAAGTGCGTCGGCTGGTGTCCGGCGCGACTGGTGTCTGGATCCACGCCGAACACGGCCTGTTCTGGTTGTCGGGCATCCCCGGGGGCGAAACACTGACGATGGTTCGTACGCTGGCCCGCGAGCGCAGCGACTCGGCGGTGGTGGGTTTCGAGTCCGGGGTTCTCGTGTGGGAGCGAGCCGCGGGCTTCTCCCGCCTCGCCGAGCCTGGTCACGAGGCGTCGGCGGCGCCCGAGCCGCAGCTGCGGACGCTTCCGGATCGTCAACCGGTAGCCTCGGAGGCACACGGTGACGGTTGGGCAGTGTTGTTCCACGACGGCCAGCTTGGGCTGCTGGGGCCCGGTCAGGCCGGCTGGCGGCCCTTCGCGGCAGCGTCCCAGTGGCTGGCCGGTCGACGTCCGACTTCGATGGTGCGGCTGCCGGACGGGCGTCTGGCGGTCGGAGCCCGCCGCGGCGGCGTGTTGATCGTCGGCGCGGACGGCAGCCCGGACGAGCTCGTCGACGGAGCGTCCGGGCTCCCGGATGACACCATTCTGGGCCTGTTCGTCGACGCCGACGGGGCACTGTGGGCGGCGACCGATGCGTCGATTGCGCGCATCGACCTGCGCTCGCGCTCCTCGATCCACGATCGCCGGCACGGGCTGCTCGGAGTCCCTCGGGATGTGGTCCGCTTCGGGGACGGCCTGGTGGTCGGTACGGCCCAGGGGCTGTTCCGGCTGGAGACGGGCGCCGATGGCCGGCCGGCCTACCACCTTGTCCTCGATGCGCCGACCTGGTCGTTTGCGGTGGTCGACGACGAGCTGCTGGTCGGTACCAGCGACGGCGTGCTGCTGTTCGGAGCCGACGGAACCCTGCGACCGGTCGCAGGGCTGCCGCCGGGCGCCGTGTACGCGTTGGTTCGCTCACGAAGGCAGCCGACCGAGGTATGGGTCGGGGCCCGCGACGGGCTTGGCCACCTCGAGCACGATGGGGCAACCTGGACCTGGCGAGGTTGGGTACCGGGCACGCCGGCATTGGTCCGGTCGGTCGCGGAGCTCACCGACGCCCTGTTGGTGGGCTCGGTCTTCGACGGCATCGTCCGCTTCGAGTGGCCGTCGGGCGGGAGGCTCGGCGAAGCCTCGACCCTCATCGACGGCGAGACCATGGTGGTCGACACCAGGCTCGGGGTCTTCGCTGCGGCCGGCAACGGCGGGGTGCTCGAGCTCGATGCGGCCGGGCGAACCTTTGAGCGGGTGGACGCAATCGGCCGACTCCTCCCCGAGGGAGCCGCTCCCTTTGCCCTCGGTGCCAGTGCCGAGGGCTTCTGGGTCAACTCCGTACCTCCGCTGCTGGTCGGCCGGTCGGATGCGGGAGTGTGGCAGGTCGTGCGCGAAGGTCCGCTCAGCACCGGGAGAGTTCCGGTACAGGGGTTCCTCGAGGAAGCAGATGGGGTGGTGTGGATCATCTCGGACCGGGGCTTGGTGCGGTTCGAGCCGGAGGCCGAGCACCGCACATCGGCGCGCGTGGCGCCGGCATTGACGCGAGTGCGCGGTGACGACCGCACGCTGCCGCCGGAGTTGCTGTCCACTCTCGGCTTCGGCCGGCCGAGACGGCTGCGCATCGAAGTGGCGGCGCTGCGCTACGAGCCCGAGCTCTGGTACCGCAGCCGCCTCGACCCGGTCGAGGAGACCTGGTCGGAGTGGACGCGGGAGAACTTCCGTGAGCTCACGGCTCTGAGCGAAGGGCGGTATCGGTTGGCCTTTCAGAGTCGGGTGATCGGGGAGGCACCGTCGCCCGAGGTCGTCTTCGACATCCGCATTGCGCCGCCGTGGTTCCGCAGCTGGTGGTTCCTGGTCTTGATGGGCCTGGCCGCCGTCGCCCTGGCGGGCGGTTCGCTGCGCTGGCGGCTGGGCGCCTTGCGACGGCGCACACTCGAGCTCGAGGAGCAGGTCGAGCAGCGAACGGCGGACCTGTCGCAGACGGTCGAGGCTCTGCGGTTGGCCAAGATCGAGGTCGACCGCAAGAACTTCGCCCTCGAGGAGGCCAACGGAGCGTTGCGACGGCTCTCCGAGCGGGATGGCCTGACCGGCATCGCCAATCGCCGTCTCTTCGATGCCGCCCTGGCTCGAGAGTGGGCGACCTGCGGTCGCTCCCACGTGCCGCTGGGTCTGGTCCTGGCGGACCTCGACCGGTTCAAGGAGCTCAACGACGCGCGCGGCCATCTCGAAGGCGACGAGTGCCTCCGCGCCGTGGCGATCACCTTCGAGTCGGCGTGCCCGCGAGAGGGTGACCTGGTTGCGCGTTTTGGGGGTGAGGAGTTCGGCGTGTTGCTGCCTGCGACGGATCTCGTCGGGGCGGCACGGGTCGCGGCGAGACTGGCCGAGCGGCTCGAGGCGCTGCGTTGGAATCATCCCGCAGCGCCCGGCGGCACCGTCACCGCGAGTTTTGGCGTCGCTGCCATGGTGCCGGGACGGGGGCATCAGGCCGAGGAGCTCCTCGCCCGTGCCGACGCCGCGCTCTACCGCGCCAAGGGCGAAGGCCGCAACCGCATCTGCCTCGCCGACTGACGCCTCGCGGATCGGTGGAATGAGGCGACCATCGCCGCGCCGAGATTTCGAAATCCGCCCAGCAAAGGCGACACTGGCAACCGGCGCTGCGGGCACCAGCGGCACCGGCATCTGCCGGCCCCGCACAGGATCGTCGCCCTTCACCAGCAAGGCGGCTAGCTCGCCAGGTGCTCCTCGATCGCCGGTGCGATCCGGTCGGCATCGTCCACTCCAAGCTCGATCAGGGCGTGCAGGTAACCCGGCTCGAACAACAACATGCTCAGCAGATCCGGACTTTCGGTGCGATTGGTGCCGAGGCCGCCGAGGAGGAAGCGGAAGGTACGGGGGAGGGCTCGTTCGCGCCCGGCCGCCATCCGGCCCAAGTCCCGCGAGGGACGCAACACCAGCACATCGATCGGGCGCAGACCCTCTCGGTGTTCGATCGGCAGTGCTCGCACCAGCCGTGAGATTCGCCGCAGCTGGTGGGCGTCGTGATCGAGGGCGTCGAGGAACACCGCGTTCATCAGTGCGCCGGCGACTTGGGCAATCGGCGGGTAGCCGCGAACAGCGGGTTGATCGGCTTCGTGTTGGCTGCGGTCGTAGCGCGTGGACACCGCGAGGATCTTGCTCGCACCAAGGTGAACCGCGGGAGCGAGTGGTGCGGCCAGGCGGACGCCACCGTCGCCGTAGTAGCGGCTGCCGACCCGCTGCGCCGGAAACAGCAGGGGGAGAGCGGCCGAGGCCATCACGTGATCGACGCCGATCGGGCTGACGACGGCGCGACGTTGGGGGCGCTCCCACGGCTGGACCGCTCGTCCTTCGATCCAGGTGACGGTTTGCCCGGTGGCGTAGTCGAGGGTCGAGACCGCCAGCGACTCGATATCGCCGCGTTCGACACTGGTGCGGATGCCGCGGATCTCATCGTCTCCGTCGCTGCAGGCGTAGCCCCGCCGCAGCACTTCTGCAAGCGGGCTGATGTCGAGCAAGGCGCGAGGTTTGGGCGCGAGTGGTGAGCCGCCCGAGATCAATCCGGTCGCCCAGCGCAGGACGTTGCCGCCGAGGGCGCTGGTGTCGGTGCGGAAAACCCGCGACGGCGTCAACGAGCGCCAGATCGCCTCGAGGGAGGACGCGGCACTCTGCGACAGCCCACCCTGGGACGCGAGGAAGACCGAGTTGATCGCCCCGGCCGAGACTCCCGTGAGGATCGGCGGCTTGAGGGTGGGGAACCGTCGGGCCAGTCCGGTCAGCAGACCGACCTGCCAGGCGGCACGCGCGCCTCCGCCGGTGAGGACCAACGCCACTCCGTCGTTCTGGTGCATCGGCCCTATGGTAGCGCGGCTCGTCCCTGGCCGCGAACCCTTAGGAGCCGGGCGCAAGGGCTGCGAGCGTGGGTGGAAAGGTACCGGGTACCAGGTACCGGGTACTCATCGGAGCGCGATCCCTGGTACCCGATACCCGATGCCCGTTCAGCCCAACGCCCGTCGCACCCTCGCCAAGGCCGCGGCGACCTCCGCTGCGGGGATCGCGGCGGCCGGCGGGGCCGAAAAACACCGCGGGCCGCGCAGCTCGGCCGGGGTGTCCGGGTAGCGTGGGATCACGTGCAGGTGCAGGTGGGGCACGACCTCGGCGAACACCGCGAGGTAGACCTTGGTTGCGCCGAGCTCGCGGCGCAACACGGCGTCGATCCGCGCGGCGATGGCGAACCACCGCTGTTGGAGCACGGGTTCGAGCTCGTACAGCGCCTCGACATGACGCCGTGGCGCGACGACCACCCACCCGGCGATCGGGGTCGGTCCGAGCACACCGTGGGCGACGAAGTCCGGGTCGTCGATCAGCCAGCCGCCGAGCGGGGCCTCGACAGCCGCCCGGCACTGCGGGCAGCCGGTCACGGCGTCGCTCCGCCGGCTCGGCCGACGATCCAGGCGTCGACGGCGGCGGCGAGGATCGGCAGCGGCACCGAGCCGTGCCGGAGGATCTCGTCGTGAAAACCGCGCAGATCGAAGCTGTCTCCCAACTTCGCTTCCGCCTCTCGCCGCAGGCGGCGGATCTCGAGCTCGCCGACTTTGTAGGCGAGCGCTTGTCCCGGCCAGGAGATGTAGCGGTCGACCTCGGAGACGACCTCGCGCTCCGACAGGGCAGTGTGGTCACGCAGGTAGCTGATCGCTTGGTCTCGACTCCAGCCGAACGCGTGGATGCCGGTGTCGATCACCAGTCGACACGCCCGCCACATCTCGTAAGTCAGCCGGCCGAGATTGCTCGCAGGGTCGCGGTAGAAGCCGACCTCCAGGCCGAGGCGCTCGGCGTACAGGCCCCAGCCTTCGCCGAAGGCGGAGATGTACAAGTCGCGCCGGAAAGCCGGCGCGTCGGCTTCTAGCGCCAGAGCAATCTGCAGGTGGTGCCCGGGGACCGCCTCGTGCAGCGTCAACGCCTCGAGGTTGTAGAGGGGGCGAGACGGAAGGTCATGGGTGTTGACCCAGTAGATTCCGGCGCGGCTGCCGTCGGCGGGCGGCTGCACGTAGCGTCCGGCGGTGTACTTGGGCGCGAGGTAGTCGGGGACTGGCTCGACGGTGTAGGGAGTCCGCGGCAGGCGACCGAACAGCTCGGGCAACTTGCCGTCCATGGTCTTGGCGAGCCACGCTGCGTGCTCGAGCAGGGCGGTTGGCGATGCCGGGGTGTAGCGTGGGTCGCTGCGCATCGATGCAAACAACGAGCGCAGGTCACCTTCGAAGCCCAGCGCCCGACGGGCCTCGTCCATCTCGGCGCTGATTCGCGCGACCTCGGCGAGGCCGAGTTCGTGGATCTCCTTGGCGCTGCGATCGAGGGTGGTGTAGAGGCGAATGCGCTCGCGATAGAGCTCGTGGCCGCCCGCAACGGCGGTCACGCCGAGGCTCTCCCGCGCGGCCGGGAGGTACCGGGTCCGGAAGAACTCGAGGAAGCGGCGGTAGCCGGCGATCGCGCCTTGTGCCACAGCCACTTTTCCTTCCGCGACCAGGTTGTCGCGCTCCGGGAAGTCGCTCGGCAGCGCCGCGACCGGCGCAAAGAACACACTGTCCTCGACCCGATCGACGACGTGGCTGGTGATGCCGTGGTCGTAGCCCTCGAGCACGACTCGGGGCAGCGTCCAGCCGTGGTCGATGGCGTTCTGCAGCAGCTCGATGTGACCATCGACGTACGCCGGGATCGCCCGCAGACGGGCGAAGTAGGCACGAAGATCCGCGGGAGTGCGCAACGGCACCTCCTGCGGCAGCCGCGCCAGCGAGAGATGGAAACCACCGTCGGTGGTCAGGCCGTTGCGATACTCGTGGTGCTCGAAAGCTGCCAGCCGACGCTCCATCATCCACCGAAAGACCGCGGCGTGGACCTGATCGGCAGGTGAAAGCTGTTGGTGATCGATCGACTCGAGCTCCTCCAGCCACAGCCCGGCGCGCCTCGCGTGCTCCCGTTCTTCAGCGAGTGAAACCCGTGGCAGCCGGTCGATGCCGGCGCGCGAGCCGGAGGCGGTCGCGAGGAGCGGATCGTGTTCGAGGCGCTCGGCCCACTCTCGGTCGAAGAGTTGGTGGAGCTGGGCCCCCGCGGTGTCGCGAGCCGCGGCCGCCGTCGCGCCGGCAACGATCATCACACCAAGCCACCACACCTTCTTCATCACCCGCTTCCTCCCTGTTCGAGCGCCAGCAGGGCTTGCTTGCGCTCGATGCCCCAACGATATCCGGCGAGAGCACCGTCGCTGCGCACCACGCGGTGGCACGGAATCGCCAGGGCGACGGGGTTGGTGGCGCAGGCACGGGCGACCGCGCGCGCGGCGGTGGGAGCACCAAGTGCGGCGGCGACCTCGGTGTAGGTCCGGGTGCTTCCGTACGGAATGGTGCGCAGGAAGGTCCACACCCTGAGGCTGAAGGCCGAGGCCTGCAGATCGATCGGCAGATCGAGATCTCGGCGGGTGCCGGCGAGGTGGTGCTCCAGCGCCTCCAACCATTCGGCGAGAAGACCGCCGAAGGGTGGCTCGACCCGAACCAGGCGGGCGCGAGGGTAGGCCTGCTCGAGGGCCCCCTCGAGGGTCTCGTCGTCTGCGCCGAAGCTGACGAAACACAGACCGCGATCGGTTGCAGCGATCAGCAACCGTCCGAGCGGCGTGGTGGTGGTGAGCCATGAGATCTCGACGTCGGCGGCGTGCCGACGCAGCGCGCCTGGGGTCATGCCGAGGTGCCGGTCGACCCGCTCGTAGAGCCGGCTCGAAGATCCAAAGCCGGCGTCGTAGATGGCGTCGGTCACCTTCGAGCCGCGGTCGAGCTGGCGCCGGAAGGTGGCGAGGCGCGCCGCGTCGACGAACTGCTTGGGGGTGACGCCCAGGATTGCCTTGAACTGGCGCTGGAGCGTGCTGACGCTGGTTCCGCCACGTTCGGCCAAGCCTTGAAGGGAGAGGTCCTCTCCGGTCGAGGCCCCGGCTTCGATGTGACGGCACAGCTCCTCGACCATGGCGCGGGCCTGGGCGCGATCGGCGCCGGTCGGATCACAGCGCCGACAGGGACGATAGCCGGCGGCCTCGGCCTCGGCACCCGACTCGAAGAAGGTCGTGTTCGAGCGTTTGGGTCGGCGTGCCGGGCACGAGGGCCGACAGTAGATGCCGGTCGTGGCGACACCGAAGACGAAGGTACCGTCGGCGGAGGTGTCCCGGCCCTCGACTGCCTGCCAGCGGGACTCTGCGGTGGTGCTCACGCTGCCACCTCGGGCGCCACCGCCGACGCAGCCGGCCGGGGTCGATAGGCAGATTCGGGAATCTCCGCGAGACGAGAGGGGTGGACCTGATCCCCGAGGCCGTAGAAGCGACAGAAACTCATCATCAGTGGCCTCCAGCGGTCCGGGTCGATGCGGTCCGTCGTGCCGTCGACCAGCAGGCGGCGATCGACGTGGATCGCCACCACCTGCATCTCGAGGGCGATCAGAAAGCCCTTGCGCAGCGGATCGTTGCCGGCGAGCGGCAGCGACGCCACCAGTCGCGCCTCGAGCTGCACCGGGCACTGCGCGAGCCGCGGCGGCCGCACCTCGAGGGACGGCAGGGGATCGAGCTCGCCGCACCCGAGCTTGTTGGGCTCGTGGCGGTAGCCCATCGCCTGCTTGTGCGGCGGCACCGGATTCGAACCGGTGGTCTTCGCCAGGCGATCGACTGCCGCCGCCTGGTCGACCGAGGGCAGGTTCACCACACACTCTCCCGTGCGCTGGATGTTCTGCGGCGTGTGGGAGCGAGCGCCGAAGCCGAGCAGGCAACTCTTGCCGAGCCACCACGCCGACGACATCGGCGCAACGTTGGTCGAACCATCTTCGTTCTCCGAGCTGATCAACACCACCGGAGTGCCGAAGTAGAGGATAGCCGGATCGACACGCTGAAACATTCGAGACCTCCTTGCCGCCGGTTCTGCAGCGGTGTGGCCAGCGTACGCAAGGAGGCGGCCGCGAACACTCCGTTTCTGGTCAGGGTATCCGCGACTCGTTGCTCACGAGCGCTCGCGCGGCCTCGAGCTCGGTGCTGCGCGGGGCGAGCTGCTCGAGTCGCGCGAGAGAGGTCTCGGCGAGCTCACGCCGGCCCTCGGCGACGTGCGCGGCGACGAGCGCCAGGTGCGCCTTGAGGTAGCGGGGAGCGAGTTGGGTCGCGCGCTCGAACCGGCGTACGGCATCGGCAGCATTCCCGCTTCGGAAGAGGAAGGTGCCGTAGTTGTAGTGCCCCTTGGCGTAGTACGGTGCCAGCTCCAGCGCCTCGAGGAAGCGGATCTCGGCCGCGTCCCGCTCGCCCGCAACGTCGTGCGCGATGGCCAGGTCGAGGAGCGCCGGCACGTATCGAGGGTCCTTCTCCAGGGCCCGGTCCAGCGCCTGGCGCTCCTCTGGCGGTCGACCGAGGTCTCGCTCGAAGCCGGCGAGAAGCCACCAGTCGGCGGCTTCGGCGGTGTCGGAGCTCGCGAGCTGTCGCTCAAGGTCGGCATGGGCTGCGTCGCGGTCTCCGGACGTGAAACGAGCCGCGAGGGTCCGGCGGGTGAGGGCCGGGCTCGCGGCGCCGAGCTCTGCCAACTTCTCGACGATCGGCCACGTTTGTTCGATGCGGCCGAGCTCGATCAAGGCGCTCGCATGGAGCTCGAGATACAGGGGGCTCTCAGGAGCGGCGTCGAGCAGTTTCGTGGTGAATCGCAGGGCGTCGACGAAACGCTCCTGGAACAGCAGATGCTTGGCGGCGCTCAGATCGTTGGCGTTGCGCAGCTGGTCGCTCGGCGGAACCCCCCCGTCGAGCAATCGTTCCGTGATCTCCTGACCCTCGTTCCCCTTGGCCTGGATGTAGCCGAGCGCGGCGAGGCGCCGGCGCGTTTCCTCGTCGAGGTCCTCGACGGTCGAAACTCCGGACACCGAATAGCGATCGAGGAAGGCTTGCAGCCGGGCCCGCATCGCCGCGGCGGTGTCGGGTTCGTCGGCGGCCAGGTCATGGAGCTCGGCAGGGTCGCGGGCGAGGTCGAAGAGCTCGGGCCGCGGGCCGTGGATGTACTTGTAGGAGCCGTCGAAGAGGACCCGCAGCTCGCCCCATCCGTGCGACAGGCGAGGGGAGAGGTTCTCGGCGTAGTGGGGTGTCCGCGGCGGCGGCGCCGAGGGATCGCGCCACAGCGGGGCAAGGGAGCGCCCCTGGAAGGTGTCACTCGGCTCGAGCCCCAGGAGGTCCACGATGGTGGGTGTGAGATCGACGGTGCCGACGCGGTGCTCGACCACCACGCCACGAGGCTCGACCCCCTGAGGCGGCCGGATGATCAGCGGCACGTGGAGCGTCGAGTTGTAGGCGAGCAAGGCGTGCGTCACCTCCCCGTGATCTCCCAGGCCTTCGCCGTGGTCGGCGGTCATCACTACCAGCGTCCGGTCGAGCTCACCCAGTCGCCGGAGGTGCTCGAGCAGGTAGCCGAGCTTGGCATCGGCGTAGGCTATTTCGCCGTTGTAGAGATCGTCGGCGTAGGTCTCGGCCCACGGGGACTCGGGCTCGTGGGGCTGATGTGGATCGAAGTAGTGCACCCAGGTGAAGAAGGGCCGCTTCCCGGCGTTCTCGGACAACCATGGGATGACGGCCTCGTTGACCTGGGCCGCGCGTCGTTCATCGAAGAACAGTCGGTCCTTGGCGACGGCGCGCTGGCCGGTGTAGTCCTCGAATGCACCGGTCAGATGGTCGTCGAAGAGGTCGAAGCCCTGGTTCAGCCCGAACCGTGCGATCAGCGGGAAGGCGCCAACGGCGGCTGCGGTGGCGTAGCCGTTCTCTCGCAGGATCTCGGCGAGCGTCACCTGCTCCTCGCCGAGGATGAAGAGCCCGTTGTCGCGGAAACCATGGGCGATGGGATAACGGCCGGTGAGGATCGTCGAATGCGAGGGCGCGGTGATCGGCGCCGTGCTCATGGCGTTGGCGAAACGAATGCCCTCGCGCGCGAGGCCGTCGAGGGTCGGTGTTTCGATGCGGTGGTTGCCGTAGCAGCCGATTCGGTCGGCGCGGGTGGTGTCAAAGGTCACCAGCAGGACGTTGGGCGGCCGCTCCTTCACCCCGCAGCCGGCGAGGCCGAGGCCGATGATCGCGATGATCGCGGCGTGGCTCAGGCTAGGGCGCAAGGTTTCCCTCGATCTGCTCGAGGTCGACGAAGAGGGATTCGAGATCTTCGACCGAGATGTCCGTGGTGCCCGCGAGGCCGACCCGTGCCAGCGCGTCGGGGAAGACCTCGTAGCCCTCTTCGGTGACGATCTGGTCGGTGAGGCGACTGTAGAGGTCGGCCGCGTAGTGCTGGGTGTACGAGGCGGCGACCCGGTCGCGGATCGACTCCAGATCCGGGGTCGTCGGGCGGGAACGAGCCACGACCTCGAAGATCAGCAACCCATCGGTGCCGCGGAGGGGAGCCGTCAACGACGGCGGCGCAACTCCCGCCACGAGCACGGGGAGCTTGGGGTGGACTTCAGCCAGCGCCGGTGCCGCCAGCTCTCCGAGCTCGGAGACTTCACCGCCGAGCTCGACGGCCAGCCGATCGAGGTCTTCGCCGGCGCTGGCGGCCTGCTCGAGGCGGGCCATCCGCGCCCGTGGGGCCGCTCCTTCCGGCACCAGCAGCCGTCGCAATCGCCAGGTGGGAGGTGGCGCGAAGCGCTCGGCGTTGCTCTCGTAGTACTCGCGCAGGCGTGTGTCGTCGGCGAGCGCGAGTTGATGCAGGCGATACTGTCGCTCGGTTCGCGCGAGCGCAGCGTCGCGCCACGCCTCGAGCCGGCGTGCCAATCGCTCGGTGTCGACCTGGGCGCGGCAGGTGCCGGCTGCAAGGGAGCGTTGGCGCACGACCTCGAGCAGCCTCAGGGCTCCTTGAGTCGGATCATCCGACGATCCCAGGCGGGTGGCAGCGCGAAGGAGATCGGCGACAGTGGGTGCCGCAGCGTCACCCGCACGGATCGGGGTGTCGGACTTCTGTTCCGCGACGTGGCTTCGGAGCTGGTCAGCGGTAATCCAGGCGCCGACGGACTCGGGGTCGGCTTGTGCGGCGAGAGCTGCGACGGCAGCTTCACGCCTTTCGGCGACGATCGCCTGTGCCAGGGGAGTGCCGACATCGTCGAGGGTCGCTTGGCGCTCGGGAGAGATTTGGTCGACGAAAAACAGGTGGACCCCGTCCCGCGTCACCACCGGCTCGCTTGGCACTCCCTCGGCAAGGGCGAAGATCACCGTTTCGAAACCGCCCGGCAGATCACCCCTGCGGACCCAGCCGAGCTCGCCGTGGCGATGGCGGGTCTCGGAGTCCGAGTGCTGGCGCGCCAGGGTGCGAAAGGGGGTTCCTTGCAGGATGCGTTCGCGGAGGCTCTCGAGCTCGGCCTGCGCCGAGGCGTGCGCACTGTCGCTCGCCCGCCGGAAGAGGTGCAGCACGAAACGCTGCTCCGGCCGGGCCAGCTGATCCCGTCGCCGCTCGAGCTCGGCCTCGAGCTCGGCAGCGCTGACGCGGTCGAGCTCCGGATGCAGCCGCGCCAGACACTCGCCCAAGACCAGGCGTTCCTCGGCGTCGCGGGCGGCGCGGGTGAACCGGCTCTCGGCGTCGACCCCGCGGGTTCGTGCGTGCTCCGCGAAGAAGCGGTCGAGTGCCGCCTCGCGCGCCTGTGCCTCGAGCCACGGGGTGAGGTCGCCGCCTGCGGCCGGCCGCTTGGCGGCGGGCAAAGCGAGGATGCGCTGATCGAGCTCGGCGGTAGTGACGGAAACGTCACCCAGACGGGCGACGACGTCGGCGGCGGGGGGCTCCGGGCCGCTGCAGCCCGCGGCGAGCAGCAGCGCCACCAACACGGAGGAAGGTGTTCTCATGGCTGGTTTCGAGCTTTCGCGGTCTCGCAAATACACGAGCGGACGGTGTCTTCGACACCGTCCGCTGTGGAGCGAGGCGCTGTTGAGCCTTCAGTCGATGTCGAAGCTCATCAGCTCGACGGGGAGAATGTTGCCGCTGGCTCGAACGAAGCTATTGAGGGTCTGGCCGAAGTCGAACGTGCCCGTGATGTTCGGCCCCATGCCTCCGGTGTAGCCGACGACACCATGGTGGCCTTGCCCATTGGCAGATTGGGTCCCGAAGACGGGGATGTAGCTGTTCGCGAAGTCGCCGAACAGGACGAAGAAGCTCGATCCCGTGTAGTTCGCGCCGAGTCCACTAAAGGTCACTGTGTCGGTCGAGCCAGTCGCGCCCGTAAACGTCGAGAAGACAGCATTGGCACCGCCGCCGGTCGTCTGCGGACCGAGGAGCACGAAACCGGCACTGGAGGTGGTGTTGGTTGCGCCCGGGATCACCACAGCTTGGACTTGGGTCACCATGCCGTTGACACCAACGGGTGCGCCGGTATGTGTGTTGAAGCGGTTGCCGACGATGGCGCCACCACCGAAGGACGTGGTGAAGGCGCCGCTGTCGTACTGGATCGTGCCGGCAGGCGGTAGGGGGCCCACGCTGGTCGCCGGGTTCTGAGGGGTGGTCGGTCGTCCGGGATAGCCGGCTCCCTTGATCGCCGGCTCCTGGCCGCGGTTGGCCGCCGCGAGGGCGCGCTTGAGCTCGAACCAGATCGACTTGCGATCCTCCTTGCTCATGGCTCGCAGAGCGATGCGTCGCTCCGCCGGGCTGAGAGCGACCAACCCCGGCACGCGGGGATCACCCGCTGCCGATGCGGCCGTCGACTTGGCTGGTGCGGTGGCGAGCGCGGAGAACCCGACGCCGGCGACGATGGTGAGGGCGGACAGGATGACGAGAATTCGGCGCGGCATGAGAACCTCCAGCTGAGTGTGCGTTGGTTGTACCAGGCGAGAGCGGTGGTGTCAAACCTATCGGGGTTCCGCAATGGAGGGGCAGCGGCTTGATTTTCGCGGCCCGCTCCTCCACACTGCCGCCCCATGGCCGGGCGACTCCTATGCATGGTGATGATCTGCGCCGCCTCGGCCGTCGTCGATTCCGGGTGCTCCGGTCCGGCGCAGCCGGAGCCGCCGCCGGACTTCGCCACTCTCGATCGGGGGGTGCGTGAGCAGTTCGATGAGCTGGCGGCCGAAGTGGATGAGAGGCCGAGAGATCCCTGGGCGTGGGGGCGATTGGGGATGTGGTTCGATGTCTACGCCTACCCGACGAGCGCCGCCGCATGTTACGACCGGGCGATGGCGCTGGCACCCGACGAACCGCGGTGGCCCTACCTCCGGGGCACTGTGGCTGAGCAGAACGGACAGCTCGCGCAGGCGGTCGAGCTCTATCGCAGATCCGAGCAGTTGGGCGCCGAAGATCCTGGGCCGGCCTCGAGACTGGCGGCGATCGCGGCGGCAGAGCGCCCGTCGGAGGCGCTCGAGCTGTACCAAGGACTCGTCGCGCGATGGCCGCGGAACGCGGAGGCCCGTTTCGGGCTGGCACGCGCGGCATTCGAAGCCGGGGATCTTCCACGCGCGCGGGCGTTGCTCGAGACCCTGCTCGAGGAGCAGCCGCAAGCCACGCCGGTGCTCTACCAGCTGGCCACGGTGCTGCGGGCCGCGGGTGAGCCCGAGCGGGGAGCCGCATTGCTGAGCGCAGTCCCGGCCGACAATCTCGAGCATCAGCCGGTGCGGTCGGACTCTTCCTGGCAGAGGGAGCTTCGCGCGGTGGACCGCGGCTCGCGCCGTTTCGCGCGGCTTGGAGTCCTGGCCCATCGACGTGGCCAGCCGCACGAGGCTCTGCGCTGGTTCGCCCTCGCGCGCGAGAGTGATCCCGACGGAGTGGAGGACCGCATCAACTACGGGGCGGCGCTGCGAGAGGTGGGGCGGGTGGCCGAGGCCGAACGCGAGTTGCGCGCAGCACAGGGGATGGCGCCCGAGGCGCCCGAGCTGGCAAACAGGCTCCATCTCGAGTTGGCGCGGACGTTGGCCGCATCGCGGCCGCGGCAAGCCGAAAGGGCGCTTCTCGACATTGTCGAGACCGATCCGGCGTCGGTGCCGGCGCGGCTCGAGCTGGCGCGCCTGTACGCCCGGAGCCGCCGCTTCTCCCAGGCGCGGGTGCAGTACGAGCACCTTCAGAACCTGGCCGCGCCGATCCCCGAGTTGACCTTCTGGCATGGGGTGATGCTCTGTCTCGAGGGGCGACTGGCGGACGCGCGGGAGCTACTCGACTCCGCGCGCGTGCAAGGGCGCAGCTCTCGCGCCAGTGATCTGCTGTTGGCCCGAACCCTGGCGATCGACGACCCGCCGTCGCAAAAGCGAGCCTGGGAGCTGGCGTGGGACCGCCGCTTGCCGCTTGATGTTCTTGCCGCGGAGTCGTTGGCGCTGGTCGCGGCCGGCCGCGGCGACTTCGAGGTCGCTCGCCGGTGGCAGGAGACCGCGGCGCAGCTGGCGGCATCGGCCCCGAAACTCGTGCGCCATCGAGTGCATCGACGGCAGGAGTTGTATCGGCAGGGGCAGCTGCCGGATGCGCCGTGGGAAGCGGGAGAAGGCCTCATTCCCGGCACGGAGGGTGAGCCATGATCCATCGCGGGACGCTTCTGCTCGCGGCGTTGCCGGTGCTCGCCGGATGTGGCGCGGAGCCGTCGCCGGACCCACAGAGCGCAGACCCCCCGAGGGGTGTTTTCCTCGACGTCACCGCGGAGTCCGGGGTGGAGTTCGAGCACGACACCGGGGGAACCGGGGAGCGCTACTTCGTCGAGCCGGTCGGCGCCGGCGGGGCGCTGGTCGATCTCGACGGCGACGGCTGGCTCGATCTCGTCCTGGTGCAGGGTGGCCCGCTCGATGCAGGCAAGACTTCCGGTGGCGCCCGCATTTTCCAGAGCCGGGGAGTCGGTCCCAACGGAATCCCGCACTTTGTCGACGTGACGCCCGACTCCGGCCTCGAGGTGACGGGCTACGGCATGGGCGTCGCCGCCGGCGACTACGACAACGACGGCAGAATCGATCTGTACTTCACCAACTTCGGATCGAACCAGCTGTGGCAGAACCAGAGTCGCGACGGCGTGATCCGATTCGTCGAGCGGACCGAAAGTGCCGGCGTCGACGATCCGCGGTGGTCGACCAGCGCTGCGTTCGCCGACCTCGACGCCGACGGCTGGCTCGACCTCTTCGTCGTCAACTACGTCGACTTTCGCCTCGCCAATCATCGCCCGTGTCGCTCGCCGGGAGGCAGACCGGACTTCTGCGGCCCGCAGAGCTACAACGGCGAAACCGACCGCCTGTTTCGCAACCGTGGGGATGGCACCTTCGGGGACGTCTCCGGTCGAGCCGGCTTGGATCGAGCGCCGTCGAGCGGCTTGGGAGTCGTGACCGCCGACTTCGACCGGGATGGTCGCCTGGATGTCTACGTCGCCAACGACCTGCGGCGCAACGCGCTGTGGCGCAACCTCGGTGACCTGCGCTTCGAGGACGTTGCCTTGGCCTCCGGCGCAGCCGTCTCCTCGATGGGGGTGGCGCAGGCTTCGATGGGAGTGGTCGCCGGGGATCTCGACAACGACGGCGACGACGACCTCTTCATGACCCACCTCAGCGCGGACACCAACACGCTCTACCTCAACGACGGCACGGGCTATTTCTCCGATGCCTCCAGTCCCAGCGGCCTCGGCCCGGCGAGTATCGCTGGGACCGGGTTCGGCGTCGCTTGGATCGACTACGACAACGACGGCTGGCTCGATGTTGCAGTGGCCAACGGTGCCGTCAAGAGCATCGAAGAACAAGCCGTCGCGGGCGACCCACACCCGCTCAAGCAGCCGAACCAGCTGTTCAGAAACGTGGGAGGCACCCGGTTCGCCGAAGTGTCCTCGGGCGCCGGCCCGGCGTTTGCCCTGCTCGAGGTCAGCCGCGGACTGGCAGTTGGTGATGTCGACAACGATGGCCGCTCCGATCTGCTCCTGACCAACAACGGTGGACCGGCGCGTTTGCTGCTGAACCGAGCGGAGCCGGCAGGGGCGTGGATCGGCTTGCGGCTCGTGACCAAGCAGGGGAGAGACGCCTTGGGAGCCAGAGTCGAGGTGTGGGCGCCCGAGGGCACCGCGCGCGTTCGGCGCAGCGGTACGGACGGCAGCTACCTCGTCGCCAACGACCCTCGCGTGCTGGTGGGTCTGGGTGAGGCTCAGGCGATTGATCGAGTCGTTGTCCATTGGCCCGATGGGCAGTCCCAGAGCTTCGTGGATCTCGCGGTTGGTGAGTACCACACCCTTCGGCAGAACCAGGAGGGCGGGCAATGAGGTGGATGGCCCTGCCGATTGCGGCAGCGTTGGTGGGATGCTCGGGGGTGCGGCCGCCTGACGAGCCCCTGGTGGCACGTTGGGACGGCGGCCGTCTGAGCCAGGCCGAGTACCACCGCTGGCTCGAGGCCCGCGACATCGAGGCGAGCCCCGCGGCGCTCGTCGGAATCGTTCGGCTCCGCGTGTTGGAGACATCGGGCCGCAGCCACGGTGGTGAGGACGCCGCAATCGTGGGCTTCCGTCGTGCCCTCAGGGAGGACCGGATCGCTCGGCCGCTGCTGCGGGCGGCGAGCGACGCCGGAGTGCACGTTGCCGATGAGGAGATCGACCTCGAGACCGAACGGCGCGCGAGTCGGTTCGTGCGACCGCGGGCCTTGCAGCTGCGCTCGATCCACCTCGAGATCGGCGATCAGCCGAGAGAGCAGATCGCGACTCTCGCCGCCGAGTTGCGCGCGAGGATCCTGGAGGGCGAAGACTTCGGCACCTTGGCGCGCGAGCATTCGAGCTCACAGTCGCGGTTTCGAGATGGGCGCCTCGGCTGGATCGACCCGACGACGGTGCCTCGGGCTGTCGCCGACGCCGTTGAAGGGCTCGAAGCCGGCCAACTGAGCAGCGTCGTCGAGCAGGAGACGAGCTTCTCCGTGTTCCTGTGCGAAGCCGTGCGCGAGCAGCAGGCTCCCACACCGGCCGAGGCGCGCGAGCGGGTGCGACAGCGCCTGGTCATGGACGCGCGCGAGCGCGCCTGGGAGTCGCTGCTGACCGAGCTCGTGTCGACGAGGGGGCTGCGCGTCGATCTCGACGATCCGAAGATCGTGCTGGAGATGGATGGCTTGAGCGTTCGCCGCGATCAGATTCGCGAGCTGGTCGGCGGCGCGGACGATCAGCCGCCCCGGAAGATCACCGCCCTGCTCCAGCGTTGGGCGCAAGCGGTGGCGGTGGTCGACGAGGTGCGGCGCCGCGGGCTCGATTCCGACCCGCGGGTGCAGTTCGAGCTGGCCGCCGCCGGCGTCGAAGCCTTGGCTCAGTGGGAGCTCACCCGCCGCGTCGACGAACGGCTGCGGGAGCCGACCGAGGCCGAGCTCGAAGCCTTTCGGCAATCACAGGCTCGCCGCTATCGCGAGCTCGAGGCCATCGACCTCGCCGTGATCCAAGTGCTCGACACCGCCGCTCGCCCGGACGAGGACACCAAGGCCCGACTCGAACGCGCCCGCGCCGCCCTCCTCGCCCTGGACCGGGGCGAGGTGAGCTTCGCCGAGGTCGCAACGCAACTCTCGCTCCACCCGTCCGGTCCGGCCGGCGGTTCCATGGGTTGGCTTCCCAGGCGCAACGTCGCCCACACGTTTGCCGGTACTGCGGTCGAGGCGTTGCGCGAGCTCGAGGATGGTGGACATACAGGCTTGTTGCGCTTCCCCTCGGGGACCTGGATTCTGCAGCGGCGCGGCTGGCGCGAGTCCCGCGAACAGTCGTTGGCGGAGGCACGCGAAGCCGTGGCCGAGGACTTTCGGGAGCAGCAGATCGCCACGCTGACTGCCGAGGTGGAAGAGGAGCTGTTGCAGGCCGTTCAGTTCGACGCCCAAGACGGAATGTGACGGTCGTCACCTCGGACTTCTGACGTCTGCGACTGGGGTGTCTGCCCCTGGCTGCGCCACACTGACCTCGACAACGGAGGTGCAGCGTGGTGACGACACGAACGACGGATGAACCAGGGATCTCGGCGCGCGGATTGGTGAAGCGCTACGGCTCAGTGACGGCAATCGCCGGCGTCGGCCTGGAGGTTGGGCGCGGTGAGATCACCGCCTTGCTCGGGCCCAACGGCGCGGGGAAGACGACTCTGGTCTCGCTGGCGCTGGGGCTGATTCGCCCGGATGCGGGCAGCGTGGCCGTGCTGGGCGGCGATCCCGCGGCGATCGAAACGCGTCGGCGGGTGGGATCGATGTTGCAGATCGCGGCGGTGCCGGAGACATTGACGGTCCACGAGCACCTCGAGCTGGCGTGTGCCTGGTACGGCGATCCGCTGCCGGTCGCCGAGGTGGTGCGTCTGGCCGGATTGGAAGGGCTGGAGCAGCGGCGCTTTGGGCGGCTGTCGGGTGGGCAGCAGCGGCGGGTCTTGTTCGCCCTGGCGGTGGCGGGAGCGCCGGAGCTGTTGATCCTCGACGAGCCCACCGTGGCGCTCGACGTCGAGGCCCGCAGGGCTCTGTGGAGCAGCGTCAGGGCTCTGGCGGCAGCAGGTACGGCGGTGCTGCTGACCACCCACGATCTCACCGAGGCCGCCGAGCTTGCGAGCCGGGTGGTGTTGTTGCACCGCGGCCAAGTGGTCGCGGATGGTACGCCTGAAGAGGTGTCGGCTCGCGCCGGGCTCAAGCGGATTCGGTGTCGCACCTCGGTCGACGTCGCGGTCGTCGAAGCCTGGCCCGGGGTGACGCGGGTAGCGGCTCGGGGAGTCAGGCTCGAGATCGACAGCCAACACCCCGAGACCACCGTCCGTGCGCTGCTCGCCGCCGATGCCGAGCTCGCCGATCTCGAAGTTGTTGGTTCGGGCCTCGAAGATGCCCTGATCGCCCTGACTACGGAGAGCGCCGCTGCAGCGGCGTGAGGAGCACACCATGCACGTCGAAACGATGGCTCTCGGTCGTCGCGAGCGGCAGCCGCGCACCCTGCGAATCTTTGGGATCGAGCTCAACAACGAGCTGATGAAACTCCTTCGGACCCCCGGCTTCGTGCTGCCGGCGTTGGGTTTCCCGTGGGTGTTCTACCTGTTCTTTGCGATCGTGATGCCGTCCAACGGCGGCCCCAAGGTGGCGGGGTACCTGCTCGCGACCTACGGCGTGTTTGCCGTGCTCGGTGTGTCGCTGTTTGCGCTCGGTGCCAACGTCGCGATCGGCCGCGGCTGGACCACGGCGCGGCGTGCGATGCCGGCATCGGGCCCACTCAACATCGCCGCACGGATCGTCGTGGCGATGGTGCTCGGGGGCATCTCGGTCTTGGGCTTGCTGGTACTCGCTGCACTGGCGGGTGGGGTGCGGCTCGAGACCGGCTCGTGGTTCGCCCTGTTCGGGGTCCAGGTTGCGTTTGCGGTGCCGTTCGGCGCACTGGGGCTCGCGATCGGACAGCTATTGTCGGCCGATGCAGCCCCCGGCGTGACCAACTTGATTTATCTGCCGATGTCCTTCCTGTCGGGCTTGTGGATCCCGGTGACGATGTTGCCAAAGCTGGTCCAGCAGTTTGCCCCGACGCTGCCGCCCTTTCACGCCGGCCGGCTCGCTTTGTGGGTGGTTGGCCATGAGCCGGGCGGGATACCATGGTCGTCGATCGGATACCTGCTGGTGTTGACGGCGGCGGCGTTCGTGGCGGCCGCGTGGGCGATGCGACGGCAGGGAGGTGCGAAGTGAGGCGGCGCAGAGCGTGGGTCGTGGCAGGAGTAGTGGTTGCGGTGCTGGTCGTGCTGGCGGCGCTGCCGACACCTGCGCCCGCTCCTGCTGCAGTCGAGGCGAGGACCTTGCCGAGTGGCAGCTTCGCCATCGAGGGCGTGCGGGTGTTCGACGGCGAAACCACGATCGAGGCCACCACCGTGGTGGTGCGTGACGGCGCGGTGGTCGCCATCGGCGGGCAAGTGCCCGAAGGGTTACCGGTGATCGACGGCACCACCCGGACCCTGCTGCCGGGCTTGATCGACGCCCACACCCACAGCTGGGGCGACGCCCTCGAGCGGGCGCTGGTGTTCGGGGTGACGACCCACCTCGACCAGTTCGGATCCGTGACCGAGGCGATGCGCCTCGAGGCCGAGCAGGAGCAGGGCGCATGGACCAGGGCCGACCTCATTTCGGCGGGGACATTGGTCACCGCACCCGGTGGGCATGGCACCCAGTTCGGCCTGCCGATCCCGACCCTGACCAGCGCGGCGGACGCCGACCAGTTCGTCGCGGATCGGCTCGCCGAAGGGTCGGCGTGGATCAAGCTGGTGATCGAGGACGGCTCCGAGCTCGGTATCTCGCTGCCAACCCTCGATGCAGCGACCGTGGCCGCGGTGGTGCAGGCGGCCCACGCCCGCGAGGCGCTCGTGGTTGCTCACGTCCACAGTCTGGCGGCAGCGAGGATGGCGGTGGCTGCCGGCATCGACGGGCTGGTGCACACGGTCTTCGACGAGCTGCCCGACGAGGCCTTCGCTCGAGAGCTCCTGGAGCGGGGCGTGTTCGTGGTGCCGACGTTGAGCGTCATGGCCGGGCTCGACCCGGCCCGTGAGACCCCGCGGCCCGGAACCGGGGCGGCACTGGCGGCGGATCAACGCCTGGCGCCCTGGTTGTTCGCTCGCGAAAAGACCAGCCTCGCGGCCGGCATGGGTTTCGGCGCCGCCGGGGCTTTCGACAAGTCGCTCGAGTCCGTGCGTCGCTGGCACGCAGCAGGCGTGACGATCCTGGTCGGCACCGATGTCGGCAATCCGTCGACCAGCCCAGGCGCCAGCGTGCACGGCGAGCTCGAGCTGTTGGTCGCCGCAGGTCTGAGCCCGGCTGAAGCGCTGGCGGGAGCCACCGCGCTCGCAGCCAAGGAGTTTCGGGTGCCGGGGCGAGGCCGCCTGGCGGTGGGCAGCCGTGCGGACCTGGTTCTGGTCGAGGGCAATCCTCTCGCCGACATCACCGCAACGCGGGCGATCGTGGGGGTGTGGAAGGGTGGCCGGCTGGTCGACCGGCCGGTGCCGGCGGCGGAGGCCACTCCGAAGCTGCCGGCCGAGCCCGAGCTGATCTCCGACTTTGCCGAGGACCTCGGCACGTCCCTCGGCGGAGTGTGGACCGCGGCGACCGACGAACGGATGGGCGGGACCTCGGTGGTCGAGCTGAGCCACGCCGCCGGCGATCCTGGTCTGATGCGCGTCCGCGGTGAGCTGCGACCGGGCTTCGCCTTTCCCTGGGCCGGGGCGATGCTCTTCTTCGGCGCACAGCCGATGGAGGCCGTCGACCTCGGCGACCGAACGACCGTGGTCGTCCGTGCTCGCGGGACGGCGATTCGCGTGACCGTGCTCGCCGACGGCCTGCCGCGGCCGGTCGAGACCCGCCTGCCCGCTGCAGCCGAGTGGCAGGAGCACCGGATCGATCTGGTCGCGCTCGGAGTCCCGAGCGCCTCGGTGCAGGGCTTGCTCCTCGGCGGTGTCGAGGGTGCCTTTGCCTTCGAGGTCGATCGGGTCGACTTGGTGGCCGCTGCACGATGAGCTCTCGGGTCCCTGCCGGCGACGGCGAGCTGCGCTTCCGCACCCGACCGAACATCCGCTGGGTGTGGTTGATCTACCTCGCCTTCTTCGTGATGGGGCCGATGATGTACGGCTCGACCGAAGCGGTGTGGTGGGCCGTTGCCGGCGTGGCGGT
Source organism: uncultured Thermoanaerobaculia bacterium (assembly GCA_964599475.1). GTDB lineage: Bacteria > Acidobacteriota > Thermoanaerobaculia > Multivoradales > CAZRFU01 > CAZRFU01. The sequence continues at coordinate 35,506 of CAZRFU010000019.1, forward strand.
GTTCTTGCCGATCTATTGGGTGGCGGGGCGGGTGTCGGGCGCTCGGCTGGTGTGGCCGATCCTCGGCATGGTCGCGCTCGGCTGCTCGTTTGCGTGGCGCAACCCCGGCGCCAGCGTCTTCTTCGTCTACGCTGCCGCCGAGTGTGGCCGGCTCGGGTCGCGGCGGCGGGCCATCGCGGCGCTGCTCCTGGTCGGTGCCGTGGTGATCGTCATTTCGCTCCTGACCCAGCCGGCGGCCTTCTTCTGGATGCCGGCCCTGACGCTGGTGCTGGTGATCGGTACAGTGGGGATCCACGAACAGGAGCTCGAGCGCAAGAACCGGCAGATCGCCCAGTCGCGCCAGGAGGTCGAGCGGCTCGCCCGGATCGCCGAGCGGGAACGCATCGCCCGTGACCTCCACGATTTGCTCGGCCACACCCTCTCGGTGGTGATCCTCAAGTCCGAGCTGGCGCGCAAGCACGACGCCACGTGCATCACTCACAAGGTGATCCGAT
>CAZRFU010000019.1:36009-75232 GCA_964599475.1 uncultured Thermoanaerobaculia bacterium
CAAGCTTGCAGCCCGCGATCCCGAACGCGCGGCTGCCGAGATTGGCGAGGTCGAGGACGTCGCTCGGCGTGCACTCGAGCAGGTCCGCAGTGCCGTAGCGGCGTACCGATCGGAGAGCCTTCTGGGGGAGCTCGAAAACGCGCGCCAGGTACTGGCCTCGGCCCAGGTGGCGCTCGATCTCCGGGCCGACGACGTCGAGTTGCCGCCGCTGGTGGAAGGCTCGCTTGCGCTGATCGTGCGCGAGGCCGTCACCAACGTGATCCGCCACGCCGCGGCCGCCAAGTGTGGCATCACGCTTCGGGCCGACGGCGACCGGGTTCGCCTCGTCATCGAGGACGACGGTCGCGGCTTCAGGCCGCCCGAAGGCACCGGCTTGCGTGGCATGCGCGAGCGCCTGGCGGCGCTCGGCGGCAGTCTCGATATCGAAGGCGGGCGAGGGACGCGCCTGGCGATCGAAGTGCCGACGACCCATTGGCTGGCGGAGGCCGGGGGATGAGCGTGCCGATTCGGATCGTCATCGCCGAGGATCAGGGCATGGTCTTGGGCGCGCTCGCTGCACTGCTCGAGCTCGAATCTGATCTTTCGGTGGTGGGGCGTGCCGGCGACGGGCGCGAGGCCTTGGAGATGGTGCGTGAGCTCTCGCCTGAGGTGCTGTTGACCGATATCGAGATGCCGCACCTTTCGGGGCTCGAGCTCGCGGCCGAGGTCAAACGCCTGGGCCTGCCGACGCGGGTGGTGATCCTGACCACGTTCGCCCGCGCCGGCTATCTGCGCCGTGCCCTCGACGCCGGAGTCGCCGGGTACGTGCTCAAGGCAGCGCCGGCGGAGGCCTTGGCGACAGCGATCCGTCGCGTGCACGCGGGGCTGCGCGCGATCGACCCGGAGCTCGCGGTGTCGGCGTGGGACGCCGAGGATCCGCTGACCGACCGCGAGCGCCAGGTGTTGCGCCTCGCGGCAGAGGGCAAGACCAGCGGAGAGATCGCCGAGCTGGTGTTTCTCTCCGAAGGCACGGTGCGCAACTATCTCTCCGAGGCGATCGGCAAGCTCGGCGCCGCCAACCGCGTCGAGGCGGCGCGGATCGCGCGCGAGCGGGGGTGGCTGTAGCTGCAGAAGGGGACCGGGGACCCGGGACCCGGGACCGCGGAATCAGAATCGGCCTCGTGGTCCGACGGTCCATGCCTTCCCTGGTCCCCGGATCCGCCTGTACATCTGGCGTCCAGAATAGGTCCGAATAAAAGCTAGACATAATGTGGACAGTCTGGTAGGCTCCCCCCGTGAGTTGGGAACGGATCCCACTCGTGACCATGGAGAAGCACGATGAAGACCTTTGCCACTGGGCTGCTTGCGACGTTCGTGTCCCTCGTCCCGGCCCACGCCGCCACTGTTCACGTCATTCACGGAATCTCCGGGGGCACACTCGGACTTCCCGCCACCCTTCCGGTTGATGTCTGGGCGAACGGAGCTCCGCTGATTCCGGGCTTCGAGTTCGGCGAGGTGGTTGGGCCAGTCGATCTCCCTGCCGGCACCTACGAGCTTCGGGTCTTTCTGGCAGGAAGCGATCCCGACGTCGACACGCCGGTGTTGTCGCTCGACGCCACGCTGGCGGACGACAGTGACGTCGACATCGTTGCGCACTTCACCGAAAACGGTGGCATCGCGCTGACTCCGTTTGCGAACAACAACACTCCCAAAGTGGACCCGATTTCCCCTCGGATCGAGCGCCGCGACACGCGCTTGACCGTGCGCCACGCCGCGGCCTTGCCGCGGGTCGTGATCAACCGCCTGCTGCCGATCGACCCAACTTTCGCCAATGGCGGTGAGATCTCCTACGACCTCGATCCCGGTATGTACCGCTTCTGGCTCTCTCGTGCCGGCGGCGCCTTCGCCTTGTCCTTCGATCCGATCGAAGTGGCGCTCGACGCCGACCTGCACTACTTCGTGTATGCCGTCGGCTCGCGTGCCGACGATTCGTTCCAGCTGCTGGTCCGCACCAGCCCGTTCAACTGACGTCCAGCTTTTTCCTGACCGACCCGAGGTCGTGCGGCGCAGTGCGCCGACCTCGGGTCGGGCTTCTTGCCCACCGGAGCGAGGTGCCCGGTACCCGGTACCCAGTACTTCGCCAGTGGTGCACCGCCGCCTCGATCGTCATCAACGGCGGCGCACCACGGAAGGGTCCACGGCAGCTCTTAGAACCGCGCCGGGGTGGGGAAGACCACCACACTCTCGCTTCCGTCTTTGCCGACGGCCGACACGCCGAAGGTGTAGTTGTCGATCACGCGGCCGGTGGTGGTGTGGGTGGCCGCGGTGCCGACCCACTCCCAGCGGTCCCAGGTCGGCGAGGTGGTGTCGCGCCACCACACCTTGTAGCCCGCAAGGGTGGGATCGTCGACCGGCTGCCAACGCAGCCGCGCCGCGGGTTCGACCGCACCGGCGATCTCGACCACCGTGGGAGCCGGCGGTGCCGACGCCAGTGCTGCCAGGGTGGCGACGTTGAGCGCGGTGAGCTTGGCGGCGTAGTCGAAGTCGACGAACTCGAGCGTGTCGCCGAAGTGGCGACCGTCCTCGTTGCGCAGGTCCTGGTGTTGCCGGTCGTAGTGCTCGTGGGTTTCCATGATTCGCACAGCGGGGAAGCCGGCGTCGTTGAAGGGCCGGTGATGTCCACCACGGCCGAAGCGATCGAGGCGGTAGATCATCTTGGCGTCGAGGTTGGGCAGGTAGTCGTCGGCGATGCGGTCGACATAGCGGGCGAGCTGGCGTGAGGGCGAATCGACCTCGCCACCGAACACCCTCATCCGCCGCAGCTCCTCGAGAGTGGTGTTGGCGGCCGGACTCTCCGAGAAGACCCGCGCAGTGGTGTTGTCGATCGTGCCGGCGATCCCGGCGATGTTGCCGATCATGTCGTTGTTGAGCACCGCGTCGACCTGGATGCCGTCGGCCTTGGCGCGAGCGGCGAGGTCGCGCCCGCCGAACAGGCCCTGCTCTTCGCCCGAAAGTGCCGCAAACACCAGCGTTGCGCCATAGCGGTGGGGACACAACACCCGCGCCGCCTCGAGCACCGCCGCCAGGCCCGTGGCGTTGTCGTTCGCCCCTGGGGCATCGGAGACGCCGTCGAGCACGTCGGTCGCCCGTGAGTCGATGTCGCCCGCGATCACGATCCAGCGGTTGGGCTGGCGTTCTCCGGGCAGGATTCCCACCACGTTGACGATTTCGGTGCGCTCCGGGATCCGCGCTTCGCCCTCGACCCAACTCGAATCGATCCGCACCTCGAGTCGACCGCCGCACGTCGCCGAGATCCGCCGCATCTCGGCCTCGACCCACCGCCGGGCAGCGCCGATGCCGCGAGTCTCCGACACCGTGTCGGACAAGGTGTGCCGCGTGCCGAAGGCCGCCAGCGTCGTCACGTCGGCGCGCAGGCGCTCCGCCGACACCGCGGCAGCCAGCTCACCGACCCGAACATCTCGAGCCGGCGGTAGGGGAGAAGTCTGGGCAAGAGCACCGGTGGCGATGAGGGAAGTAAGGAGCCAGTGGATGCGCATGGGGGTCTCCCGGGGGTAGGGGTTGGGTGTTAGGGGTTGGGTGTTAGGGGGCTGGGCGTAGAGGTATGTTCGCCTGCGCAGACTGTGGCGTGGGCGGCCTGGCGTCAGCGCTCCGCCGGATGGTAGGCGGTGCTGCGGCCGCCGCCCTGTGCCTTGCTCAACACGCCCAGCTCGAGCAGGTGGGTGATGTCGCGCAGGGCGGTGTCGGCCGAGCACTTGGCCAGAGCTGCCCACTTGCTGCTGGTGAGCTTGCCTTCGAGCCCATCGAGCACTCGATTGAGGACCTTGATCTGCCGCTCGTTCAGCGTGGTACCCGCCCAGCGCTGCCAGAAGCGCGCCTTCACCAGAACCGCATCGAGCGTGGAGTGCGCGCTGGTGACGGCGCGTCCCAGCGTCTCGAGGAACCAGGATAGCCAACCGGTGACCTCGAGCGTGCCCTGCTGCGTGGCCTCGAGCACGGCGTAGTAGTCCTTGCGCTCGCGCTGAATCTGGGCGGATAGGCTGTAGAACCTCTGGGTGCTGCCGTCGGCGCGGGCCAGGAACAAATCGCCGATCGCCCGCGCGATGCGGCCATTCCCGTCGTCGAAGGGGTGCACCGTGACGAACCAGAGGTGTGCGAGGCCGGCTTTGATCAGTGCCGGCTCGCCGGAGTTGTGGTTGGCCCAGGTCAGAAATCGGTCCATTTCGACCGCCAGCCTTGCGGCGGGAGGGGCCTCGAAGTGGACTCTCCGCCGTCCTGGAGGACCCGATACCACCTGCATCGGCCCGTCGACGTCGCTGCGCCAGCGCCCGATGGCGATCTTGCTGGTGCCCGAATAGCCGGTTGGGAACAAAGCCGCATGCCACCCCTGAAGCCGCGCCGCAGTGAGCGGCGATGCGGCGTTCGAGGTGGCGTCGAGCACCATGTCGACGACACCCTCGACATGCCGATCGACGGGAGCGACGGCGCCGATCTCCACACCAAGGCGTCGGGCGATCGACGAACGCACTGAGGCCAGACTCAGCACTTCGCCCTCGATTTCGCTGGTCTTGACCACGTCCTCGGTCAACGTGGCGAGGGTCGCTTGGTCCCGCAGCGCCACGCCCACATCGGCCAGACGCCCGAGCAGCATTCCCTGTGCACGGCTGACCTCGGCCAGGGGCCCGGCCAGGGTCTCGAGGTCAAAGCGCCATCTCGGCCAGTCGTCGGCCTGCCAAATGAAGGGCCTTTCACCGCTCCTCATGCGGAGATTAGATCCCGTATTCGCCGCACCGGCAAGTCTCGCCGCATGGACAGAGCCGGATACCCACCTCGTCGGCCGGCTCCAAGGTGCTCATTGGAAGTCCTCCAAGAACTCCGATCCCGGCTCGATCCCGGTCACCAGCAGCCACTCCCGTGCTCGCGTGCAGGCGACGTAGAGCAGGTGCCGTTCGGTGGTGTAGGCGTCCTCGATGTCACTCGGCTCGGCGACGGCGGCGATGCGCTCGGCCGAGGGGATGACGTCCTCGTCGCACGCCATCACCACCACGGCGCGGAACTCGAGGCCTTTGGCGAGGTGCATCGTTGAGACTGCGACGCACTCACTCGGCGCCGCCAGCGTCTGGTCGAGCACCTGGGCGGGGAGGCCGGCTGTTTCGACGGCAGCCAGGGCGCGCGGAAGCTCGTGCTCCGACCGCACGAACACGCCGATCTCGGCCGGGGCGAGGCCTTCCTCCCGGCGCTGCGCCAGCCACCGGCCGACTGCCGCGATCTCGTCAGCCTCGGTGTCGTACAGCTCCACAGTCGGCGCCGGTCCGCTGAACACCGACAGCGCTCCAACCCGCTCTTCGAGGTTGCCGTCGCCGTCCGTCACGGTCGACCCGAGCAGCCGATCGGCAGACATCCGAATCTGGTGCGAGGTGCGGTAGTTCACCCGCAAGCTGCGCGAGCGCCCGCGCACGTCGATCCCGAGCGCGAGCCACGAGAACGGCAGTTGGAAGATCCGCTGGCCGAGGTCGCCGGTGAAGAAGAGCGCAGCGCCTTCTCCTCGCGTGCTTTCTCCAGGATCAAGTAGTCGGCAAAGTCTGCCTTGCCCGACTCGAAGGCAGTCAGGGCCACCGTGACGAGATCACGATCCTCGACGCCAACCCCCTCGAGTCGTACCAACCTCCTGATTGCTCGAACGATACTCGTTCGATCGAGCCGATACGACGAGCGGAGCACCATACGACCTCGACCAGGACAACCGAAGCGAGCCAGATGCCACCCGACTCCAGCGCTCGCCTGGCCACAGCCTTGGCACGCAGGGTCTGTTCCGGATCGTCGCGCGTCAGCAGTCTGACGACGACGTTCGTGTCAAGAGCGTGCACGACCGGTGGCGCCCGCCTCGATCGCACGCTCCATGTCGGCCAACGACACAGGGGCGACGCCCGGCGGCAGGGTCAACGGTTCCGCGAGGAGCTCATCGAGTGTGAGGGTTGCCTCAACAGACTCCTCTCGCTCGGTCTGCCGCGCGATCAGCTCCACCTTCCGGCCCAACAAGGGTCGTAGACCCGGAATGGCGCTGGCAACGGCTTCGTCGATGGTGGCTTGCAGTCTGATGGCGGGCATAGCGGCCTCCCCGCCCATCATACCTCCGGGCTCGCCGGTTCATTTGCGCGGCGAATACCGATTCAGTCGTACAGGTTCTCCCGGCGCAGGGCCTCGAGTGGAATCACCGGCGCGGGAGGGAGGCCGCGAATCCACAGATCGAGCCGCTTCTCGAACGCGGCTGCCTCCTCCGATACCGGCTGAGGCGCGGCCCCTCGGGCATGCCCCGACCGCGGCTTCGAGTCGTTCGCATCCTCAGACATCCGTGCGCCCAATCATCTCGTCGAGGCTACTTCCCAGGACGGCGCGGGCCTCGGCGAACGGTATCCGCGGCTCGTTGCGCCGCTGTTCGGTGACGAGCTGATCGTAGATGTCCTCCCACAGCTCCCCGTGGGTGCGCAAGTCGATCACCACTGCCTGCTGGCGACCGTCGCCGTCGAGCACGAAGTCGATGCCGGGTAACTTCGTCGCGTTGCTCATGCCGGCGAGTATACGGCCGCGCCCCGGTCGGCTCCCGCGGCGCGACAGCAGCGCTCGCGGCGTGATCTCCGAGCCCCAACGGGGCGCAAGGTGATAGCCCAGGGCAACGCCCTGGGTTGGGGCGGACACCACACCTCCGTCAGCCCTGAAAGGGCGCAACCCAAACAGCACCAGAGGGCGTCGTCGACGACTCTTCACCGCTGTCCCCAGCCTCCGGAATGCGCAACCCCTTCCTCCATACTGTAGCCAGCCTGCAACATGGCGCACGATCTGCTCCATATTGGAGTCTGGCGCAAGCACAGCGAACGACCCGAGGCGGACCGCGGGGCGACCGTCTTCACCGCTCGGAGCTCGATCCCGAGCCCCAACGGGGCGCCCGAGGAGAGCCCAGGCCAACGCCCCGGGGTGGGCGGCCCACCAGATCCTCCGGGAGCCCTGAAAAGGGCGCCACCAGCGGGCGGAGAAGGCGCCTTCGTCACAGCCGGTACGGGTCCTCCCGGCTCGGCCGGCCGGCCGGCCGCAGAATGGCTCTGACCCCTTCCGGCAGGTGGGGTCCGGGTCACCCTCCCCGGAGGAGTTCTTCCCGGACTTCCAGGCTGAGGCGAACGGTGGTGACCCAGGGGAACATGTTTCGCTCGTTGATGGTGCTGTGGAAGAGCGTCTTCTTCGCCTGATCGTCGCTCTCCTTCACGGCTCGCTCGAGAGCGCTCCAGTTGCGTCGCAGGTGCACCACCAGTTGCGAGCGATCGGACCACGTCCAGCCTTGTGATTTCACTCGATCGTCGAGGAGTCTTGGGGTTCGCAGGTCCGCGGTCCTCAGGAGAAGTTGATATGCCCCCCACGACTCGGGAGCACTCGACGCACAAACGATACGTTCGCTCCAGCTCGCCGCGTTCCGGGCCCTCTGGGCAGCAAGACGACTCTCGTGGAGAGTCGCAGCCAGCCAGGTGCCGGGTCGAGCTTCGATGTGCTCGATGAAGGATAGGCCGCGTCGCCAGTTCGTAGCGAACCCGGCACACGTCAGGGCCCGCGCGGTTCCGATCGGACCAGAGCTCGTGCTCTCGTCGGCTAGAAACTTCCAGAACCATTTCGTCGCCGCTGACTCCACGGTGACCGCAAAGTCGGCGAGCTCCAGGTCTGTCGTGCAGATACGTGCGCAGCGGCGCAGCAGCGCTTCCACCTCAGGTCGGTGATGGTTGCGGCATAGGAGTGTCAGAGTTTCCTGCGCGGCGTATCGGTTGTAGCCCGTGCCATAGCCGCAAGTCACCAGCTCTTCCACAAGCTGGGGCCACTCTGGAGCCTGAGCCTGAAAGGCCGCTTCGGCGGCGGCGAGGTATAGCTGGAAGGCTCGCGGGACACTCCAGACCCACGCATGGGTTCTTGTTCGCTTCGACGCTTGGGTCAGTCTCGAAACGAGTTCCGGATAGCACTCCAGAAGCTTGAGCCCTGCCCTGGAGCTGAGTCGGAGCGAAGTCTCATCATTCCACCAGCCCTGCCGAATCGCCTCCTCGATCGCGCTTGATACTTGGTCGCAGAGAGCCGGCATGATCTCCAGGAGGTCGACCTGTGCGGCGAAGCTGGCCTGAAGTGAAGGATCCTTGTGCCCGAGCTGGCGCATCTGCCTTACTCGTGCGCCCCGTATAAGCCGAAATGCGTCGAACGGATAGCCCTTCGCGGCAACGCCCCGGAGGTCCGCTGGGCCGCGAACGAGAGCCAGCTGGCGGGCGGTGCGTCGGTCGCACCGGGCAGCAATGAACGTGTCGATCCTCAGATCTCGCGGCACGTCGGCGACGATGCGCGCCAAGTTCTTTCGATCTGTCGAAGTCAGGGGCTGGCGAAGGTAGGCCAGAAACGGGAGGAGGGCGACGGCTCGTGCGCTGTCGAGAGCGAGAGCTGTCGTCGTAAACGACCGCGCGAGGTCGCGGGGCAGCTCCCTCGCGAGATCCGTTACAAGATCGAGGCTATCTCGGCCCTGGCAGCCGCGTTCGAGAAGAAGGTTCACGTACTCCTCGTCAGATGCGAGCTGTAGCGCGGCTGCGAACAGCTCCACCTCGACTAGGTCAGGCGTAGTTCGCGTCGGCTCGGGCATGATCGAGTTGCTGACGAATTGTCGCCACGCGGCGGTCATGGCCGGGGCGTCGCCATGATCGAGCAAGAGGCTGATTGCGCGCAGCTGTTTGCTGCAGTTTGCGATTGCTGCGGGCTCGGTGGATGCCGACGGCACGTAGGCCCGCCGGAGTTGGTCGACCAGTTCCTCGAGGCACACGCGAATCCATGCAGGCTCGTAGCGCCGGTAGTCGCCATGTGCTCTCGTGTTCTGCCAGTGGGTCCGATCGGGCCAGTTTAGGTCGGCTAGTAGTTCGACCAGCTGGTCCCGAACGTCGCCAGGGAGCCAATGGACGGTGGGCGAGAACTCAGGATCCACACACCTAGCTGACAGGTTGATTGCCTTCGTCTCCGCGGGGACATCGCCGCGGCCAAGGCATTGCTCCAGATCAGCGTCGCGCCAAAGGTAGAAGCCAGTCTTGCAGACGTCCTCGCTGCTCAGCTCCTCAAACAGCGAGCGGCGCGGGGACCGGCGAGACTCGTAGCCTGGGACGGACCAAGGATCAGGCAGACTTTCAGCGAGGAGGATCCCCGCGGCTTCACCGGCCACATCGCCGGAGCCGAGGAGATCGTTCGCCAAGCGGCCGGCCTCAGCTTGGAGATCCTCTCCGCCAAAGCGAAGGAGCCAGGCGAGTGCTTGCCCGTCGCCACCGAAACGATCCAGGGCCTCCGTCACCGCGAGGGTTCGAAGAATCGCGATCGGCAGGCCTCTCGGCTGCGCTGAGAGGGCCTTGATGGCCAAGGAGCGTGCGTGCGCCGTGGGCGCAGACTCGACGAAGACAACGCGCTCGCCGGCAACCGAACGTGTCCCAGCGCTGGGCCGAGCTCCGATGAGGGGTTCGAGGTGCGCTAAGCGCTCTTTGAACCGACGATCGTCTCTCTCCTTCCACCGTTCCAGGTCTAGGTCCACTCGGCGGAGGATCTCGTGTGCGTGAGCCCTTACGAGGTCCGTCGCCGACGGCTCGTCGCACCAGCGCAGATAGGCGCGTTCGAGACAGTCCAGGAGCGTCTGTGAATCGCTGGTGCCCTCAGCCAGGGCTAAGGCCAGCGTCTTGAAGGCGTCCGGTCGCTGGCGGAAGAGCCCCGACACAGACTTGAGGAAGTGATCCGGATCATTCCAACGTAGCCCATTTCGCAGCGCGAACAGCACGCACACCAGGGCAGCTACGACGCCATCGGGGGTCGTCTGTTGGACGGCGGCCACCTGAATCGCCGCGGCGCAGATGCGGGCGTGTTCGTCGAAGGCCTTGGCCTCCAGCGACGCAAGAAGCCGCTCGGCCGTGACGGGCAAAACCCCTGAACAGGCGGCGAACTCCTGGCTGGCCTCGTCCGCGAATACGAGGCCCAGCGCGAGAATCAGGTGCTCGCGGTGGAGTCTGAAGCCGCCAGGAACCTTTTCGAGAATGCCACCGAACTGGAGCTCGGCGAGAGCCCTCCGATCGGGCTGTAGCGCAAGCCGGCCGGCGACGTCGGAATCGGAGACCGTCCCCGAGGCGAGCACCTTCTCGGCCAAGTCGCGCATGATCGATTCGAACTCAGAGGAAGTCAGCGGCGCTCCAGATCGGCGCTCGTATCGTCTGCGCCAATCGAGGAGCATGAGCCGTTCGCGGCTGGGGTCTTCGATGAGCTCCGCGGAATCATGCGCTTGAAGAACAAGCTCGATCTGGCTCGGCCGTGTCATGAGCGGCCAGAGGTTTCGATGAACCTTCGTCTCCAGACCTGCCCTAACCAGGATGGACTCAACCTCGGACAGTTCTAGAAGCGGAAGTGGGACAACCATCGGGGGCGGGTTGCAGCCGCGAGCGGGGTCTCGCTGATGCCAGAAGCCTGTCCTGCACGTAGCCAACAAGGCAAGGTTGGGGTAGTGCGCGGCTTGATCAGCAAAATACTGAAACCATGACGTTTCTGGTTCCTCGTTGAGTCCGTCGATGACGACGATTACGCGTCCCGCCAGGCGCGAATTCGAGAGCCAGCAGTCCATGCGCTCTGGCCACGCAAAACCCTGCAGTCCGGAGAGCCTCTCGACGGCAGCCGAAAGGCAACCGGCTAGCCGATCGCAGCGCCCGGCGACATGTGAGGGGACGACAATCGGTAGCAGACCGTCGGCCTGGGCTACCTCATGCAGCCAGTCGATTGCTGCCCAGGTCTTGCCACCCCCTTCTTCCCCCAGCAACACGAAAGCCTGCCGTCCCGAGGCTCCCGGGCTCCGGTGCCACTCGGTCATCAGCGCAGAGACGCCTCCCCGGCGCAAGAATGGAACCTTGTTGTCGTCGCGCACCGCCTGCCGCAGTTCGGCCCGTGATTTTCTTGGGCACGAGATCGTTTCGTGTAGGTACGCCCGAGCCCTGGCCGCGACAGTCTCGAATAGCCCTTCCAGCCTCACCAGTCGCCCTTCCAACCCCTGGGCGAGGTTGGCGGTCTCGGGCAACAACCTGACGTGATCCAGGATGGCCCTGAGGTCGGCAAGATCGGACGCCGTCGCCTTGCCAGCTTGCTGGACGACTGCGATCGAGGTTTCAAGCCCCGCCGCCAGGAGCACCGCCAAGGCCGAGAATCTCAGATCACCATCCCGCAGATCGACGAGCTCGACCCAAACCCCCAGCTTGTGTCCCGCTCGCTTCAGGCTCTCCGCGAGTTGCTGGCTTATCTCGATCGTTGTGGCCAGTACCCAGACGTCGGGCGGGTCGGCGCCAGCTGCCGCCTTCATCAGGGAGCCGTGGAGTTCCGCCTCTTTCAGTGCCGTCCCTGGCGAGTACCGCTTCGCTTCGAGGTGAATCCTGGGTCCGAGGTCGATTGTGCCTAGGTCTCGGCCTTCCTGCGTGCCACTCCTTGAACCGAAGACCCGCCGGCCCACCAAGACCTGGAGTGCCTCGCGAACCAGGTGCTCGAAACTCGGCTTGTGCAGCCCGGAGGGCTCGAGCTCGAGCAGAATGTTTCGGAGAGCTCCAGCGAGACCGGCTTGACTGGCGTCGGTCAGATCACCACTCACAGGGCGGTCGAAGAAGAGGTCACTCATGGAGCTGCTCGGAGTGTGGGGTGTGGTGCCCCGTCATGATGTAGGGGTTGCAAACGGCCCCAACCGGGACAAGCAGTTGAAAAGTCGAGCAGCCGCATATGCGCGAGCGCGCGCGCGTCGTGGGCGCCGCCATCGCGAGGCAGATCGCGCGGGGGCAGAGGCGGGTCGTCATTGTTGGCGCAATGGTAGCGCGGGTTGTCGAATCTCCCCCTGCAGGGGGAGATGAGTGGGTGAGGAAATGTTGGGGGTTGAGGGGACTGCGCGCGGTGCGGACGAAGATGGTGCGCGCGCAACGCACGCACCCTGGGGCGCTTCCGCGGCCCGTACGCCGGAGCGCCGGACGGAGATGGTGCGCGCGCAACGCGCACCTGGGGCGCTTCCGCGGCCCGTACGCCGGAGCGCCGGACGAAGATGGTGCGCGCGCAACGCGCACCCTGGGGCGCTTCCGCTGCCCGTACGCCGGAGCGCCGGACGAGAATGGTGCGCGCTCGGGACGCGCCCGGTTGTCTCGAGAGGGGGCGCTGCCGCTGCCCGTCCGCAGAGCCTCTCGGCCTCCGACGGATCCCGGTTCCCGGTTCCCGCCTCAGCCCGCGGGTTCGGCCATCTCGCCGAGGCGCGGATCGCGGGGGCCTTCGACCAGGGTGACCAACACGCCGTGGCGTTCGAGGTAGGCGAGGCCGTTGTCGCCGGCGTAGCCGCCGCCGACGACGATCACCCGCTCGATGCCGGCGTGGTGGATCAGCTTCGAGCACAGCACGCAGGGCTCGCCGGTGACGACCAGCCACGCGCCTTTGGTGGGCACGCCCGAGGCGGCGCAGTTGCACACGACGTTCATTTCGGCGTGGTGGCAGCCGATCTCGAGGCGGGTGCCGGAGGGCACCTGCCGGTCGTCGCGCAGGCAGGTCTCGCCACCGCACAGCTCGCCACCGCCGCGGGGACCGCCGTTGTAGCCGTCCATCAGCACCACGTTGCGTTCCGGGTCGAGCAACAGCGCCCCGAACTTGCGGCGGGGGCAGTTCGAGGCGGTCGCGAGCGCCAAGCACTGTTCGATGCGGATGCGGATGTGCTTTTCTTTCATCGGACCGCGGAGTCTATAGCCGCACGGCGCCGTCGGCACCGTGCTCTGTCCCCTTGCATGGCGGGAAAGCATGAGGTATCGTGCAGAAAATGACCTGAGAGGCTTTGCCGGGCTCTCGTGGGAGGTGCGCGATGATCTCGAATCGGCTCTTGGCGCTGGTGATCCTGGGCGGAGCTGTGGTCGGCCCGGTTGTCGCCTCCGGTCCGGTGGAGGTCACACTCGGCCAGGCGCCCACAGGGATCAGCGGTCGCCTCGTTCGAGAAGGAACGACATCGCCGCTGGTGCAGCGGATCGTGCGGGTGTGGAGGACGACCGGAGCCTTCGTGGACGGGACCATGACCGACGCTTCCGGGGTGTATGCCTTCGGCTCGCTCGGCCCCGGCTCGTACATCATCTCGACGCTGTCCCATCCGACCTGGGACACCGGCCTCCTCGACGAGCTCTACGGCGATCACCCGTGCCCAGGGGGCTTCCCGAGCGGGTGCTCGGCGGCTGCTGGAACGCCCATCCTCGTGGTCAGCGGCGAAATGACCACCGGGATCGATCTCGAGCTGGGCGCCGGCGGACGCATCGCCGGCCGCATCTTCGACATCGAATCGGCGTTGCCCGTGGCAGGAGTCCTGGTCTCCGCCTACAACGGCAACAGCGGCCTGGTCGCAACGGCCACGAGCGACGCGGCGGGGCGTTACGTCATCGCCGGCCTTGCCGGGGTGACCCGCTTGGTCGCTACGGGCAGCTCGGATCATCTGCCGCAGGTGTGGGAGGGGGTACCCTGCGGTCCGGTCTGCGACCCCTCCCTCGGAACCCCGATCGTGGTGGAGGTGGGCGAGACGGTCGCGGGCGTCGACTTCCTGCTCGAGCGGCGCGGCGCCATCGCCGGCAGGGTCGTACACGCGGGTTCCGGAGAACCGCTGCGGAGTATCCAGGTGACGGCCGTCGGCGGCTTCGGGGAAAGTCGATCGACGACGACCAATGCCCTTGGCGAGTACGTCATCGGCGGGCTCGACGTCGGCAGCTACTCCGTCACCGCCCGTGACTACTACGGCGAGCACATCGCCGAGGTGTGGCCAAACGTACCCTGCAGCTACGTCTGCGATCCGAGCGCGGGCGACCCGGTCCTGGTCCAGACGGGGGAGACGACGGCCCCGGTCGACTTTGCTCTCGACCGCCTGGGCTCGATCGCAGGGACTGCCATCGACGCGCAGAACGGTCAGCCGGCCTTGGGTACGGTGTGGATCTTCGACGCGGGCGGGGTGCTGCGCCGCACGGCGGGGGTGACGGCGGGAAACTACCAAGCCGCCGCTCTGCTTCCGGGCACCTACAAGGTGGTCTTCCAGAGCGAGGATCATCGGGGGATGCTCTACGACGGAATCGACTGTCCGACGGCGCCCAGCGGGTGCTCGTTGGCACTTGGGTCCGAGGTCGTGGTGGCCGCCGAGTCGGTGACCTCGGGCGTCGACTTCGAGGTGGAGCCGCATGGGAAGCTGGCTGGGACGGTCCTCCCCGAGTCCGGGAGCGAACCGATCCTCGGATACACCGTCCGGGTCTGGAATCTCTCCGGCGCCCTCGTGCGCAGCGACACGTTCTACGCACCCGCTTGGGAGGTCAGGGGAGTTCCGGTCGGCAGCTATGTCGTGTCGGTGACCCACCCGGATTTCCTCGCTGAGCTCTACGACGACGTTCCGTGCCAGGGAGGCGAGCCGGCAGCATGCGATCCCGGCGGCCAAGCCTCCGTGGTCGCGGTCGCGGCGGGAGTGACGACCAGCGGTCTCGACTTCGATCTCCAGCCGATGGGAAGCATCACCGGCGTGCTGACGCGGGCGAGCGACGGCGCGGCGGTCGGGGGAGATGTTCAGGTCTTCGACGGCTCCGGGAGTCTCGTCGCGACCCGCTTTTCTGCCGAAGTGGGCGGGTACCGCGTTGGGGGGTTGCCGACGGGGGAGTACTACGTCAAGGCGAAGTCTTCGGATCTCTCGGCTCGGCTCTACGATGGCGTAGCGTGTCCTCACTTGTGTGATGTCACCCAAGGGACTCCGGTTGCCGTCGCGTTGGGGGCCGTCACTGCAGGCATCGACATCGCTCTGCCGGCACGTGGCGAGATCTCGGGGGTCGTCAGCGCCGCTGCCGGAGCCCTCCCGAACCAGACGTGGCTCCATGTCTCCGGTTCCGATGGCGAGCCCTACGACTCCCTGTGGCTCGGCACCGGCGGGGCGTACAGTCTCATGGTCGAGCAGGGGACCTACTACGTGGCGGCGTACTCCGGAGAGGAGTTCGTCCCACAGCTCTACGACGGCATCAAGTGTCCCTCGGCTTGGTGCTCGCCGACCGACGGGACACCAATCGTCGTCGAGCCGGGCAGCTCCACACCGGGGATCGACTTCGCTCTCGAGCCCCAGACCGGCATCGTCGGAAAGGTCGTCGACTCCCGTGGACTGCCGCTGTCCGGAGTCGCCATCGACCTTTGGTCGGCGAGCGGCACTTGGCTGGCGGCGGGGGCCTCGGGTCCGAATGGGCGCTACCGCCTCCCGCAGACCTCAGGGTCGTTCTTCGTCACCACCGACAATCGGATGGGTGCGATCGACGAGGTGTGGGCCACCATCCACTGCCCCCTTGGGCCTGCCTACCTCGGGTTGTGCGATCCGACGCAAGGAGATCCGGTATCGCCCGCAGGAAACCTGGCCGCCGGCGTCGACTTCGTGTTGGAGGGTGTGCCGATCTTCGTGGACGGCTTCGAGAGCGGAGACACCTCGGGGTGGCAAGCATCGTTTGAAGGGATCAATCCGTGGGGGGCTCGCTGATGGCGCCGTTGCCCCGTGTTCGGCCGGCTGTCGTCGGTGCCGCTGTCGCGTTGGTCGTTCCTCTTGCGGTCGCGTCGCTGAGCGCTGCTGCCGAGGCGGCGGGCGGGAGTGGACGCATCACCGGTCGCGTGCTCGAGTCCGGATCCGAGCTGCCGCTGCCCGGCCGCGCCGTCTCGGCCTACAACCGGATCGGGTGGCTGCTCGCCTCGGCCACGACCGACGACGCCGGCCGCTACCTGCTCGAGGGACTCGACGGCGAGGCTTTCGTCAGTGTCGTCGGCGCCCCCGAACATCGCTCGGAGCTGTGGGACGCCCTGCCGTGCGAGCCGTTCTGCGATCCTTCGATGGGGTCGCCGTTGTTCCCGAGCCCGGGCGAAACCATCATCGGAATCGACTTCACGCTCGAAAGGCGCGGGGCCATTGCCGGTCAGGTCGTGGCGACGGAGACCGGCGCGCCGGTGTCGGGCATTCGGGTGTCGGCGTTCACGACGGTGGGGTCCCCGGTCGGAGCGGCGTCCACGGATGCTCTCGGGTACTACCGCATCGGTGGCCTGGTGGATCAGTCATACGTCCTCACCGCATCGTCAGCCACGATCTACGCCGACGAAGTCTGGCCTAATCGACACTGTGTCGGCCCGTGTGATCCCACGGTGGGGGACCCGGTAGCGGTGGCCCTCGGGGCGACCACTTCCGGGGTCGACTTCTCGCTCGAACGCCGTGGTGGGATCTCGGGAACGGTGACCAACTCGCAGACCGGCGAGCCGATCGAGTGGGGCTGGGTGGCGATCTACCGGTCCGGCGGCAGCTTTCTCGGGACCACTTCACTACAGGGCGGCTCGTATCTTGCCGCGGACTTGGCGGCGGGATCCTACAAGCTGCTCCTCGGCGTTTCCGGATACCCGGGGATCCTGTTCGACTCCATCGAGTGTCCGCAGCCGCCGCAGATCTGCCCACTGGAGCTTGGAACTGCGGTCGCGGTGGTGCCCGGGCAGATCACCTCCGGCGTGAATTTCACCCTCGAGCCCCTCGGGCGGCTCGAGGGCATGGTGGTGCCGGATGCCGGCGCCGAGCCGATCCAGAACTACGCCGTCGCGGCTTGGGAGGCCTCGGGTAGGCTCGCACGCGCGGGGTACTTCTCGACACCGAAGTGGCAGCTCGACCTGGTGCAACCTGGTGAGTACACCATCGCCGCGATCCACGGCGACTATCTCGACGAGCTGTTCGACGACGTTGCCTGCCCGGGAGGGACGCCGAGTCTGTGTGACGCAGGTGGTCTCGCGACGACGGTGCTGGTCTCGGCAGGGGCCACGACCTCGGGAATCGACTTTGGCCTGGCGCTGATGGGAGGCATCACCGGTGAGCTGGTGAGCGCCGTCGACGGCGCTCCTCTGTCAGGGGAGATTCAGGTCTTCGATGCCCTCGGCAATCAGGTGGCGTCACGAACGGGAACGGGCGAATACCGCGTCGGCGACCTGCCGACCGGCAGCTACTTCGTCAAGGCGAGTGCCTGGGCGCACGACTCTCAGGTCTACGAGGACCTTCCGTGCGAGCCCGGTTGCGACGTCACGGCCGGCAAGCTCGTGTCCGTGGTGATGGGGGAGACGACCTCCGGCATCGACTTCTCGTTGACCCGGACGAGGGTTGCCCCGAAGGGTTGGATCAGCGGGTTCGTCAGTGCCGCGGCCGGGCCACCTCCGGGCGGACTGGTGGTGCAGGTTCGCGACAGCAATGGACAAGCCCTGCCCGGCCTGTGGTTGTTCAACGGTGGTGCCTATTCGATCGAGGTCGACGCCGGAACCTACACCGTGGGTGTGTACCCCGAGGAGCACCATCAGAGCCAGGTCTATGACGGCTTCGAGTGTTGCCCGCCGACCGGCGCCACGCCCGTGGTGGTGCAGTCCGGAGCTACCACCAGCGGCATCGACTTCGCGCTCGAGCCGCTGACCGGGGTGGTCGGGCGCGTCACCGACTCGCGCGGCCAGCCGCTCGCAGGCGTGGCGATCGACCTGTGGTTGCCCAGCGGCGACTGGTACACCAGTGAGGTGACCGGGGTGAATGGCCGTTATCGTCTTGCGGTCGAAGGCGGCCCGTATTTCGTGTCGACCGACAACGGGCTGGGCGCGACCGACCAGGTGTGGGCCGAGGTGCAGTGTCCCCTGGGGCCGGCATTCCTCGGCCTCTGTGACCCTCTCGACGGGGACACGGTCTCGACTGGTTTGGGCGGGCTGGTGTCGGGCATCGACTTCGAGCTGCAGGGTCTGCCGATCTTCGCGGACGGCTTCGAGAGCGGTGACACGTCGGCTTGGGCCGACTGAGCTGAGGAGGGCAGAACGATGTGGCGTCGAGGCTGAGATCCCCTCGCTCTCCGACCTTTCACTCTTGCTGTTCGCAGCCGTCCTCGCGGCGATCGGCGTGGTGCGGGCGAGGACCGGGTAGTGGGCCCGGACTACGGCACCGCCGCAGACCAGCGATCGGTGCCGGCGCTTTCGAAGCCGTCCCAGAACAGGGCGGTGCGATTCGAGACGCAGTAGAGCCGCGAGGCGGTGTTGCAGCCGAAAGTCGACCACTCGGTCCAGTCTGGCAGGCGGGCACCGGCCGGAAAGCCGACGGTGCGCGCCGAGGCTGAGGCGGCCGACGTCCAGTCGGCACAGGTTTGGCCGGCGGTGCCGTCGCTGAGTGTCCCGGTGGTGGCGCCGAACGGCGGATCGATCAGGTAGCTGCCGTCTTCGTGGACGTGGAGGCTGTTCTGGATCGTGCCGTCGACGAGGTCGGCCTTGGAGTTGGCGATTGCGTAGGCGTCGACGCGGCGGAAGGGGCCGTTGGCGGTGACGCGGTCGGCGGCGCCGACGCTGCTGGTCGAGAGCCAGGCGACGAAGGACTCCGGGGCCGGCAGGCCGGCGCTCGTCGCCAGGGTCCTGCAGATCTGATCGCCCGCCGCGACGCCGCTTTGGCCGTTGGCCTCGGGCCAAGTCGAGAGGTTGCCGTTGCCGGATTTCGAGGTGACAAAGACGACGTTGCCGGGGCTCCAGCCGAGCGTGACATCTTCGCTCGGTCCGGGCTCGAGACAAAGCAGGCGTCGGGGCGTCGAGCAGAACGAGAGGTTGCCGGCAGCGGTCCAGAACTTGCTCGAAGAGAGTCCGTCGCCGATCAGGGCCTCGGAGCCGGAGGTCCCGTTGGTCCAGCCGTTGCAGTTCCACCCGAGGCTCGAGTGTTCTCCCGACTGGCCGGTGCCGGTCCAGTACTCACGTTGGCCAAGAGTCGTGGGCAATACGTCGGCAAACTCGTCCATCAGCACGGGTCGGTAGATCTTCCACGGTGGACCGATGAGCTCGTCGAGGCTGGCGGTGAAATTCGACACGCCATTGGCGAGGAACCACGGTCCAGCGGCTTGCGGCGGGCCACCGACACACCCACCCTTCAGGCCCGTGAGCCCGCGGACGTGGCAGGCGGCATCGGTGGTGTCGGTCGACAACCACGCGCGGTAGGTGTTGGCGTTGGGCAGGCCGGCTGCAGCGGCGCGGTTGCGGCAGATGTTGTCGCCCGCGCCGAGCCCGGTTGCCCCGCCGGCCTCGGGCCAGGAGCCGAGGTTGCCGGTACCGGTGATCGAGGTGACGAAAGCCCGCCGCTTGACCGCCAGGGCTGGGTCGACGGCGAGCAGAAGGACGGCCGCCGCGATGGTCGCGGCGGTGGTGTGGGATCGTGGAATCATGGCGGTGCCTCACGGACAAGGTTCACCGCGAGAAGCGCGCGGCGGGCGCAGAGGGGGCCATCCTCGGCCCACCACTTCAGCTCGCCCGACTCAGCCGAAGAAGAGGTAACACACCAGGATCGCCGCGACGATCCCGGCGGCGTCGGCCGCGAGGCCACAACCCAGGGCGTGGCGCGTGCGTTTGATCGCCACCGAGCCGAAGTACACCGCCAGCACGTAGAAGGTGGTTTCGGTGCTGCCCTGGATGACGCTGACCATGCGGCCGACCAGCGAGTCGGCGCCGTGCGTCTCCATCGCCTCGAGCATCAGGCCGCGGGCGCCACTGCCGGAAAGGGGCCGCATCAGGGCGGTGGGCACGGCATCGACCCAGCGGGTGTCGAGCCCCAGCGGCGACACCGCCGCCTTGAGCCCGTCGAGCACGAGGTCGAAGGCGCCGGAGGCTCGGAACACGCCGATGGCGACCAGCATCGCCACCAGGAACGGGATGATCGAGATCGCCACCTGGAAGCCCTCTTTGGCCCCTTCGACGAACACCTCGTAGACCGGCTGACGTTTGTGCAGGGCGAGGGCCAGGAAACCCACGATCACCGAAAAGATCGCGAAGTTGGAGAAGACCGAGCTCTGGTGCTCCATCACCTCCCGCGGCAAGCGCGAGAAGTGCCACACCAGGCCGGCGATCAGTGCCGTGAAGCCGCCGAGGTAGGCGAGCACCACCGGGTCGCGCAACTTGAGCGGCTGGAACAGCGAGGTCACCAGCAGCCCGACCATGGTCGAGCAGAAGGTGGCGATCAGCAGCGGCACGAAGACGTCGGTCGGGTCGGCGGCGCCGAGTTGGGCGCGGTAGACGAAGATCGTCGCCGGGATGATCGTCACCGCCGAGGTGTTGATCACCAGGAACAGGATCTGGGCGTCGGTGGCGCGGTCGGGCTCGGGGTTGAGGCCCTGGAGCTCCTTCATCGCCTTGAGCCCGAGGGGGGTGGCGGCGTTGTCGAGGCCGAGCATGTTGGCCGCCATGTTCATCACGATCGAGCCCATCGCCGGATGACCTTCGGGCACGCCCGGGAACAGCCGCCGCAACAGGGGAGCAAAACCCTTGGCGACGAGGTCGACCGCGCCGCCCTTTTCGCCGAGCTTCATGATGCCGAGCCACAGGCACATCACCCCGGTCAGGCCGAGTGCGATCTCGAAGCCGGTTTTCGACATGTCGAAGGCCGCCGCCACCATCCGCGCCCAGATCTCGGCGTCGCCGAGGGCGGCCATGCGGTAGACCGCCACCGCAAAGGCGACCAGGAAAAACGCCCCCCAGATCGGGTTGAGCATCAGCCAGGACGGCCCAGGACGGTCATGACGTTGGCGACTTGCATCGCGGCGCCGACGGCAAGACACGCCTCGTCGACGTCGAACATCTCGTTGTGGACCGGATGCACGATCCCACGGGCCTCGTCGCGGACGCCCAGGGCGAAGAAGGCGCCGGGGACCTTGGTCAAGTAGAAGCCGAAGTCCTCGACGCCCATACTCGGGCGCGGCACGATCACCACCGCGTCGTCGCCGAGCAGGTGACGGGTGTTCTCGCGCACGATGTCGACCTCGGCGTCGGTGTTGACCACCGGGTCGTAGCTCGGGTCGATGATGACCTCGGCGCGAGCGCCGAACCCTGCGGCCACACCTTCCGCGACCTCGCGGATGCGCACCTTGACGTGCTCGCGGATGGTGGGATCGAGGGTGCGGATGGTGCCGACCATCTCGACCCGCGCCGGCACGATGTTGCCCTGGGTGCCACCCTGGATTGTGCCGAGGGTGATCACGGCGGCCTGGCGGGCGTCGACGTTGCGGCTGACGATCGACTGCAGGGCGGTGACGACGTGGGCGGCGGCGACGATGGCGTCGACACCGGCGGCGGGGAAGGCCCCGTGGCAGGAGCGACCATGGACCACGATCGTGAGGTCGTCGGAGGAGGCGTTGCGTTGGCCGTAACGAATGCCGATCTGCCCCACCGGCAGGCCTGGGTCGACGTGCAGGCCGAAGATCGCCTCGACCGGCGGGTCGTCGAGCACCCCGGCCTCGACCAACATCCGCGCGCCGCCGACGGTTTCTTCGGCCGGCTGGAAGATCAGTTTGACGGTGCCGTTCCATTGCTGGCGAGATTCGACCAACAACCGCGCCGCACCAAGCAAGACCGTGGTGTGGACGTCATGACCACACGCGTGCATCTTGCCGTGGACCTGGGACCGGTACGGCACATCCTTGCCGTCGGTCAACGGCAGGGCATCGAGGTCCGCGCGCAATGCCACCACTCGGCCCGGGCGCGCGCCTTCGATGGTGCCGACCACTCCGGTTTCGGCCAGGCCGTCGACGTGCGGGATCCCCAGCTCGTCGAGGATCGCCCCGACGCGGGCGGCGGTGCGGTGCTCTTCGAGCCCAAGCTCGGGATGTTGGTGGAAGTCGCGGCGAATTGGAATCATCCACGGCAGGATCGTTTGGGCCGCGGCGAGGAGGTTGGAGGGAAACTCAGGCATGGGCGGGAGAGTAGCATTCGGGGGGTATCGGGTATCGGGTATCGGGGACAAGGGACCCGGGACCCGGGACCAGGGATCGGACAGGAGCCGGACCGCCTCCGGCCCTAACCCCTAACACCCAACTCCCAACCCCTCTCACCCACTATGTACCGCACCCTCGTCTGCTTCGTCTTCGCCTGTCTCACTGCAACCGGCCTCCCTGCCGCCGAGCCCCTGCGGGTTCTGTTCGTCGGCAACAGCTACACCTACTACTCGGAGATGCCGTCGATCGTCGAAGCGATGGCGAAGCGGGCGAAGACGCCGTTTGTGGTCGAGATGATCGCGGAGCCCGGCGCGACGCTCGAGGGTCACGTCGCCGACGGGGCCGTCGTAGCAGCTCTCGATCGGGCCGATTGGGACCTGGTGGTGCTGCAGGAGCAGAGCCTACGCCCGCTCGAGGACCGCGAGCGCATGTTCGGGGCCGTGCGCGCGCTCGACCAGGCGATCGATGCCGAAGGAGCGCGGCTGGTGTTGTTCCAGACCTGGGCACGGCGCGACTACCCGGACATGGCGGCGCCCCTCGAGGCTGCCTACACGACGATCGCGGGCGAGGTCGGCGGCACGGTGGCGCCGGTTGGCGCGGTGTGGCGAAAGGTGCGGCAGCGGGCACCGGAGTTGCCGATCTTCGACGCCGACGGCAGCCACCCCTCGGTGGTGGGCTCGTACCTGACCGCGTGTGTGCTCTACGCCACCATCGCCGAGCCCAAGAAGGCTGCCTGCCCGGTGGTGTCGGTCGAAGGGGTGCCGCTCGAGGTCGCAGCGCAGATCACGCGATTGGTCAGCGCCGAGATGAAGGCGCCGCGGAGAGGCGGAACTTGAGCTCGTCGGGGCGCTTCGTGGCGTTGCTGCGCGGGATCAACGTCGGCGGCAACCGAGTGATCAAGATGGTGGACCTTCGCGCCTGTTTCGAAGGGATGGGGTTCGGCGACGTGGCGACCTACATCCAGAGCGGCAACGTCGTGTTCGAGGCGCCGGGTGCAACACGCGCGGAGCTTGTCGCCACGATCGAAGCTCGGCTCGCCGAGGCGTTCGACTACGCCGCCCGAGTGGTCGTCCGCAGTGGGTCCGAGATGCGTCGAGTGATCGAGCAGGCGCCGCCGGATTTCGACGTCGACGCGGTGCGCTTTCGGTGCGACGCGATGTTCTTGAGCGACGCCCTCGACGCGCGGGAGGTCGTCGCGCGGTTGCCGTTGAAGGACGGCGTCGACCGCGCGTGGGCGGGCGAGGAGGTGGTCTACTTCAGCCGGCTGACCGCTCGCGCCGCCGAGAGCCGGTTGCCGAAGATCGTGTCGATGCCGCTCTACCGCGAAATGACCGTGCGCAACTGGAGAACGACGACTCGGCTTTCGGAGATGGTTGGGTCAGGGAGGGACCCGGGACCCGGGACCGGGGACCAGGGACCCGGGATCCGGGACCCGGGATCCGGATCGGACCCGGACTAAGAACAGACCCTGGACCCGATTCTCATTCCCCGGGGGCGCGGCTCTCCGACAAGTACCCGGTACCCGATACCCGGTACCTTGGTTCCCGAGCTCGAACGACTCCAGTTTCGTCAGGGCTGGGCGCACCACAGGGGCATGGCAGCAGGAGTGGGAATAGAGTCCCTCAATGTTCGCAGGACACGTGGGCGCAGCGCTGATCGCAGGACGGGCGGCGCGACGGGTTTCGCTTGCATGGCTGGTGGTCGCGGCGCTGTGGTTGGACGTGGTGTTGTGGGTGCTGGTTCTCATCGGGGCCGAGAGGGTGGAGATTCCCCCAGACTTCGTCGACCACCATCAGCCCGCTTTCGACTTCCCGTGGTCACACGGCCTCGTAGCGGCCTTGGGCTGGTCCGTGCTGGCGGCCGCGGTTGCGGCGGGAGTGGTCCGGGCTTGGAGGTGGCGGGGAGCGGTTGCCGTGGCCGCGGCGGTTGCGTCGCACTGGATCCTCGACGCCGTGGTGCATCGTCCCGAGCTGCCGCTGGGGTTGAGTGGTGAGAGGGCCGTGGGCTTCGGCCTGTGGGATCGCCCGGTGTGGGGGCTTGGCCTGGAGGTGGCAGTTGTGGTTTCCGGCTTGCTGCTGTGGCTGCCGGGCTCGCAGCTGTCGAGGGCTCACGGGGCCACGTTGGTGGTCGTCGTCGGCTTGGTCACCGGATCGACCCTGCTGGGGATGACCATGGCACCTGCGCCACCCTCTGCGACCGCGGTGGCGTCTAGCTCGCTTGGCCTCATCGCCCTGGTGGTTGCATTGATCGCTTGGCTCACCCGTGAGGCGTGAGCCGAACGCCGCCTGTTGGCCGGCCCTCAGAGAAATGCGTTGCCCGTTGTGCGTTGCCCGTTGTCCGAATGGGAACCGGACTCCTCTCGGGCGGTACCGGCCGGCACTCCGGCGAGTCCCGGGTCCCGGGTCCCCGGTCCCTCCCGCTGCTAGCTTCCCGCGTCCAGGAGCTTCTCGATGTCGCGCTCGAGGCTGGCCGGAGTGTCCTGGGGGGCGTAGCGTTTGACCACGTGACCCTCACGGTCGACCAGGAACTTGGTGAAGTTCCACTTGATCGCGGTGGAGCCGAGCAGCCCGGGAGCCTCGTGTTTGAGCCAGTCCCACAGAGGGTCGGCGTCGGAGCCGTTGACATCGATCCTCGCCATCACCGGGAAGGTCACGTCGTAGGTCAGCGAACAGAAGTTGGCGATTTCTTCCGCGCCCCCCGGCTCCTGGGCGCCGAACTGGTTGCACGGAAACGCGATGACCTCGAGGCCGCGGTCGCGGTGCTTGCGCCACAGCTCCTCGAGGCCCTTGTACTGCGGGGTGAAACCACACTTCGAGGCGGTGTTGACCAGCAACAGCACCTTGCCGACCTTGTCGGCGAGCGGGAGTGACTCCCCGTTGGGCAGGGTGGCGGTGAAATCGGCGAGGGTCTTGGGTGTGGCCATTTGCGGTTCTCCTGGGTGGTGGCAGTCTAACGCCACCTACCCGAGGCTCGCGGCAGACGGGCACACCCGAAGAGGTGCGCGCTGCCACGCGCACCCTGGGGCGCTTCCGCTGCCCGTACGCCGGATCGTCCGCCGGAGGCGGCTCAGGCGGGTCCCTGATCCTGGTATGCCTAGTACCCGATACCCGATACCCGATACCCAATACCCAATACCCGGTACCTTGGTCGCGGCGCTCGAATGGTTCCACGTCAGCCGGCCGAGGCGCACCACGAAAGGGCTGAACGGCACCTGATAGGGTCCGCGGCCAGGAACGACCATTCACGAAAGACCTCGACGGTGCCACCCTCGAGGCTTAGACGAGCTCGGGTATCGGGGGCCTTGCCTCGCCTGGAGGACTCCAGCGTATGCAGAGAATCGATCGATGGATCCTGCTGGCGGGTGTGGTGTTCATCTTCTTTGCCTCCGTGCGACTGATCACGGACGCGTTCGAACGTGGGGCGGAGTGGCAGGAGTTTCGGCTCGAAGGGCAACGCGAGACGGGCACGGTGATCGGCCTGCGCGAGACCGACACCAAAGGCGTCGATCGTTACCAGGCGGAGGTGCAGTGGGGCGAGGGTGAGGCCGAGCGGCGCGCCTGGGTGTCGTTGTTCCAGAAGCACTGGAAGCCACTGGCTGAGGGTGAGGCCATCGAGATCCTGGTGTCGAGGCGCGATCCCGACCGCGTGCGCGCGGGGCTGCGGTTCACCCGGACCCCGCTGACGGTCGCAGCAGTCGCTTTCGACCCGATCCCGACGGCGGCCGGCCTCGTCGGCTGCGGCTTCGGCTTGTGGTTGTTGTGGAAGCTCGTGGGCCCGAAGGTTTGTGGTGCCTGGGAGCTGAGGCGGCGCCGTCGGGTGGCCGAGCGGGGCCGGGCAAACGCCATCGAGGTACCGCTGATCGACGATGCCTGGGCGGGATATCCCGGGCTCGAAGTAGTCAGGGAGGCAGTGAGCGCCGCCGACCGGGCGGCAGTGGGGGCCGTCCTGACGGAGGCGGACACGAGCCAAGTCCGGGAGCTCGAGACCATGGCCGAGGTCGAGGGGTTCCCGGCGTGGATCGATGACTGGGTGGCAACCGAGCCGCAGGCCGCGCTTCCGCGCCTGGTGCGCGGCAATCAATGGCTGGCCTGGGCGTGGGAGGCGCGGTCGGCGAAGCGCGCCGAGGAGGTCGAAGCCTCAGCCTGGCCGGTGTTCTTCGACCGGCTCGAAAGAGCCGAATGGGACCTGGCTCGCGCCGCGGCGCTGGCTCCGGCGGACGCCCGGCCGTGGATACGCTTGATCCCGGTGGCCATGGGCCTTTCGATGCCGATCGAGGAGCGGGCCCGACTCCTCGCGGAGGCGTCGGATCGTTCGCCGCACTCCTTCGACGCCCATCGGTGCTACCTCTACGCCGTGTCGGCCAAGTGGGGCGGTGCGCACCATGTGGCCCTCAACCACGCGCGGCGCATCGCCGCCGAGGCCCCGCCCGAGTCGGGACTGGCGTCCCTGCTGGCCGACACCCACATGGACATCGCGATGGAAGGGGATGCTGTCGAGGACTACTTCGAGCAGGAGGACGTCGTGGCCGAGCTGGTGCGAGCCGCGCAGCGGTGTGAGGTCATCGCTACCCCGTGGATCAGGCGCCGAGCAGCGGCCGGATTCGCCTACTGCTTCTGGCGCGCGGGGCGACTCGAGCTCGCGCGGCATCAGTTCGAGCGCACCGAGGGGTACGTCTGCGGACTGTGGCGACGCCATACCGAAGCCGTGCACGTGTTTCGGGACGCCTGGAGGCGGTGCGCGTGAGCGGAGGAATCGCGGTGAACACCTCGAGCACCCAGCCGACGGCGGCGGAGTT
This sequence comes from uncultured Thermoanaerobaculia bacterium, assembly GCA_964599475.1. Lineage (GTDB taxonomy): Bacteria > Acidobacteriota > Thermoanaerobaculia > Multivoradales > CAZRFU01 > CAZRFU01. The sequence goes on from CAZRFU010000019.1 coordinate 62,614, forward strand.
GCAGCAGCTCGCCGAGGCCTACGACGCGGGGCGCTTTCTCGACGCCTGGGCAGCGGTTCGACACTGTGTTCCAGTTCGCGCCTGGCGGGGCCCGGCGGCGATGGTGTGGGCGGGGCGGCTGTCCACTCAGCTCTGCGGGAGCACGCTCGGCGATTCATTGCTGCTGGCGGCAGCCCGGTGGTATCCCGAGGACCAGCGGACGCAGTACTTCGGGCTGCGAGCGTTGTTGTCACGTCGCGGGCCGCTCGAGGTCTGGCGCACCCTGGCACGGTGGGACGAAACGAACCCCGAGCTGGTCGCCCAACCCGAGGTTCTGGGGCTGAGAGCGGTGGTTCTGGGAATCTTCCAAGACTTTCGTGAGGCGCAGCGGACCTGGGATCGAGCGTGGCAGGCGCGGCCCGACGATCCCTGGCTGCTGATGGAGCGATCGATCATCCTGGAGCAGCAGGATCGGTTCGATGACAGCGTGGCGGTGCTCCGCGAGGTGCTGGACCAGCGGCCGTGGTACTGCCCGGCGGTGCTGTCGCTGGCCCAGGCGTGGCTGGCGCGCGGACGCCGCGACGACGCGATCGATCTGCTGTCGAGGGCGATGTCGACGCTGCAGTCGCCGTGGGTGGCGGGCCTGCTGGCCAACGCACTGATGGAAGCGGAGGATCCGCAGGGTGCGATGGCGGCCTGGGATCGGTACGGATCGCTCGCGGTGATGCTCGAGCCCGACGGCGTCAGGGCCCTGCACGCCGGGCTGTCGCAGACCTACTACCTTGCCGGCGATCTGACCATGGCGCGGCGCTTCGCCGAACAATCCGACGATCCGTTCCTGGGCCGCATCGCGGCGCGGATGGCTGCCGCGACGCCGGGGGGGCGTCGGCGGGTGGTGCTCGAGGTCCCCGTCGTCCGCCAGCACCGCGTGACCTGCGCCCCGGCAACCCTGGAGATGCTCGGTGGGTATTGGCAGCGGCGCGTCGACCAGCTGGTGATCGCCGACGAGATCACCTACAACGGCACTCCCACGCACCTCGAGCGCGGCTGGGCGGAACGCAACGGTTGGGTTGGTCGCGAGCTCTCGCTCGACTGGGCTGCGGCCACGGCGTTGCTCGATCGCGGCGTCCCCTTCACCCTGACCACCCGCGGTCCGCTTTCGGCGCACGAACAGGCCGTCGTCGGGTACGACGAGGTCCGCCGCACGCTGCTGGTCCGCGATCCGAGCTCGCCGTTCCTGGTCGAGATGGACATCGAAGGCCTGATCGAGAATCAGCGCGCCCATGGGCCACGGGCGCTGGCCCTGGTCCCGGCGGAGCGCGCGGACCTGCTGAACGGTCTCGAGCTCGGCGACGCCGAGCTGCGGGACGAGCTCTACCGCATGATGCTGGCCCTCGATCAGCACGACCGAGGGGCGGCGGTCGAGGCGCTCGAGCGTTTGGATCGGCTCAGCCCTCATAGCCCGGTGGTGCTGGAGGGGCGGTGCCTGCTCGCTCGCTACGACGACAACCTGGTGGAGTTGCTGGGTGCGATCGAGGCTCAGGCCGAGCTGTTCCCCGACGATCCGTCGGTGGGCCTGCAGAAGCTCGAGTGTCTCGCCGCGCTCGAGCGCCGTCAGGAGTGCCACGAGGAGCTCACTCGGCAGATCGACCGCGCGAGTCATCCGGTGTTCCTGCGCCTGCAGGCGCGGGAGCTCGCCACCGATGGCGAACGTTTCGCCGAGGCGCGCGAGAGCCTGCGCCGATACCTGCAACAGGTCCCGAACGACCCCGAAGGGCTCGAGCTCGCGGGCCAGCTGTTGTGGAGCGAGCGCAGGCTCGAGCTCGCCCATGCCTACCTGCATCTGGCGGCGTGCCTTGGTGATACCAATGAACGGCTGTTCGCCATGGCGTTCCGTGCGGCCGAGCTCGTCGGCGCCGAAGATCGCTCGCTCGATGTTCTGCGCGAGCGTTTCGAACGCAGCGGCCGCCGGTCGTCCGCTCCCGCGCAGACCTTGTTCTGGGCCCTGCTGCAGCGTGGCGAGAGTCATGCCGCCTTCGAGGCCCTCGATCGGGCGCTCGGGTTGCGTGCTGCCGACGGTGGTCTGCGGATGTTCGCTGCGGATGCCTACGCCCGCATCGGCCGATACGACCGCGCCGAGGAGCTGGCGGCCGGCGCGAAGGTGAGCCGGCGTGACCGGGTGGTGGCCGAGGCGCGGATCGCGGGCTACCGCGGCGACCTGGCTGCGGCTGCTCGGCTGTGGCGCGAGGCCTTGGCTCTGAATCCTCACGATCTCGCAGCTGTCGCCGCCCTGCGCAGCACCATCGGGGCCACCGAGGGCCAACCCGCGGCGCTCGATCTGCTGCGGGGCCTGGTGCAGCAGTCACCCCACCATCTCGGGCTGCGACGGCTGCTGATCGAAGAGCTGCGGGAGGACGGGAGTGAACACGAGGCTGCGATTCGGGAGCTTCTCGCCCTCGAGCCTCGCGACGCATGGGCCCGCAGGGAATTGGCATTGGCTCTGGGGAGCCGAGATGCCCTCGCCGAAGCTCACGCCGAGCTCGACCTCGCCGAGGTCATCGATCCCGGCGAGTCCTCGACCCGCTGTATCCGAGCGCGGCTGAACGCGCGTGCAGGTGACCTCGACACTGCCCGCGCTTTGTATCTCGAAGCGGTGCGACTCGATCCCGATAGCGACCTCGCCATCGGCGCGGCGGCCGCGGCGTGCCCGACCGCTGGCAGGCGTGGGTGGCGGTCCTGCGCTGTCAGGCGCGGCTGGGACGCCTCGAGGCCGCCTCGAAGACCGCCGGGGAAGCGGTCCGCCGGTTCCCCGCCGTGGTCGAGGTGCTGGTCGAGGCGGCGCAGATCCATCGCGAGGCGAGCGGTTGGACGGAGCCCCCGTGCGCAACGGAGCTCGAGCTGCTGCGAGCCGCGGTGGCGGTCGAGCCGACCTCGGCGCAGGCGGCGCTGGCCCTGGCCGCATCGCTGCGGCGTGGCGGCGGAGGCGCCGAGGCGGCGGCCCTGCTCGAGGAGGCGATCGTCCGTATCCCCCTCGACGGCCGGCTCCCGTGGATGTTGGCCGACGAACAGGGTGCAGCTGGGCGTCGGGAGGAGGCCCTCGCCTCCTACGAGCGGGCGGCTTGTCTGGCGCCGTGGAACGAGGAGCTGTGGCGCAATTTTCGAGCGGCTGCCGAGGGTGCGCAACGGCCCGGGTTGCCGCGCGAGGTCGCTCGCCGTTTGGTGGCGGAGCGCCCGCTCGACCTCGGCGCGGCGATGGCTCGTGTCCTGATCGAGGACGATCCGGCAGCGAAGCTCGAGGCGATCGCTGCGGCCTTGCGGCTCGATCCGCGGCATGAGCCGGCGCTCGACTTGCAGGCGGTGGCGCTCGCCGAGGACGGCCGGTTCGACGAGGCGCGTGCACGTCTCGAGGCGACGCCAGGCTTCGAGCAGTCCGTCGTGCTGCGCGGCCGGCGCGCCTGGATCGATGCCATGGCTGGGGATCTGGCGGGAGCGATCCGGACGATGAAGCTGGTGGTCGAGGACGATCCGGCCTACGTGTGGGGCTGGCTCCAGCTCGCGCACTGGGCGGTGGCCGCAGAGCGGCCGGCCTTGCAGTTGCGAGCTGCCGACGAGATGCTGCGGCTCGACGTACGGGACGCGGCGGCTTGGTGCCATCGCGGTGACGCCTTGCGCGGGCTGGGGCCAGAGTGCTGCAGCGGTCGCTGCCTACGAGCGAGCCCATGCTCTCGAGCCTGAGCACCCAGTTCCGATCCTGGGCGTCTGCGACGCGTGGCTGGACGCCGACGAGTACGGCGAGGCACAAGCCTGGGTCTCCCGGATCGAAGACCCGAGCGATGCGCTCGCTCGGACCTTTGCGATCGCGCTCCACACCAAAGACGAAGCTGGGGCGCTCGCGGCCTACAGGCGCGCGGTGACCGACGCGGAGATTGCCGACGGCCTGGCCGACTTCATGATCAGCCGTCTGCAGCAGGCGGAGCTCGGTGAGAAGGCCATGCGCCAGCTCGATGGTGGCGTCGAGGCCGGCACACTCCTGCCGCGAGGGATCTGGCACTGGGCACAAGTGCAGGTTCCCGGCGGCTGGAAGAAGGTCGTGGCGGCGCTGCCACGCCTGGCTGCGGCGGGGTCGGCCCATGCCGCGGCTGCGCTGCGAGTCGTGGTCGAGCACGCCGCCGAGAACGGCCGTTGGTCCGACTTCGATCGACTGCTGAAGCGTCACACCGAGCTCCTCGCCGCCGATCGCGACTGCTGGAGTGCCGTGGGGTTCGGCCTGGCACGGTCCGGCCGGTGGCGGCGTTGCCAAGAGTGGCTGTCGGGACCGAACAAGCCCGAGCCCTTCCCGTTCACCTTGTACAACCTGGCGCTGGCGCATCGCTTCCTCCTCGAGCCCGGCGAGGCTGCCGCAGTGACTCTTCGGGGTCTCGATCTGCCGCCGGATCACACCACGCCGCGCCTGCGGGTGTGGGCGGCGTACGACGCCGCGATCGCCGGGCGCGTGGCGGAGGCGAGCTCGCTGCTCGATTCGGTCGATCCCGAGGTGGAGCTGTCGCCACTCGAGCTCGTGGTGGCGAGCTGCACCGACGCGGTGGCGGCGGCGGCACACGCCGGCGACGATTGGCAGAGTGCTGCGAAGGGTGAGCTCAGACGCGCAAAACGAGCCATCAAGGCCATGGGGACCGACGGTGCGACCCAGGCGCTGGCCCTGCGACTGGCCCGGGAGGCCATCGGCGCGGTAATTCGTCGACACGGCGACGGTGCCGCCCGTCGGTGGTGGCGCTGGTGCTGGTCGAGCCTGCTCTGGAACATGACTCCGGCCTGACTCCCTTGCTATCGGCATCTGTGGTGTGCCCCGGGCGGAGGGAACCGAGCCGTCCGTGAACCACCGCGAAGGTACCGGGTACTCTCGGATCGCCGTGAACGCATTCCCTCGTTCGCGTTACGATCGTGGTGGTATGAGGCGACCGGGGCGATTGCTGATTGCGCTGACGCTGACCCTCGGTGCCTGTGGCGGGGATCGCCGGCAATCGGCGGGGCCGGCGGTGGAGACGCCGCCTTCGATCCTGCTGGTGACGGTCGATACCACCCGCTACGACGCGGTGGCCCCGGGTGGAGGCGTCGCGCCGACAATCCAGGGGCTCGCCCGTCGGGGCGTGTGGTTCGAGCAGGCCTACGCGACCGCACCCCAGACCTTGCCGTCGCATGTGTCGATGCTGACCGGGCAGCTGCCGGCCGCACACGGAGTGCACGAAAACGGCCGCGTGTTGGGAGAGGACCTGGTGCCGATCGCTGCACGTCTGTCGGAGAAGGGTTATCGGACCGGGGCGTTCGTGTCGTCCTACACCCTCGAGGGTGGGCTCGGCCTGGACCGGGGGTTCGGCACCTACGACGACACCTTCCCGATGCGCGGTGTCGAACGGTCGGCGGCCGACACCACCGCCGCGGCACTGGCGTGGCTCGCGGCCTCGCCGCAGACGGTCCCGGTGTTCCTGTGGGTGCACTACTTCGATCCGCACGACCCGTACCAGCCCCCGGAGCCCTTTGCCTCGCAGTTCGCCGACCAGCCGTATCTCGGCGAGGTGGCGGCGATGGATGCCGAGCTCGCTCGGGTGCTCGATGCGTTCGAGCGGCGCTCGCAGGATACGCGGATCGTGGTGGTCGGCGACCACGGGGAGAGCCTCGGGGAACACGGCGAGGCGACCCATGGGAATCTGATCTACCAAGGGGTGATGCATGTACCCCTGCTGATCGCTGGTGACGGCATCGCCCCTGGGGTCCGCCAGGAGCCCGTCAGCACCCGCCGGGTGTTCGACACCGTGGCGAGCTGGGCCGGCCTCGAGGCGCCGGCCGGTCTCGAAGTGCAGATCGCCGAGCTCGTGGTGGGGGAGGCGATGCAGCCCTACCTGGCCTATGGCTGGAGCCCGCAGGTGATGGTGGTCAAGGATCGGTGGAAGCTGATTCGGAGCAATGGTCACGAGCTCTACGATGTCATCGCCGATCCGGGCGAGCTCGACGACCTCGCCGACGAGGCTGAGCTCGACCGCGAACAGGTACGGACGGCTCGGGACTACCCGCTTCCCGACCCTGCCGCCGCTGCGCCGCTCGACGCCGAGCAACTCGCCAAGCTCGCAAGCCTTGGGTATGTCGGCTCGTCGGTGCGAAGCCAGGTCCGCGCGGACGCGCCCCGGCCTCGCGACATGGTGCACCTGCTGCCCGCGCTCGAGCGGGGATCGGCGCTGTTTTCGGCCGGGAGCTACCGCGAGGCGATTCCCCTGTTCGCGGGAGTGCTCGAGCAGGATCCGCAGAACCTGATGGTGGCGGTGCGGCTCGGCGTGGCGCATTCGCTGCTGGGGGAAACGGTCAAAGCCGACCGGGCCTTCGAGCAGGCCCGCGCGATCGATGCCGGATCGCTCGACCTGATGCTCTACCACGCGCTGCATCTGCTGCGCAGCGGCAGGGCCGAACAGGCCGAGCCGCAGCTCGAGCTGGTCTTGGCCCGTGATCCCACCCGCGAACCCGCGCTCGAGGCGCTGGCGCGCCTTCGCCAGGAGCAGGGCAGACTCGCCGAGGCAGCGGATTTGCTCGGGCGGCTGGCCGAACGCAGCCGCGACCCTGCCGCGGCGCTGACTCGGCTCGGGCTGGTGTCGATGGAGCTCGGCCGCACCGACGCGGCGATCAGTGCCTTTGAGCGTGCCCGGGGCCTCGAGGGTGAGGCTTTCGAGAATGACCTCGAGCTCGGTGTCTTGTACCTGGCGGCGCGGCGCCTGGACCAGGCCGCGGTGGCCCTCGATCGGGTTCCCAGCGATCATCCCGGTTTCGAGATGGCCTTGTTCAAGCGCGCACAGGTCGCGGTGTTGCGGCGCGAGGCGGACGCGGCAACGAGAGTCGAGCGGCTCCGCCAGTCGCCGGATCCGGACGTGCGTGAGTTGGTCGCGAACGAGCGGTTGTTTGGTGAAGGGAATGGGGGATTGAGGGACTAAGGGGCCGGGGACCCGGGATCCGTCGGAGGCATCGCGGTGTGGCGTTCTGATGTACGGGCCGCGGGAGCGCCCCAGGGTGCGCGTGGCAGCGCGCACCCCTTGGCCCCGTGCCCGAGGTCGCTGCCGCGAGCAGCTCGGCGGAGGCGGTCTCGTTCCAGAATTTGGTTGGGGTGGCTTCGGAATGAGGGGCTGGTCGTTGCGTACCGGACCGTATGGCGACCAAGATCAAGCCGGTGCCCGAGCCCGGGACCGGCTGCGTCGGATTCTTCTTCGGCTTTGGAGTCACCCCCATCGCGGTTGCTGGTTCGAACGGTGGAGACCTTGGGTCCGCGGCAGCCATCGGAGTGGTCGTGGGCGTCGTCTGCATTTGGGCCGGCGAGCCGATCTTCAATCGGGTCCTGCGCCTGCTGCGCTGGCTCTGAGTCGGTCGGCGCACGCCGGCGCTTGGCCGTGAGGTCGTGCTCGGCGACCGCACCCGCCGATCACCGAGGCTCGCCCGGGAGGCGGAGCATTGCCGCACCGGCAATCAGGAGGACGAACACGCCCAACATCCACTCGGAAAGGGTCGGGATCGCAACTGGCCCCACACCGCCTGAGGGCGGCCACGGAGACCCTTCTCCGCCTCCGCCGCTTGGGCAGGCACCTGGTCCGTTGAGGTACAGCCAATGCGGCGTGACCGAGGCAACCGAGGGGTGGTCGACCAGGGCATTGACCCTTTCGTTCAGCTCGAGTCCGGACGCCGTCGTGGAAACGACGAGGGAGACGTTCGTGGAGGGGTCATACCAGACGACTGCTCCCAGCTGCCCTTGGGCGATGATCGCCCGTCCTTGAGCCTCAGAGACGCCATCTTCGAATCGGAGACCGACGAGTGGGGCAAGGGTAATGGCTGCCTCGGGGGCTGGGCCAAGGAGGACCGGAGACCAGAAGTAGCCGCTGCCGTCTCCTGCCCCTAGGGTTTCGATGACTTCTACCGTCGAGTAGGGCAGGGGAGCTCCGGGCGCGTAAGGGCGCTCGAAGATCCCGTAGAGGTATTGGCAGTCGGTCGTGTCCCAGACGTGTTCGAAGCCCGGAAATCCCGCAGCCTCGAGGATCGGAGTGGGGCTCGCGCTCGGGGTGATCATCAGATATTGCTCGCTGACGGTTCGCTCCTGCCATTCTCCCCAAGCCCACACGGTCACGGTGGTTTGGGCAAAAGCGGGGCAGGTGGCCAGGACGGCGAGAACAAGGCAGGCACGGTAGAGCAAGGCAACCTCCGTTCTATGCTCTGGTGGCAATAGAGTATGCTCCTAAGGCATGCATGTCAAGGCCACGGCAGTGCAGCGGACGCGGGCACGAAGGTGCTGGAGGCGATGGTCGCGGATTGGAGGGGGACATCGACCACCAGGATCAGGACCGATGGCTGATCCGGAGGTCCAGGCCACCAGCCACGCGTGCAGGCCCGCAGATCGACAGGGCGAAGGCGGAGTCAGAGCCCCGGCGAACGGTTGCGACGCCGCCGTCTGAGGACGGCCGCCGCTCCGGCGATCAGACCTCCTGCGATCAGCCACGGCCAAAGCGGCCAGCGGGGGGCGATGGTGGCCTCCACGCGCAGGGCTGCCGCGACCTCCTCGACGGCTGCTCGGTAGGCGGGTAGATCCTCGACGCGGACTGCGTCGCCGAGGAGCTCGAGCTCATAGGCGACCTCGAGACCTCGGGCGCGAGGGGAGGGGCTCGCGCGAAAGCGGAACCAGGAGTTGGAGATGTCGGCCGGGGCCGCCGCGAAGGTCCACCCGCTGGGCGCCTCGATCTCCACGGTTTCCTGGTGGCGGCGTGGCAGCGGGAGGAGCAGCGGCAAGGAACGGTCGTCGGCCGGCACCGGCAACACCGCGCCGAGCTCCAGCGGCAAGACCCGGAACTGATCGCTGGTGAGTGGCGCGGCGCGGTAGCTCTCGCGCAGCGTCAGCGGCCGGCCCGGGCCGGGATCGTCAACCTCGAGCGGGTGCACCGCGGCAAGCTCGAGGCCGGGTTGGGCGTACCACGCCAGGTACTGTTCACCCAGGGCCTCGACGCCGTTGGCGAGCAGCTCTCGCTGGTCGATGGCCAGACGCCCGGTCTGGGTGGTGACGACCTCGAGCGTGAAGCTGCGGTCCCGCGCGATCCGGTAGGTGGCGTTGGCGATCACCTCACCCTCGAAGCTCGATGTGCTTGGGATGTCGACCAAAGTGGAGCCGGCGAGGGCCGGAAGACCAACGAGATACCTCGGCATCCACAGCTCATCCAGGCTTCCCGCCGGGCTCAGGTCCAGGGTCGGATCGAGAAATCGAGCCTCCGCGAGCACCATTACGATGACGTGATCGAAGGGCGCTGGGCTCGGCAGGGAGCCCCAGGCGCTCCCCGGGGTGGTGGCGTCGACCAACACCGGGACCGCCGAAACCTCGAGCCGGCGCAGTAGGGCGACGAGCAGGGCCGCCTGGTCCTTGCAGTCGCCGTAGCGGCGGCGAAGGATCTCGTCGAGGTCGTGCGGTCGTAGCGTGTGTTCATCCAAGTGCACGGCGAAATAGCGGATCTCGCTCTGGATCCATTGGAGTGCGGCAAGGATCCGGTCATCGCGGCCGGGATGAGCGACAGCGATTCGCTGTGCCACCTCGTGCAGCTCGGCCGGCGGATCAGTCGGGCGGTAGAGGTCTGCTGCCCACGTGGCGACGTGCTCCCAACTCGTGAACGTCGTGAGTTGAACCCGCGGGGTCACCGACATCGCGGCCTCGCCGGGAAGGTCCTCGGGGAGGGTCACGGCGGCCGGGGGGGGCGCGAGGTCCCACAACAAGTCACCGCCGGCGAGCGTGGTCGGCGCGGGCACACCTCCACTCGCACGGTAGGCGAGCCTGACACCGGGGTCGACGACCACCCGCAGGACGCTGCGGGCGACACTCGGGCCGTCGTCGAGTCGCAGTCCGCCCGAATACCCACCGCGCAAGGCCGGATCGCGACCGCGGACCGACCAGATCACTTCCAGACGATCGCCGAGGCGCAGATCGTCGAGCACCACCACCTGACTTGCTCGCCCATCGAGGGTTGCCTGATCGAGGCTGCGTTCGCGGCGAGCGTCGGTGATCCGGCTCGAGCCGAGGCGATCCGACCAGCCGCCGTCTCGACGGACGGCAGCCCTGTGCAGGCTCAACACCTCGAAGTGTGGGCGGATGGAGATGTCGAGCACCGCGGCCTCGTCGAGGACACTCCGATCGACGATGTCGATCACATGGCGAACGAGGAAGGTCGACGAACCGTCGGCGTGGACCCGCAGCTGGCGTTCGACCAGGAGCCAGGGGCGGTCGTCGAGCCCGGAAGTCTGGGTCGGGGTGAGCTCCACCCAAGTCGGCAGGGGCACTCCCGAGGAAGGCTCCGACCCCAGCCGCTCGACGGTGGTTCGCGTCCCGACGATCTCGACCGTCCTGGGTGGAGCGGTCGCCGGGGGAGACTGTGCCGAGGCCAGGCCTGCCAGGAGGACCAGCCACGTCGCCCAGGCTCCTCGTGACGATTGCCTGTTGGCTGCGTGCGCGTCTCCTCCACGCTGCGGGCGAGCCAACCACCGGGCCCACGAGAGTCGCGCCCGGGGCGCCATGAGCGACGGCTAGCCCTCCGGCCGTCGGCTTCTGAGCTCGATTCCGAGCTCGCGCAGTTGTGCCTCGTCGACCGGGGAGGGTGCTTCGGTCATCAGGCAACTCGCCGAGGCGGTCTTGGGGAAGGCGATGACGTCGCGGATCGAGCTTGCTCCGACCATCAGCATGATCAGCCGGTCGAGGCCGAGGGCCAGGCCACCGTGGGGCGGAGCGCCGTACGAGAGCGCGCGCAGAAGGAAGCCGAAACGGCGGTTGGCCTCCTCGTCGTCGATGCCGAGCACCCGGAACACCCGGCTCTGCACGTCGCGGCGGTGGATACGGATCGATCCACCGCCGAGCTCGATCCCGTCCATCACTACGTCGTAGGCCAACGAGCGCACGGCTCCCGGATCGCTCTCGAGCAGGTGCAGGTCGTCCGGATGGGGGGCGGTGAAGGGGTGGTGGACCGCAGCCCACGCCCCGCTGTCGGCGTCCTGCTCGAACAGGGGAAAGTCGGTGACCCACAAGAACGCGTGGCGCTTGGGGTCGATCAGGTCGAGCTCCCGCGCGAGGTGGCCGCGCAATGCCCCAAGTGCCTTGGCTGCCATCGGCGCCGGCCCCGCGATGATCACGGCCACGTCGCCCTCGGCGAGCGCGAAGCCCTCGGCGAGCCGCGTGAGCTCGGTTTCTTCGAGGGCGCCCTTGACCTGGAAGCTGACGCCGTCGGCCGTGTTCTTCAGCCACAACACTCCGGCGGCACCGTGGACGCGGGCCACGGCACTCCAGCCGTCGATCACCTTGCGGCTCGCGCCGGCCGCCCCGGGTACGCGGATTCCGCGAACCACACCGGCGCCGGCGGCAGCTTCGGCGAAGGCACGAAAGCCGCTGCCTTCGACCAGCTGGGTGACGTCCTCGATCGGGAGGTCGAAGCGTAGGTCGGGCCGATCGGAGCCGTAGCGTCGTATCGCCTCGTCGTAGGCCATGCGCTGGAAGGGTGCACCGGGCTCGATGCCGACGATCGGGAAGATCCGCTCGAACAGGCTCTCGATCAACCCGAGCACGTCCTCGCGGTCGACGAAGGACATCTCGAGGTCGATCTGGGTGAACTCCGGCTGCCGGTCGGCGCGCAGGTCCTCATCGCGGAAGCAGCGCGCGATCTGGACGTAGCGTTCGTAGCCGCCCACCATCAGCAGCTGCTTGAACAGCTGCGGCGACTGTGGGAGGGCGTAGAACTCACCGGGGTGGACCCGGCTCGGCACCAGATAGTCACGAGCGCCTTCGGGGGTCGAGCGGGTGAGGATCGGCGTCTCGACCTCGACGAAGCCATGGTCGTCGAAGTGCCGCCGGGCCTCGATCACGATCTGGTGGCGCAGGAGCAGGTTGCGCTGCAGCTCCGGGCGGCGCAGATCGAGGTAGCGGTGGGTCAGACGCAGGTCCTCGCCGGTTTCGATCTGTCCGCCGAGCTCGAACGGGAGTGGATCGGCCTCGGCGAGGATCACCACGCGTTCGGCGATCACCTCGATGTCGCCGGTCGGCAGCCGCGGATTCTTCGACTCGCGCTCGCGAACCAGCCCTTCGACCTCGACCACGAACTCGGAGCGGGTGCTACCGAGCAGGGCCGTTGCCTCGGGCTCGGAGGTCGGATGCCCAACCACCTGGGCGATGCCGGAACGGTCGCGAAGGTCGACGAAGACCAGGCCGCCGAGGTCGCGGCGGCGGGCGACCCACCCTTTGAGCAAGACGCGTTGCCCCTGATCTTCGAGGCGGAGGGTCCCTGCGAATCGGCGTTCCATGAGTCGATGTGCTCCCGGTAGGCGCCGCAGTGCGGCGGACCCTTGATGCTAGCAGTTGCCGGGCGTTCTTCGTGGTGGCAGACCGCAACCGTCCCGGCAGCGTGGGTGGGGTTGCGCTCTCCTGGAACCGCGCCGGCCAACTCGCTGACCGCGGCGGCTTGCACTTCGGCTACGACGCCTCGGGCCGGCTGATCTCGGCCAAGACCGGGATCGACCCGCGGCCCGAGAATGGTGCGGATGCGACGGGCTGGGTCGGCGTGGCGAGTTACACCGTCGACGTGTTGGGTCGGCGGGTGCT
>CAZRFU010000020.1:0-13360 GCA_964599475.1 uncultured Thermoanaerobaculia bacterium
CGGATCCGTGGGGGGCCGGGAGGGTGACCTCCCGGCCTACCCGACACCGGGTACCAGGGACTCGTCGGAGCGCCGCGAAGGGGCATTTTGTGAGCAGTTCCTCACGCACCCCTCCGTGCTGCACCCCGGGGGATGAAAATCAAGTGCCCGTCTCTGGTATCCCTGGTCCCTGGTCCCGGGCCCCCATTTTCTGAGCAGATGCTGGCCAACTGCCCGAGACCTGATAGGGTCGCCGGACACTTCGTTGGCGGGTGACCATGGGCGAGAACTTCCTCAAGACCCTCATCGTGCTGGTACTCGTGGTGGGCCTGATTGCGCAGCGCACGGGCTTCCACAAGCGGATTCCGGCAATCGCGGCGTTTCTCGCCAAGCGATCTCGCGAGAAACTTTCGGGCTTCGAGCCGCGACAGGCGCAGGTTGGCGGCGAGACGCTGCAATGGCTCGAAGGAGGCAATCCCAAACATCCCGGGATCGTCCTGGTCCACCCCTTCGGCGTCGACAAGCAGGTGTGGCTCGCAACGGGAGCACGGCTGCGCGAGGCGGGATTCAGAGTCGTCGCGGTGGACCTGATCAGCGGCAACGAAACTCGCAAGCTCGACGTCACCGGAATGGCCCGGCGTCTGCGCGCGGTGATCTCCGCGGCGAACCTGATCCGCCCGCATCTGGTGGGCGCGGGTCTGGGAGGGACGATCTCGGCCACCCTTGCCTGTGCGGCTCCCCAGGAACTGGCGTCGCTGACACTGATCGAGCCGCTGGGCTTCGGCAGCCCGTACGCGAGCGACTTGGACCGCATGCTCGAGAAGGGGCGCAACCCGCTGGTGCCGACTGAGCCGGCGCACTTGGAGGTCTTCCTGCGGCTGCTGACGGCGCGTCCCGACGCACTTTCGGAGAGCGAGCGCAAACGCCTGTGCGACCTCGCGATCGCTCAGGCTCCGGCCCGGGCGCGCCTGTGGGAGGGTTGCCTTGGGGCGGAGAAGGCCAGGATTCTCGATCAGTTGCTGCCGGAGCTGCGGATCAAGACCACCGTCATCTGGGGCGCACGGAGCCGGATTGCTCCACCGGAGAACGCCGAGGCCATTCGCGCCATCGTCGCCAATGCCAGGCTGACCTCGATCCGCGACGCCGGCCACCTGGTGATGGTCGATCAGCCGGAGGTGGCCGCCCAGGCGATCCTCGAGGCCGTGGCCTGAGGCGTCGCGAGTCGCTCGACCGCCCGATCAGCCCCCGCCGATGGTTCGATGCAGCTCGCGGTACTGTTCAGCCAACTTGTGACGCGGTTCGAGGTGCACGATCGGAGTATGAGCCTGGTGGCTTTCGCGCACTTTGATCGAGTGAGCGAGAAACGGCTCGAGCACCGGTAGGCCTTCAGCAATGAGCTCGTCGACGAGCTTGCGCGGCAGCTTTGCGCGCTCTTGAAAGAGGTTGACCACCACTCCTTCGATTTCGAGCTCGGGGTTGTGGTCCTCTTTGATCTCGCGGACGGTGCCGAGCAACTGGTAAAGGGCCCGGCGCGAGAAGTCGTCGCAGTCGAACGGGATCAGGCAACGCTCGGCAGCGATCAGGGCCGAGGTGGTGAACACGTTGACCGCCGGCGGGGTATCGATGAAGACATCGTCGAACTGCCCGAGTGATGCCAGGAGGTCGCGCAACTTGTAGATCTTGTGCCGCGCCTCGAGCTTGCTGTGCAACTCGGCCAGTGTGGGTGACGACGGCAGAATCGACAGATTGTCGAATGGCGTGTCGTGGATCCAGCGCGACGGCGAGCTCGAACCCAGTCGGAAGCCCAGCGTCTGCTCGAAGAAGTCGGCCACGGTCCGTGAGGGCTCGGGCGCTTCGATGCCAAGCAGGTAGTGGGTGGCGTTGGCCTGGGGATCGAGGTCGACTACCAGGGTGCGCCGGCCGCTGTCGGCGTTGACGGCGGCGAGGTTGCACACAATGGTCGACTTGCCGACACCGCCCTTGCGATTGAACACGACTCGACGCATTGCACCCTCCTGGCGACAGAATCGCACAGGAGGGCCCCTACGTCAACATGCGGCAGAGTTTGCCGCGCCGCGGCGCCGACGCGCGGCCGCAGATCGATCCGAAGGCCTCAGTCCCGCCTCTAGCTAGTCCACCGCCGCCGGCTCCACTTCGTCCAACCCCAACTGCTGCCCGAGCCAGGTCCAGTCGAGTGCCGAGGCGAAAGCGCGCTGGCGGTTGTCGGCCGCGCCGCCGTGACCGCCTTCGATGTTCTCCCAGTAGTCGACGTCGTGGCCGGCAGCCAGCATCTTGGCCGCCATCTTGCGCGCATGGCCGGGGTGGACACGATCGTCGCGGGTCGAGGTGCGGAACAGGACCTTGGGGTACTCGACCCCCTCGCGCAGGTTGTGATACGGCGACCAGGTCTTGATCCACTCCCACGCGACCGGGTCTGCCGGGTCGCCGTACTCGTCGATCCAACTGGCTCCGGCGAGCAACAGGGAATAGCGCTGCATGTCGAGCAGAGGCACGAGGCACACGACCGCGCCGAAAAGGTCTGGCCGTTGTGTCATCACTGCACCGACCAGCAAACCGCCGTTGCTGCCGCCCATGATTCCGAGCTTTTCCGGTGTGGTGATCTTCCGTGCGATGAGGTCCTCGGCGACGGCAATGAAGTCGTCGAAGGCCCGCTGGCGGTGCTGCTTGAGGGCAGCTCGGTGCCAGTCGGGACCGAACTCACCACCACCGCGGATGTTGGCGACGACGTAGACGCCGCCCCGTTCGAGCCAGCCGGTGCCCGTGGTCGCTGAGTAGCCCGGCGTCTGCGAGACCTGGAACCCACCGTACCCGTACAGGAGGGTCGGATTCTTGCCGTTGCGCGGCAGGTCGGCGCGACCAACCAGGAAATACGGGACCTTGGTGCCGTCTTTCGATGTCGCTTCGAACTGCTCCACGGCGAGCCCCTCGGCGTCGAAGTAGCTGGGGAGGCGGCGTACGGTGGTTGTCGTCGCTCCCTCGACCAGCATGAGGGTGGTGGGGGTGAGGTAGTCCGTGTAGATCGCGTAGAACTCGCTTCGTGACGTCGATGAGGCCACCACGCCAACGGATCCGTTGCGGGGAAGGTCGACGATCGTCGAGCTCCATCCCTGCTCGCCGCGACCGAAGGCCTCGAGGCGCTCCTTGACGTTGTCGAGAACACTCACGACGACGTGATCGGCTGTGACGTCGACACCCGAGAGGCTGACCCTGTCGCTCGGCGTGAACAGGATCTCGGGCGTCGGTGCGCCACGCAGCAGGCCGTCGATGGCAAGTGCGGCTAGGGCGCCGGCGGCGATCTCGCGCCCCCCCGAGCTCCAGGTGGAGCGGCCCGAGACGAGCAGGTGGTCGTGGAAGATTCCCCGCAGCTGAATGTCGCGTGGAAGGTCGAGCTTGACCAGCCGGCCCTCGAGGACCAGGTAGTGCTCCTGCGTGAAGAAGGTCGGCGCGCGACTGATGATCTCGTAGCGGCGGCCGTGACTGTGGCTGACACCGGCGCTGACGGCGACGTCGGTCGCTTCGCCTTCGAAGATCGTGGGTGCATCGGCGAGCGCGGTGCCGCGTTTCCACACGCGGATGGTCCGCGGGTAGCCCGAATCGGTGAGGCTTCCCGGGCCGAAGTCGGTTCCGACCAGGAGTGTGTCGCGATCGCGCCAGGCGGCCCCGGTCTTGGCCTCCGGAATGGTGAACCCGTCCTCGACGAATGTTCCCGACACGGTGTCGAGCTCGCGGACCACAACGGCATCACCGCCACCGCGCGAGAGTCGGACGAGGCACAACTCCTCCTCGGGCTCGAGGCACGTGACGCCTTTCCACACCCAACTTTCGCCTTCGGCGGCGCCGAGAGCATCGAGGTCGAGCAGCGTACGCCACGCGGGATTGGCCGTGCGGAAGCTCTCGGGAGTCGTACGGCGCCAGATGCCACGCACGTGGTCCTGGTCCTGCCAGAAGTTGTCGACCCACGTGCCGCGGAAGGTGGGGTAGGCGATCTTGTTGGTGTCGTCGAGAATCGCCTGAATCCGCTGGCGCTGTGCTTCGAACGAGGGATCTGCGGTGATCGCCTTCTCCGACTCGCTGTTGCGCGCGCGCACCCAGTCGAGGGCCGCATCGCCGTCGACGTCCTCGAGCCAGAGGTGCGGGTCATCTTGGGCCACGGCCGGGGTGATTGCCAGGCCGGCGAGAAGGACGGAAAGCTTCCAGGACATCGACACGCTCCTCACGAAATTTGATCTCGACCGATAGGTCGTACGGAAGACGAGCGGAATGGTTGCCTCGAGCGCCGGCCGGCATCCAAGGCCTCACTCGTCGGAATCCACCTCGGCTTCGGTCGGCTCGATCCACTGCCACTCGTCGGGGTCCGGTTGGAACAGGGCTGCGCCGACGGCACCAGGACCGGCGTGAGTGCCGATGACGGGCCCGATATCGGTGAGGATGCACTCCCTGACCTGAAACCGTTGCGCCAGCAGACTCCGCAGGCGATCGGCCCATACCGGCGCCTTGGCGTGGGCTACTGCAGCCATGACGGGCTTCGCTGGATCGACGCGGGTGGCCAGGATTTCGATCATCTTGGGGTGAGCGGTCCGCCCGCCGCGGGCCTTGTCTACTGCTGCGATCTCCCCGCCGATGATTCCGAGAATCGGCTTGATTCCCAGGAGTTTCCCAACCAGGGCGCGCGCAGCTCCCACTCGACCGCCGCGGACCAGGTAGTCGAACGTGTCGACGACGAACAGAGTGTGAACGCGGGGCGCCATCGCCCGCAGGCGCTGGGCGATGTCCCGAGCGCCGAGGCCGCGCTCCGCCATTCGTGCTGCAGCCACAGCCAGCAGGCCGGTGCCGGTCGACAAGTTGGCCCCGTCGACGACCTCGATCGCGGCTTCTGGGCGGGTCCTCGAGGCCAGCACTTCACTGGCGCCATCCGTGGCGTTGGCAACCGTCTGGGACAGCTTTGCTGAGAGGTGCACGGCCACGACGTCCTGATCCGCCAGCCGTTCGGCAAAGCAGACCGCAAAGCTGTCGGCCGGCGGCGGTTGCGTGCGGGGATGGTCGCTGGAGGATCTCAGGAGCTCGTAGAACCGAGACGGTGTGATCTCGACCCCGTCGACGTAACTCTTGGCACCGAACTGGACCGTCAGCGGCACGACGGTGATCCCGAGAGCTCGGGTGACCCGGCCGGGAAGATCGGCGGCGGAGTCGGTGACGACGGTGGCGCCGTTGCGCGGCTTGACCACCACCACCAGCTTGGCCTCGACGAGGCGCGCCAGCCGCTTCGCGATCAATCCATCCGGCCAGGGCAAGGCGTCGAGCACGTCGCCGACCGTGGGCGCCTCCTCGACCGCCTGGAGCAGCTCTCGCTGGTAGTCGAGCAGGCCCGGCGCGCGATGGAGGCCGGGCTGGTAGAGCTCGAGGGCCGAGCGCGGATCGGGAGGACTCTCCTGGGCATCTTCGAGTGCCCGCAGCAGCAGCTGGTCGAGTCCCATGCCGATCTCGCGGGGCGCAGGCTCGGCGAGGACGACCGTCAGATTGCCGGTGCGCCGCCGCGCCAGACGGCAGAAGGCTTTGATGGCGCGTGCCTTGCGCGAGCGCGCGGCGAGCACGTCGCCTCCGCCGAGTTGGATGACGCCACCGTCGAGCCTCAGCTCACACGCAGCCTGCCGCCGACACAAGCCCCGTACGACCTCCAGCACCGGCGTCTGGGCGATGTCGCACACCAGGGTGGTGAGGTCGGCCGACGGCTGGACGCCGATCGAAAGGCCGTGCTCGGTCAGTGTCAGGCGTTGGACCAGGGTGGGGGCGTCGAGCTCGGCCGGAATCACCCGGAGGGATTCGACCTCGTCGAGCTCGAGCGCCTCGGCATTGGTGGCGGCGACGACCGAAATCCAGCGGCTGTCGCCGAGGTGCTGCCGGACTCCCTTGTCGCCCAGGAACTGTTGATGGATCACCAGGATCTGCGGGGAGGAGAGCTCCAGCGCCGACAGGAGCCTGGCCGGCTCTGGAGTGACGAAGGCATCGAGCGCGGCATCCTGGAGGCCCGCGCGCAGACCTTCGGCCGAGGTACCCGGAACGAGGGCGAGGATGGCAGGCATGGCCGTTCAGCGGCCGCGCCGCGGGCCCTCGAGGACCCGCGCCGGCAGGGTCAGCACTGCATGCAGGAGACGCAAGGCGCCGTCGAGGACTCCGCCGACGAGGCGAAATGGCAGTGACAGCAGCCACAGGAGCGGATAGAGGAGAAGCGCGAGCAGTGCCAGGGGCCAGCACAGAACCAGCAGCACCAACCACAGCAGGAAAGACGCCATCGACACCTCCTCGCGATGGCTCCGAGTGTACCAGGGTGCCGGGTCGGGGTACTCAGGGTACCGTGTGCAAGGTACTCGTCGGAGCGCGCTCGGGGGGGCATTCTCTGACCAGTTCCCCGTGCACCCCTCCGTGCTGCCCCCCGGCGGATGAAAATCAAGCCCGCCGTCCGGTCTCCGTTCCGGCCTGGTCGGATCCCGGGTCCCGGGTCCCGGGTCCCCATTTCCTGAGCAGGTCCCCATGCACCTCGGGAGATGAAGCTCAGCTCCCCGGTATCCGGAGCCTGGTCCCCGGCACCTATCCCGAACAGCGGAATCAGGCTCGCAGCCGGACCAGGCCGAGAGCTAGCAGCACGGCGCCGAGCACCAAGGCGCCGAGGCGGCCGACGGTCGGTATCTCGAGTGGGCTCGGTGCGCCGGCCGCCGGGGGAACGGTGGGAACGCCGCCGCCGCCAGTGGGATCGCCGCTGGGGCAGCCACAAGCGCAATTGTTCCAGGTGGCGAGGAACTGGGCCTCCTCGACCAACGCCGATTCACGGATCGCGAGCGCGGTTGTGGCGAGCTCGAACACGCCGCGCGCAGCCGGGCGCAGCAGGACGGTATCCGCATCGATCCAGGCGTGGAGGGTGGAGTCGAAGTCCTGAGCGAGTTGATAAGCCTGGCCGGGCGCGGTGCCGGCGGCAAGATCGACCTCGACGTAGGGCCAGGGCAAGACCGCGAGGCAACCGGAGGTGAATCCGCTTGACCAGAACAGGTCCGGCCCGGCCTGGGCGGCGGACAGGGCAGCGATGAGCTGGCCGGTCGAGCCGCCAATCGGGGGTGTGCCGCTCGCGGTTTCGCGCATGAAATAGCCCCACGTCGGATTGTGGTCTCCCAGGTACTCGAAGTCGCCGACGCCGATCTCGGCGAGAGCAAGGTGAGCCTCTCCCGAGGCGTTTGGAGACACCGCGAGGTACTGGAGCTGGTACTCTTCCTCGTAGGTGATGCCGGTTCGGAGCTCTCCTTCCCACCAGAAGTCGATCTCTGTTTGTGCTTGGGCTGTGCTCGCCAGCAGGAGCAGGGCGACGACATTGGCGGTATGGCGTTGCGCTCGATTCATGGTGAGGTGTCTCCGGAGTATGCGGGAAAGGCATGGCAAGTATACCCGACTCTTGGTGGGAGAGCAATACTCGCGGTGGTCGACCGGATCGGCCGAACGCAGGGTGCTCCGGCGTGTGCGCCCGTGGCAGCTGGCGCTTCGGCCGGTCCCTGGTCCCCGCCCTGGTTCCCGGTGCCTGGTCCCCGGTCCCCCGTAGCACCGTGATCCGACTGATGGAGCGAGCCACCCCCTGAGCCGGGGCCAACCGGCTGTCACAGGTGGTACGCTTCGCGCTGGCCCGCCAGCGGGCATTCGGATCGAGCGCTCGAAGCGCGAGGAGCACGCCCCACCGATGACCACGACGATTCTCGAACGCGCCAAACCCGCCGTCGAGCGACTTTCCGATGTCGTCATCCGTTTCGCTGGAGACAGCGGCGACGGCATGCAGTTGACCGGAAGCCAGTTCACCTCGACCTCGGCGGTCTTGGGCAACGACCTTTCGACCCTCCCGGACTTTCCCGCGGAGATCCGCGCGCCTGCAGGCACTCTGCCGGGCGTTTCGGCATTCCAGATCCGCATCGCCGACTTCGACGTCCACACTCCGGGTGACGCTCCACAGGTGTTGGTGGCGATGAATCCGGCGGCGCTGAAGGTGAACCTGCCGGACCTCGAGGTCGGCGGAGTCCTCATCGTCGACACCGACGAGTTCACGCCGCGTAACCTCAAGCGCATCGGCTACGAGACCAACCCCCTCGAGGATGGTTCTCTCGACGGCTACCGGCTGTTTCCTCTGCCGTTGACCACCCTCACCAAAGGAGCGGTGGCCGAAGTTGGCCTGGACGTGCGCAACCAGGTCAGGTGCAAGAACTTCTACGCCCTCGGAATGTGTTACTGGCTGTTCAGCCGCCCTCTCGAGCACACCGAGAAGTGGGTCGGCAAACGCTTCGCTGCCAAGCCGGCGCTCGTCGACGCCAACATTCGGGCGCTGAGGGCCGGCTGGACCTATTGCGACGTCACCGAGGCGTTCCAGGTGCGCTACGACGTCGAACCCGCCAAGCTCGGTCCGGGCCTGTACCGCAACGTCAACGGCAACCAGGCGCTGGCCTGGGGAATCGTGGCGGCCGGGAGACTTTCGGGCTTGCCGGTGTTCCTCGGCACCTATCCCATCACGCCGGCAAGCGATCTGCTGCACTCGCTGGCCGGCCTTCGGCGCTTCGGGGTGACCACCTTCCAGGCCGAGGACGAGATCGCGGCGGTCTGCTCGGCGATTGGAGCGTCGTTCGGCGGGGCGCTCGGCGTCACCTCGACCTCGGGGCCCGGGCTCGCCCTCAAGATGGAGGCGATCAACCTCGCCGTGATGACCGAGTTACCGTTGGTGATCATCGACGTGATGAGGGCCGGGCCGTCGACCGGGATGCCGACCAAGACGGAACAGTCGGACCTGCTGCAGGCGCTCTACGGCCGCAACGGCGAGTCGCCGGTGGTGGTCGTCGCGCCGGCGTCCCCCGCCGACTGTTTCGCCGTGGCGCTGGAGGCCTGCCGACTGGCGATCGAGTCACGGGTCCCGGTGATCGTCCTCTCAGACGGTTACCTCGGCAACGGCGCCGAGCCCTGGCGACTACCCGACGTCGCCGGCCTGCCCCGCATCGAGCCGAGCTTCGCCACCAGCCCGGACGGCTACCGGCCCTACAACCGCGATCCCGAAACCCTCGCCCGACCGTGGGCGGTACCGGGCACACCGGGCCTGGAGCATCGCATTGGCGGCCTGGAGAAGGCCGAGGGCAGTGGGGCCGTCTCCTACGATCCGCTCAACCACGAGCGCATGGTGCACCTGCGGGCGGAGAAGGTGCAGCGGATCGCCGCCCGGATCAAGCCCATCGAAGTCGACGGACCCGCCGACGCTGACCTGCTGGTCTTGGGCTGGGGCAGCTCCGAGGGGGCGATCATCGGCGCGGTCAACGAGGCCCGGCGTCGCGGGCATCGGGTGGCACGTGCCCACCTGCGCCACCTGTCGCCCTTCCCGACCAACCTCGGGGAGATATTGCGCAGCTACCCGCGGATCCTCCTGCCGGAGATGAACTGCGGCCAATTGGCGCTGGTGATCCAGGGGACTTTTCTGACCCCCGTGATCTCGTACTCGAAGGTTCAGGGCAAGCCGTTTTTCCGCAAGGACATCCTCGCGAAGATCGAAGAGGTGCTCAGCCATGTCTGAGGCAGCTGTGTTGACCAAGAAGGACTTCCAGTCGGACCAGGACGTGCGCTGGTGCCCGGGCTGCGGTGATTACGCCATCCTTTCTGCGGTTCAGTCGGTGATGCCGGAGCTGGGGATCCCCAAGGAGCGGTTCGTGGTGGTGTCGGGCATCGGCTGTTCGAGTCGATTCCCGTACTACATGAACACCTACGGGTTCCACACCATCCATGGCCGCGCCCCTGGATTTGCGACGGGATTGAAGGCGACCCGCCCCGATCTCGAGGTATGGGTGGTGACCGGCGACGGCGACGCGATGTCGATCGGCGGCAACCACTTCATCCACCTGCTGCGGCGCAACGTCGGGCTCAAGATCCTGATGTTCAACAACCGCATCTATGGCCTCACCAAGGGCCAGAGCTCACCGACCTCCGAGCTCGGCAAGAAGACCAAGTCAACGCCGTTCGGATCCATCGACGCGCCATTCGACCCGATCTCGCTGGCGCTCGGAGCTGGGGCGACCTTCGTCGCTCGCAGCATCGACGTGTTCCTGCCGCACCTGAAAGCGACGCTGCTCGCCGCCGCCGCGCACCGCGGCACCGCGTTCGTCGAGATCTTCCAGAACTGCAACATCTTCAACGACGGTGCTTGGGCCCACCTCACTGAGAAGGAGCGGCGCGAAGCTGCGATTCTCGAGCTCGAGCACGGCAAGCCGGTGGTGTGGGGACCGGAGGGCGCGCGGCGAGGTCTGCGGCTCGGAAACGACTTGCAGCTCGAGGAGGTGGCGATCCTCGATCCAGCCGACGAGCTGCGCTGCATCACCTGGGACACGACACGGCAGGACCCGAGCATGGCGTTCATGCTGTCGCACCACGGCGGGCCGTCGGCACCGACTCCGATCGGCGTCTTCCGTTCGGTCCAAGGGCCGGTGTGGGACGAACAACTTCGCCTCCAGACCGAGAGCGAGCTCGATCGCAAGGGGCCCGGAAGCCTCGACGAGCTGCTGCGCTCGGGTGAGACGTGGACGGTCGCCGAGGACGGGTCGATTCGCTGACCGAAGAGCGCGCCCGTCGACTCGCAGAGCTTGCCGTCGCCCACAGCGGCCGGCTTGGCTCGTCCGTCTCGGGAGGCGGTGTGCGCTTCGAGGTCGTCGCCACGACCGGTCCGGTCCTCGTCGAGCTGCAGGGGCCGCATGGGCGAACGCGCTGCCGCTCCATGGCGCGGATTGCGCCGGGGCTGTGGGCGCTGGATATCCCCGGCCTTGGCCCCGGCAGCGCTTACCGCTATCGTGTCGGTGCCCAGCGTGTGGTCGCCCTCGATCCGTGGGCCAGGGCGCTGGCGGGAGGGGAGCGTTGGGGGCAGGAGCCGCGCGATTGGTGGTCGCTGGTGGTCGACGACGAGCGCCCGCAGGTGGTGCGACCTGCTATCGATCCGGCCGACCGAGTGATCTACGAGCTGCACGTCCGCGGCTACACCCGGCACCCGAGCAGCGGGGTCCGGGCAGGGGGCACGTACCGTGGATTGATCGAGAAGCTCGACCAGATCGCCGAGCTCGGTGTGACCACGCTCGAGCTGATGCCGGTGTGCGAGTTCGACGAGACCGAGGTCCAGCAGGTCAGTCCGGAGACCGGGGCGCGTTTGCTCAACTTCTGGGGATACCAGCCGATCAGCTGGTTTGCTCCCAAGGCTGCCTACGCGGCCGACGGGCGGGCGGGCGCGGCGATCGGTGAAGTGCGGGATCTCGTGGCGGCGGCACACGCGCGTGGTCTCGAGGTGATCGTCGACATGGTCTACAACCACACCGGCGAGCGCCCGGATCGGCCGGGTGTCGCCGGCCTTTCGGTCCTGGCCCCCGAGGCGGCTTTCCTGCTCGCACCAGGTGCCGCGGGCCGGGACTACACCGGCTGTGGAAACACTGTTCGAGCCCAGCATCCGCTGGTCCGCCGACTGATCCGCGAGTCGATGCGATGGTGGGTCGAGGGAATCGGGGTCGACGGCTTCCGGCTCGATCTGGCGGCCGTCCTGGCACGCGGGGACGACGGCCAACTGCTCGAGGAACCGCCGATTCTCGCTGAGCTCCGTGATGACGAGGTCCTGAAGTCGCGCCTGATCCTGGCCGAGCCGTGGGATGCCGGCGGGGCGTACATGCTCGGCTCCTTCGCTCGCCTGGCAGGGTGGAGTGAGTGGAACGGGCGCTTTCGCGACGACGTGCGGCGCTTTACGCGTGGCGAGGCGGGGTTGGCGCACGACCTCGCCACACGTCTGGCCGGGTCACCGGACCTTTTCGGCAGCGTCGACAACGGGCCGCTTGCCTCGGTCAACTTTCTCACCTGTCACGATGGCTTCACTCTGGCCGACCTCGTGGCCTATGAGCGCAAACACAACCTCGGTAACGGCGAGGACAACCGCGATGGCAACTCGTGGAACCACAGCTCGAACGCCGGCGTCGAGGGGCCGACAGACGACCCGGCCGTGCTCACCGTGCGTCGGCGCCGGGTCCGTTCGATGCTGATCGCGCTCGTCGCCTCTCGAGGCGTCCCGATGATCCTCGCCGGAGACGAGATCGGGCGCAGCCAGAAGGGCAACAACAACCCGTGGTGCCGTGACGACGAAGTTGGGTGGGTCGTGTGGGACCACCCGGACCTCGAGCTTCGCGCCTTCGTCAAGGCGCTCGTGGCGTGGCGTCGAGGTCGGCCGCAAATGCGGGATGCGGGCTGCGAGGGCGCGGCCGAGCTCGACTGGCACCGCGGCCACCACGGCGCGGCCGCCAGAGACACCGAACCGATGCTCGTGGTGGAGTGGGCCGCGAGCGGTATTGCCCCGGCGATCTGCGTCGGCTTCAATGCTACGGCGCGCCCACGGGTCCTCGGTCTGCCGGGTGGCTCGGGGGAGGGATGGCGGGTCCTATTCGACGCCTCATCCGAGCCGAGCGGATGGCCGGGCGGATCTCAGGCCGACCTGATCCATCACCGCTTGATTCGGGTCGAGGCACACAGCGCCGTCGTCCTGGAGACGCGGAGTCAGTGAGACGAGCGGGTGGCCACGTTCGCCCATCCGCGAGGAGAGGGTGGACCAATCGAGAACCCCAGAGCTTCGAGCTCTGAGAAGAACGACGCCAAGCGCGGATCGGAGCGGTATTCGGGAGGGAGACCCCAGATCAGAACAGCGTCGATGCGAACACCGGTCGAGGCCTCGTAGTCGGTCGGCGCGATCAGCCGAGAGCCGGGACGCCAGAGGAGTCCCTGCGGCGAAACCTCGCGCCGGTAGGCGACTGGGAAGACCGCGGTAGTGGCAGAGAAGTTGCCGAGATCGATTCGTGTACCGCCGAGTCCCAGCCGTGCACCCACGTGCTCGAAGACCGCCACCTTGTCCGAGACTCGTCGGCCGGGAACGCCCCGGCTATCGAGCACCTGGGTCACGTACTGGGCGTTCCAGGGAACGTGAGAAGTGACGTCATCCATCTCCCGATAGAGATCGTGAATTCGAGACCAGGAGCCGCGGTGTAAGCCCAACTGCACGACTGCGATCAGCAGCGCGAGAAGCGTCGCCCAGCGTACCAGAGATCCTGCGTGGAGCCTGCCGCCCAGCCAGCAGAGCGTCGCCACCACGAAGAGGAGACTGAGTCGGTGGAGAATCCACCCTCCAGTCGTGCCACCGGCCTGCGTGACGAAGTGGTTGGGAGCGAAGAAGTAGAGCGCCAGTATCAGCAGCGCTCCGCCGAGCAACTCGTCGCCCGGCGCCCACCGCAGTCGCGAAGCTCTGGCAGCGGCGACGACGAGCACGCCGAGCAGCGCCGCCAAGGCGATC